>DATKCV010000131.1:0-88735 GCA_035513015.1 Gemmatimonadaceae bacterium
TAAACCGCGCGAGCGAGCGCGCTGCCCGGCCTGGCCTCGGTGGCGCCCGTGTCCACGTACCGCACGTTCACGAGCGAGATGCGGACGACGCCGAGGTCCCGCAGCACTTCCGCACTCACCGGGCCGGCCGATGTTGCCGGCGCGTCACCCGCTGCCACGAGGTCGATGACCAGGCGCTCACATCCGTCGTGGGCTTCCCATCTGATTCGCCTGATCCTTTCGGCATCGCCTGTCGCCCCGGACTCGAGGGGGACCGTGCCCTCGGCCACGAAGGGCTGCCCTTCGAGGCAGACCGCAACATCCTCGGCGGGCGGAGATTCGGTGCGCGGACAGCCGCTGACCAGCATCGGCGCCGTCGTGATGAACAGGGCGGTGGCGAAGCGATTCATGGATCGGCCTCCTCCCGATCGCGGACGCGATCGGGCGGCGAGTGGAGTGGTGGTGGGTACCTTCACGAGATCCCGCGAGTGTCCTGCTCGGCACAGGCAGCGGCTTTCCCGAGCAGCAGATCCCGTTCGCGAGCGTTGCGGGTGAGCGATGCCGCTCGCTCGAGCTCCGCGCGAGCCTCGACGCACCGCCCGAGCTTCGCCAGGAAGTCGCCCCGCACAGCCGGCAGGAGATGGTAGCTCTGGAGCGACGGCTCCGACGCCAGGCTATCCACCAGATCGAGGCCGGCGGCCGGTCCGAACGCCATCGCGATCGCGACCGCGCGATTCAGCTCGACGATCGGCGATGGCGCCAGTCGGGCGAGCAGGTCGTACAGATCGGCGATCCGCGCCCAGTCCGTCTCATCGGCAGCACGTGCCCGCGCGTGACAGGCCGCTATCGCCGCCTGGATCACGTACGGACCCGGCACGCCGCCGAGCGCCTCGGCGCGCTCGAGCGCCGTGAGTCCGCGATGGATGAGGAGCTGATCCCAGCGCGCGCGGTTCTGATCGAGCAGCAGCACCGGTTCGCCCGACGGCCCGACCCGTACGCGGAGACGCGACGCCTGGATCTCCATCAGGGCCACCAGGCCGTGGACCTCCGGCTCCGCCGGCGCGAGCTCGGCCAGGATCCGGCCAAGCCGAAGCGCATCCTCGCACAGGGCCGGCCGCACCCAGTCATCACCGGCAGTCGCCGAGTAGCCCTCGTTGAAGATGAGATAGATCACCTCGAGCACTGACGAGAGACGCCCGGTCAGCTCGTCCCCGCGAGGCACCTCGAACTGAACCTGGGAATCGGCGAGCGTCCGCTTGGCCCTCACGATGCGCTGGGCGATGGTCGGCGCAGGCACCAGGAAGGCACGGGCGATCTCCTCGGTCGTCAGGCCACCGAGCAGACGCAGAGTGAGGGCGGCACGCGCCTCGGTCGAGAGCACCGGGTGGCAGGTCGTGAACACGAGACGCAGCAGGTCATCCCCGATCGGATCGTCGATCGCTGCGGCGAGCTCCGCCTCGGGGCTTTCGAGCCGCGATCCGAGCTCGCGACCGAGCTCCTCGTGCTTGCGCTCGAGCCGGCTGCTCCGGCGGAGCGAATCGATCGCGCGATGTTTGGCGGTGGCCATGAGCCAGGCGCCCGGGTTGTCCGGGATGCCCGATCGAGGCCAGCGCTCGAGCGCGGCCAGGAGCGCGTCCTGGGCGAGGTCCTCGGCCAGTCCGACATCGCGCACGATGCGCGCGAGCCCGGCGATCAGCTTCGCCGACTCGATCCGCCAGACGGCGTCGATCGCGCGATGAACATCGGACGCGGTCACGCCGGGCGCCAGCAGACGCTGATTCCACGGAATCGCATCGAGAGTCGTCTTCGGGTTTCGGATCGGCAGCGGGCCACCCGAACGGTAGCGCGCCGGGCAAGCGTACTCCAGCAGCCGGCCGCCCGACGCTGCCGGCGGACGCTGCCTTGACGAGCCTCGCCCCGGCGCTTCCTTTCCTCGATCGCCCCCGACACGCTCCGGAGAGCTCGAGATGAAAGTCATCGGCCGCCCACGAGGCATCACGTTCGTTGCCACGCTCCTGCTCGCGTTCGCGCTCCCCGCAACCGCCCAGGAGCCGGCGCGTGCGTCGGCGGAGATGGTGGCGCTCGCCGAGGCGAACGCGCGATACATCGAGCCGCCGGCGCCCATCGCCGAGTTCTTCCGGCGCGATGGGAACTTCGCGACGCTCGACGCACCCTCTCCCGACGGCCGCTTCTTCCTCGTGCCACAGGCTACGCAGCTGTCGACGCTCGAGCTGATGGTCAAGCCGACGCACCGGCTGGCCGAGCTCGAGATCCGGCCGGCCACCGACCGGCTCTGGCACCTCGACACCTACGGCATCAACGGCCTCCGAGTCTACGACCTTCAGGACCGCCGCTTCCGCGACATCTCGCTCCCCGCGGGCACATTCATCAGCGATCTGGTCTGGTCACCGGACGGCGCCCGGGTCGCGTTTCTGACTCACCTGCCGCGGGGCACCGAAGTATGGACTGCGGATCCCGCCACCGGTCGCGCGAGCCGGTTCAGCGCCGCGCGCGTCCTCGCCACCATCGGCACCTCGGCGCATGTCAACATCTCGCCGGAGATCGACCTGCGGACTTCGCGGATGCTCCAGTGGACGCCCGAGGGGACGCTGCTCACGCTGGTCGTGCCGGCCGATCGCGGCCGCGAGCCCGTCGCCAACGCGGTGCCCAGCGGGCCGATGGTCCGACTGACGCGTCCCGAGGCGACGGCCACGCGCACCTTCCCGAACCTGCTTCGGACGGAGCACGATGCGGCACTGTTCGAGCACTACACCCGCTCGCAGCTGGTGGAGCTCGCCGCCGGGCGAGCGCCGCGCGCGATCGGAGAACCGCGGATGTACGAGTCGATCGCGCTGAGCGCTGACGGCCGTCACATCCTCGCCGGCGTGATCGAGCGGCCGTTCTCGTTCATCACGAGCTGGCGCGGATTTCCCGGCAAGACAATGGTGCTGGATCGGACCGGTGCGACGGTGGCGACGGTCGAGGCGCGGGGACTGCGCGAGGGAGGCGGCGGCCCCGGCGGCGGCGGCTTGCGGGGGCTCGCCTGGCGGCCCGACGGTGCGGGCCTCTCGTACCTTCGCCGCGCCGACGCCGCCGGTGGTAGCGGAGGAAGCGGCGGCGACCATGTCATGTTGCTCGCCGCGCCATTCGACACGGCCGCCGCCACGACGGTCGCATCGAGCCCGGACAACATCGCCGGCGTCAGCTACAGCCGCGATGGCCGGCACGCCTTCGCGACCGTCACCCGAAACGGCCGCACGGCCATCGTACGCTGGGAGCTCGCGCAGCCGGAGCCCGAGCGCCGGATTCTGTCGGCCTTTCACCATCCGGACAGCCTGTTCGCGCTGCCCGGCGCGCTGTGGACGGAGAGGACGCCGAACGGCATCGCCTATGCGATCGTCTCGGCGGCCGGAGACGCGGTCTACCTCCGCGGCGACGGACTGGCCCGCGACTTCCGGCCGCAGCCGTTCGTCGACCGCGTCACACTGGCCGACACGGTGCGCACGAGGATCTTCGAGGGGGCGAAGTCCACCTGGGATCGACCGCTCGTCGCCCTGGACCACGACCTGCGGCGCATGATCGTGGGCCGTGAGGGTCGCGATCTGTTCCCGGACAGCCATCTCTGGACGCCCGGCGCCGAGCTCGTCAACCTGACGCGCAACGCCAATCCCTTTCCCGAGCTGGCTGCCGCGCGGCGCATCGACTTCTCGTTCACCCGCCGCGACGGGCTGGAGGTGCAGGGGCGCATCTCACTTCCGCTCGGCTGGCGCGAGGGCGACAAGGCGCCGGCCATCTTCTGGACGTATCCCCGCGAGTTCACCACCCCCGAGGGTTACTCCCGCGCCGCGGCGCGCGCGCGCAATCACAACGCGTACACGCACCTGACCTGGCTCCGCTGGTCGGAGCTCTGGCTGACGCAGGGTTACGCGCTCGTCTACCCCGACATCCCGATCATCGGCGAGAACTACAACGACACGTACATCGCCAACATGGTCGACGCGATGTACGCTGCCATGCGAGCCGTGGACAGACTCGGCGTGGTGGACATGGACCGCATCGGGCACGGCGGCCACAGCTACGGCGCGTTCGCTACCGCCAATCTGCTGGCACACACGCCGTTCTTCCGCGCCGGGATCGCCGGCGACGGCGCGTACAACCGGTCCCTCACTCCCACCGGCTTTCAGGCCGAGCCGCGCACGATGTGGACGGCACCGCAGACGTATCTCGACATGTCGCCCTTCTTCAAGGCCGACCAGATCGACTCGCCGCTCCTCATGTACCACGGTGCCGACGACAACAATACCGGCACGTGGCCGATGCAGTCGGAGCGGCTGATGCAGGCGCTGACCAGCCTCGGAAAGAACGCAGCGCTCTACGTCTATCCGTACGAGTCGCACACGCCGCGGGCGATCGAGAACAACCTCGACCTGTGGGCGAGGTGGATCGACTGGTTCGACCGGTACGTGAAGGCGAACGGCACGACGGCGGACATCCTGGGCGGTGGACACTGAGCGCCCGCCGACCGCCGAGGAGCGTCAGTTGCGGCTCGGCTCCGCGTTGCCGGCTCGCGGTCGGCGCGCTCGCTTGACAGGCCCGGGGACCCGCTCTAAGGTCACCGCACCGAGCACCACCCTGCGAAGGCGGCGTTCAGATCGAATTGGACTTCCCCTGCACACTCGGGTCAAGGAGATCGAGATGGTCCGGCATTCGCTCCCGCTCCTGACGGCCGGCATCCTGCTGGCGGCCGTCCCCGTCGCCGGCCAGTCGCCGGTGCATCGTTCGGTCCACCACGATTTCCGCATCGTCACGGTGGTGGAGGAATTGGAGCACCCCTGGTCGATCGCGTTCCTCCCCGGCGACGAAATGCTGGTCACCGAGCGGCCGGGACGTCTTCGCATCGTCCGGAACGGGCGGCTCCTTCCCGATCCCGTGCCCGGCCTGCCGCCGATCCGCACCGGCGGACAGGGCGGACTACTCGATGTGGTGCCCCACCCCGAGTTCGCCTCCAACCGACTTCTCTACCTGAGCTACTCGAAGCCGAATGAGGACGGCACACGCGGCACGACCGCAGTCGCCCGCGGACGATTCGAGAACGACCGCCTCACCGGCGTCGAGGAGATCTTCGAGGCGCAGAAGTGGTCGCCGGGTCGCGGCCACCATGGCTCGCGGCTGGCGTTCGACCGGGATGGATTTCTGTTCATCACGCTCGGCGATCGCCAGGTTCCACCCACGGGGGATCTCCAGGCGCACCCGGCGCAGGACCTGACCAACCATTTCGGGGCGACCGTACGGCTGCACGACGACGGCAGGGTGCCCGCAGACAATCCCTTTGTCGGACGCAGCGATGCTCTCCCGGAGACCTGGAGCTACGGACACCGTAACGCGCAGGGACTGGCCATTCATCCCGAGACCGGCGACATCTGGCTGAACGAACACGGTCCGCAGGGCGGCGATGAACTCAACCTCGTGCTCCCCGGGCGCAACTACGGATGGCCCGTCATCGGCTTCGGGGTCAACTACCGGAGCGGATCGGCGATTCACGCGGGCACGCAGCGCGAGGGCATGGAGCAGCCGGTTCACATCTGGGTGCCGTCGATCGGAATCTCCGGGATGCTCATCTACACCGGCGATGCCTTCCCGCAGTGGAAGGGAAACATGTTCGTCGGCGGCCTGGCGGGCGAGGTCCTTGCTCGCCTGACGATGGACGGCCGGCGCGTCACGAGCGAGGAGCAGCTGGTGCAGCGGATGGGCCGCGTTCGGGATGTCCGGCAGGGCCCGGACGGATACATCTATCTGGCGATCGACGATCGAGGCGGCGGACGAACGCCGATACTCCGCCTGGAGCCGGTGCCGGGCGGCTCGCGCTGATCCCATCCATTGCCACGCGGTCGATAGATTTCCCCGGACGTCATTCGCAGTCCGGAGGGATCGCGTGAGGAAATCGAAGTTCGAGTGGGCAGTCGCCGCCGGGTTCGTCGTCGCCCTTGCTTCATGCAGGACGGCGAGCCACGACAACGCGACTGAGAGCGCGGCCCAACCCGCGCAGGCGGCCACGACGGTGGAGCAGGCCGGCCGCGCGCCCACGGCCGCCGACGTGCGCTTCATCAGGGACATGATCGCGCACCACGCGCAGGCGCTGGTGATGACGGACCTGGTGCCGGCACGCAGCGGCCGCGCCGACATCCGCCTGCTGGCCGAACGGATCGAGGTCTCGCAGCGGGACGAGATCGCAATCATGCGGCAATGGCTTCGCTCTCGCGGCGACGACGCGCCCATGGACACCGGTGTCCACGAACACCACGAAGCCGCAGATCACGCACCGATGCACGGCATGCTCACCACGGCCGAGCTGGCGCGGCTGGCGGCAGCTATGGGCGCCGACTTCGACCGGCTGTTCCTCGAGCTCATGATCCGGCACCACGAGGGTGCGCTGACGATGGTCGCAGACCTGTTCGCGACCCCCGGCGCCGTGCAGGAGTCGGAGCTCTTCAGGCTCGCCTCCGACGTGGATGCCGACCAGCGAGCAGAGATCCGGCGCATGCGGAGGATACTCGCCGCCATGCTCGTCGGTCCACCGCCATCTTCCTGACCAACTGGCCATCGTGAAGGGCATCGTCGAGGCGCACGGCGGGCGAGTCCCGGTCGCGAGCGTGGTCGGTGCCGGCACCTCGTTTCATCTCACGCGGCCCTGCGCGGACCGATCGGCGCCCGAGCCGCCCCGCCGCGCGTAGACCTCGACGTGCCAGCCGATGGTGCGTCGGACGCTCCGCGGCTCGAACCCCCGCTGTCGCAGCACGGCATCGATCGCCGTCGGCGAATGCAGGTAAACCCGGAACGGCGAGCGCTGGAGTCGCATCATCAGATTGGCGAGTCCCAACCCCACCCGCATCCACCACGTCTCGCGCGGATACACCGCGCCGATGACGCGGCACGCCTTGTCGGCCGCCAGACCAACGAGCGGCTCCATGTCGGGATAGCAGCATATCACGCGGTCGAGCGTCACGATGTCGGCGCCCGAAAGTTCGTCGGCCGCCGCCACGAAGTCGGCATGGATGAACCGCGCGCGCTCGATGTGCCCGCGGCGGGCCGCCTCCGAGCGCGCCGCTTCGAGGTAGGCGGGCGAGACGTCCACGTGCACGACCTCGCGCGCGCCGGCATCGAGGAGCAGATGGTGAATCGCACCGATCCCGCCGCCGACGTCGAGGAGCGTCGCCCCCTCGACGCCGGGCGCGCGCAGCATGTCGATCAGGAGCCGCGTCGTTCGCAGCGCGCCGCGGCGGCGGAAGCGGCGCAGGTCGCGCTCGGCCGTCTTTCGATCGAACTGGCGCTCGATGCCCTGGCAGTGGTGGCAGGTCACCATCGGCCGCTGGCGGCAGGTATCTGGACGCCCTCGGCGTGAACTACCGGCGCGACCCTTGGCAGCGGCCGGCGTTCCCGCCGCCTCGCATCAACGCGAGGCGGCAGGCAGTGCATCCACCAGCGCGATCATCCGCTGACGCGCCGCCTCGTCCGGCAGCCGGCCCATCGCCGCGCCCATGTTGTCGAGCATGTTGCGCGGTTGACTGGTGGCTGGCGTGATCACCGTTACCGCCGGGTGGCTGCCCACGAACTTGAGGAAGAACTGCGCCCACGATCCGGCGTCGAACTCACGCGCCCATTCCGGAACCGCACGACCGCCGACGCGGTTCCACAGCCTGGTGCGCCCGAACGGCGCGTACACGAGCACACCGATCCGGCGTTCCACCGCCAGCGGCAGAATCGTCTGCTCCACCGTGCGGTTGTCGATCGCGTAGTCGATTCCGATGAAGTCGATCGGCTCGTTGCGCATTATCGACTCGAGCGCCCCGTATTGCCGCTCGTTGGTCGTGGTCACTCCGATGTAGCGGATGCGGTTCTGACCCTTGAGCTCCTTGAGAATGCCGAGCTGCGTGGGAACGTCGCCCAGATTGTGTACCTGGATCAGGTCGATGATCGGCTTGCGGATTCGCCGGAACGACGTCTCGATCTGGGCGCGCGCCGCCGCCGCATCGGCGGAACCGCCGCGGGCCACGTTGACCTTGGTCGCCCAGAAGATCCGGCTGGTGAGACCGAGCTCCTGCGCCAGGTTGCCGGCGACCTCCTCCGAGGCTCCGTAGCTCGGTGCAGTGTCGAACACCGTGCCGCCCGCATCGAGCATCGTGCGCAGCACCTCGCGCAGAGCCGACACATCCTCGCTGCGCGCGACGCGCGAGAAGGTGGCCGAGCTCCCGAGGCCTACCAGCGGCAGACGTTCCCCGGTGGACGGCACGGCCCGCGTGATCAGGGTGCTTTGCCCGAGGGCATGCAGAAGCCGGGAGTCAAGCGTCAGGGCAGCGCCGGCGCCGGCGGTCAGACGGAGCCATTCGCGACGTGTCAGCATGTCTTCTCCAGGATGATGGGGTCGGCGCGATCGTCGCGCGATCGGATCCTGGTATTATGACACGCGCGGCGTCGCGCGTCACCCCGGGGTGCAACTCCAGCCACTCCCTGGCGAGCCGAGCCGCGGATGGCGGCGAGCGGCGGCGGGCGGCGGGCGGCGGCCGACGGCCGCGGCGGCCGCGGCGGCGACAACGACTAGAACGGCTTGTAGATGGCCATGTACGCGGCCAGCCCTCCCAGCGCGGGGAGCGCGAGCAGGAGTGGCCGCGCCAGCCCCGGCCGACGGTAGGGAAGGAAGAGCGCCACGGCGATCACCGCCCAGATGAGGAGCTTCCCCCATATCCAGCCCGGGAAGCCCGCGCCATGGGCGAGGCCGAGGCGCGCCAGCATGCCGAAGCCGCCCAGCAGGAGCAGGAACGCGCCGATGCCGTGGAGGATGGCGAGCAGACGCCGAACCGGCCGCGATCCGCCCGGGCCGCCGGCGATGGCGTGCACCGCCGCACCGCCGAGCGCCGACATGACGAGCACGATGCCGACGATGTGAACGAGGTTGTAGAACTGGTAGGAGAGCATGGAAGGCCGGTCCGTGGTGGGAGTCGAAGGTAGTCCTCCGGCCCGACTGCGGCAAACCCGTCCCGGCCGATGGTCGGCGATTCGCTGGGCTGAAAGGGCATCCCGGCCGCGGCGAATCGGTACTCGCCAGATCCCGGTACGAGCGATATGATGTGATGAACCTGCGTGCCCTTCACCGCCCCACGCTCGTCATACATGGCGAGCGTGATCTGGTCCCCCTGGCGGTGGAGCGCGTTGGCGGCGTCCCTCCCCTGGCGAATCTCACGCTGATCCCCGGCTCCGGTCACGTGCCCTTCCGGCAGCACCGGTGCCTCTTCCGGTCGTGGACTCCTCTCTCGCCTCCTCGGCTCCGTCATGAAGCGTCTCGAGCTGATCCCCGTCGCCCTCCTCGGCGCTCTGGCGTCGTTCATGATCGTGCAGATGAACGCCTCGCCACTGGCGTCGCAGTCGCCCGCGGTCACGCCCACCGTCACGAGCGACGCTGGTGCGGTCGATTCCACGGAGGTGGCACCACTGCCGCGGGTTTCCGTTCGGGTGCCGGCCGTATCCCGCGACGTCGATGACATTCGGACCCGGCTGGCGATGGGGGAGGCGGGCACCTACATCGGCGAGATCCTGGCGAGCCGCGATTCGTCGCTGGCGCGCTGGCGCGACCGCTCGATCGAGCCGCTCCGCGTCTGGGTGGACATCGCCCCGCCGCTGGACGCGTGGAGGCGCGAGTTCGCCGAGCACGCCCGTGAGGCGTTCGAGGCCTGGTCGGACGTCGGAATTCCGGTGCGTTTCACCTTCGTCGTCGATCCAGCGCAGTCGGATGTGCAGGTCACCTGGGTGGACCGGTTCGACGAGCAGATCAGCGGCAAGACCCACTGGGCGCGTGACGAGAACTGGTGGATCACCGATGGCAGTATCGTGCTCGCGCTGCACCACCGCGACGGCCACGCTCTCGACACCGCCGCGATCCGCGCCATTGCCCTGCACGAGGTCGGCCATCTGCTCGGGCTGGACCACACGGCCGACGAGACGAGCATCATGACGCCGAAGGTGCGTGTCCGCGACCTCTCCAACGCCGATCGCGCCACCGCCCGGCTCATCTACTCGCTCCCCGCGGGCTCGGTTCGCTGATCGCAGGCCCGACCCGCTGACCGCGCTTCGGCCGCGCTGACGGCGGGCGCGCCCACGCCGCTCGCCGGACCCGTTTTTGCCCTGCGAATCCTCCGCGCACAGCGGAGGAATCATGCTTCACGATGCCGCCATCGTCGGTGGCGGACCAGCGGGGTTGTCGGCGGCGATCTGGCTCGCGCGGTATCTGCACGACGTCGTGCTCGTCGATTCGGGCGATCCGCGTAACTGGGAGACGCGAGGTGTGAACGGGTACCTCGGGCACCCGCACATCCGCCCCGCCGATCTGCGTCGCCTCGGCCGCGAGGAATGCCGGCGTTATGGCGGCAAGCTGGTGGACGGCTGCGTCGATCGCGCCGTCAGGCGGTCGGACGACTGCTTCGAGCTCGGCCTGGAGAATGGCGACCGCTACCGCGCCCGGCGCCTCCTGCTCGCCTTCGGGATCCGGGACGCATGGCCGAGCATTCCGGGCCTTGGGCGCGTGTACGGAGAGACGGCACACGTCTGCCCGGACTGCGACGGCTACGAGTCGCGGGGTTCAACGGTGGTTGTGGTGGGCAGCGGCCGCCGGGCAGCCGGCACGGCGCTCTCGCTCACCACGTGGACGCGGCGCATCGCCCTCTGCACGCATGGTGAAGCACCGCAGCTCGAACCGGACCTGCTGGCGAAGCTCGAGGCGCTCGACATCCCGGTTCTGACCGCGCCGATAGCGCGCGTCCACGAGCGCGACGGGAAGCTGACACAACTCGAACTGGCGGGGGGCGAGCAGATCGCCTGCGACCGCCTGTTCTTCTCCATCGCGCAGTACCCCTCCGACGACCTCGGCGTACAGCTGGGCTGCGACCGGGACGACGATGGGCAGATCATCATCGACGCCCACGGTCACACTTCGGTTCACCACGTCTTCGCCGCGGGCGACGTCGTACCGGGGCCTCAGCTGGCGATCACCGCCGCCGCCGGCGGCGCCGTGGCGGCGATGGCCATTCACAAGTCGCTGGTGCCGGAGGGCCGCAAGCCGTGAAGCAGGCTGCGCCACGAGCAATCCCACCGCTCTACCAGCGCAGCCTGACCCTCGCCGGCTGGCCGTTTCGCACGAGCTCCAGCATCACCTGACCGTCGGCGGACATCAACACCTCGCGGAGCTCGGCCCCGGTGCGAACTGGTATGTCGCCCGCCCGTACGATCACGTCCAACTCCCTCAGACCCGCCCGCGCCCCGGGCATGTTCGGCGCGACCTGGAGCACCACGACACCCTGCTCTACCCCCGGTGGGAAACCCGATTCGGCGCCGAGCCGCGCCGCCAGCGCGGCATCCAGCGTCGACCAGCGCACGCCGGCGAACGCGGCCGATTCGCGATAGAAGAACGTGGCCTGCGGCGCGGGTCCCTCGACCGTTCCCATCCGCAGCACGTAGCTCGACGGCCGCGATGCGACTTCCAGCCGGACCACCCTGGTCGAGTCGCCGCGACGCACACGGAACGTGAGCGTATTGCCGGGATTCAGTATCCGCGGGAGCTCCGTCTCGATGCGGCTTCCCGGGATCGTGTTCACCTGGACCAGCGTGTCGCCGGCCAGCAGGCCGGCGCGCTGCGCCGGCGAGCCCGGGTCGACCGCGACGACCACGGGCAGCCCGCGGCGAGTCAGGAGGCCTCCCCGCGTCTCGGTCATCATCTCCGGACTGAGGACGGACAGGCCGACATACCCCTGCACTGTCGTTGTCACGATGGTGCGAACGCCAGCCGCGGGCTGTCTGCGAATCGGTTCGCGATCCAGCATCATGCGAGCGCTCGCCTCGAGCAGGCGCCGCTGCTCGGCCATCTGCTCGATCGCCACGACCAGAGCGCGGACGACGGCCGAATCCTCTCCGGCGCTGCGGTCGAGCAGTCCGCGCAGGGCAGCTATGCTCGCCTGGAGGCGCTGGAGCTGGGCTTCGTGCGCCTGCTCGCTGGTCAGCTGCACGCGCCGCAACGTGTCGCAATCGCGACAGGCCGTCGGCGTAGTCGTACGCGCCGGAACCGGCGCCTGCGCGGACACTCGCGGCGCGGCAACCGCGATCGCGATCATGGCCAGACAGAAGGATTCGCTGATTTTCATGGCTCCTAGTCCTCCCGCCTCACCAGCTCGTGAGCCGCACGCCTTCGGGAAGTGAGGCGTCGAGCTGGCGCAGCGTCGCCTCGCGATACCCGAGCGTGGACAGATGATAGCTGTTGAGCACCGGATCCAGCGGCTGGTGCGCGAGCGCGCGGCTGGTGGTGGTAGCCACCTCATCGAGCGCGGCCAGCCGGGCGCGCATTGCCTCGTAGCGAGCGGGGAAGTCGGCTTCATCGCGCGTCGCGAGATACTCCAGCGCGCCCTTGACCGAGCGCTCAGCCGACTCCAGCGCCGCCAGCGCGGCGGAATCCGACTCGAACGTGAACGCCTGTACGCCCGCCGATCCATCCGGCGATGCGCCGAGCCCGGCGATCACGGTTTCACCAGTCGAAGCGCGACCGATCGCGATCCCGCCGGCGACCAGCAGAACCGCGGCGGCGGCGCGGATCCAGCCGCGAACCGACGCCGGACGACGCCGGGCAGCGGGCGCGATCAGCTTCTCCTCGCGCAGCCGTGCGGCGATCGACTCCCAGCTCGTCAGCGGAGGCGCGAGATGCGCCCGCTCGTCGGCCGCCATCCGCACGATACCGGCATGCGCGGCCCGCTCGCGCGCGCATTCGAGGCACGCCGCGAGGTGCTCCGACTCGGCAGCGCTCGGCTCCTCCGCCGCGAGCGCGGCCAGACGCTCAATAGACAGGTGCAACATGTGCCTCATCCTTCGTTGGTGTCGCCATATCGACCACGTGCGCGAGCAGCTTGCGCAGCTTCGCGCGTGCCTTGAACAGTTGGGACTTGGACCCGCCGGCGGTGATCCCGAGCTCCCGCGCGATCTCCTCGTGCGTCAGCCCCTCGACATCGTGGAGCAGAAAAACCGTTCGCGCCCCCGGCGACAACTGCGCGGCCGCGGCTTCGATCGACTGCGCCAGGAACGTGCGGTCATGATCCTCCTCGACGGCCACGCTCTCCTCCTCGATGCCGACCTCGAGCTGCGCCAGGCGGCGCACCTTGCGCATCGCGTTCAGCGTCCGGTTGACGGCGATCCGATGCGCCCAGGTGCTGAACCGCGACTCGCCGCGATACGACGGTAGGGCGCGGAAAATCTGAATCCAGACCTCCTGGGCGACGTCGGCGGCCAGGTCCGCGTCCTGGCCCACCAGCCGGCGGACGACGGCGTCGATGTGCGCGGCATGGCGGGACCATAGCGCGTGCATGGCCCGCTCGTCGCCCTCGGCGGCTCGCCGTACGGTAAGCTGGTCGCTGTCCATGTCCTGTAGGTTCGTCACGGCGCGGGACGGCATGGTTGCCCCGGTGCGGACGGCGAAAGCTAGCGCCATGCCCGGTCATGGTCCGAAGGGGCCGGTGGCGTCCACCCGACCGAAGAAATACCGGCGGCCGTGCAAACGCCGTCGCATTCTGCAAGGGTGGCTGGCCCGCGACCGCTGATGGAACCGCTCCACAGCACTTCCGCAGCCGGAAATAGGCGCGGGAAAACCGCTGGCCGACCAGGGTGACTGCGCAAGCGCCTGCTCGTCCACATGATGGCGAGTGTCGCGCCAGTGCGCGCGCCGCTAGATTGGCGAGGAACATAAGGCGCCGGGCCGCGTACGATCGATCAGCGGCCTGGGCGTGCTGTTGCGCGCATTGTACCTCTCGGGGCGAACTGCGCGGCTTCTGCTAGCACGATGCCTGCACTTGATCGCCCTGGAAGAGCCCATGCCCCGGCTGGAGGCTCCGCTGCTCCGGCCAGGACAAAGGAGGTTTTGCGTGATTTCACTTCTGGTCGCTGCGTTTTCCCTGGCCGCCGGTGATGGGGACAAGCTCCCCAGCGCCGCCCCGCTCTCGGTCGGAATGTCCGCCGAGCGCCTCGAGGCCATCGACCGGGTAGTCGCCCGCGGAGTCTCCGCCGGCGGATATCCGGGCGCGGCGATCGTCGTCGGTCGCAAGGGCTCGTCGGTCTGGTCCAAGGGATTCGGATTTCTGTCCTGGAACAGGGCGAGCGGCGACGTCGATCCGAATTCGACGATCTACGATCTGGCTTCGCTGACCAAGGTCGTCGGTCTGACCATGGCCGCCATGGTGCTCTTCGACGAGGGAAAGCTCTCCCTCGACGCGCCCGTCGTGGAATACCTGCCGGAGTTCGCCGGCGGCGGCCGCGACCCGATCACCATCCGCCAGCTCCTCACACACCGCTCCGGCCTTCCCGCCGGCCGCGACGTGTGGCGTGTGGCGCGCTCTCCCGAGCAGGCGCGGGCGATGCTCCTCGAGACCGCGCTCGCCTGCAAGCCCGACCGTTGCTACATCTACTCGGACATCGGCGCCGACATTCTCGGCTTCGCGATCGAGCGCATCTCCGGGCAGTCGCTCGATCATTTCCTCGATGAGCGGGTGTTCGGGCCGCTGGGTATGACCGACACCTTCTTCCGGCCGGCCGATTCGTTGCGTGCCCGAATCGCCCCGACGGACCTGACGCCGCCGCGCGGGTATCCGCTCCGCGGCCAGGTGCACGATGAAAACGCGTTCGCGCTCGGTGGTGTGGCGGGTCACGCCGGACTGTTCAGCACCGCCGGCGACCTCGCCGTGTACGCGCAGATGATGCTCAACGGCGGGCACTTCAACGGTGTCCGCGTGGTGAGCGACAGCGCCGTGGCGATCTTCACCGCGCGCGCCAGAGGCTCGCGCGCGCTGGGGTGGGACACCTCCAACGGCGGGTCGGGCGCCGGCGAATACCTGAGTCCGAGCGCCTACGGGCACACCGGTTTCACCGGCACGTCGATGTGGATCGATCCCGAGCGCGAGATGTTCGTCATCCTGCTCACCAATCGCGTGCACGCGGCGCGCGCCAAGCGTCCGGCGACGGTGATTGCCGACGTTCGGGCCGACGTCGCCGATCTCGCGGCGCTGGCGGTGATCGACTCCCCGGACGGGATTCTCGAGATGCCGGCCGCGCTTCGCGCCGATATGGCCGTGGACTGGAATCGGCCGGTTCCGGTACGCCGCGCCGCGAAGCGCCGCGCCCCCGTCAAGAAGCCCGTCGCCGCCCCGGTGAAGCGGGTCGCTGCACCCAAGCCGTCAGGGCGCTAACGCGGGAGTCTCTTGCCCCACCGTGCCACGCCCGGTGATCTTGCGGCGTACCCGGAGGGAGCAATGGAGCACACCGACAGCGGCTCACCACGCGAGGAGGCGCCCCGCGACGACGAGCAGGGAGGCGCGCCAGTCAGCACTGACCAGGTGAAGATGGCGTTGCGCCGGGTCAAGGACCCCGAGCTCAACCTCAACATCGTCGACCTCGGCCTCATCTACGAGATCCGGGTGGACGGCGGCGCCGTCGCCATCGACATGAGCCTGACGTCGCCCGGCTGCCCGTCCGGCCCGGAGATCATGACCGGCGCCGAAGAGGCTGCCCGCGGCGTCCCGGGGGTGGACGATGTGGCCGTCAACCTCGTCTGGACGCCGATGTGGTCGCCCGAGCGGATCGAGCCGCGAGTCAGGGCATACCTGGGGTTCTAGGGGGCTCGTAATCGACGAATCCCGCCGCGTGAAAGCGGCACTTCGTCTCACGAGCTGTGCCTGTCACGCGAGGAAGCCTATTTCTTCTTCCCGCCGGCAAGCGCCCGGAGGAACCCCTCCCCCATCTCGTCGATCTGCCACCGCCGCAGCTCGGGGATCTCGGCCAGCTCGTCGAGCGACTTGGGGACACGCCGGGCAATCGATTCGAGGCGCTCGCGGGGACAGAGGACTCCCGGATCGAGCTCGAGCCGGTTCGCCGCCGCATCTCGCACAGCCTTGAGGGCGGCGACGCGGTTGTCGAACTCGGGGTCGCGGTCCCAGCGAGCCCCGCGCGGAAAGCGGGGCAGATCGGCGTCGGGCACAGCGAGGCCGCGCTCGACGGCGCTGAGGATCTCCGCACCCCGGCTCTCCAGGATGCCCCGCGGAACACCTTTGATCTCGCTCAGGGCCTGGCGCGCCCGCGGCGCCTGGCGGGCGATCTCGAACAGCGCCTCGTTGCCGATCACGCGAAACGTCGCGCGGTCGAGCTCCGCCGCCACCGCGTCCCGCCACTGTACGAGCTCGCGCAGCAGCGCCAGCTCCCGGCGGGTCAGGTCACGCGCGCCCTTCATGCGCAGGAAGGCCTGATCGCCGTCGTCCGCCGCCCACCGGGTGCCCTCCAGCCGCCCGAACTCCTCCGTCGCCCAGTCCAGCCGCCCCGCCCGCTCCAGCGCCTCCCGTAACCGATCGCGGAGCGGAAGGAGGTGCATGGTGTCCTGGGCGGCGTACTCCAGCATGTCCCTGGTCAGCGGACGCATCGACCAATCGGCCCGCTGGTGCTTCTTCTCCAGCTTCAGCTCGAAGTAGCGCTCGAGGAGCGCCGCCAGGCCGAACGCCTTGAGGCCCAGCAGCTGCGCGGCTATGCGCGTGTCGAAGATGTTGCGGACGTGCCATCCGTAGTCCTGGTGGAGCAGACGCAGATCGTAGTCGGCGTCGTGAATCACCACCTCGGTCGCCGCATCCTCCAGCATGGCGCCCAGCGCCGGCGGCGTGCCGATCGGCAGCGGATCGATGACGGCCGTCCTCTCCCTCGTCGACAGCTGGAGCAGATAGATGCGGTCCACGAAACGGTGGAAGCTGGCACCCTCGGTATCGAGTGCGACGATGCTTGCACCCCCGATGGATCCGAGAAACCGCTCGAGTCGCTCCGCCGAGTCCAGGTAGTCGGGGGTATGGCTTTTGATGTTACGTGCGGTCACTCCGTTCCTCGTGGCATGCGTAGCTCGCCGGTAAATGTAGCGAGGTGCGGCGGCCACGGCTGTCGTCAACCCGAGGGCACCCGATGAGCGACGCACCGCACCCCGACTCTCCACGTGACCACGTCCCCGGGCGCGGTGACGACGTTCGGCCGTCGCCGCCGCGCGAGCGTCGCCGTCGGGCCGTCGGCTGGAAGACGGCCGACGTCCTGCGCGCAGCGGCGGCGGCGATCCTTCTCTACGTCGGGCTCCACCTGCTCTGGTTCGCCAGCTCGCTGGTATTCGTCGTCTTTCTCGGACTCCTGTTCGCGCTGGCCGTATCGGCCGGGGTCGACCGACTCGAGCGGCTGCGCATACCGCGGGGCATCGGCGCGGCGCTCATCACGCTCGGATTCTTCGGATTTCTGTACGGCACCGGCGCGCTCATCGCGCCCACCATCACGGAGCAGTCGCGTGAGCTGCGCCAGCGACTCCCGGAGGCGATCGACAACTTCGAGAGCTGGCTCGAGCGGCGGCAGGCCGGAGGGCTCGGATTCCTTCTCCGGCCATTCCAGGGCGGGGCGGCCGACACGGCCGACCCCGACGACGCGGACGATCGAGCCGATCCCGCGGACACCGGTCGCGCCGGTGTCGCGGAGCAAACGCCGCCGGAGTCCGCCGACACGGCGGCCGCGGATACCGAGGCTCTGGCCGACACTCTCCGCGAGGCGCAGCGGGCCGCCGGTGAGCCGGTGTCGACGCCGATCACCCTTCGCGACCGAATCGGCGAACAGATAGGCGGAGCGACCGAGTACCTCTTCCCCTTTCTCTCCTCCACGCTCGCCGTTCTCAGCGGCATCGCCCTGACGATCTTCATCGCTGTCTACGTTTCAGCGGCGCCCGATCTCTACCGGCGCGGCTTCCTGCATCTCTTCCCGCACTCGAAACGGCCGCGCATGGGGGAGGTGCTCGACCAGACCGGCGGGATGCTGCGACGCTGGTTCCTGACACAGCTCATCGGCATGGCCGTGATCGGAACGGTGACCACGGTCGCGCTGCTGATCCTCGACGTTCCGGCGGCGTTCGCGCTCGGCTTCCTGGCCGGGTTGCTCGAGTTCATCCCGACGATCGGCCCTGTGATCGCCGCCGTGCCGGCGATCGCCATGGGCTTCCTCGACTCGCCGCAGACGGCTCTCTACGTCGTGATTGTCTACATTGGGATCCAGTTTCTGGAGAGCAATCTTCTGATGCCGCTCCTGATGCACGAGGGCGTCGACATCCCGCCGGCGCTGTCGATCGTGTTTCAGGCGCTGATGGCGATAGTTTTCGGTTTCCTGGGACTGCTCGTCGCCGTGCCGCTCCTCGCGGCGGCGATAGTGCCGATCAAGATGCTGTACGTCGAAGACGCGATCGGCGACGAGATCACGCTGCCCACCGATGCAGAGGAGGAGGACGACGACGAGCCGGGCGGCTGACGACGGACACGGGCACGCGGTTCGGGGCCCGGACGAGCGAACCGCTGACATCGCGAGGAACCAGCGCGCGGGCACCAGCGCCTCTGGCGGGACGACGCCGTTGATCCGGCGCTTTCCGGCGCTGGAGCGGCTTCCCCGGGCCGCACTCGGCCGCTATCCCACCCCGGTCGTGCGCTTTCCGGGATACGACGACCTCTGGATCAAGCGCGACGATCTCGGTGCGGAACCGCTCGGCGGCAACAAGGTGCGCGCGCTCGAATTCCTGCTCGCCAGCTCGCGTCCCGGCGATGTCGTACTCACCGTCGGCGCGCGTGGCTCGACGCACGCGCTGTCGACGGCGGTTCATGCTGCACGTCTCGGGGCACGCGCGATCGTCGCCAGGTGGCGACAGACAATGAACGACGATGCCCGCCGAACGACGGCGCGGCTGCGCGAGGCGGCGCGAGTGATCGACGTCGTCACGCCGGTGGAGGCGTTCGCCATCGCCGCTCTCCTGCGGTTGCATCCGCGAACGAGATGGGTGCCGGCAGGCGGCACCTCGCCGATCGGGATGCTCGGCCACGTGAACGCAGGCCTCGAGCTGGCGGAGCAGGTGCGCGCCGGCCTGCTGCCCGAGCCGGCTCGGATCGTACTGCCGCTCGGCACCGGCGGCACCGCCGGCGGGCTCGCCCTCGGCCTCGCCATTGCCGGACTGGGCACGACCGTGATCGGCGTGCGCGTCGTTCCCCGGGTCGTGGCCGGCCGGCGACGCGTGCTCGCGCTGGCCGGCCGCACCGCCCGGCTGATCGCCGCCGAAACGGGCGAGAAAGTGGCCGGCCCATTGCCGGACCGCGTCCGTATCGACCACGATTTCTACGGCGGCGCCTACGGCCGTCAAACACTGGCCGGCACACGGGCCGCCGAGCACTTCCGCTCCGCGCTCGACCTGCCGCTCGACGCCACGTACAGCTCGAAGGCGTTCGCCGCGACGCTCGCCGCGCGCCGCCCCGGTCCGACGCTCTTCTGGCTCACCTTCGATGGTCGATGGGTGAACCGGACCACCAGGGAAACGGAGACACCATGATCGTACCGGGCAACGGCATCCAGATCGCGTACGACGATGTCGGCACCGGAATGCCCGTGCTGTTCCTCCACCCCTTTCCGCTCGATCGATCCTACTGGGCGCCGCAGCTGGCCGCCCTCGTCACCCGCTGCCGGTGCATCGCACCCGACAGCCGCGGCTTCGGCGACACCGCCGCCACGCCGCCATACAGCATGGATCGCTACGCCGCCGATGCGGTGGCGCTGCTCGACCGGTTGGAGATCGACCGCGCGGTGGTCGCCGGGCTGTCGATTGGCGGCTACGTCGCGTTCGCGCTCTGGCGCAACCATCCCGAGCGCATCCGTGCACTGGTGCTCGCCGACACGCGCGCCGGCGCCGACGGCGACGAGGCCCGCGAGAAGCGCCGTGCGCTGATCGCGCTCGCCCGCGACCGCGGTACGGCCGCCGTGGCCGATGCGCAGCTGCCGGGACTCGTCGGCAAGCGCACTCGCGAGAAGCAGCCGGACGTGATCGAGGCGCTGCGCCACTCGATCGAGCGCGCCAGCGTGGCCGGGATAACGGGCGCCCTCGAGGCGATGATGGCGCGGCCGGACTCGACCCCGACGCTGGCGACGATAACGGTGCCGACACTCATCGTCGTCGGCGAAGACGATGCGTTGACGCCGCCGAAGGAAGCCCGGGCGATGCACGAGTCGATCCCCCGTAGCCGTCTGGAAATCCTGGCCGGCGCCGGACACGCGAGCAGCTTCGAGCGCGCGGCCGCGTTCAATCACGTGCTCGGCGAATTCCTCGATTCGCTCGTCGAGTCCTGATGACCACCGGCATTCTGACGCTCGACCGGCTCAGCTGGGCCGCCGTTCTCGTCCTCCTGCTCGATGTCGCGGCATTGACATCAATCTGGCGGAGCCGAAAACACTCGCGAAAGGCGCGGGTGATCTGGACGATCATCGTAGCCTTCCTCCCCCTTTTCGGCGCGGTCGCCTGGTTCGCGCTCGGGCGCGAACGGCGATTCACCCGATGAGCTGCCGAAAGCGGCCAGGCAACCTTCGCCGGCCCGCCGCGGACTAAGTGTGAGAGCGCAGTCCGGCACCCGGACGGCGCGCACCCACCCCCACAACCGCACTTCGACCATGCGCATCGCGTTCCTCGTCCTCGTCACGGCGCTCGCGGCGGGCGCCTCATCCGCCGCTACCCAGCAGGTCGTGCCGCTCGGCGACCGCGACATCGTGCTCGACTGGAGGCCACAGGAGCTCTTTCGCGTCGGTGAGAACGAGACGCGCGCCGAGGAGCAGTTCGCGCGGGTCGCCGCGACCGCCTTCGACCGCAATGACAACCTGTACGTTCTCGATGCGGACAACCACCGCGTCGTCGTGTTCGACCGCGGCGGCCGGTTCGTGCGCGAGTTCGGCCGCCGGGGGAACGGACCCGGGGAGTTCGGCGTTCCGATGCGGCTCGCCGTCACGGCCGATGACCACCTCGTCGTGCACGATGCGGCGAATCGTGCGCTGATCGTCTTCACGCTCGACGGCCGTCACGTTCGCAATCTCCCGCTCGACTCCGATGTCGGCCTGGGCGGCGTGCGCTTCTTCGCCGCGCACCCGCAGGGCGGCGTGGTGTTCGCGATGATGCCTGCGGTGATGATGCGGCAGGGCACGCCCGACATCGACACGGCCGGCCTGAGGCTCTGGTGGCAGAAGTCGCTGGCCGAAGGGGCGAAGCCGACGCTGCTGCGGACGGTGCCCGAAGCCGAGAAGCGCGCCCCCCCCGAGGTGCGGCGGGACGGAAACCGCGTGATGGTGATGCAGCAGGCGCCGCCCGCGTTCACCCCCGACGTCCACTTCGGACTGCTGGGCGACGCGGTCGTGTTCAATCGGACGGCGGACTACGCGCTGAACACCGTCGACGAATCCGGGAACGTGGGCCGCGTGCTGCGGCGACCGTTCAGCCCTCGGCGGGTGACCGAGCGCGATAAGGAGACCGAGCGTCAGCGACGGCTCGAGGCGCTGCGTCTGGGGCCCGCGGGCCAGGTGATCGTATTCGGCGGTGGCGGCGCCGGCGCGCCGCCGCGTTCTCAGGACGATGTGCGCCGCGCCCAGGAGGCGAACATCCGGACTCTCCAGTTCGCCGAGATGATGCCCGTGGTTCGCGGGCTCTCCAGCGACGACCGCGGCCGACTCTGGGTCTGGCGATACACCGACCAGCCCGGACAGCCGGGTGTGATCGACATTCTCGCGCCCGACGGGCGCTACCTCGGAACACTCCGCGATCAGCCGCTGCCCTCCTCGGTCAGCAGATCCGGACTGGCGGCTTACGTGACCGTTAGCGACCTTGAGACACCGATGGTCGTCGTCCGCCGGCTCCCGCCCGAGGGGGGTTAGAAACCGCCGCCGGTCCTCGACCGTCTTGAGGGGAAGGGCACGCTGGCGGACCAGTTCGGCCGGACCCATGCGTGCCCCGGCGCTCATCGACGGGAATCGATCCATGTGGAAGTCTCTGGTCCTACTGACGCTGCTCGGCCCGGGCCTGGCCCCGGTCCCGGTCGAGCCGCTGATGCACATGGCCGCCGATACGACGCGTCTGGAAGTCGTCACGGCGGAAGCAAGCCTGGCCCGCGGCGCGATGCGTCACGACGTGGCCGACGCGCGATACCTCGCACTGGGCGCCCAGCCACAGTTCGCATCGGTCGGACTGCTGCGGCACGGCAGCTCGCCGCTCGCCAGCGCCATCCTCGTGGCACCTCAGTGGGTGCTCACCGCCGGCCACGCCGTCGATGGCGTGGACCCGAAGCATGTCACCGTAGCACTCGGTGGCTGGACTCACGAGGCCGTCCAGGTCGTGATGCACCCCGACTTCCGTCGCCGCAGAATCGGCAACGGAACCGACCTCGCGCTCGTCCGGCTGGCGGTGCCCGTGTTCGACGTGAGGCCGGCACGCCGCTATCGCGGATACGCCGAGCGCGGACAGATCGGAACGGCGGTCGGATTCGGCGTCGCCGGCGTTGGTTCGGATGCGATGCTCACGCCGGCACCGAGTGGAACCAAGCGCGCCGGTACGAACGCGGTCGACGCGATCGGCGGCGTCATCGATGGCCGGCGGGTTCCCGACAACCTGCTGGTTGCCGACTTCGACCGGCCGGGTGACCCATCGCACAACCGCACCGGCTCGCCGATTCCCCTCGATCTCGAGTACATGCCGCTCGGCGGCGACAGCGGCGGCGGCCTGTTCGTCGAGTCCAACGGCGCGTGGTTCCTCTGCGGCGTCTTTTCCGGCTACACGTTCAGCGCCGGCAAGGCGCTGGAGATCGGAATGTACGGCAGCCTGATGTTCTGGACGCGACTCTCGCTCTACAACGACTGGGTCGATGCGACTACGGCCGCGCCCAAGCTGGCCGGCACCGACCTTCGTCCATCGCCGCTTGCCGGGCGCCGCACGGGTGTTCGGTAGGCCACACCTGGATCGTCAGCGCGAGGGGCGCTGCGGCGGCTCGGGGTTGGCGAACACCACGCGGTTGAGCTCGATGTACTGTTTGAGGTGAGCCGGTACATCCTCCTCCGGGAAGATCGCCGTCACCGGGCACTCCGGTTCACACGCGCCGCAGTCGATGCACTCGTCGGGATGGATGAACAGCTGCTCCGGCCCTTCATAAATGCAATCGACGGGACACACGTCGACGCAGGCCTTGTCCTTGACGGTGATGCAAGCTTCGGTGATGACGTAGGGCATGCTCGCCTCGAGATGGGACGCACGGTCGGTCCAAGGCTCAAAGATAGAGCGGGCGCGACCCGTTCGACAGACGGCTTTCCCGTCGCCCCTCAACTCCGCCAGGGCTTCTCGACACCTGCCTTCCGCAGCTCCGGATTCTCCCGATACAGTGTCGCCGTTCGCCCGATCACCTGGACGACGTCGGCGCCCGTGCACTCGGCGAGCGCGTGGGCGGCGTCCTTCGCGGTGACGTCGATCTGACGGCCGAGCTGGACCTTCACCAGTTCCCGGGTTCGCAGCGCATCCTCGAGCGAGCCCGTCACGGCTGGCGAAAGGCCCTGGTGGCCCACGTGCACGAGCGCCGTGAGATGGTGGGCTTCGGCCCGGAGATCGGCGCGCTGCTTCGATGTGAGTGGCATCCTCAGTCCCGGGCGAGGAGCGGCTGCGGGTCGAGCGGCGTACCGCTCCACCAGCGGCGTTCTTCACCCATGAGCACGATGGCGAAGTGGAGGTGGGGAACCGTCGGCGGGGCGTTTCCCGTCGTTCCTACATAGCCGACCGTGTCCCCGCGCGAGACCGGCATCCCCTCGTGGATCCCCGGATGATAGCGGTCGAGGTGAGCGTAGAAGAGAACAAACCGCTCGCTCCGGTCGATCGTGTAGACCGTGTTGCCGCCTGCCTCGCTCACGTGCAGGGCCGCGACGCGACCTCCGGTCGCGGCGAGCACCGGAGTGCCGCGGGGAGCCAGGATGTCGTACGCCTCGTGCCTGCGCGTACCACGGGCTTGGTCGAAGTTGCTCGGTGGCAGCTCGTCTCGCGACATGCCGGCCACTGGAACCAGCAGGCGCAGCTCGCGCAGGTAGGCTGCCGGGTCGACATCGATCAGCGATACGGCGGGACGCGGTGCCAATACGCCGGTGGCGGCCGCCGGGGGCACGGCCTCCGCGAGCGGCTCCACGCCGCTCAGCGTGTCATCGACGGTCCGCGACAGGATCGCCGGTCCGTCGGCACCGTCGAGCCGAACGGTGCCCGGGTCGCGAATCGGCGGTTCGGCGTCGGGAACGCACGAGGTGAGGATCAGTGCGGCGACCAGCCGCAGAGGACCCGAAGCACGCGTTCCGATCCTCGAGCTCGTCATGAACGCCGGGCAGGCAGGAAGCGGACCGGGAGGCGGCCCCCCCGCTCAGTCGCGCTTTCGCCCCTCGATGACCAGATAGGGGTGCGGATTGACCGGCGGGCCATCCCAGTACCGGCGCGCGTCGTCGAGACGCAGCGCCTGGAAGTGAAGGTGCGGAGCGTTGGAGGGCGCGTTGCCGGTCGTGCCGACGTAGCCGAGAACATCGCCCTTCTTCACCCGGTCACCCTCCGACAGCCGTCGCCGGTAGCCGTCCAAGTGCGCGTAGTAGTAGACCATTCGCTCCTGGGCGTCGGCGACGTAGATCGTGATCCCGCCGGCGGAGTTGCGGCGCATGGCGAGTACCCGGCCATCATCGGTGGCCAGGACCGGCGTCCCGCGAGGCGCCATGATGTCGAGCGCGTTGTGCCGGCGGCTGCCTCGTCGGGCATTGAAGTCGTCGCGGACCTGGGAGGGGGCGATGCCGTGCACCGGTACCATCAGCCGGCGCTGGCGCAGGTAGTCCGCGTCCCCCGTGGTCGTCGACATTGCGATGACCATGGCGGGCGGCGTCGGCGAAACGCCTCGCCCGGACTTGGCCCGGGGGGCTGGGACGCACGCGACGAGGAGCGCTCCGATCAGGACGAGCGCTCCGCCGAGCGCCCGGGGACGCGCCGGCGGTCGCGTCCTAAGACTATGTGACTCCCTCACGTACGAAGGACGAGCAAGCCCGGACCGGGTGACATCATTGTCAGTTCCGGGCGCCGAGGAGCGATGCCGATTCACCGTGACCGGGCTCTCCGAGGGCCAGTCATTACAATGGCGAGCCCATCCATACAGAGGCTTGCTCGCTCCCCAGCAAACGTCTCTCGTGCTGCCTCTCAGCTCGCTCATCTACGCCTGCGTCACGGCGTTCATAACGTTCTTCATACTGCGGCTACTCGGCGTACCCCGGTGGCCGGCGGGCATTGTCGCACTCACGTCCCCGGCGTGGTTCAGCGAGCTTGCCCGGGCGATCGGCACGATACCGTGGGCATGGATCATCGGGCTGGGGCTTCTGGTTCCATACGTGCTCGGTCCATCGCTGGTGCGCGTGCTCTCGCGGTGGCCGGCCCACCCCGACTTCGAGCCGTACGATCCACGCGACGATGAGCCGCCGGCGCCGATCGGCAGCTTCTTCGAGGACATCGCCGCCTCGCTCTCCGCCGAAGGCTACGTGCACGAGCTGTGGCTCGTGCAGCGAGGATTCGTTCAGCACACCACCTCGCGCCTTCGTGTGTTCGTCAACGCACGGGAGCAGTCGGCTGCGATCGCCTACGCGATCGTCTCCGACGACCCGAGGATCGCGCAGTTCGTCAGCTACATCGATTTCATCACGTTTCGCCGTGATGGCCGTCACCGGGTCACCAACAACGCCCCCCGCCCTTCGCCCTACGCGCCGTACCCTCCCCGCGTGCCCGAGACCTTCGCCCGTGTGCGGGACCCGGCCAGACTTGCCCGGCTCCACCGCGAGCTGGTCCGCAACGACGGCGACCACGCACCCTTGCCGGAGGAGTTTCGGCAGGATCCGCTGCGATTCGCCGCCGACGCAGTACGCAGCGAGATGCTGCACCAGGTGACCACGGGTTATCTGTCGGTCGACGAGGAGGCGTCGCAGTTCCGATGCACGCTGCGCGGCGCGGCGATGATGACGTGGAAGATGCTCCCGCCCGCGAGCTGGTTTCTGGCCTGGCGCATGCGACGGCGAGCCGACCAGCTGCTGGCTGTCCTGGACGCCAGGCGAACGGACGAGCATCCGCTCGTGACGCCCGCCGACCGCTCGACCGGATCGCCGGCCTTGCTGCCGCTGACGAGCGCGGCAGCCGTCCTGATCGTGGTCGCGATCCTGCGGCTCCCCGAGCTGTTCGGCGGCGTGTCCCTCGTGCCGGCGGGGATGCGCAGCGAGTCCTTCGCGCTGCCGCCGGGATTCACCGTTTCACCGGACTTCGCCAGCGCGATGCGCCAACTCGAGTCTCTCGCCTCCGCGCCTGCCGATTCGCTGTTCGCCAGCGGACCGGATGCGGTGCGAGGTGCATGGAGCGGCGGGTGGTCCATTCCGGTGCGCAGCACACTGCTCACGGCGTTCCTCGAGGCCGTGCAGCCCTCATTTCTCGCCAGTGGCCACTACGTCTTTCGTGCCGAGCGCAATTTCGGCATCGCGGGCGAGGCCGACCGGGTGGGCCTGCTGCCTACCGCGGATCAGTTCGAGGTGGTGCGCCTGGTGGGGACGCGGGGACGCGAGGAGGGGCCCGGGAACGGCGAGATCGTGGCATGGCTCCGCGCCCTGCACGCGGCACACCCCTTCGCCCTGACCGGCGTGCACGAGGAGTGGATCAGCGGCCGATTCTCGGCCCAACCGGCCGACCCCCGCCAGCTGGCGAATGCGATCCTCGCCTTCTGCCCCGATGTGGGGGTTGGAGAGCAGGCGACGGTAGAGGGACTGGCGCGGGAGATCGTCAGACGGCGGGAGCTCGCCTGCTGGTGGGATTGACCCGGGCGCTGCAGAGTCCGAGCTCGGAGGCGCCAGCGGAAACGAGACGCCGCACCGCGGCATCCTCAGGGTAGCGGCGCGCTCGCTCCTCTCGGGGCGAACCGCGGACGACGCGGAGGTCCGGCCCGTAGTCGGTGCTACGGGTGTCCGGCGTCGATCGCCAGCGCCGCCAGCCCGTCCTCGATGCTCCTCGAATGGTGCATCGAGCAGAACTTCGGCCCGCACATGGCGCAGAACTCGGCGCTCTTGAAGTACTCGGCTGGCAGCGCCTCGTCGTGGTACTCGCGGGCCCGGTCCGGATCCAGCGCCAACCGGAACTGCTCGTTCCAGTCGAAGCGGTAGCGGGCGCGGGAGAGCGCGTCGTCGCGCTCGGTGGCGCCGGCGCGGCCGCGGGCGATGTCGGCGGCGTGGGCGGCGATCCGGTACGCTATCACGCCCTGCCGAACGTCCTCGGCGTTGGGCAGCCCGAGGTGTTCCTTGGGCGTGACGTAGCAGAGCATGTCCGCGCCGTACCAGCCGATCATGGCCGCACCGATCGCGCTCGTTATGTGGTCGTATCCCGGCGCTATGTCGGTCACCAGCGGACCGAGCGTGTAGAATGGCGCCTCGTGGCAAATCTCCTTCTGCCGGCGCACGTTCATCTCGATCTGATGCATCGGGATGTGTCCGGGTCCCTCGACCATCACCTGCACGTCCTTCGCCCACGCGCGAGTGGTCAGCTCGCCCAGCACTTCCAGCTCGGCGAACTGCGCGCGGTCGCTGGCATCGTGGATCGAGCCCGGTCGGAGGGAATCGCCGAGGGAGATCGTGACGTCGTACCGGCGGCATATCTCCAGCACGTCATCGTAGTGCTCGTAGAGCGGGTTCTGGCGTCGGTGGGCCATCATGTACACAGCCATAAGCGACCCGCCGCGGCTCACGATTCCGGTCACACGCCCGTAAACGAGCGGGAGGTGCTCGAGCAGGATCCCGGCGTGGATGGTCATGTAGTCCACGCCCTGGCGGGCCTGGTGCTCGATCACCTCGAGCAGCAGATCGGCGGTGAGGTCCTGCGGCTCGTCGACCCGCAGGATGGCCTGATAGAGGGGCACGGTGCCGATCGGCACCGGCGAGGCGGCGATGATCGCCGAGCGGATTGCGTCCAGGTCGCCGCCCGTGGACAGGTCCATGACGGTGTCGGCGCCGTACTTCACCGCGAAGCGCAGCTTTTCCACTTCGCCGTCGAGACTCGCCGTGACCGCCGAGGCGCCGATGTTCGCGTTGATCTTTACGCGCGCGACCTTGCCGATCGCCATCGGCTCGAGCGCGCCGCCGAGGTGGTGGATGTTGGCGGGGATGATCAGCCGTCCGCGGGCGACCTCCTCGCGGACCAGTTCGGGGGTGAGCGCCTCGCGCTCGGCGACGAACCGCATCGCGGGCGTGACTACGGCCTCGCGCGCGGCGCGCATCTGGGTGCGTGCTTCCATTGTCTGACTCCCTACGCCGGTACGAACCGGATCAGGTTCTGAGGGACTCTCTCAGCCGGCGGCGGACGGCCACCGGCACCCCTGTCAGAGCGGGAAGCTAGCGAAGCTGGACTGGTCGGACAACCGACGAGTCAGGCGGCCTCTTCCTCCGCCTGTGAGCAGAGCGTCTCCAGCGTTCGTGGCTCCCCCTGGAGGCGCTCGAGATCGGGCAGCTCGCGATCATCCAGGTGCAGGATCTTCCGCGCTCCCGTCTTCGAGTGAAAGACGAGTCGGCTCGAGGCCTTCCAGACCTTCCACGGGACACCGCCCGCATCGGTGAACACGATGATCGTCATGAGCATCCTCCTCCCCTCCGAAGACCCTCGGGGGAGGAGGCGCGTCACGAATCCGAAGTCGTTGTGGTTGCAAGGCTTGCGTGGTATTCGGCAGCATCGCCGAATGCACGGATTCTGGCATTGCGCAAGGTCCGGTCAGTACCAGCGCTCCAGAGCGATCCCCTGATAGTAGTGCTTCAGGATGCGTTCGAAATCGTACCCGCGCTCGGCCATGCCGACCGCGCCGGTCTGCGACATGCCGACACCATGGCCCCAGCCTCCGCCCCATGCTTTCCAGCCCGTCGTCGCCTTCGTTCGCGGATCGGTCACCGGTTCGATGTGGAACATCGTGCTGCGCAGCGCGGCATGCGCGCCGTTCGCGTCGATGTAGCGCAGGCGCGAGCGAATGTTGTCCTTGAGTCCCACCAGCGTGCCGGCATCGGTGGTGAATCGGATCTCCCTCACGCGCCCGTGGTCGGAGCGGTCGGCGACGGTGATCTCCGTCACGGTGCTCACCGGCACCCCGAATGAGGCGCTCAGAACCTGCGCCATCTCCGCCGCGCTCCAGTCGACGACCCAGCGGTGATACTGCGACCAGTCCGACTCGAAATCGCCCTCGGCCGTGGCGCGGAGGTTCCGGGGATTCGCGTGGCGCTTGAAGACCTCGAGCGAGGGGACGTGCTCGAGCGCCCGGCCGCGCTCGGCGTCGGGCACACCACGCAGATAGGAGAACGGGTTCGTGAACACGTCCTCGCTGTTCGCCGTCCAGCCACCGCTGGTCGAGTGGTACAGGGTCGTGATCAGGTTCCCGCCCGAAACGGCGACGATTCCCGCGGTCTCATCCACGGCCATCGACGAAACCGGGTGCTCGGCCTGGTAGCCGCCGTAGACCTGGTCCGCGGTGGTCGGCAACAGGTCGTAGCCATCCGCGGCGCGCTTGCCCAGATTGGCCAGGGCATACGTGCGCGCGCTCACGGCCTGTGCCTTCTGTGCCTCCGGTTCACCGTAGGGGTTGGGCGGAAGCTCACGCGGCACGACGCCGTAGAGGTACTCCTCCAGCGGCAGCTCGTTGATCGCCGCCAGCGCCCCACCGCTGTTCACGGCGACCCTGCCGACACCGCGGTAGCGTGCCCCCTCGATCGTCAGGAAGCCGCTCTCCGGCTCGACGACGACGGGGTTGGACGAGGTGACGGTGGCGCCTCCGAGCGAAACCCGATACTCGGTGACTCCGATCACGGTCACGACGATCGCCCAGAACGAGTCGCCGGGCGCGATGCCGTCGGCGATCGCCTGATTGCGGAACGCGTTGCGGGTGGCGAAGGGCTCGTTCGATGGAAACTCGCCGACGTACACACGCCAGCAGTTGGCGGCCGCGTTGAAGACCGTGTGCGTGACGTAGCCGAGCTGCTGGGCGCTGGCGATCAGTGCATCCCGGCCGGCCGGGCTCAGGCAACCGATCTGAAGACGGAACCGCTCGAGCACGACCGCCCCCGAGCCCAGCGTCACCGTTGCCTGCGAGCCGGCGCCAGAGAGAAGCGGCGTCCCGGTGACGGCGTCGCGAACGACGTAGGCGCCCGTGGACCCGACGTGGACTTCGGAGCTGCCGGGCACGATGCCGATCCGGATGTTGCCGGTGAACGCCTGCACGGCGGCCCCGAGCGACGGCCGCGCGTGCCTTTCGGCATCACCGGGAGCGGTGGGGGCGTCGGCGCAGGCGGCGAGGGCGACCAGGGCCAGTGATGCGGACAGGAGCGCCCGTGGGCTGGGGAGCGACATGCGAACCTCCGGTCATCGGGACGGCGGCGCGGCCGCCATTCCGGCGGACCTCCGGACGACGAGCGGCCCGCATCGGCCCCGTCGTGCGCACCGGACGTTTCCGCGATCCTACGCCGCCCGGGGAGTGTCCGCAAGCGCCAGCGAGTGTCGGCTCACGCGGCCCGTGCGCCGGATGAGCAACGGCGAAGCGAATGCCCCGAGGCATCCACTTCGCCGTCACACCGCGCCCCCCCCGGCGCGGCCCGCCGCGGCGCTCGCGCCGCGGTGCGGAAAGTCCTATCGCTCCTCGAGCACCACGCCGGTGTAGTACTTCTGCAGAATGGCCACGTGGTCGCTGCCACTAGCTGCCAGCGCAACGGCGCTCGCCTGCGACAGACCCACACCGTGCCCGAGCCCACCACCGTAGATGCGCCAGCCCGTCACGATCCCGTCCGACGTGAGCGGAACCACGAAGATCAGAGTGCTGCTGAGCGGGCGCCAGTCGCCGTCGATGTTGCGATAGCGAAGCTTGGCGCGGATGTCGTTGCCGTAGGCGACCAGCGTGCCGGCATCGGTGTCGACCTCCAGCCGCCGAACGCGCCCGTACTCCGCGCGATCGACCACTCGCACATCGGTGACCTCGTTCACCGTCACGCCGAAGGCTCCACCCACCGCCTCCGCCATCTCGGCCTTGGTCCAGTCCACGCGCCAGCGGTGGAACTTCGACCAGACGCCGTTCTCGTTGGTCGCGATCGACTTGAGGTCGGTCGAGGCGAAGAGCGAGAACGCGAGCATGGTCAGATGCTCCAGACCCGGCGGGAGATCGTGATCCACGACCCCGCGCAGATACGGCACCGTGGCGTCGAACACGTCCTCGCTGTTCGCCGTCCAGCCACCGCTCGCCGGATGGTACGGCGTGTCCATCAGCTGGCCATCGAAGGTGGCCACGACGCCCTCGGTAGCGGCGATCGCGGCATCCGAGATCGCGTTCTCGACCGCCGGACCACCATAGGCCTGGATCTCACCCGGGAGGAAATCGAAGCCCTGGGCCGCCCGCAGTCCGCGGTGCCGCAGCGCGCGCGTACGCTCCAGGATGGCCTGGGCCTTCTGAGCCTCCTCGGCGCCGTAGAGATCCGGCGGGAGGACCAGCGGCACCACGCCGCCCAGATACTTCTCCAGCGGCAGCTCGTTGACCGCCGTGAGCGTGCCCGCCGCGTTCCGGAACACCTCGATGACGCCTTCCACCGGCTGCTCGGACACCGTAGCCCTGCCCGCGGCCGGCACCACCACGACGAGGTTGGGCGACATCACCACCTTGTCCCCGATCTCGATCCTGAACCCCTCGCTCGCCGCCATCGTCGTCACCTGGACCCACGGGTCACCCGACTTCGCGACCTGGCGATGCACCGCGAACGTCCGGAACATGCTTCGCTCCGTGACCGTGGAGGTCGCGATCGAGAAATCGCCGATGTAGACCATCCAGCATTCGCCGTTGAAGAACATGTAGGTGTCGTAGTTCCATTGCTTCGCGTGGGCGAGCTTGGCATCGCGCTCAACCTCGTTGCCGCACAGCACATGCAGGCGCCAGCTCGTCTTGGCCGGTGTCGTCGTTACGCTGAAGGTGATCGTCGCCGACTCGCTCGTGCCGCCAATCAGCGTCTCACCTGTGACTCGGTCCTGAACGGTGAATCCATCCGTGCCGCCGGCGTGGATCTCGGTCGCCTCGGGCACCTGGCCGAGGCGGATCATGCCGTTGAAGGTCCCCACCGAGGTCGGTGGTGCCACCATGGGCGGCACCTCCACGAGCCCCGTAGGAAGCTCGGAGCAGGCGAAGAGCGTGACGGCAAGCAGACATGCGAACGCGGTTCTCGCGCGAACGATTGGGCGGATCATGGGTCGGATCTCCGTTAGGAAACGAGCTCGTCCACAGATCCGACCCGTCGAAATGCCTCCCCGTCACACTTTCGGGTTAACCTTTGTGTAAAGAAATTGTACGGTGCGAAAGGTCATCGCGTTGAGCTGACGCCGGTTTCCCAGCCGAAGCCCCCGGTGAGCCGAATGAGGCGCCGCCCACTCTCGAGCGTGAACACGGCGAGGGCCCCTGCGCCATCAGCGATGACGCGAACAGCGAGGTCATCAATGCCGTCGCCATCTGCATCGAATGCCGACACCGCATCATGCCCGCGCTGGCGATATACAGGTGTTTCCAACGACGTCACCCGCCCACCGGCATCCAACAGGACAAACCGTTCGCGGAACCACTCGTTGTTCCCCGCTCGCAGACTCACGATCAGGAGCGCGCGCCCGGACCCGAAGCACCCCGGCAACCGGGATCCGACCACGCGGACACTTCGGGCGAGGCGCTCGTAAGGCGGCGGGTCGGCCGCGAGCATGGCTTGGGCTATCGAGTCCCGGACCAGCACTGCGCGGGCGGTCAGCTCCGCGTCCAGCCGGGCGCGCCGGCATTCGCTGTCGCTGGCCGCACGGGCCGCACTGGCGCGCTCCACGGCCACGATGAGCGGCTCGAAGCGGTGGGCCATCGAGTCGATGCGGGTACTACCGGCGAGCGTGGCGACGACGCGTCCGTTCCACAGTTCATGGCTGGCTATCACCGCATCGTCCGCACCCCAGGGCGCATGGACGCGCACACGTGCGCCGATCGGGAGCGGGGCTCCCGCCGCCACCACGTCGCGGAACGCCGCCGCGCGTTCGGCTGTTCCCAGTCCGATGTCGGCGCGACCGAGGTCCACCAGCAGGCGCTTGCCGCGCGCGGCGCCGGTGAACCATGTTTGCGTCGCGGGCGCGAGCACCAGCGCCGCGGCAATGGTGTCGGCGAGTGGAGAGCGCCGGATCGGGCGCTCACGGCGCGCGGGTTGCGTCATGGCTGGCGCCCCTTCGGCCGGCGATTCGAACTTCGACGACTGTTCCGGGGTGCCGTTCGCCCCGATATGGAGCGCGAGCGGCGTCGGCACGGGGGCGGATTCCCCAGCCGCGCAAGCGCCGAGCACGCACAGGAGCAGGGCTGCCGCTCCGTGGTAAACCGACATCGTTTCCGTTTGTGACAGGTGGGACGGGTGCGGGTCGGAAGGTTCGAAGCGCGCGACACCCACACACCCACGCAGCCGCGGCTCACCCACGTAGACGATCGTCCACCCGACGCCGTACCATACGAGGGCCGACCTCGCGATCGGCAGAGGCCGAACGACAGAATGACCTATCTCGAACTCAACGGAACCTTGAAGGAGCTGGGCGACGGCAAGCTGACCGTCGGCAGCGGTGCGCAGGCCACGTGGCGCGTAACGCACCACGACCTGGCCGCGAGGCACTTCGTGGTCGAGCGTGATCAGGCGGACGGGATCGTGCTACGTCCGTGCTCGGCGCAGAGCATCGTCGTGGTGAACGGCCGGCAGGTACCGATGCAGGAGCTGGCGCTGCACCCCGGCGATGTGATCGCCGCCGGGACCGCGCGCTTCCGGGTGGTGCCGAACGGAGACGTCCCTTCGACCCCTCTTCCCGAAGAGCCAGCGTCCGCCGGGCACCTGATCGACGAGCGCACGATGGGCGCTTTCCCTCTGTCCCACCGGACGACCACCATCGGCCGCGACACGTCGAGTGTGATCCGCCTCACCAATCCGCGCGTTTCGCGCTTCCACGCCGACATCCGGGTGGAGGCGGGCGCGTTCGTACTCTATCCGATGGGAGCCAGCGGTACGGCGGTGAACGACGAACGCCTGAGCGGGCCGCACGTGCTGCGGGAGGGCGATCGCATCACGGTGGGCGACGCCACCTTCTGCTTCACCCGCGCGCCGCTCCCGGCCGACGTGCACCCGGCGGATACCGAGCTCGTGCTCGACGATCCCCAGGGCCTCCGGGCCACGCTGCTCCACGGCGCCGTCACGACGGGCGAGCATGCGTCGGCCGAGCGACCGTCACACATCTGGCTGCTCGCCGTGGTGGCGCTCGGGCTGGCGGTGCTGGGTTACATCATCTTCCTGTAGGCGAGCCGGAACGCGCGTCCATCGAGCGGGGCCGGCAATGAGGCCTCACCAGCGCAGAATCCCCAGCCAGATCATCACGAACACCACCACCACCACCGCAATGATCGCCACGACGCGGCGGTGCTCCCGCCGGCGGATGTTCTCACGAGCCTCGATGGCGCCCATGTACATCGTCTGCATCTTGCCGGCGCGGCGATCCACGCCGAGCTGCGGGGCGTCGGCGCTCGTGTCAGCTACGCGATAGGTGCCCGTCTCGGCGGAAAACGTGAGCACCGTGCGGCCGATCGAGACCTCATCGCCCTCCCGGAGCTCGGTCGGGCCGTGGATGCGGTCGTGGTTCAGGAGCACGTAGGCGGCGCCGACCGCGCTGAGGAGAAACTTGCCGTTCTCGAGAGCGATCTCGGCGTGAATGCGCGACACATCGGGCTCCTGGATCAGCACCGTGCACCGCGGATCGCGCCCGATGCGCGTGATCGGCGACAATCGATAGACGCGGCCACGGCGGGTGTCGCGAAGGTAGCGCTCGTCCGGGCGCACCTTCTGGGCCGTCTGCACGTAGGTGAACTCCGCCCGCCCGAGCCGGATCCGATCGCCGAAGCGCAGGACGACACGTCGTTCGAGCAGTTCGGCATCGTTGATGAACACCGGGGCGTCGGGATCGCCACTGGCCAGCATGGCCTGACCCGCCCGCTCGAGGGTGACGAGAGCGTGCAGTGGCGCCAGATCCTGGTCCACGATCCGCCAGCCAGCCTCGGTTCCGCTTCCTATCGTGAGGACGCCCGGCCCGAGGGCGCGGCGCTGTTCCTGGAATTCCAAGTAAGGCATATGCTCCGGACGATGTTCCCCGTCACCGGGAAGGTGCCGTGCCCCGAGCGGCCGCGGCCACGCCGTGTATCACAAGCTGCAGAGAAGCGATGCGGCCCGTCAACGCCGGCCGACGATTCGCTGCCGGCGACCGTGGTCGCCCACCCCTTCGACAGTCTATTTTCCCGGCACATGGTCGACGCCGACTACTTCGAGCCGCTCGCCCGCGTCGAGGATATCCCCGAGAGCGGACTCCTCGGCGTCCGCCTGGGCACCGGTGAGCGCATCTGTCTGGTGAATGCGGACGGGCGGATCACGGCCCTTGCCGACCGCTGCTCGCATCAGGACTTTCCGCTTTCCGAAGGATACGTGCTGCCGGGCGGACTGGTAGAGTGCGTGTGGCACGGTGCGCGCTTCGATGCAGGGACCGGCGCCGCCTGCCATCTTCCGGCTACCGACCCCGTTGCAGTGTACGACGTTCGAGTGGAGAATGGAGTCGTGATGGTGAAAAGGCCGAGCAGTTGAATCGAAGCGCGGGAATTCCACCTCCTTCCACTCCAACTTCCTCGCGTCATGCCCTGTCTGCTGACCCTGCTCGCTCTGGTCACGCCGCGGCTCGTGATCGTGCTGCTCTGGTTCTTCACCACATGGTTCCAGGGCATTTTCCAGACGCTGCTGTGGCCGATCCTCGGCTTCATTTTCCTGCCGACGACACTGCTCTGGTATACGGCCGTGCACCACTGGTTCGGCGGCGAATGGACATTCTGGCCCACCGTCGGAATCGTCGTCGCGCTGCTGATCGATCTCTCGCCGGCGGGCGGCCGACGGCGAAACGTCCGACGGTGACCGGCCCAGCGGCGGCTCGTCTCAACCTCAGAGAGCCGCCGTTTTCGGCTCCGGATTCGTCCCCGCCCGGGAGCCACCAGATGACGACCGCCGCCCGCGCGACCACCGCGCCCGCGCTGCCGACGCAGAACACGCTGCTGGTGAAGGAGCACATCGGCGCGTTCAAGGCAGCGAACAACTTCGATGTCTACGACCCGGCGAGCGGAGCGCTGGTGCTCCTGGCGCGCGAGGAAGCACTTGGCTGGCTGACGAAGCTGATGCGCTTCACCGACAGCAAGCGCTACACGCCATTCGACCTCACCGTTCGGACGCCATCCGGCGAAATAGTCGCGCGCGTCTCGCGGGGCGTCGCCTTTCTCCGCTCGACCGTTCAGGTCCGGGACGGCAACGGCCAGGTGCTGGGCTGCTTCCGCCAACGGCTGCTGTCGCTCGGCGGCGCGTTCGATCTCGTCGATCCGGGCGGACGCGTGCTGGGCACCGTGCGCGGGAAATGGACCGGTTGGGACTTCCGGTTCGCCTCCGGGAATGACGAGCTGGCCCGGGTCTCGAAGCGGTGGGCCGGCATCGGCAAGGAGATGCTCACGACCGCGGACAATTACGTGCTCGAGATCGCAGCCACGGTGCCGGCGACGGGCCCTGCTCGCCCGCTGATCATAGCGGCTGCGCTTTGCATCGACATGGTGCTGAAGGAGTAGCTCGGCCGCAGCGGCCAGCCCCGACCGGTCGTGTCATTTCCTGATCACTTCTCGCTCAGCGCCGAAGGCTACGCGGCGTACCGGCCGGACTATCCGGACGCGTTGTTCGCCGAGCTGGCGCGGCTGTCTCCGGCGACCGACCTGGCGTGGGATTGCGCCACGGGAAGCGGTCAGGCCGCCCTGGGCCTGGCCCGCCACTTCGACCGTGTGATCGCGAGCGACGCCAGTACCGCCCAGATCTCGCATGCCGTTCCGCACCCGCGGATCAAGTACCGCATCGCGTCAGCCGAATCGAGCGGGCTCGCCGATGAGTCGGTGGCGTTGATAACGGTCGCTCAGGCGATCCACTGGTTCGACCTCGAAAGGTTCTGGGCCGAGGCAGCCCGCGTGCTTCGCCCCGGAGGCGTGCTCGCCGCATGGTGCTACGGCGCCTTCGTGATCGAACCGGCGATCGATGCCCTGCTCGACACGTTCTACTCGGAGACGGTCGGGCCCTACTGGCCGCCCGAGCGGCGTATGATCGAGAGCCGGTACCGAGGAATTGCCATGCCGCTGGAGGAGCTTCCATTCCCGACGCTGTGGATGGAGAAGGCGATGATGCTCCCGACACTGGCGGGCTATCTCGGAACCTGGTCGTCGGTGCAGCGCTATCGCGAGGCGCTGGGACACGATCCCGTAGCGCCGCTGATCGAAGCGCTGCGCCCACTCTGGGGTGCGGGAGAGCCAGCCCGCGTGGCGCGATGGGAGATCGGTATGCGGGTGGGGCGCAGGCGATAGCGGCGCCCTGGCCAGCATCGCCGCGGCTATGCAGCTTGCAGTGCGCTGCGCCGTGACCAGTCGCGTCCGGCCGACCGGCGCTCGCGACGCCTTTCGAGACCTCATTGCCCCGATGAAGGACAGAACTTCCGCCGCCATCCGATTACGCCGCTGCGCGCTCTTGCTCCTGGTGCCGCTGACCGGCTGCGGCCCGAGGGTCGCCGTCCCTGTGCCGCCGGTCTCGCCCCGCGCCATGAGCTCGGCGGCCTTCCAGAAGCCGTTCTCCTTCAGCGCGATCGAGGATTACGACAAGGGCGAGGACCTGGCTGGCGTGGCGAACGACTTCCGGTTCATGCACGAGCTCGGGATCGACACGTGGCGCGGCAGCTTCGGGTGGGATCAGCTGGAGCCGGAGCGGGGCGTGTACGACTTCGAGTGGCTTCACGCCTTCGCCGAAACGGCGGCGAGCCATGGCATTCGGCTTCGGCCCTACGTCGGCTACACGCCGGCGTGGGCGGCGGCCGGGCGCATGAGCGACGAGGCGGAGTGGAACGACCCGCCGGCGGATCTCAGCGACTGGACAGGATTCGTCCGCGCTCTGGCCACGGCGATGCGCCGGCACGACAACGTCGTCTCGTACGAGATCTACAACGAGCAGAACGCCCGGGCGTGGTGGGATGGCACGCCGACCGAGTACTACCACGTTCTGCTCAGCGGCGCCGCGGCAATCCGGGCCGCCGATCCCGGGACGCAGGTGCTGATGGGGGCGCTCGTCTGGCCCGACGATGCGTGGGTGCGCGCCGTCTGCAGTGAACCGGGGGGTGCCGCGGCGTTCGACATCGTCCCTTTTCACGCTTATCCCGAGACGTTCACCGACGACACGGTATCCGTCGAGGGGTATCTGGACGCGCAGTATCACGACGACTTCCTGCCCGTCGTGGACAGCATCTGCGGAGGCAAGCCGGTGTGGCTGAACGAGCTCGGCTTCGCCACGGTGCGGCGCGACTCCGAGCGGGCACAGGCCAACTGGTGGGCGCGGGCGATCGCGACGTACGCCGCCGACCGGCGCGTCGAGCATCTCGGCATCTACCAGCTTCGCGATCGGGTGCCGCCATCACCGGAGATGGCTGGCGACCCCAACCATCATTTCGGACTGGTGTACGCCGACGGCACGCGCAAGCTCGCATTCTCGACCGTGCAGCTGCTCGTCGCGCTGCTCAACACCGACACGATCACCGTGGCTGACGCGGAAGTCGAAGCACGACTCCGCGCCCGCCGCGAGCGCGCGCTGCACCACCGGCTGTTCGTGCGCCCCGACGGGCGTCAGGTGCTGATCGTCTGGGACAACGCGGGATGGCCGGTGCTGGACATCCGGCTCGCCCGCACCGGCTCGACGGCGATGAGCTACGCGCTGGACGGCTCGGCGCGGCCGCACCTCGCGTACCAGAACGGTGTGCTCCACAACGTGCGGCTGGAGCGGGGCGAGGTGCAGATCTTCGTGATCGACCCATAGCGACCCGGGTCCGGGTACCCGGGCTCAGCGTGCTTCGAGCTTCCAGAACGCGAGGCCACCATCCTGCGCGAGCTGACGGAGAAAACGCTCACGGAGAGGCGGCGACGAGGCCATGACTTCGGGGAGGAGCTTGATCGCCACCGGCCGGTCGAGGGCGACGTCGCGCGCCAGAAAGACGACACTCATCTTGCTCCGCCCAAGCTCCCGCTCGAGCGAAGCGTCCGGCGACGGCGGACTGGAGCGCGCGAGGAACTCCACGGAGACGGAACTGGCCGGCATGGGGGCGGGTTGGTGGTTGGTTCCGGGACGAGGTATCCGATGTCCAGGCGGCGAGCCAACATCCGGGAGAAACGAATGATGATGTTCTAGTCCATCGGACGGAGACCATCGAGCTCGCCGTTGGCGCGGCACGCTGCTGGCAGCAGATTGCACCGCCCATGCGGAGGAATCCATGAGACGCCTTTCACTGCTCAGTCTCGTCGTCGTAGCAGCTTGCGCCACCAGCCCCCGCGCCCGACCAGCCGATCCGCCGCGGACGCCGCAGCCGGACACGATCACGCCGCCGCCACAAAGTGCCACACCCCCGCCGGCTGGTGCCGTTGCACCCTTCCTCTACCCATGAGGTCGCAATGAACATTCTCGACCCGTTGCCTCTCGTCTGGCGCGACCGGACGCTGTCCGTTCTGCGCATCGCCGCGTCGTTCATGTTCATGCTGCACGGTACGCAGAAGCTGTTCGGCGTCCCGACGATCGAGCCACGCGAGCCGGTCGAGTTGATGTCGCTCTTCGGCGTCGCCGGAGTCCTCGAGGTCTTCGGCGGCTTCCTGCTCCTCATCGGATTGTTCACACGTGTGGTCGCCTTCGTTCTTTCCGGGGAGATGGCGGTCGCATACTTCATGGTTCACCTTCCCCAGAATCCCTGGCCGGTGCTCAACGGCGGCGAGCCGGCGGCGCTGTACGCCTTTCTGTTCCTCTACTTCGCAGTCGCCGGTGCCGGCGTGTGGAGCGTGGATGCGCAGTGGCGCAGAGGGCGCCATGCGCCGGGCACCTACGCATCGGCGGATCACGCTGGACGAGGCGCGACATAGTCGGGTCCGCCTCGCTGCCTGACATCGGCTGCACCGTACGCCACGACCGGAGCGGAATCGGGCCGTCCGTTCGGGCCGTCGGCGACGGAAGCACGGTTCTCGCAGCACGATCGACGAGACGACAACGGTGGAGGCGACGATGGCAAAGTGTGAGGTGTGCGGCAACGACTATCACCTTTCTTTCGAGGTCGTTACCGCTGGCGTGACACACGTGTTCGACTCGTTCGAGTGCGCGATCCACAAGCTGGCACCGGTGTGCGAGCACTGCGGCTGCCGGATCATCGGCCATGGCATCGAGGCGAAGAGCACCTTTTTCTGCTGCGCGCACTGCGCGAGGAAGGCGGGGGTATTCGAGGTAGTCGATCACGCCTGATCGCGCTCGATCATGGCTGATCGTGCCTGATGGCGACTGGTGAGCGCCGCTGACGAGGCGATTGCCGGCGCCGAGGTGGCCATCGAGCGGCTGCGCGCGGCGCGCCGCGTCGCGGTGCTCACCGGCGCAGGCATCTCGGCCGAGAGCGGAATCCCGACGTTTCGCGATGCGCTGACCGGCCTGTGGGCGCGATACCGGGCAGAGGATCTGGCGACGCCGGAGGCGTTCGCCCGGGACCCGCGGCTCGTCTGGTCATGGTACCGCATGCGACGCGCGATGGTGTCGAGCGCCGCGCCCAACCCCGGTCACGCCGCGCTGGCGCGTCTGGAAGCGCTCGTCCCCCATCTGACGCTGATTACGCAGAACGTCGATGGTCTCCAACAGCGCGCCGGCAGCTCGCGCGTGCTCGAGCTGCACGGCAACATTCTTCGCGCCCGCTGCTCGCGCGAAGGCGCCGTGGTGGACGCGTGGGAGGAACCGGACGACGGCGAAGTGCCACACTGCGTCGACTGCGACTCGCTGCTTCGTCCCGACGTGGTCTGGTTCGGCGAGGCGCTCCCCGCGGCCGCGCTCGAGGAGGCCTGGGCGGCGGCCACTACGTGTGACGTATTCCTGTCCGTGGGAACGTCCAATCTCGTCGAGCCCGCGGCTTCGCTTCCATGGGTCGCGGCGCGCGAAGGTGCGTCCGTGATGGTGATCAACCCGACCGCCGCCGGACAACGGACCGGCGACGGGATCCACCAGCTCGTCGGCACCGCGGGCGAGATTCTGCCGCGCCTCGTGTCCAGGCTCGATCGGATTTGAGGACGAATCGTCCGACAACGCTCCGCGTCTGAAGCACGGGGCGCCAACGAAATAGACAGCCGCATTTCCCGTAGTCGCCATGACCGACGCCAGGGCGACGTTTTCGCGATGCGTGACAGTGCATGACGCGGAGACGGAGGCCTTTCGCGATCGGTGTCCGTATGCCACCTTCGTGATCATTGGCACGTTTTTCCATGCGTCGGCTCGCGTCCGCGGCTTCGGGCCGCTTCACGTGAGGAGGTTCGTGATGAAGAAGCTCATCTCGTTCGTGCTGGCCACGGCCGTGCTCTCGGCCGCCGGTCCGCGTGTCGCCCTTGCCCAGGCACAGCAGCCGGCACCGCGGCTCGACCAGGTCATGTCCGCCGAGGAGCGCGCCGCGACCGGCGTGGCACGGCTCACGCCCGAGGAGCGCACGGCGCTCGAGGCGTGGCTGGCGAGGTACACATCGACCGTGATGGCAGTCGTCCGCGGCCTCGAAGCGCCGGCGGCGCCGGTGGCCCCCGCTGCTGCTCCCGCGGAACCGCGAATACCGCCGCCACCGGCGGTCGTCGCGCCGCGCACGTTCACGCCGGGCCCGCCCACTACCGCGCCGCACGGAGCTCACGTCTTCCGCTCGGCGAGCGGCGGTACGTTCGTGATGCTGCAGGATGGGACGATGTGGGAAATCTATTTCGGCGATCGCGCGTCGACGGCATCGTGGCGCGCCGGCGACTTCGTCTCAGTCGGACGCCAGCCGGCACCGATCGGCGAGTTCCGTTACCAGCTCGTGAACGCCGCCGGACGCGGCAAGGTCTCGGCGCGGTTCGCCGGATTCATCCGGTCGGAGAGCGACACGACGGTGACCGGACGCGGCTGGCGTTAGGGACGAGGGACGAGGGACGAGGGACGAGGGACGAGGGACGAGGGACGAGGGACGAGGGACGAGGGACGAGGGACGAGGGACGAGGGACGAAGGAGGTGAGGCGAAGGGCTGCCTCACCTCACCCCGGCGAGCGTCGCCACCAGGAGAGCCGCCCACTGCGGGCCGCGGTAGCCGTCGGCTCCATCGTCGTACCACTCATCGAGCGAGTGGGCGCCGCGCCCCTGGCCACCTCCGTCGATCGTGATCGCCGGGATTCCCAGACTGATCGGCAGATTCGCATCGGTGCTCGACGCGTTGGTGGAGCTGGTGATTGCGAGCGCCCGTGCCGAGGCCAGCGCTGCCCTGACGATCGGAGCGCTGTCCGGCTGACTCCCCGCCGGGCGGATGCCGATCGTGTCGATCCGCATCGTCAGCCGGGTACTCGACCGCGGCCACCGCGCGTTCTCCTCCTCGAGCGCCCGTTGGAGGATGCCGCGCACCTCCGTGTCGAGCCGCCCGAGCGCCTCGAGCGAGGGCGACCGCATGTCGATCTCCATCACTCCCTCCGCCGAGATGGAGTTGACCGACGTGCCCCCGGAGATTACGCCGACGTTGAACGTCGTGCGCGGCGTCGCCGGCACCTGCACGTCGCCGATCCCGGCGATCGCACGCCCAAGCGCGTGAATCGGGTTGGGCATTCCGAATGCGCCGTAGCTGTGGCCGCCTGGCCCGAGATAGCTGACTCTGTATCGATTGCTCCCGACGGCTCCACTGGTAGTGCCATAGCCGGTTCCGTCCACCGAGATGAAGTAGTCGATCTCCCGGTTGGGGAATTCCTTCGTGAACAGGTGCCTGACGCCGCGCAGGTTCCCCGGCCCCTCCTCGCCCACCGTGCCGACGAAGTAGACCGTACCGTTTGTCCGCACGTTGGCTTCCTGGAACGCGCGCGCGACGGCGAGCACGACGGCGAGCCCCCGGCAGTCGTCGCCGATGCCGGGTGCGTGGAATCGCGTGCCCTCCCGCCGCACGGTGACGTCCGTGCCCTCGGGGAACACCGTGTCGAGATGCCCGGAGAGCATCACCGTCGGGCCGCCGCCGGTGCCGGGGCGCTCGGCGATCACGTTCCCCTCGGCGTCTATCCGGACGTTGCGCAAACCGAGCGCTTCCAGCCGGCGCCGGTACTCGGCCGCGCGCCGCTCCTCCTTGAACGGCGGCGCGGGGATCTCGCAGATCGAGACTTGCTGGTCGAGCGTCCATGCATTGTCGCGCTGGATGGTTTCCAGCGCGGCGCGCACACGCGCGTCGGCGCTCGGTACCACCGGCTCCTGCGCCGACGCGGCCACGCCGGCGAAACAGGCGAGCACGAGCGTCGGCAGGATCACGCTCGCCATGATCGGGCGCGGAGAACGGCGGGGCGAATCGGTCACGGTCACCTCTATCTTCAGGGTCGAGATCGGCCAGGCATTCGGTGGGCGCCTACTTCGGGATTTCCCAGCTTCGCCATGCCGCACTGCGCGCGAGCCGGGGAGCGGCCACTGCTTCCCGAATCACCCATGGCGACGACGTCGGCCGCTATCCTAAACTGCCATCATGGATCAACGCGCAATAGGGGCCCTGCTCGTCGTCCTTGGCGCCGGCGCGATCGTGATCGGGCTGCTCGTCTGGGCCGGCGCGCTCTCCTGGTTCGGCCGGCTGCCCGGCGACATCCGGATCGAGCGCGACAACCTGCGGATCTACATCCCGATCGTCTCGATGCTCGTGGTGAGCCTGGTGCTCAGCCTGGTCGTGTGGGTGGGGAGGCGAATGCTCTGATCACTCCCGCATCGCATGGAGCGGGTCGAGCCTGCTCTGCCGGCGTGCCGGCATCTGAACTGTCCGCTTCAACAGAGGTGCACCGCCATGGCCTTGAAGCTCGCCCACACCGCGCGCCCCGGCTCGAGCGCGAGCTCCTGCGCCGAACGGGTCGTCAGAGCTGCCACGAGCGGCGTGCCGCCGACGTCGATCGTGACGCGCGTCAGCGCGCCGGTCGTCGCGACCTCGCTCACCAGACCGTGGAACTGATTGCGGGCCGACGACGGGAAGGACTCCGGCGCGAGCAGGACCTCGTCGGCCCGGATCACCGCGTAGCACGAGCCCGCCTGCGCGTCGCCGACGGTGTAGATCCTCAGCGCGCCGGTGCGGAATTCGAGCGCGCGATGGTTGTGGGAGAGCTGCGCGGGATCGCCTTCCAGCCAGTCGGGCGCGGTCTCGCCGAGCTCGCGCACCTCGCCGGCGAACACGTTCTCCGCGCCCAGGAACTCGGCGATGTACGGCGAAGCCGGCGCGCGGAAGACGCGATCCGGTGGGCCGGACTGGAGCACCCGTCCGCCGTCGAGCAGGATGGCGACGTCGCCCAGCAGGCCCGCCTCGGTGAAGTCGTGGGTCACCTGGAGGACGGTCATCGCCCACTCGCGATGCAGTGCCCGGATCTCACGTCGCACCAGCACGCGGCGGCGCGGATCGAGTGCGCTGAACGGCTCGTCGAGCAGCAGAAGTCGCGGCCGCGTGGCGACGGCGCGGGCGATCGCGACCAGCTGCCGCTCGCCGCCGCTCAACCCGCGTACCCGGCGATCGAGAAGCGGCGACAAGCCGAAGCGCTCGGCGATCTCGCCGACGAGTGCCGGATCGGCGGCGCCGTACCCGATGTTCCGCCCGACCGTGAGGTGGGGAAAGAGATACCCGTGCTGATAGACGAACCCGATTCCGCGCCGCTCGGGCGGCGTACGCGTCGCGTCGGCGCCATCGATGATCACGGCGCCGCCGAGCGGCGGCACGATCCCGGCGACGGTCTCGAGCAGCGTCGTCTTGCCGGAGCCGGCCGGGCCTATCACCACGCCGTACGCGGCGTCCGGCACCGCGAAGGAAATGTCGCTGAGATCGAACGCACCGACCCGCGCCGAGAGCGCCCGGGTTTCGATCATGTGTCGCTTCCCGGCTCGCGCTCGGGGCGGAGGGCGCGCAGCAGCGTGAGCGGGATGAGCGCGAGGATCACGAGCACGGCCGCCACCGGCAGCGCTTCGGGAAGTCCGAAGCTGGTGAAGCGGTCGTAGCTCAGCACGCTCGCCACCTTCGGGTTGTACGCGAGGATGACTATGGCGCCGAACTCGCTCACCGCGCGCGCCCACATCACCACCGCCGAGGCGATCAGTCCCCGGGTGGCCAGCGGGAGCGTGACTCGCCGGAACGCGCGCCATGGCGGGTCGCCGAGCGTGCGGGCGACGGCCTCGAAGCGCAGATCCACCCTCGCGAACGCCTCGCGGGCACCGCTGATGTACAGCGGCGCGGAGACGAACAGCATGGCCGCGATGATCCCGAGCGGCGAGCCGACGATCCGGATGCCTGCCTGGAGCAGGGTCCCACCGACGGCACTGTCGCGCCCCAGCACGAGCAGGAGCGCGATCCCGGCCACCGGGTGGGGGATGAGGAGTGGGAGATCGAGCAGCGCGGCGACCACCGGCTTGCCGCGAAAGCGGCGCCGGGCGAGCAGGTAGGCGAGTGGCGTACCGCAGAGAATGCCCGCGAGCATGGCAGCGGTCGCCGTCAGCGCGGTGAGCGCGAGCGACTGGCGAAGTTCGGCATCCGTACCGAGGCGTCGCAGGCCGGTTCCGCCGGCCGAGAGTACCAGCTCTCCGACGGGTGCGAAGAGGAAGAGCAGGAGGAGCGATCCGAGCACGGCAACGACGACACTCGCCGCACCGTAGGCGAGTGTCGGCGTGCGTCGGGTCAGCGGCTCGCGATCGCTCTCCGACGCCATCCGCGCCGAGCTCCGCTATCTCTCCGCCGGCGGCGATGCCGGCGTACGCGGGGCGAGGAGCGCCCGCACCACGGGTGGTGGATCTTCGCCGACCAGCAACGGCGGGCGGATCACCTCGAGCGCCTGAGCCCGCAAGATGTCCACGCCCTCATCCGACATGAGAAACGCGATCAGTCGCTCGGCGAGCCGCGGGTTCGCCGCGCGCTCCGGAATGGACATGGCATACAGGATCGGCTCGCCCCGAAAGATTGCCGTGTCGCCCCGTGTGCGTCCATGTACGCGCACCTCGACTCGCGCGTATCTGGCCGCGTGCTCGGCCTCGCCGAGGTCTATCTCGGGTGGCAGAGGGATGTACGGGATGCGCGCCGCGCGGGCGACCGACTGGTAGACCCAGACGTAGTCGAGCTCACCCGCTTGGAGCAGCCCCGTCAGCTCTGCCGACTTGGGCCGGATGTTGCGCGTGGGTGCGCGCTCGAGCAGCCGCTGCGCCAGCCCCGGGCGCTGGTAGTGCTCCTCGGCCAGACGCATCACGAGGATCGCCCGATAACCGGCGGGATCGAGGTCCGGATCGGCGCGGCCAACCTCGACGCCATTGGCGAGCAGCGTCTCCCACCAGCGCGCCGTATCGAGCGTGGCGACGCCCCGCGAGCGCGGGCCGTGGGCGATCACCATGCGGTTGCGGGCGAACTGGATGTACCAGCGCGTGTGCTCCGGCATCAGCAGCTGGGGAAAGACTTCGTGGTCGGCGAGAGCGATCAGGTCCGGCGGCTGCCCCAGCTCGGTCAGTTTTCGTGCAGCCTCGAGGCTTCCGAGGTTCTCCTGGGCCACGCGGATGCCCTCGCGTCGCGCGAAAGTGTCGAGCGCCGCGGCGAGTGGCCGCGCGAGGCTCCCTGCGTTGTAGATGACGAGGCGGTCGCCATCGCGCCCGCCCTTGTCTCCCGACACGCAGGCGCCGACGGCGAGCCACGCGAGGAGGCTCGCGATGAATAGGAAGCGCATGGTGGCAGTAGAGTATATTGCCCGGGCGGCCGGCGCGAGCCGGCCGCGTCCGCCTTCCTCACCACGCCCTCCTTTCGATGCTTCCTCCCGCGATCGAGATCGACCGGATTGCCAAGCGCTACGCCGACCACGTGGCGGTGCGCGAGCTCTCGCTCACCGTCCCCGCGGGCGCGGTGTACGGCCTCCTCGGTCCGAACGGCGCAGGCAAGACGACGACGATCCGCATGATGCTCGACATCATCGCGCCCGATCAGGGCTCCATCCGCCTGTTCGGGCATCCCCACAACGCGCCCGGGGTGAGCGACCGCGTCGGCTATCTCCCGGAAGAGCGTGGACTCTACCGGAAGATGCAGGTGCGGCGGGCGCTGCGGTTCCTGGCCGCGCTCAAGGGTGTCCGGCGCGAGGTCGCCGACCGCCGGATCGACGCGTGGCTCGACCGGCTCGAGCTCCGTACGCCGGCCAAGGACTGGGGCGCGGCCAAGGTGGATGAGCTGTCGCGCGGAATGCAGCAGAAGGTCCAGTTCATCGGCACGCTGCTCCACGACCCCGACCTGGTGATCCTCGACGAGCCGTTCAGCGGGCTCGATCCGATCAACACCCAGGCGCTCAAGGACACGATCGTCGAGCTGAAGCGCTCGGGAAAGACGGTCATCTTCAGCACGCACGTGATGGATCACGCCGAGCGGCTGTGCGACGGCGTCTGCATCATCGCCCGCGGCGAGAAGGTGCTGGACGGCTCGATGGCCCAGGTGCGCGAGGAACACGGTGGGCGCACCGTCGCGCTGGCGCTCGATGGCGGATCGGCGAACGGGGTGGCCGAGGTTCTGGGCGACCGGGCGCTGGTGGAGCGGGTGGATGACTCGAACCGCTGGTTCGAGATCGAGCTCGCCCCCGGGGCCGACCCGCAGCTGCTGCTGCGGCGGCTGATCGAGCGCGGTGCGGCCATTCAGCGTTTCGAGCTGGTGCAGCCGTCGCTGCACCAGATCTTTCTCCAGCGGGTCGGGGCGGCGCCGACCGAGGTGCGGGGCGATGCGTAGATTCGGAGCGGTCTTCGCCCGCGAGTACCTCGAGCGCGTCCGCACTCGATGGTTCATCATCGCCACGGTGTTCGGTCCCATTCTCCTCAGCGCGCTGATCGTGCTGCCGGCGATCCTCGGCACGCGCGCGGCCCGGCAGACGCGGCTCGGCGAAACGGTGATCCTCGATGCCACCGGAACGGAGCTCGGCGCGCGCGTGGCAGCGGCGATCGCCGACCCGAGCCGCTCGGAGCCGTTGACCGACGTACGGCGCGTCACGGCGGGCGGGCTCGCCCAGGCGGAGGCCGAGGCGACGGCCGCGGTGATGGCGCAGGATCGGCGCGGCTACCTCGTGCTCGATGAGCGGACGATGGCCGGACTCACCACCCGTTATGCCGGCCGCGATGCGACCTCGCCTCCCATGATGGAGCGGCTCGAGCGGGCTCTCAGCGACGCCGTGCTTTCGCTGCGGCTGGAAAACGAGGGGCTGTCGGTTGATCAGGTCGAGTCGGTCACCCGGGTGCGGCCACGGCTCCAGGCCGAACAGATCACCGACCGGGGCCGCGGCGGCTCCGGGATGGCGAGTTTCCTGTTGGCGTTCGTGGTCGCGCTGTACCTGTACGCGGCGATCATCCTCTATGGTCAGAACGTGCTGCGCGGCGTGATGGAGGAGAAGCAGACGCGGGTGGCGGAGGTGGTGTTGTCGAGCGTCTCGGCCAACACCCTGCTCGCCGGCAAGGTGCTCGGCGTGGGCGCGGTCGGGCTCACGCAGCTCCTCGTCTGGACGGTGAGCGGCGTGGCGATCTACCGGCTGCGCGAGCCGTTGATGGCGACCATGGGAATGAGTGCGCCGGCGGCGATGACGCTGCCCGACGTGTCGCTGCTGGTGTGGGTGGTCTATCTCGCCTACTTCGTGCTCGGCTTCCTGTTCTACGCCGCGCTGTTCGCGGCGGTCGGCGCGATGGTGGGGAGCGAGCAGGAAGCGCAGCAGGCGGCGCAGCCGGTGATGCTGCTGATCGTGGCCAGCGTCGTCTTCATGCAACCGGTGCTGCTCGATCCGGCGGGCGGTCTGGCACGGACGATGACGACTCTCCCGTTCTCGTCGCCGATCCTCATGCCGATGCGGCTGAGCATGGTGCCGGTGCCTCCCGGCGAGCTGGCGGCCTCGCTGGTGGTGCTGGCCGCGTCGTGCGTCGCGGCGCTTTGGCTGTCGGCGCGGATCTACCGCGTCGGCATTCTGATGTACGGCAAGCGCGCGTCGCTCAGGGAAGTCGCACGGTGGGTGCGATACGCGTGACACCCACCGTCGACTCTTCGTTGTCGATCAATCTGACCGCGGCGGCTCGCTCCTGCCCTGCTGTGCCCAGTCGGAATCGTCGCCGCTACCCGAGTTGCCACCACGCTGGACCGGCAGATCGATCTGGCGCTCGGAGCGGACGGTCTGCCCGCCGCGCCGCGCTCCGGCGGCGCCCTGCGGAGCGCCGATGGCATTCTTGAGCTCATCGACCCAGCCCTCGATCCGGCTCTGGAAGGCCAGGGTCACTCCGGTTACGAGGCTGGCGACGACGTCATCGAGCAGCGTGCCGACGCGCCCGCTCGCCCCCTGCGTCGCGGCTACGGTTGCCGCCGCGGCCTTTACGTCGGCGCGCGAGCCACTGAGCGCGATTCCAGTCCCGACGGCCACGGCGATCGCCGGCCAGGGATGCTCGCGGACCACCTGCATGACGTTCAGCTTGTGCTCGAGCTGCGCCAGGGTTTCCGACATCCGCTCGCGTGTCATCTCGATGTCGCGCCGGACGTCAGCTGTCGTTTCAGCCATTCCTTGTCCTCCTTGAGGGTCGCGACGGTCTGCCTGGGGGCGAGCGTCTTCGGCGAGAGCAGGTGCGCTCCCCGCCTGGCCAGCAACGCCGCGGCCGCGCCGGCGATGAGCGTGACGATGAGAGCGGCGAGCCAGTAGCGGTCGCGCAGCCACTGATCTCCAGCCAGGAGAATCAGCCCGGCGATCAGCGCGAGCGCGCCCAGCAGCGCGAGCACGCCCCCGGTTGCGACGAGCGCCGTGCCGCGCCCGATCGACTTCGCCGCGGTAGCTAGCTCGAGCTTGGCGAGCGCGAGCTCCTTGCGCACCAGCGTTGCGCTCCCCTCCGCCAACTCGCGCAGGAGAGCGCCCACGCCTCGACGGCCATTGGGCCGATCGACCGTCATTTCGGCACCTACCGGCGTACGGCCTTGCCGATGATGTAGCCGAGCCCGAGCGCGATCAGCAGCGTGCGGCCGGGGTGATCGCGCACCTGCTGCTCCACTCCCTGCTTCAGCGATTCGAGATCGTTCTCGCGCAGCCATTCGGCCGTGTTGTGCATGCCGCTCGCCAGCCCGTCGGTGAGATGGTCGAGCCGTTCCTCCTGATGCATCACGGCGCTGCCGTCGCCGCCCTCACCGGCAATGTTGCGGCGCCCGCGCTGTCGCAGCCGTTCCGCGCCCGAATCGAGTTTGTCGGCGAGCGAGTCCTTGAGGTGCCCCGCCTTCTCGCGGGCGTCGTGCATGCCGCTACGCGCCTTTTCCTTCGCGCCCTCGAGGGTCTCGCGCGCCCGCTCGCCGACGCCCTCGTGCTGCGTTCCTGCGGTCCCACCGACCCCCGATCCGCTCATGGCGGCGCCGCTCGCGCCAGTTCCATAGCCGCCCGACGTCCCGGATGAACCGGGCGGGTCGCCGGTCTGACCGCGATTCTGGGAATCGAGGTTCTCGTTCGGATTCCGCTCCATGACTGATCCTCCGGTAGAGTGGCGCAACTGGGCGTGCAGAGCTCGTGCCGTCATCGGCCGCGCCCGACGGACGTCCGACGACATGTCGACATGCCGTACCTGCCGCACGATGCGCGCCGCGCGCGCGCAGCGGCGGCGGTAGCCGATGGAGCACGATGCGCACAGGGACCGGTCGCGCGACCGGTCCCTGTGCTGCTGCGACTGTCCGTCCGGCGCCGTACGCCGGCGTTTGCTCAGGACGTGGCGGTGGAGGTGCGGGCGCAGTGCTGATCGAACGCGGCAGTGAGATCCTGCGCGATCGCGTCCGCCGACCGACCTTCGATCTGGTGCCGCTCGATCATGTGCACGATCCGACCGTCCTTGAACAGGGCGATCTGAGGCGACGAAGGCGGATAGCCGGTGAAGTAGCTCCGCGCACGCGACGTCGCCTCGGCATCCTGCCCGGCGAACACGGTAGTGAGAACCTCCGGGAGGATCTCGTGCCGCAGGGCCGCGGCCACGGCCGGCCGCGCGTTCCTCGCCGCGCATCCGCAGACGGAGTTCACCACCACGAGCGTGGTCCCCGTCGAGCCTCCGAGCTTTGCGTCCACCTCCTCGGCGGTCCGCAGTTCCTCGATCCCGAGTCGCGTCAGCTCCTGACGCATCGGGGTGACGAACCGTTCATCGTACATGGTTGCTCCATGAAAAGGCCGACGTATACCCGACTTCAGAGAGTACCCGGTCGGGGGCCACGGTTCCCGTCAGTACTCGAACCCCTCGCCCTCCGCGCCATCGCGCACCAGCGCCAGGATCGCCGTCTGCGGGACGACCAGATAGCGGTCCTGCTCGAATGTGATCTCGACCGCGGCCTTCCTGAAGAACAGGGCGAAGTCCCCGGGGCGGGCCTGCATGGGGAGGAAACGCGTCTCACGCGCGCCCAGACGCCAGGGCTCCTCGCCCGGATCGGCGAGATCGGGCATCGGAAGGCCGGGCCCGGTCGCGATGATCCGTCCTCCCTGCACCGCCTGATTGTCGATCGCCGTCGGCGGGAGATAGAGGCCGACCGTCGTCCGCTCCTCGCCGTCCTCGACCTTCACGAGGACCCGGTCTCCCACGACGATCAGCTGCTTGCCGTTCCGGTCCACTGTCGCCTCACCCGAATGCCGGTGCCCGTCACGGACACGCTCGGATGAAAACTAACGACCGAGTGCCTCGGCCACACCGCGCAGCGCTCTCGACTCGTCGTCACTGAACGCGTGGATCCGGCCGGCATGGACGATCGTCATCCGCGGTTCGACGATCCGCTGGAACGCGGCGGCGGGGATGGTCGCATACAGCGCCCCCGATCCACCGGCGATCGCGCGGCCGTGCAGTCGGACTACGGCACCGTCGGCGAGGTGCAGCTCGATCGTGCGCGAAGCCGCTGCGGGGCGCTCCGTCTCGGGGCCGGGCTGCAGCTCGAACGCGACTCCCGCCGATCGATCGGCCGCGTCCGCTGTCTCGAGACAGGACACCGAAAGCCGGCCGATTCCCGGTAGTTCGAGCGTCGCGAGGCAATCCTCGGCGCCGATCCCATCGCCGGCAAGTCCTCGCCAGGCTCTCGCAGCATCGCCGTGAACCCCGCGCGGCGCAGCGATGGTCGAGCTCGACACCGCCGCAGCGCGCCGCTCGGGCACTGTCACCATGACCCGCGACGCGACCATCGACCGGCTCGCCTGAGCCGATGCCTCCCCGGAGACGGAGACGGCGATCAGCGACACTGCAGCCAGCATCACGAGGGTGCGCATGGAGAGATTGCCCAGGTTCTTGACAGAGAGTTCAGCAAAACTGCCGCGCTCGGTATCCACGACTGAAATCTCGCGCATTCCGCGGTCAGGACAATCCGCAGTATCCTGATACTGGCTAGTTTCTGGGCAGTGCTCGGAACGCGTGTTTCTTCGGGCTCCTGGGTAGCGACGGGGCGGTTGCCGCGGTCGTTCAGCGCACGAGGTGGTAGTCCATCTGCCGGCGCCAGGCCCATCGGGGCACTCCGTCGGCGCCGATGATCATGTCCTCCTCCTGCGCCGACCTCACGCGCTGTCCGCCCCACTCGGCAACCGGGGAGGTGGCCTGCAGCTCGATCGAATACCACATGTTCGGGATCACCCGCGCATCCCCGCGACCCGGCACGCCCTCCTGATAGTCCCAGAGCCCGATCGTCGGGCCGGCGCCGTGGCCGTGGATCCCGATCGGGTGCGTGTACACCGTTCCATCGATCCCTTCGCGGCGCATCCTGTCGCGCGACGCATGGAGAATCTCGTTTCCCGTGCGGCCGGGACGGATCTCCTCCATCACGATGTCCTGGAGCCGGTTCGACGCGCGCAGCACCGCCTTCAGTCCATCCGGCACGTCCGACTCGCCGTCGCGCAGCACGTAGCCCATGTGCTGCGTGTCCGTATTCAGTCGCATCGCCACGATGCCGAAATCGCAGTGCAGCACATCACCGCGCTCGATCACCGGATTCGCGCCGAGCTGATCGCTGGTCTCGCCACGCCGCTGGACGCTGACCGACGGCTGGAACCAGGAGCCGAGGCCGAGGTCGTTCACGCGCTGCCGCATCCACCAGACGACGTCTTCGGTGCGCGTCGCGCCGGGTGTGATCACCGTGTTCGAGAACGCCGTGCGAATGATCTCCCAGGCCAGCTCGTTCATGCGGGCAAAGAGCTCGCCCTCCTCGGGAATCCGGGTGGCGATCATTTCCAACGCCAGCAGCTCCGTCGGCCGAAGTCGCGCCGTCCACGCGGGCCCGAGCGCTTCCGTCATCCCCAGATACTCGCCATGCGTGAGGCCGTCGGCGAAGGCCCACGTGCGGGAGACGTTGATGCCGATCGAGGCCGGCTGACGCTCCTCGATCAGACGCTTCAGCACCTGCCATTGCTCGTCGCCCCACAGCTCGGCCTGGCGGCCGGCGACATCGGCCTCGACTGCGATCGTCGTCCGCACCGCGCGATAGACGCCGCCCTGCGAGCTTCCGCCGAGAGCGATGCGGTCCACGCCTTCGGCGGGGCCCCGGTCGTGGAAGACGTAGATCGTCCGCCGGCGCGCCGCGAATGTGGTCGGCGAGACGATCGACGTGAACAGCGGATCCTCGTTGTACTCCCGCATCGGTACGACCCAGAACGCAACGCCGTGCTTGCGCATCAGCGCCGGCAGCACCGTTTCGATCCGGCGCTCGAGCCAGCGTTGCTGGATGGCAGCCTGGTCGCGCAGGGAGCCGAATGGCGCGCCCGGTGAGTGCTGCGCGCTGACCGGGACGCGGGACGACGCGGTGGAGGCGGTGTTGGGTGGCCCACTCCGCTCGGGAAGTGTGGCGGCCGCGCACGCGGCACCGGCGAGCACCGTCGCGAGGCCGAGGGCGAGGGCGCTGCATACGGGTCGAGACATGTCTCGGCTCCTGGTCACGGTTCGTGCGTCAGCCGGTGTTTCAGCCGTCCGGCGGCAGCGGCATCCCGGTCGTCTGCCGGTGGATCCGATCGGCGGTGGAACCTCGGTTGTCGCGCCGCAGCAGCGCGTAACGCACGGCCTGCACGACGCCGGCGAGAACGAGCGCGAACAGCGCGATCGCCACTACGCGTATCAGCAGCGTGTTGGTGGCCATTGCCATCCAGTCGTGCATCTCCGCCCGCGCCGTGCCGTACGGCTCGCGTCCGATCGCGATCAATCCGAGGCTGGTGATCATCTCGGCCGCCGCCTCGAGAATCGCGAAGGCCGGAGCGCGCCACAGCCAGTGGCGAATCGGGAAGTTGGCGAGGTGGATCGCCAGCATTCCGAAGAGTATCACTGCCCCGAAAGCGAGGGTCGTGCCGGCCACCAGCCAGCTGTCGGCCGCGTGCGCATGGACGAAGGCCCGGTAGACGCGTAGGAGGATTCCGGTCAACACCGACATCTCGACGAGCGACAGCGTCAGCCGGCGGAACACCGGCGGTTCTTCGACCTTCCAGGTGAGCGTCTGCCTGGGGAAGTACTCGACCATGGCGCAAGCTATCCTCGGTGCGCAGGGCGCGATAGAGGACGCGGGGCTGCGCCCGTGGTGCGAGGCGATTCGGCGGGCGGTGATCGGCGTCGGCTCTCGCCGATCGCCGATCCTCGATCACCATTCGCCCATTACCGCGCAGTCATCAGCTGGCCCCGCACAGCGCCCTGCCCTCGTGCACCCAGAGGCTCGTGATCCGCGCCGACTCGGGAATCGCGTCGGCATTTATCGACGCTCCGCGGCGCGCGACACGGACGTCGGCGTCGGTGGCAAATGTGATCGGGCCCACACTCGCCGAGCTCACCACCAGAATTCCCTCGGCGACGTCGCCGCAGACCTGCCCATGCTGGCGTCGAAGTTCGCCCACGGTGCTCCCCACGCCGAGTCCGCGCTCGGTCCGCAGCGACGGGTCCTCGACGATGATCCGCGTCACGCGTCCCGCGGCGTCGGTCAGGACGACCACGGTGCTTCCGTCGAGGGCGACTACGCGCCCGTTCTCCTCGAGCCCTTCGCCGAGCGTGAACGAAGTGTCGCGCACCTCGCAGCGGGTGGCGACGTCGGCCAGCGTCGCGCCGAGGCGCACCGGACCGACGCCGCCAGCGGTGATCGTCGGCATGCCGGTGACGCACGCGTTGGTGTCGGCCGCCGCCGTCTGTCCGGGCGTAGCGGCGCCATCGCCCTCGCCCCCGCGATTGCAGGCCAGGGCGAGCGCGAGGGTGGTGAGGGCGAGGGCAGCGGTGGTGGAACGGGTCATCACGGGCTCCGGATCGGCACCGTCGGAGCGAGCACCGGGCGGTGCGTGGCAGATGCGTTTCGTGTCGCCACCCAACATGCAACAGGCCGGCCCGCGGCTCAACCGGCGACGAGGGCGGTGTTCATCCGCGCCTCCGCCGCCGGTCAGCGAATGCGGTGTCCGATCCTCCCCCACCGGATGTCGGTGAGGAACGGCAGCGGCCGGTCGCTCTGCTCGGCCTGGTACGAGTAGTACACGAAGATCGGCCGGCCGCGGAAGTTCTCGCGCGGCACGAGGCCCCAGTAGCGGCTGTCCTTCGACTGGTGCCGGTTGTCACCGAGCATGAAGTATCGCTCGTCGGGGATGACGATCGGACCCCAGTCGTCGAGCGTCGGACGCTCGGGTGCGGGGCCGAATCGCGACTCGGACAGCGCGTACTGCCGCTGCCAGAGCATCAATGGATCGGCGACGTCGCCGTTGAGCCGCGGGTTGCGCTCGGTGCCGGGTACGGGCCTCTGCACCACACCGTTCGCGAACAGCTCGCCGCTTCGCATGTACAGCGTGTCGCCGGGGGCGCCGGCGATCCGCTTTACGAGCGTCGGCGTGGGATCCCAGGGTTGATCCGCCTGGCGCGGCGAGACGAAAACCGCCACTTCGCCCCGTCCTGGTTCCGCGTACCCGGGCAGGTTGATGCTCGTGAAAGGAATGTTGGGTCCGTAAATCAGCTTGTTGACGAACAGCCAGTCGCCGACGAGCAGCGTCGGGATCATGCTACCCGACGGAATGCGGTAGGCCTCGACGAGGAACGTCCGCACGACGAGAAAGATGAGAATCGCGCCAATGATCGAGCGGACGAATTCCCACCGCGCAGCCGAGCTGCTCGTGCGCCGGCCGCTCGAGCGCGCCGCGGCGACGACGTTCCTGCGCGGCTCGGGGGTCGGCGAGCGCTTGCTTCCGGCGACGGCCATGTGGTGAGGGGCTCGGGATGGTCCTGGAGGGCAGTAGAAAGCTCGCCAGCGAACGCGTCGCGGCCAAGGGCCGGCTCAGCCGTCTTTCGGGCGCAGGAGCGCGTGCGCGTACCACCCGGCGCGCAGGACCAGGACCTCGTACCCGGCCTGCGCGGCGAGAGGCGGGATCTCGTCGAGCGCCGTAACGCGGTGGAAACCGGCCCACGGGGTGAAGGCATCACCCGGCAGCGCGCGTGCCGGGGCGCCGAGCCGGGCGAACAGCCGTCGCACCCGTCGTCGCATGGCCGACGGTTCCTCTTCGTGCGGGCGCAGAAAACTGGCGAGCACCGGCGCCGCCGGCGCCAGCTGGCGCAGTGCCCGGAGCAGCGCCAGGGCTTCGTCGCGCGAACCGAGATAGGAGAAGCTTCCCCAGCCGAGGATGACGGCATCGAACGGAGCGTGGGCGAGCAGCGGCGCGAGCGACGACGGCTCGCCGCGCGCCGCGCGAACGAGATCGTCGTAGGAGCCGCGGAGAAACGGCAACGGGCCCTCGGCCCCGAGGCTGGCGCGGCCCCGCTGCACGAGCGGCTCGCAGGGGTCGAACCCCACGACCTCGAATCCGCGCGCTCGCAGCGCCGCCAGCTCCCGGCCACCACCCGCGCCGCCGACGAGCACGCGGCCGCGGCGGGGAAACGCAGCGTGCTCGAGCGCCGCCTGTTCCCAGTCGAAGAGGCCCTGCTCGTATGTGTTCCCGCCGGGCGCGTAGCTCGCCTGGATCGCGTACAGCGCCTCGGTGATCGAGTCGCGGCGCTCGGGAGCGACCCACGCCAGGAGCAGCTCGTCACGCAGCGCGGCGACACGGCCCGCTGCCGCCTCCACGGCGCGGTCGAGCGCCAGCACGGCACGTATCCATGGCGGCAATCCCCTGGGCGACTGTCTGGTGGCCGTCACGACAGGATACTCGCTGCACTGGCCGCGGTGGGGCAAGGTGGTGGAAAGACGAAGGGGCGCGCCGGTCGGCGCGCCCCCTCATCGGTAGCCTTGAACGATCTCAGGGGTTCTTGAGATGCTTGCTCACGAGCTTGGTCATGTCGAACATCGAGACCTTGGTCTTGCCGTTGAAGATCGGCTTCAGGTTCTCGTCTGCATTGATCATGCGGCGCTCCTTCGCGTCCTGGAGCCCCCTCCGCTTGATGTACGCCCACAGCTTCTTGGTCACCTCGGTCCGAGGCAGCGGCGACGAACCGACCACGTTGGCCAGCTGGGGACTCGGCTGCATCGGCTTCATGAAGGCCGCGTTGGGCGCGCGCTTGGTGCGGGTCTTCTTCTTCGCGGCGCGCTTCACCTTGCTCTTGCGGGCGGTCTTCCGCTTCCCGGCGGACTTCCTGGCCTTCTTCGCGGAGCCCTTCTTCCTTTTGGCGGCCTTCTTCTTGGTGGCCATGGATGCGCTCTCCTGGTGGGTGTAGGAGTTGGTATCGTGAGAGACCAAACTCGGGGCCGACGCGCCACAAAGTACAATCGCCTGCGACAGACGCAATAGGGGAGCGCACACGATCTTCACTCTGGGGAACGCCGATTCTCCCTCTGGAGCGTCGCGATGCGTCGGCGAGCGCGACGTTCTCAGGGGGCCAGGCCGCGCAGCAGCTCCATCATTCGCAGGTCGTACGGGTCGGGAGAGGGGTCGTCATCGGCGATCGTCGGGTGCTGCTGCGGCGTCTCCAGAACGAGCGGAATGCCGCAGCTGCGCGGCTCCGCGAGGAGCCAGCGAAACGGCTCGACACCGATCGTGCCCTCGCCGATCAGCGCGTGCCGGTCCCTCGCCGAGCCGAGGCCTCCCTCGCTGTCGTTGAGGTGGAAAAACGATGGCGGCTCGCCCGTCGCCGCCTCGAACTCGTCGAGGATCGCGGCAAGGGACGCCGGCGAGGCCGCGACATCGTGCCCGGCGACGAAGAGGTGGCAGGTGTCGAGCCCGTAACCGGTGCGCGCTCGCAGCGAGGGAGGGACCCGATCCAGAATCTCACCCACCTCGGCCGCGCTCTTGCCCATGGTGCGCCCACTCCCCGCCGTGTTCTCGACCAGCAGCCGCGTCTCGCCGTCGACCGCTTCCAGCGCGCTGACGATGGCTCGAGAGACCCGCTCGGCGGCCGCCGCGCGATCACCATCGGTGGCCGCACCAGGGTGAAAGCAGACGGCGCCGATGCCGAGCGCGGTGGAGCGCGCGAGCTCCCGCGCCAGCCCGGCGCTGGCGCGGTCCCATTTCTCCGTCTCCGCCGTCGCGACGTTGAGCACGTACGCGGCATGCGAGACGACGTTGCGCGGCTCGATCGCCGTGGCGGCGAGCGCATCCCGGAACCGCTGCACGCGCTCCGGCCGCACCGACACCTTCTCGTTGTAGTACTTCGGTATCGCCGTGAAGACCTGAAGGGCGGTCATCCCGGCCGCTCCGGCCCGCCGCACCGCCATGTGAATCCCGCCGTTGTCGATCGTGTGGGCGCCGATGAGGCGGAGAGAGCTGGACCTGCTCATTGGGAGATTTCCGGGAATGCCATGGTAGATTCGAGCTCCGCGTGCGGTCCTGGGTCCCGGACTCTAATCCCGCGCCACTCCGACCCTCACGACCATGCGGTCCGCGCGCGCGCCCGGCGTCGTCCAGCCGACGGCCACGGTGCGCCCGCGGACACCGACGTGCGGGTACTCGGCGGCCACGCTGGCAGGCGAGATCCGCACGACGCGCTGCTCGAAAAGGTGACCATCGGTGTGGGAGATGGCCAGCGAGATCCGTGGAAGCACAGTGTTCGGATCCTGGAAGGCGACCGTCACCGTCCGTCCATCGGACGCGATCGCCGCATGCGAGGGCCGCTCGCCGTAGACGATCAGCATCGGAGCATGGAACAGCTCGGCGCGCTCCATCGAGTGCGAGAAGAAGACGCCGGGGCCGTGGGGTCCCTCGAGAAAGTAGGCGACGTGAACGTACCCCGTCAGGCGGTCGGCGGTGATCGCTGGCGGCGGCCGATCGCAGCGCAGCCGGCCGCGATCGGTCGTGTCCACCGGGACCGGCACCGTCCACCGCTCGCCGCCATCGTCCGAGCGCGCCCCGAGGAGCGCGGCGCTGCCGTCGGCACGAGAGCTCCACCACACCGCGTACACTTCCCTTCCGCCGGGCGATGCGAAGCGCACCGACTCCGGGCACGCACCCTCCGGCACCCATCGCGGTGGCTCCGGCGCGGACAGCAGCGCCGGACGCCCGCCAGGCTCGACGACCAGCATGGCCGGCGTTTCCGGAGTGTCGAGTGTCGCCTGATCCTCCCACGTCACTGGGCTCAGCGCGCAGCCGCCGAGCACCGGCGAAACGAGCGCTGCAACCCCCCGAAGAGCCGCCCTCCATCGCATGCCCGCACGATAAATGAGGCTGCGCCGGGAGTGAAGACATCGAGGACCGGAAGAGGATATCTTTCTCGGCGTCGTCCCGTTCGTCCGTTGTCCGATTCGTCCCGTCTTGCGAGGAGCCCTCATGTCAGCCCCGACCGCTCGTCCGCCCAAGCCGGCGCGATCACGCGACGATGCCGCGCACGATGCCCCACCGGTAGCCGCGGCCGGTCCGGCGTTCGCCGGCACGCGGCGAGTCCCGCCGCCGATCAACGAGCCCGTCCGCTCGTACGCCCCTGGCACCCCCGAGCGGTCGGCGCTCAAGGCGCGGCTCGAGGCAATGGCGAAGGAGCGCGTTGACATCCCGGTGTTCGTCGGCGGCGAGGAGATCCGGACCGGTGAGCTCATGCACACGGTGATGCCGCACGACCACGGCCACGTGCTCGCCGATTGGCACAAGGCCGCTCCTCACCATGTCGAGCGGGCCATCGCCGCAGCCGGCGAGGCGCAGCGCGACTGGGCGAGCTGGGCATGGGAGGATCGCGCCGCCGTGTTTCTGAGAGCCGCCGAGCTGCTGTCCACCACCTGGCGCGACACGCTCAATGCGGCGACGATGCTCGGCCAGTCGAAGACCGCCTTTCAGGCGGAGATCGACTCGGCGTGCGAGCTGATCGATTTCTGGCGCTTCAACGCGCGCTTCGCCCAGGAGCTGGTCGACGAGCAGCCGCTGAGCTCTCATGCGACGTGGAACCAGCTCGACTATCGGCCCCTCGAGGGGTTCGTCTACGCCGTGACGCCGTTCAACTTCACCGCCATCGCCGGCAACCTCCCCACCGCGCCGGCGCTGATGGGGAACGCGGTGGTCTGGAAGCCGGCGTCCAGCGCGATGCTCTCCGGCTATTACCTGATGAAGCTTTTCGAGGCCGCGGGGCTGCCGCCGGGCGTGATCAACTTCGTCCCTGGCGACCCGATTGCCGTGTCCACCGCGCTGCTCTCGCACCGCGATCTCGCCGGTGTGCACTTCACGGGGAGCACCGCGGTCTTCAACAGCATGTGGAGGACGATCGGCGAGAACATGGGGCGCTACCGCTCTTACCCGCGCATCGTCGGCGAGACGGGCGGAAAGGACTTCATCGTCGCCCATCCATCGGCCGAACCCCAGGCGCTCGCTGTGGCCATCGCGCGGGGAGGCTTCGAGTACCAGGGCCAGAAGTGCTCGGCCGCCAGCCGCGTGTACGTGCCGCGCTCGATCTGGCCCGAGGTTCGCGATCGCACCGTCGCGATCATGGAAGACATCCGGATGGGCGACGTGCGCGACTTCCGGAACTTCATGGGCGCGGTGATCGACCGAAAGGCGTTCGACAAGATCAGCGAGTACCTCGTCGACGCCCGGGCGAACGCGACCGTGATCGCCGGAGGCAAGGCCAGGGGCGACGACGGATGGTTCATCGAGCCGACGCTCGTGGAGACCGACGACCCGTCCTACCGGCTGCTCTGCGAGGAGATCTTCGGTCCCGTGGTGACGGTCGCCGTGTACCAGGACGCGCGGTGGTCCGAGACGCTGGCCCAGGTCGATGCGACTTCGCCCTACGCGCTCACCGGCGCGGTGTTCGCGACCGATCGGGCGGCGATCCGCGAGGCGGCGACCGCGCTCCGCAACGCCGCCGGCAACTTCTACATCAACGACAAGCCCACCGGCGCGGTGGTCGGGCAGCAGCCGTTCGGCGGTGCCCGCGGATCTGGAACCAACGACAAGGCAGGCTCCAAGCTCAACCTCGTCCGCTGGGTCAGCCCGCGCGCGATCAAGGAGACCTTCGTGCCGCCGACGGAATACGGGTATCCGTTCATGGCGGAGAAGTAGAGACGTTCCCCGTCCCATCGTCGCGCATGCGCATCCCGTTCTTCACCGCCGACGTCTTCACCTCCCACAGGTTCGGCGGCAACCAGCTCGCGGTCTTCCCCGACGCGACGTCGATTCCCGAGGAACTGCTGCTCGACATCACGCGGGAGTTCAACTACTCGGAGACGGTGTTCGTACATCCGCCGGCGTCACCGGCGCACACGCGGCGACTGCGGATTTTCACTCCCGGCGGGGAGGTGCCGTTCGCCGGACATCCGACGGTCGGGACCGCCCACGTGCTCGCGGCAACCGGACACATCGCGCTCGACGGCGCGGAGACACGGATCGTGTTCGAGGAGAAGATCGGGCCGGTGCCGGTGACGATCTTCGCCGAGTCGGGGAAGCCGGTGCGGGCGCAGCTGTCGGTGGCGAAGCTCCCGGAGATCGGGCCGCCGCCGCCGTCGCGCGAGCGGCTCGCCGAAGTCCTCGGCCTGGAGACGCAGGCTCTGCTCGCCGGGAAGTTCGGGCCGCAAGCGGTGTCCTGCGGTCTCCCGTTTCTGTTCGTGCCGGTGCGGGACAGGAAGGCGGTCGCCCGCGCGCGGGTGCGCCTCGACCGCTGGGAGCCGATCCTCGCCACATCGTGGGCGCCGGAGATCTTCGTGTTCGCCAGGGACGCCGAAAATCCGGGCTCGGACATCCGCGCTCGCATGTTCGCGCCGGGGATGAGCGTTCCCGAGGATCCCGCGACCGGCTCGGCCTGCGCGGCGCTCGCCGGCTACCTGGCGGCGCGCGACACGCGTCGCGACGGCATCCTGCGCTGGGTCGTCGAGCAGGGATTCGAGATGGGTCGCCCGAGCATCCTCGAGATCGAGGCGGACAAGAGTGACGGCACGATCACCGCGATTCGCGTGGCGGGAGCCACGGTGATGGTAGCCGAGGGAACCCTCGACATCGGCTGAAACGACCACGAGCACGTTGAGGGTTGCGGCCGAAGACGCCGACCGACGCCGCTGCTCAGTGCTCGGCCTGCTCCGGCTTGTCGACGGGCGGCAGCGTGACGCCCATCCCGGCACGCAGTCCGAGGCGCCACACCTGGATCGCGTCGCGACCCCGCCGCTTCGCGGCGTACAACGCCTCGTCGGCGCGGGCACGCAGATCCTCCGCGCTGCCGTCGCCGCTCCCCAGGGTGGCCGCTACCCCCATGCTGACGGCAACCCCGACCGTCTGCCTGCCGGTTCGGAACCGGAACTCCTGAAACGCCTCCCGAATGCGCTGGGCGAGGTGCCGCGCACCCTCCTCGTCGGTGTCGGGAAGGAGGAGCGCGAACTCGTCGCCGCCGAGCCGCGCGACGACGTCACCCGTGCGCGCGCGGCCGCGCAGCACGGCTCCGATCTCGCGGATCACGTCGTCGCCGACGAGGTGACCGTGTCCGTCGTTGATCTCCTTGAAGTTGTCGACGTCGATCGCCAGCATCGCCAGCTCGCCGCCGGAGCGCGACGCGCGCGCCAGCTCGCGGTGGAGCTGCTGGTCGAAGCCGCGGCGGTTCAGGCACCCGCTCAGCGGGTCGGTGAGCACCAGCGTCGCAAGCTGCGACCGGAACCGGTTGTAGGCGCGTCCGACGCGCGTGATGCTGTCGGGGCGGTGATCCGCGGCGACATCGTACGTCTCCGAGAAGTCGCCCTCCTCGGCGCGCTCGAACAGACGCACGATCCCGCCGAGCCGCTCCTGGAAATGGCCATATTGAGTGATCAGCCCCGCGGCGGCCCCGCCGAACAGACCGAGGATCCACAGCTCCTCGGCCGCAACGACCGGTTCGCCGACGACGCTGGCCGCCGCGATGAGCCCCCCATAGCCGCCCACGATCGCCGCCAGCGTCCACGACGCCGCCACGCGCCCGAAATAGACGAGCGTCAGCTGGAGGGTGAACAACGACAGGATCAGCGCATGGTCGTAATGCCGCGGTGACACGGCGAACAGCGTCGCCCCGAAGATTGCCGACAGATCGAGTCCGATCGTGACGGCGAGCATCCACGTCGGCGCGCGCCCCGTGCGCTGGAACCACGCCTGCAGCGCGAGCTGGGCGACGATGTACATGGTCGCGATCGCGGCGAGCGGCGTCGGCGCTCCGCCGACGACGCCGGTCAGCCGGAGCAGGCAGCCGATCGTGGCGATGATGCCGGCGAACGCGATGCGAAGACGCCCCTGCCAGAGCAGGACGTCGGCATTCGTCTGTTGCCTGAACATCGACTCGCGGCTGATCACGATCGGGGCTCCCGTCGGCGGGATGTGCGCGCGCGCACCGGGACGCCGCGTCTCCGATGCGCACGTGACATGAGGCCTGCGACACCCTGAAAGGCGAGCGACGTGCCACCTGCCATTGCCTTACCAAGTCGTTGTCCGTACGGCGTTTACGGCCACTGTCACGCCTCTGGCCAGCGGTCTGCTCCCGCACCTTGCGGCGGTCGGTGCCAAAGTGCGAGTCATCGGCCGGCCACCGGCGGACCGACCCGGTGGTGGGTATGCCTCTTGCCACCCTCCCCGCACACATTCCCCCCGTTCGCCTTCACCATGACCTCCAGCGCCGCGCGCGGAGGCATTGCGCGCAGTGATGACAGAGCCCACCCAGCACACCGCCGCGCTCGAACCCGAAGTCGACGCGACCGAGCTCCACGTCACCCGGATTCGTGCGCTGCGCGGACCCAACTTCTGGCGGCTCGCGCCGGTGATCGCCTGCGATGTGCGGCTCGGCGCGCTGGAGCAGCGCACCTCCGCCGACCTGCCCGGATTCACGGATCGCCTTCTCTCGCTTCTCCCGACGCTCGAGGAGCACCCGTGCACGCGCGACGCGGCGGGTGGATTCGTCGAGCGGCTGCGGGAGGGCACGCACATTCCGCACATCCTGGAGCACGTCGCGATCGAGCTCCAGACGCTCGCCGGCAACGATGTGAGCTTCGGCCGGATCGTCGCGTCGGGCGATCCCGGAGTCTGGTGGGTGATCGTCGCCTACGACGAGGAGGACGTCGGACTGCGCTCGATGCGCGAAGCGGTGCGTCTGGTGAGGGCGTGCATCTCCGGGGATCCGTTCGACATCCGGGCGCTCGTCAGCGAGCTCCAGACGCTGTATCAGGATGTGCGTCTCGGCCCGAGCACGGCCGCGATCGTCGAGGAAGCCGTGCGACGCGGGATTCCGGTGCGCCGGCTCAACTCGCGCTCCCTGGTGCAGCTCGGACTCGGCAAGAACCTGCGCCGGATCCAGGCGACGATGTCGGACTTCACGAGCGCGATCGGAGTCGAGATCGCGCAGAACAAGGACGACACCAAGCGGGTGCTGGAGAACATCGGCCTTCCGGTGCCGCGCGGCGCGGTGGCGGCGTCGGTCGAGGACGCCGTCGACATCGCCGCCGAGATCGGGCATCCGGTGGTTCTCAAGCCGCTCGACGCGAATCAGGGCCGCGGGATCTCGCCGCGGCTCGATGACGAGGCGGCGATCCGCAACGCCTGGGAGCTCACCGCGCGCGTCTCGAACCGGGTCGTCGTCGAACGGTTCATCGACGGCCGTGACCACCGCGTCCTGGTGGTGGATGGCCGCGTCGTCGCCGCCGCCGAGCGCGTGCCGGCCGAGGTGATCGGCGACGGCGAGCACTCGATCCGCGAACTGATCGCCATCGCCAACGCCGACCCGCGACGCGGGGTCGGGCACACCAACCTGCTGACGCGCATCTCCTGCGACGACGAGACGGTGGAGTTCCTGTCGCGCTCGGGGCTCGAGCTCGACAGCGTTGCGGAGGCGGGTAGGCCGGTGACGCTGCGGGCGACGGCCAATCTCTCCACCGGCGGCACGGCGATCGACCGCACCGACGAGGTGCACCCGGACAACATCACGGCCTGCGAGATGGCGGCCGGCGTGGTCGGGCTCGACATCGCCGGGATCGACATCGTGACCCCGGACATCTCCGTGCCCTTCCGGGAGAACGGCGCCGTGATCATCGAGGTGAACGCCGCGCCCGGCGTCCGCATGCACACGCACCCGGCCGTCGGAAAGCCGCGCAACGTCGGCGCGCCGGTGCTGGACATGCTCTACCCGCCGGGCACCGAGGCGACGATCCCGGTGATCGCCGTCACCGGCACCAACGGCAAGACGACGACGACCCGGCTGATCGCGCACCTCTTCCGGCACACCGGCAAGGCGGTGGGGTTCACGACCACCGATGGGCTCTATCTTCAGAACCGGCTCGTCATGGAGGGGGACATGACCGGCCCCTTCTCGGCGAACATAATTCTGTCGAATCCGACGGTGGACGTGGCGGTGCTGGAGACGGCGCGCGGAGGCATTCTTCGGGCCGGACTCGGATTCGACGAGTGCGATGTGGGCGTCGTGCTCAACGTCAGCGCCGACCACCTCGGTCTGCGGGGGATACACACGCTGGAGCAGCTGGCGGCGGTGAAGAGCGTGGTGCCGGCAGTGGTGAAGCGCGAGGGGCACGCGGTTCTCAACGGAGACGATCCGCTGGTGGCGGCAATGAGCGAACGCTCGCCGGCCGACATCGTCTTCTTCTCGGCGACGTCCGAGGGTGGCAACCACACCGTGGATGACCACATCGCCCGAGGCGGCATCGCCGCCCGCATCGAGGAGTCCACTTTCGTGATCCGCCGCGGGCGGCTGCGCATTCCGATCGCCGAGGTTCGCGAGGTCCCGCTGATGCTCGGCGGCGCGGCCCGGTTCCAGCGGGACAACGTTCTCGCCGCGATCGCCACCGCGTACGTGCAGGGGATGCGATACGACGACATTCGCGCCGGACTCCTGTCGTTCTTCCCGTCGCCGGCGCTCACACCGGGGCGGCTGAACGTCCTGCGCGTGGGCGCCGGACGTGTGGTCGTGGACTACGCGCACAACCCGGCGGCGGTCGCCGGACTGGTCGAGTTCGTCGGATCGCTGCCGGCCCGCCGGCGGATCGGCGTGATCACCGCGCCCGGCGACCGCCGCGATGAGGACCTTCGGGCGATCGGACGCGTGGCGGCGGTGCTGGACCGGTTCATCGTGAAGGAGGACGACGACCGGCGTGGCCGCCGCGCGGGAGAGATCGCCGGGCTCATCATCGAGGGACTCCACGAAGGCGGAGTCACCAACGACCGCATCGAGGTCGTCCGCGACGAGCTCGCCGCGGTGGACCGCGCCACCGCCGAGATCGAGGAGGGAGACATCGTGATCGTCCTGGCGGACGACGTGCGAGCCGTCCTGTCCCGGTTCCGCCAGCATCCACCGGCAGCCGTCTGAACATGCCTGCCGACCCGTTCAGCGAGATCCGGCTCACGACGCTGCACGCCACCCGCGGCCCGAACTTCTGGTCCCGGCGCTCGGTGATCCGCATGGACCTCGACGTCGGCGCCTACGACGACACTTCGTCGGCCGACGTGGGCGGCGTCACCGAGGCTCTCCTGGGCGCGCTGCCGGGGCTCGCCGGGCACCAGTGCAGCATCGGCGAACCAGGCGGGTTCGTGCTGCGGCTCCGGCGCGGAACCTACGCACCGCACATCATCGAGCACGTGGCGCTCGAGCTCCAGGCCATGATCGGGCACGAAGTCGGTTACGGGCGCACGCGGGGCGGCGACGAGCCGGGCGAGTACACGATCGTCTTCGAGCACGCGCACGAGCACGTCGGGCTGCGGGCCGCCGGACTGGCGCTGCAGACCGTCCAGCACGCGTTCTCGGGTACGCTCGACTCGGTCGACCACGCGATCGCCGAGCTGGCGGCGCTGTCGCGAGTGGCCGACACGTCGCCGCTTCACCAGCAGGTGCTGTGCGGGATCACCGGCGGCGACCACCGGGCCGCGACGCGGGATGAGCTGGTCCGTCGCGGCTTCGGCACGGACCAGCTGATCATCGATATCGCGCCCGCGTACCTGCTCCGCCAGGGCCTCCCATATTCGCGTTCGGCGGCCGCGATCGTCCTCGACACCACTCCCACGGATGTGTCGGAGCGCTACCGCGACCCCGAGCGGGCGCGGCAGCTGATGGCCGTGCTGGCCGACGGGGTCGAGCCGGGCGGCTTGCTCATCGCCCCGGCGAAGGAGTGGGAAGTGCAGGACATGGCGCGCGATGCGGGGTGCCGGGTGGCGGTATTCGCGACGGACGCCGACCTCACGAGTCGCGACGCCAGGGTGGCGATGGCGTGCGCGTGGGTGGATTCCGGCCAGATCCGCATCGAGTGCACCGGAGATGCGACGACTCTCGCCACTCTGCGGCCGGATGTACCCGCGGCAGCGCAGGTGGCGGCGGCGTTGGCGGCGTTCACGCTTGCCGGTGAGCGCGCTGCGGTACCAGCCGATGTGCGCGCGTCGTAACGGCGACGGCGCCCGGGCGGCGCGGCGGCGGCGGTCGGACGAGCCCGAGGGTACCCTCATCCTGATCGGCGGCGCGTGTACTGCCACGGGTGAGGCACTGGGAACTTTCGTTCGGATGGCCGGTGCCGACGAGGGCGGGAAGATCATCGGGCTCACCACCGCCTCCACCAACCCGATCGCTTCGGCGATCTCCTGGAAAAACGACTTCGCGCTCGCCGGCGCCAGGAACGTCGAGTTCCCGATCGTGGACCGGCGATCGCGCGCGCAGGACGAGCGCATCGCAGCGAAGGTGCTGGCGGCGGACGGGATATTCCTGGGCGGCGGCGACCAGGTGCATCTCGTGGCGACGATCGGTGGGTCGCGCGTCGGCGACGCCATCCGCGAGGCGTATCGGCGCGGATCAGTGGTGTGCGGAACCTCGGCCGGCGCCGCGGCGCTGACGGAGACGATTCTCGCCGGCGGCGAGCCGGACGAGCTGGGCACGCTGGTGGACATGCACATCGGACCCGGCCTCGGCCTGCTCGGCTTCCGCGCCGTGATCGACACGCACTTCGGTGCGCGGCGGCGGCTTCACCGGCTGTTCGTGACGATCGCCGGGAATCCGGAGCTGCTGGGGCTGGGGATCGACGAGGATACGGCGCTCGTCGTGCGCGGTCACCTCGGCGCGGTGGTCGGCGTGGCCGGCGTGACGTTCGTCGACGGCCGCGGCGTACGCTTCGACAATGCCGACGAGGTGAAGGAGGGCGCGCAGTTGACGCTCAGCTCGCTGCGCGTCGGGATGGTCGGCAACGGCTACGTGTTCGACCTGCGGGAGCGGGAGCTGGACACACTGGTGCGGGCGAGCGAGGAAGGGGAGGAGACACCGTCCGTCATGGGCGATGAAGCAGGGACCGACGCCGGAACGACGAAGTGATCGGTGATCGCTATCCGGTGATCGCTATCCGGTGATCGGCATTCCGTGATCGGCGCTCGGTGATTCGGCGTTCGGTGATCGCCGATCGGGCGGCGGCCGCCGCCCGTCGGGGAAATCTATCGCGAAGAGCGCCGTAGTCGCCGCGCCCGCCTCACGCCACGGCCTCCAGCTGGCTCGTGCAGAAAGCACAGCGGGTCGCCTCCGCGTCGATCGCCTGCCGGCAGAAGGGGCACGGCCGCGTCGCGGGCTTCTTATCGGGCGGCGGCGGCTTGATCAGCGCTACCGAAATCCGCCACGCCACGAACCCGACGATCAGGAAGTTGAGCAGCACGCTGCCGAAGTGTCCGACCAGCAACTCGACCGGCCCGACCCGGGCCGTCGCCTCCTCCCACCCCTCGGTCGGCGTGATCGCCTGCACGACCGGCATGATGAAGTCGTTGACCAGGGCCTGAACCAGATTGTTGGTCGCCGCCCCGATCACGAACGCGATCGCCAGGGCGAGGATGTTCTGCTTGATCAGGAACGCCTTGAACTCGGACCACATGGGATGAGCTCCGGTGGAGGAAGTCCACCGGATGTGGCCACTCGAGCCGCGGATCGCAATCGGCCGGTCACCGGGAGGTGATCGGTGGCCGGCATCTCAGAACGTCGCCTCGAAGTACAGATTCGCCGTCCACCGCTCGCGAGGCCGTATCCCCCGCGCGACGTCGAACCGCAGCAGCCCGTCCATGATCGACGCCCCTATGCCGGCGCCACTCATCGGCTGCCCGGGGTTGCGCCAGTCCGCACGGTCGCCAGCCCATCCGAGGTCGAAGAAGACGAGCGGCCGGGCGGCGACGAAGGCGCCACCCAGCTCCGCGCGGGCCAGCCAGTAGGCGTCACCGGCGGCCGTGCCCGCGGTCTGCCCGCGCACGGTCTGCGTGCCGCCCAGGTACCAGAGCCGCTGCACCGGAACCTCGCCGAGTGTCGTGCCGCCGCCCGCCGTGAGCGCACCGGCGAGTCTGCTCGTGATCGAGCGCGAGAGCGTGGCGTCGACCGCCGCGCGCCCGTAGGTGAAGTCGCCCGAGCCTCCCTCCAGCCGGATGTCGCCGAACAGGCGAACCTTCTGCGGATCGAGCCCGAAGGTCCGCGTGAGCCGCGCGCCGACGCCGACCAGCGTCGCGTCGTCGGCGGCGATGTTGTCGATGAAGCGCAGCCCGTGCAGGGCGTTGGCCAGTGAGAAGTGGGTCTCCACCTCCGCCGCATCGTGCCGCTCGGCGAACAACCGCCACTCGAACCGCGAACCGCGTATCCCGGTGCCGGCGAGCTCCGCGCCCAGCGCCCGGTAGTAGAACCCTTCATCGCGGCCGAAGAGAACGGCGTTCAGCGAGCTGCCGAATCCGAGCGGCGTCCCCCAGTCGTTGGCGGCGACCAGCCGGCGGTACGCACCGATCCGCACCGTGCGCGCGCCATCGCTTCGCGAAAGTGAGAGCTCGGCGTTGGGCTGAAGGTCGGCGATGCCGATCTGCGCCAGTCCCTCCAGCGCCAGCCCTTGACCGAGCTCCTGGCGCGCTCCGATTCCCGCCGAGAGACCCTCGACCCGGTTGTAGCGGAGAAGGTTGCGTGTCGGTCCCCAGAGGAGCGTGGGGCGTTGCGGGCCGAATCCTGCCTGCGCGGAAAAACCGATCATGCGTTGCATCTCCTCGAGATCCGTCTTCGAGAAGACCTCCTCACCGGGCGCATAGATCGACGGCGGCAGCGATGGCGAGCCGACGAGCGCCACGGTGTCGCAGGGCGTCCGGACGAGCAGCGGCACGATCCCGTTGTGACGGCTCTGGTGGCTCAGCCGCTCGGTGGCCCCGTCGTCACATGCCGGCTGATCGCCTGCTTCCCGCTGGGCAATGCGGCGCTCGCGTCGGCGCTCACGTAGCCAGTCCCGTCGCTCGGAGCCGCTCAGGCCCAGGGAGTCGGCGATGACCGAGTCGCGCACCAGCTCGATGCGCACATCGCGGATTTCCGGGAGCTCTTCCGTCAGTCCGTTCACGACCGCGTAGTCGAAGCTCTCCTCCAGCCGGACCGGCACCCGCATGAAGCCAACCTGCATTTCTCCTTCGGCCGCCTGAGCCCGCGGCAGCCAGTACCGTCCCTCGTAGAGGCCGTGCTCGATCATCAGCGACGTGACCGTCCCCGTCATCGGCGTGATCAGCGGCCTGACCGCGAGCGGGATGTCGTCTTCCTCCCCTTCCTCGCGGATGAAGTACCAGAAGTCCACCGGAACGGCGAGCCGATAGACGGCGCGGACGAGCTGCGCGGTGGAGGCGTCGAACCAGAGCGAGCCGACCGCAAGCCGCCAATCCGGCTGCCGAGGGCGCACGCGCAGCTCGACCAGGCGGATCGTGCTGCCATCATGGAGCCGGAAGATCACCGAGTCGCCGGACGAAAAGCGGTAATAGGCCTCGGCACCCGCGGCGATCGGGTGTATCAGCTCCACGTCGGGGCGCTCGGCGGCCATCGCCTCGGCGCCGAACCAGAGGTCATCGCGGCCGGGATAGTAGGGGATGCTGCCGGTGCCGTTCACGTCGGCCGACACCCGGGCGCCCATGAGCGCGGGGAAGACGGTGCGCGACCCGGTCACGTCGATGACCGCTCCGTGGCCGCGCTGCCAGCGAACTCGCGCGGAATTCTCGTGGCGCATGAAGAGGCGCTCGCGCCCGATCGCCTTGAGGCCCAGCCCGACGGAGATCCGCTGGTAGGTCTCCGCGTCGTAGCTGAGGAGCGACGAGTCCTGCGCCAGGCGCGCCACGCGCGCGCTCTCCAGCAGGGTCCGCGCGGGCGCATCCTCGAACGCCGTGGCGATGTGCTCGGCGGTAACCGCGATTCGTGGGCGCCGGACGCGCGTCGTCGTGTCTCGTCGAGCCGAGTCGGCGTGCACGACTCGCTCGACGGCGGCGCTGTCCCCGGCGGTTCGTCGCTCGCCGACCTGAACCCCCACCCGTACCTGGGCGAACAGCAGAAACGACAGCGGGAGCGCGGCGGCGAGCATGGAATCTCCGGTGGCTGCGAGGTTTGCAACTCCTCCTACGCCACCGCCGCAGGCATTGTTTCGCGTTCACTCAATCGGTGGGACCGGCCACACCCGCTTCCTGCTCGCCGTGGATCAGGACGTGCGACGCCCGGGCGCGCGCCGGATAGGACTCCATCACCGGACCGGTGACCCACGCATCGACTCGCTGTCCCACGACCAGCTGTTCGAACGGCAGACGCTCCGTGATCTCGTCGGGGCGCAGCAGGAGAACCGTCTCGTCGGTAATCGTGAGGACGTATTTCGGGGATCCGGCCGAGTCCGCCGGGTTGGCCTCCACCCGGATCTCCCCGAGCACGCCTTCCGCCGCGCCGGCATGCGTGGCGATCTCGGTCACGAATCCCGTTATTGCGGGATCCCGATCCGGAAGCGCCGTCCGCGTGGCGCAGGCAGCGAGCAGGTACAGTAGCGACAGCGTGGCGGCAGTGCGCATCGTTCTCCCGGAATGCCAATATCGTTGGGTGCCGATCGGCCCCGCACGGCCGACGTGCCGTCCGGCGCCGTACGGATGCACGAATGGTGCTTGCCCGCTGGCGGCGAATTCCTCCAACCGTGCCGAGCCTGCCGATGTCAGAGCCGACGAGCCAATCACGCGCCGCGTCCGGCGATCCGGGCGCTCCACCGAAGCGTCCAGACGCCGGTCACGACACCGGCGACCTCCCGCTCTCCGAGCTCTCGGAGCATGGTCATGCGGCGCTGGCGTGGATCGAACGCTACCTCGCCGAGCCCGAGCGTCATCCGGTGCTGTCGCGCGCGGCGCCCGGCGACACCGGCCGCGCCCTCCCGAGCGGGCCGCCGGCCCATGCCGAACCACTGGAGCGCATCCTGGCCGACTTCGAGCGCTCGATCGTGCCCGGGATAACGCACTGGAATCACCCGGGTTTCCTCGCCTACTTCGCGACCACCGGCTCCGTCCCCGGGATCATCGGCGAGCTGCTGGCGAGCGCGCTGAACGTGAACGCGATGCTCTGGCGCACCTCTCCGGCGGTGACCGAGCTCGAGCTTCTGGTGACCGACTGGTTGAGGCAGATGCTGGGGCTCGATGACGGCTGGTTCGGCTTTCTCAATGACACCGCCTCGGTCTCCACGCTTCTCGCGCTGGCAGCGGCGCGCGAGGCACGGCCGGAGCTGGCGATCCGCGAACGCGGCATGGCGGGGCGCACGGACCTCCCCCGGCTGAGGGTGTACTGCTCGACGCACGCGCATTCGTCGGTCGACAAGGCGGCGATCGCGCTCGGACTGGGTCACGAGAACGTCGTGCACATCGAGGCCGACGAGCGATTCGCCCTGCGCGCCGACAGTCTCGCCGAAGCGATGGCGGCGGACTCCGACCGGGGCGCGCTCCCCCTGGCCGTCGTCGCCACCGCCGGCACGACGAGCACGACGAGCGTGGATCCGATCGCCGCGATCGCGCCGGTGGCGCGCCGGCACGGGGCATGGTTGCACGTCGATGCGGCCTACGCCGGTGTGGCAGCCGTGCTGCCCGAGCTCCGGGCCCGTTTCACCGGCTGGGAGCAGGCGGACTCGATCGTCGTCAACCCGCACAAGTGGATGTTCACGCCGATCGGCGCCAGCGCGCTGTTCGTGCGCCGCCCCGACATCCTGCGCCGCGCGTTCTCGCTCGTCCCCGAGTATCTGACGACCACCGATCCGCAGGACGTCCCCAACCTGATGGACTACGGGATACAGCTCGGGCGTCCCTTCCGCGCGCTGAAGATGTGGATGGTGATCCGTGCCTTCGGCACCGAGGGAATCGCGCGCCGCATCCGGCACCATCTCCACCTCGCGCGCCGATTCGCCGATCTCGTGGAGGGCTCCCCCGACTGGCAGCTGGCCGCGCCGGTCCCCTTCTCCACCATCTGCTTCCGGTTCGCTCCGGCCGGCGTGGACGACGAGTCGCTGGATCGCCGCAACGCCGCGATCCTCGAGCGCGTCAACGCGGGCGGCGAGGCGTTCCTGTCGCACACCAGGCTCCACGGCCGATACGTGCTACGCGTGGCGATCGGCAACCTGCGCACGGAATGGGAGCACCTGGAGCGGACGTGGGAGCTGCTGGGCAAGGCGAGTGTGGAGTCGATCGGGATCTCCGAAGGCTGAACAACGCGCCCAGCAAGATCAATCTGCGTCCAGCGCCAGCAGAGCCCCGAGGAGCACGTTTGCCCCGTTCTCGATGTCCTCCGGTGCGCTCAGCTCGCGCGGCGAATGGCTGACTCCGTCCACGCTCGGCACGAAGATCATTCCGACAGGACCGAGTCGCGACATGACCTGGGCATCGTGGCCGGCGCCGCTCGGCATCGCTTTCGTGCCGAGCCCGAGCTCGGCGGCCGCGCCGGCCAGCGCTGCGCGGATGCGAGCGTCGGTGGGCGCTGGCTCGCTGGCGAACGTCTCGGCGTAGGAGAATCGCGTCCCCGTCGCTTCGGCGATAGCAGTCGCTTCGGCGCGGATCCGGTCGGCGAGCATGCGCATTTTCCCGGCATCCAGATCGCGGACCTCGAGACTCAACGTGACCGTGCCGGCGATGACGTTCGGCGCCCCGGGCAGCGCCTGTATCCGGCCGACCGTAGCGACCTGCCGGCCGGGGACGCCGGTCGCGACCCGGTTCACCGCTTCGATGAACTTCGCCGCTGCGAGCAGGGAGTCTCGCCGGCGGTTCATCGGCGTGGTGCCGGCGTGGTTGGCGAAGCCCTCGATCGTCACGTCCCACCAGTGGATTCCGACGATCCCCTCGACGATCCCGATGTCCACCTTCTCGTCGTAAAGCACGCTGCCCTGCTCGATGTGCAGCTCGAGGAACGCGGCGATCGAGCCGCGTGCGCGGCGCGCGCTGGCCAGCCGCGACGGATCGCCGCCAATGAAGGCGATCCCGTCGCGGATCGACTTCCCGCTGCGGCTCACCAGGTCGAGTTCGCGCTCGGCGAGCTCGCCGGCCAGGGCGCGGCTTCCGAACAGCCCGCCCTCCTCGTTCTGAAAGATCAGCACCTCGAGCGGATGCCTGGTCTCGACGCCCGCGTCGACGAGCGTTTGCGCGACCTCGATCGCCGCGATCGATCCGACCGGGCCATCGTAGCGGCCGCCCTCGGGCACCGAATCGATGTGCGAACCGAAGGCGAGCGGCGTCAGCCGCGGCTCACGCCCGGCCCGCTTTCCGATGATGTTGCCCGCAACATCGATCGACGTCTCCAGTCCCGCCTGGCGCATCAACCCGATCACGTGCTCGCGCGCCGCGAGATCGGCGTCGCCATAGGCGAGCCGCGTCACGCCGCCGGTCGGGTCGGCACCGAAGCGCGCCAGCGCGGCGAGACGCTCGTTGAGCCGACGCCCGTTCACGCGCGGCGCTGCCGCACCCCGGATCAGGGAGCCCTCGAGGATCCTGCTCCCCAGCACTCCGGCCACTGCGGCCCCGAACTCGCGGCGGTTCATCGTCACTCCCTCGCGGTCAATGTGTCGCCGGCCTTTCCTCGTAACCCCACGGGGCCGGCGGCGGCGCGACCGGGTTCGTGAGGTCGAACTCGACACGAAAGCGCCGATCCGTCCCGACGCGCCGCAGGGCGTATCCGTACTTCTCGCCGGGCACTACCTCGACCGTCCAGATGTTCGTGGACGCCGCCGGGATGAGCTGAGCGGTGTGCGCATCGGCGTGAAACTCCTGAACCTGCGCCGTCCCGCCCTCCTGCGTGTCGCCACCATACTGCGTGACCGCGTCCTCGGTGCCGTCCTGGTGCCGGTGGTCGTGCTTGAGCCGGAGCCCGGTGTCGGTGCGGGTGATGACCCAGGTGCGCGAGCGGTCCTCGCCAGCATAGAACGGTATGCGGATCTCGTCGTCCCCGCACTCGCGGACGTACATGGTCAGTGTGCGTCCAATGAACGCCGAGTCCGCGGGGTTCCCCTCGACGAGCTCACCTTCGTACGCCTGGCCGCACAGAGCCTCGAGGCTTGACCAGAACTGCTCCTGTGGCGGCTGTTCCTCGCCCGGCGCACAGGCGGCGAGCAGGGCGAGCGAAACTGAAAGGACGATGGCGGCTGGTCGGTCGATTCGCACGTCGGGTTCACTCCTTCTCGCGGTCATGGATTCGGGCTGGCGAGGGAGCTTGGGCCGGATGCGGGCACGATGCAAGGGCTCGCTGGTGATCGCTCGTCACGGGTTCATTCCTCCGCCTGCGGCGGCCTGGGTGAAGCGGCCCGCGGTATTGCTCGACGGCAGGGGTCGTTGTGTCGGCTGCTGCTGCCACTGCATTGGCTGCGCGACACCGGCCGGCGCATCGCCGAGCGGCAGGTCGGGGAGTAGCGCCAGCCGGATTCGCGCGACCTGGAGGTTGCGCGCGGCCTGCGCGCGGTTCGCCATCGCCTGCTGCAGCAGCACCCGCGACTCGCTCAGCTCGAGCTGAGTCGAGATCCCCTCCCTGTAGCGAACCTCGGCAATCGAGTATGCGCGCGTCGCCTGCTCGGCCGTTCCGGCGCTGGCGAGCCACGCGGCCTCGGCCTGCTCGAGACGCGCGATCGTAGCCTGCGCATCGAGCACGGCGAGCTCGCGCACCTGGGCCAGCTGCTGCCGCGATTCGACGAGGTTGGCCTGGGCGACCATCTCCTCGCCGCGCAGCCACCCGCCGGTGAACAGGGGGACCTGTAGCGCGACGCCGATGGTCCAGTTGGTGAGAAACTCACCGGACCGCGGAAGTCCGCCGCCCGGATAGGCCACGCGCCCGTACTGCGACGTGAGGTTGACCTGGGGAAGCCGCTGTGCGCGCACGATCGTCAGCGCCTCGCGCTGTGCTTCGGCGTTCGCCTCGAGCTGCCGCACCGCAGCCCGCGCGTCGACACTGATGTCCGCCGCCATGGCGGCGCGGCCGACGATGTCATCCACCGCCAGCCGGACGCCCGGGATCGGCGCCAGGTCCTGGATGTCCGTCGTGAGATCGAGTGGGCCGGCCCCGGAGATGCCCACGAGCTGGCGAAGTCGCAGATGCGCCAGCTCGCGCTGCGTGCGGCGCTCGATCACGACGGGACGCTGGTTGTCCCGCGTCACCTGTGCGCGCAGCAGGTCGAACTCCGAGGTGTTCCCGACTTGACGGGCGAGCGCCGTCTGCCGGAACGCTTCCTCCGTCTGCTCCAGCGACGCCTCTGCAATGACCAACAGGCGATCGGCCAGCGATGCATCGTAGTACGCCTCGGCGACGTCGAGAATGAGTTGCGCCTGGGCGCTGGTGAGCCCGACCTCGGCCGCCCGCCGGCCAGCGGCGGCGCCGCGCGACAGAGCGCGGAGGCGGCCCCCGGAGAACAGCGGCTGGGAGAGCTGAAGGCCCAGCGTGTACTCGTTCGGCTGTCCGAACGGGAGATTCTCGAATGCCGCGAACGGGTTGAATGCGGCGGCGCACCGCTGCGCCTGCTCGAGTCCGGCGAGCCGCTCATCGACCGTCCCGCCCGGCGCGAGATACTGGTCGCAGGGCCCTGGTGGCGCCGGCGGTCCAACCGGTCCCTCGCCGGAGCCGACGACGTCGAACTGCGACCGCAGTGTTCGGGTGTAGCCGAGCGAGCCGTGGATCTGCGGAAAGAACTGTGACCGGGCACGGATCTGATCGCCGCGCGCTCGCAGCACACCGGCTTCGGCGATGCGGACGGCTTCACTCGCCACGCCGGCCAGCCCGAGCGCCTCATCCAGTGCCAGAGGTCGAATCGAATCGGCGGCCGAGATACGAGCCTCCTGCGCATTGGCCGGCAGGGGATCGGCGAGATCGAACGCGAGGGCGGCGACCAGCGCGAGCCCGGCGGCGCGGCGCAGCGGAACACGAACCAGCAGTCCAGTCATGGGCGTGAGCTCCAATTGGGTTTCAGCGGGCGCGCCGGCGGGACGCGATGCGCGGGCCGGGTTCCCATGGGAGCAAACATTGGCGGGTGCGATCCATGGCGTGCAAGTACATGCTCGCATTCGGCGCGCGATGAGCTCCGCGGCCACGGCGAGGAAGTATCGCGTGCGCGAATACGTTGCGCGGTGGGGCGGACTCCAGGGAGCCGGGCCGGCCAACCACAATGCCACCGTCGCTTCGGCCGACGACCCCTCTTCACCCGCCGGGCCAGCCGCCGTATCGTGATGGAGCGACGGCCCTCCCTCGCCCGATCCCGCACCGCGCTGCCGAGGCCCCCATGGGAACGAAGGACCCCCGCGTCGACGAGTACATCGACAGCTCCGCGGACTTCGCCAGGCCGATTCTGACCCACCTGCGCGAGATAGTTCACTCCGCCTGTCCCGAGTGCGAGGAGACGATCAAGTGGGGCTTCCCCCACTTCACGCATCACGGGATGCTCTGCAGCATGGCGTCGTTCAAGGAGCATTGCGCCTTCGGGTTCTGGAAAGGCTCCCTGATCGTCGAGCCCGATGGCGGGAGCTCCACGCGCGCCATGGGACAGTTCGGACGCATCACCTCCGTGGGGGATCTGCCGACGAAGAAGGTCCTCACCGGCTACATCCGTCAGGCGATGAAGCTGAACGAGAAGGGGGTGAAGGTCCCGGCCCGGCAACCCACGGGGAAGCCGCGCAACTGGAAGTACATGTGAGGGCCGGCGCCGCCGAGTCGCCGCCAGTCACTCCGCTCGCATCGCCACCAGCGGATCGACCCTGGTCGCCCGCCACGCCGGGAGCAGCGTCCCGAGCACGCCCACGGCCGCCAGCGCCGCCGTCGCCATCGCCCACGTCGCGGCGTCGAGCGGGCTGACGCCGTAGAGCATGCTGGCCAGAAGTCTCGTCGCGGCCGCGCCGCCGGCCAGACCGAGCGCGATACCCACGCCGACGAGCACCGCACCCTGCATCGTCACCAGCCGGAGCGTGCGTGCCCACGTACTTCCCAGCGCCGTCCGGATCCCCAGCTCCCGCGTGCGCTGGGCGACGGCGTAGCTCATCACGCCGTAGATCCCCGACACCGCGAGCACCACGGCGACCCCGGCGAAGACGCCGAGCAGTGTCACGTAGAACCGCTGCCGCCCCAGACTTGCGCCGATGACCTCGGACATCGTCCGCACGTGCGTCACCGCCACCTTGGGGTCGACTCCGCGGATGGCGGCGCGCACTGCGCCGGCGATCGCGGCCGGATCACCCCGCTCGACGCGCACCACGATCGGAAACGCGGTCCATCCGCCGCTCTGTCGGAAGTGCCAGTAGATCTCCGGCTGCGGTTCCTGCAGCGGACCGGTGTTCCTTATGTCGCTCACCACGCCGACGATCGTCGCGAAGATGGTGTCGGTCCTGTGAAAGCGCTTGCCGATCGGATCCTCGTTGGGGAAATCCCGCCGGACCAGCGCCTCGTTGGCGACGACCACGGCCGGTGCACCGGCGCGAAGGTCGTCGCTGTCCCGCAGGAGCCGTCCGGCGAGGAGCCGCTGGCCGGTCACCTCGAAGAACTCGGGAGTCACGACGCGGTTCTCGATCAGCGGCCGCTGCGTGGGATCGTCGGCGGGGTGCCCCTCGTAGCGGACGTTGAAGTTCCATCCCCACGTCTCGTAGGGGAGAAGCGAGATCGCCGCCGCCTCACGAACGCCGGGAATCCGCCGGATCTCGGCGAGCGCCGGCTCCAGAAAGCGCGGAACCACCGTGTTGTCCGGATAGTCGGCGGCCGACGCCGTGGCCCTCACCGTGAGGATCGGCGTCGGGTCGAAGCCGGGATCGTTGCGCAGCAGCCCGGCGAAGCCCTGAAGCACGAGCCCCGCGCCGATCAGCAGCATCAGGGAGAGTGCGACCTCCACCACGACCAGCGTCCCCAGCGCCCGGTGCTGCGCCCGCGAGCCGAGCGCACCGCGGCCGCCGCGGAGCGCGTCCTGCGGGTCCACCGCCGCGCCCCGCCACGCCGGCACCACCGCGCACAGCGCGCCGACGACGATCGCCAGCACGACACCGAACGCGATCACGCGCCCGTCTATCCCCAATCCGGCGAGCTGCGGAATCCGCTCGGCCGCCAGTGTGCCGATCGTGCGCACGCCCACCCAGGCGAGAACGAGTCCGAAAACGAGACCCAGCCCCATGATCACGGCGGTCTCGGTGAGCACCGGCCGCACGACGGTCCACCGCCCGCCGCCGAGCGCAGCGCGGATCGCCAGCTCGCGCTGCCGTTGCACGCCGCGGGCGAGCAGCAGGCTGGCGACGTTGGTCGCCGCGATCAGCAGGACCAGCACGACCGCCCCGAAGAGAAGCAGGAGGGGCGTGCGCACCGAGCGAACGCTCTCCGCCTGGAGCGGAACGACGCGCACCTGTTCTCCCCTCAACTGCGGATTGGCCTCGACGATGCCCTCGAACAGACGCACCAGCTCCGCGTTCGCCGACTCGACCGTCGCTCCCGGTGCCAGCCTTCCCATGGCCATCAGAAAGTTGCTGCGCCGCTGACCCAGCTCGTTCGCCGAGAACTGCATCGGCACCCAGGCCTCGGCACGCAGCACCCGCCCGCCGTGCGGCAGGCGGAAGTCCCGTGGAAGGATGCCGATCACCGTGCGCGAGAGACCATCGAGCGTGATCGCGCGGCCGATCAGCGCCGGGTCGGCGCCGAAGCGCTCGCGCCAGAGCTCCTCGCCGACCACGACCACCGGCGGCGCCTCCGGTGCATCGTCTTCGGTCCCGAAAACGCGTCCGAGCAGCGGCTGTGCTCCGAGCGCTCGGAAGACGTTCCCCGTCGCGCGGAGCGTCGCCAGGCGCATGGCGTCGTCGGGCAGCGTGAGGAGCGCGGATGCCGTGGCGACCGCCACGAGCTCCTCGAGCTGCCCGCTCATCCGCCCGAGATCCGCATAGTTCGGAGCGGCGAACGGACCGGTGTCGAAGTGGGGCGTGGTCCGGTAGACGGTCACCAGCCGGTCCGGGTTCCGGAACGGCAGCGGTTGAAGGAGCGCGCGGTCGATGGCGCTCGAGATCGCCGCCGTAGCGCCGACGCCCAGGGCTATGCAGGATACGGCGGCGAACAGGAACAGTGGCGCGCGCAGAAGAGCGCGGACCGCATTGCGCAGCTCCAGAAACATCTTGTTCAGGCCTCGCTTTCAGGTTCTTGGGATCGAGTCATTAGCTCTCGATCCCGGGTTTGAACCACAGAGGACGCAGAGGAAAGCCGTTCGCGAAGCGCGAGCCTGCACCTTCGCGTCCTCCTGCGGTTCGCTCGAGGAATGGCCCGCGATGTCTGACAGCCGGATGAGCAGGAGGGTTGAAAGCTCCGGTACCCGGATCTCAAACCATGCGCGCCGAACGTTTGTCGAAACCGGAGACGCCCTCGCGTCGTACGACCGACAAATCACCCGAGCCGCGGCGGAGTCGTCGTGGTCCCGGACGCCGGCGAACCGCCACCCCCCCCGCCACATGGACACCATCCGCCGCGACCTCCGCTACGCGTTTCGTACGCTCGCCCGCGCCCCCGGTTTCGCGGCGGCAACCATTCTCACGCTGGCACTTGGCATCGGCGCGACGACCGCGATCTTCAGCGTGGTTCACGGCGTCCTGCTGCGCCCACTGCCGTACCCCGATTCGGATCGCATCGTCCAGCTCTGGCAGGTGTCGCCGACCGGCGGGCGGTCGTCGGTCTCCGATCCCAACTTCGCCGACTGGAAGGAACAGAGTCGCAGCTTCAGCGCGATGGCGCAGTTGGCGACCGGCGGCGACGTCTCGGTGACCGGCGCGGGCGAGCCGCTGCGCGTGCCCGCGGCGCGCGTATCGAGCGAGTTCCTCGCCGTGCTCGGAGTGCAGCCGGTCATCGGCCGCGGCTTCGTGGCCGAGGAACAGCGGCTCGGCGGCGCGCCGGCAGTGCTCGTCAGCCACCGCTTCTGGCAGCAGCATCTGGAGGGCGCGGTCGATCTCGGCGAGCGCACGCTGACCTTCGGCGACCGTGTGCACCACATCGTCGGCGTCCTGCCGCCGACGTTCGACTTCCCGGCCGAGGTCGACCTCCTGACGCCGCGCGAGCTCGATCCTGTGCTGCCGAGCCGCACCGCGCACAACTTCCGGGTGATCGGCCGCCTGCGCGCCGACGTCTCGCTCGAGCAGGCGCGGGCGGAGATGTCGGCGATCTCGCGACGTCTCCGTGTTCAGCACGGCGACGACACCTGGATGGTGGATGCGGCCGTCGTGCCGCTGCGCGAGCAGCTCGTGGGACGCGTGCGTCCTGCCCTGCTCGTACTGCTCGGCGCCTCCGCGTTCCTCCTGCTCATCGCCTGCGCAAACGTGACGAACCTCATCCTGGCCCGCGCGGCATCGCGACAGCGCGAGCTGGCCGTGCGCGTCGCGATGGGAGCCGGGCGCGCCCGTCTGGTGCAGCAGTTCCTGGCCGAATCGTTCGTTCTCGCGCTGGCCGGAGGCGCGGTCGGCATCCTGCTCGCGTGGGCAGGCGTCAGGCTGCTGCCGGCGCTCGAGCCGGGGAACCTGCCGCGGCTCGGCGAGATCGGAGTGAGCTGGCCGGTGCTCGCGTTCGCCTTCGGCACCTCCGCCGTCGTGGCGACGGTCATCGCCCTGCTCACCGCGCTGCGTGGCACGGCCGGCGATGTCCGCGAGGCGCTGGCGCAGAGCCAGCGCACGATGTCGGGCGGGGGCGGGCACCGCGTACGCAGCGGACTCGTGGTGGCCCAGGTCGCGCTGACGCTCGTGCTGCTCGTCGGCGCCGGTCTTCTCGGGCGAAGCTTCATGCACCTCGTAGCGCTCGATCCGGGCTACCGGACGGAGCGAGCGGTCGTGCTCGAGCTGTCGCTTCCGCGCAGCGGCGATGCCGGGACGCTGGTACGCCAGACGCGGCTCTACGACGAGCTGATCCAGCGCTTCCGGTCGTTCCCGGGCGTCACCGCCGTCGGGGGCGTGAGCGCGTTTCCGCTGGGTGGCGGCTACGCGAACGGCGCGTTCCTCGTGATGACGCGCCCGGATGAGGAGATCGCGTGGGAGCGCGTCGGTGAGCTGATGCGTGATCCCGCGCGGACAGGCTATGCCGAGTATCGGATCGCCAGCGACGGCTACTTTTCAGCGATGGGAATGCGGCTCGTACGCGGGCGGCTGTTCGAGGAGAGCGACGGCCCCGATGCACCGCACGTCGCGGTGATCAGCGAGTCGCTGGCGCGCACGCGGTGGCCGGATGAGAACCCGATCGGGAAGTTCATCCAGTTCGGAAACATGGATGGCGACCTGCGCGTGTTCACAATAGTGGGAGTGGTGAGCGACATCCGCGAGGCGAGCCTCGACGCCCAGCCGGCATCGATCTTCTACGGATCGCACCGGCAGCGGCCTCGCTTCGCGTCGAGATTCACGCTGGTGGTCGCAACCACCGGCGATGCTGCGGGCCTGATCGCGCCGGCGCGGCAGGTGGTCCGTGATCTGGCGCCCACGTTGCCGCCGCGATTCCGGTTGATCGAGGAGGTCGTCTCGGCCTCGATCGCCGACCGCCGGTTCACGCTGCTGCTGGTGGGCGTGTTCGGCGTCACCGCGCTCGTGCTGGCGATGCTCGGCGTCTACAGTGTCGTATCGATCCTCGTCGCCCAGCGGGAGCAGGAGATCGGGATCCGCGTGGCGCTCGGTGCCCAGCGATCCGATGTCATGGGGCTGGTGCTGCGACACGGAACTGCCCTCACCGCACTCGGGGTCCTGACGGGCGTGGCGGCGGCGCTCGCGCTGACGCGGGTGCTGCGCAACCTGCTCTTCGGTGTGAGCGCCACCGACCCACTGGCCTTCCTCGGCGTCGTCATGGTGCTCGTCGCCGTGACGCTGGTGGCGAGCTGGGTCCCGGCACGCCGAGCGACGCGGGTGGATCCGATGACCGTGCTGCGCAACGGATGATTGCGCGAGCATGAACGCCGGATCTCCCGACCGCGCCCTCGGTGCGTTCGACGGACGGCGGCGTAGTACTGCGGAACGTCCATCTACGTCATTTTCGCGCGCGTGGTACGTCGCCGGGCGTATGCTTCCCCGTCCGGGCCCGCCGTAGGTTCGTCTCGTGACGACCGCCCGACGCACGCCACGAAAGCCCTCCGTGGCCGGCGCGAGCGGCGAGCCCCGGAGATGACAATGCGAGCCAGCGACGCGATTCCCGAAGCAGACACGCCGTTCGAGACTGAATCGTCCGATCCCTCGAACGGACCCAGCGACCCGTTCATCGATCGATATCTGGACGGCGGACGGGCCATTCCGTGGATGACGCGCGGCCTGCTGGCGGCCATCGCCACCGCCGCCGCGCTGTTCTTCGCCAGCCTGGTGTTCGCGATCGAGACGCAGGCGCAGGAGCCGCCTTCACCTCGACATCTGCACCACGTCGTAATACGATAGAATCCGCCCCTCGGTGAACGCCTTCACCGCCTCGCCGATCGGATGGAGCAGCGTCGCCGAGCGCGGGCCGGGCGCCTGGTTCTGCGCGTAGACGAAGTTGAACACGGCACGGATGAACGTGCTCCGCTCATCGGCCGGGAGCGTGGCGACGTTGGAGAAGAAGCGGCGCCAGTCGTCGCCCTGCTGGAACAGGTACTGTTCGACGTTCGAGGTGTAGAACGCGCTGACCGTCGCCCCCCGCTCGCGGACGTACTGCCCCACTGCGCGGATCGCCTTGTCTCCGGCGAAATCCCCGACCAGCGGCACGATCAGGTTGCGGCGGTGCAGGTCGCGGAGGACGCGGAAACTGGCCTCGGTCGCCAGAAAGCTCCGCGCTGAACCCTCGGCGTCGGTCTCCACCATCAGCTCGGCCAGCGTCGGCATCCGCCGCCCACCGTAGCCACCGCGCGACGGCGAGAACGAGTAGTTGAGATACGGACCCGCGGAGTAGAACGCGAAGTAGACGTAGTCGATCGTCCGCAGGTCGTCGTCGCTCAGGCCGAGCTTCTTCTGGTCCACCAGGTGCGCGCGCACGCCGGCCACGTTCTTCCAGAACGTCGCGCTGTCCGGCTCCACGGCGTCGAACGCGGCGAACATCGCGCCGGCGGTCGTGGTGGAGTCCAGTCCCGCCGGACGCGGGCGCGAGAACAGGCGCGAGAGGAAGTCGGCCCGGTCCGCGGACTGCTCGAACAGCGACTTGTAGAGCAGGTGCTGGAGCATGTTCTGCCGCCGGATGTCGATGATGAACGCCATCCGCGGCTCGAGTGCCGCCACGTACGTGAAGTTCTGCTCGGGTCCCACGCCGATGTAGACACCGCCAGTGCCGACGGTCCGCGTCAGCTCGGGCAGGACCCACTGGAACGTCGTCTCGTTGGACACGAAGTTCTCGGACCGGAAGTAGCCACCCGGCTCGGACATCTCGGTCACGAGCTTCCAGAACGCCTCGTCGGTGAGTCGCTCCGGAAGCCGCTGCGCCTCGATCGGCCAGGCGCAGGTGAGGCTGACGGCGCCGAGCAGGAGGGCGAGAAGGGAACGAATTGGACCAATTAGACGAATTGGACGAATTGGACGAATTGGACGAATTGGACCAATTGGACCAATTGGACGAACGGGGGCGGGGGTGGTCATCGGCATGTTCGAACCTCCATCCTGCGTGGCTGCCCCGCCCGGCCGGCTGTGCCCGCGAGTCGACACGCCGGCACTGCGGGCACGACGGCAATATGGAACCGGGTACCGGCGTGCACCATGCCGGTACCCGGAACGCCTACGGCATGTCGGCGCCTGCCCGATAGTAGTCGCCCATCAGATGCTCGGTGAAGTACTCGAACGTCATCCGGGTGAAGTACGGCTGCATCCTGCCGAACCCATGGGCCTGGCCCGGCATGATCATGAAGTCGAACCGCTTGTTCGCCTTGATCAGCGCATCGACGAGCCGGATCGTGTTGCCGGGATGCACGTTGTTGTCCATGTCCCCGTGCACCAGGAGGAGCCGGCCCTTCAGATTGGCGGCCAGCTCGCTGTTGGTCGGCACCTTGATCTCGTACCTGAGATCGGCATCCACGTCCACCGTGTCCGGGTCGTACCAGGCGCCGAGCACGCGCTCGTCGGCGATCGTCACGGTGGTGCCGACCGTCGCGATGGCGGCTCCGTCGGCGTCCTCCGACGCGCCTTGCTCGCCGCCGCCCGGATTGGTCCCGCGCTCGGCCGACGCCCGCGTCCTTCCGGCCGCTGCCGAGTCGCGACGCTGCACGATCGTCTTCAGCCCGTGGTGCTGCTCACTCCAGTTCTGGTTGTAGATGTTGTTGTCGTGGTTCCCGGCCGATGACACACCCACCTTGAAGAAGTCGTTGTACGGCGGCTGGAGCAGCGCCGCCGCGGTGAGGAAGCCGCCGCCCGAATGGCCGTAGATCCCCACCCGCTCGATGTCGATGAACCGGTGACGGGCGGCGAGCTGCTCGATCCCCGTCTTCTTGTCGGCGAGCGCGTAGTCACGAAGGTTGTAGTACCCGAAGCTGTGATAGGCGTTGGAACGCTGCGGGCTCCCGCCCCGGTTCCCGATCTGGATCACGATGAACCCGAGCTGCGCGAGCTGCTGCGGGACCGGGTTCGGTGAGAACGTGTGCGTCACCGTCTCCGTCTGCGGACCCGGGTAGACGTGGGCGATCAGCGGGTACGACCGCGTCGAGTCGAAGTCGAACGGCTTCCACATCACGCCGTAGATGTCGGTGACCCCGTCGGCGGCCTTGGTCGTGAACCGCTCCGGCATCGACCAGCCCATCTCCACCAGCTTGGAGACGTCGGCCTCCTCGAGCTCCATCACCACGCGGCCGGTGAGCGCCTCGCGGACGACCGACCGGGTCGGGGAATCGACCCGCGAGTAGTTGGCCACGATGAACCGCCTCGTCGGCGAGACGGTGCTGACGTGGGTGAAGTGCCCCGGATCGAGGAGCGTGAACCCGCTCCCGTCGCCGTTCACCCGGTACAGATGCCGGAAGTACGGGTTCTCCCCGGCCTCGCGGCCGACGCCGGCGATCCACAGGATGCCCCGGATCGAGTCGAGCGCTACCACCTGCTCGGCCCGCCACGACCCTTCGGTCAGCGGCCGCTTGTAGACCCCGTCGTGCGTGTAGAGGTAGTAGTGCCCCCAGCCCGACCGTTCCGACCACCACACCATGTCACCGCCTGGCTTCACGTACCGCACCGGCTGTGTCTCGAGGAAGGCGCTCTCCACCGACTCGGTGAGCAGCGTGCGAACCCGCCGTGTACCGAGATCGACCTCGATCAGCTCCAGGTCGCGCTGCGTCCGTGCGCGGCGCACGAGCCGCAGCGTCTCCGAGCCGGTCGTCCAGTGGATGTGCAGCAGCCGCTGGTCCTTCCAGCGCCGCACGTTCACCGGCGTGACGAGCGAGTCGCCGCGCCGGAAGACGTTGAGCTCCATCCGCGCGACGTTCTCCTCGCCCGGCATCGCGTACGTGTAGGAGCGGAGGGTGGGGCGCGGATCGGCGAGAACGTTGACGAGGTACAGCTCCTTGACCTTGCGGCTGTCGTTGCGCGTCACGAAAAAGGCGCGCGAGTCCGGCGACCAGGTGACGTTGGCCCGGACCCGGGGATCGCGCGAGCGCGCCTGCCGTTCCTGCCGCTCCCCCTCATCCAGATCGTCGTCCTGCTGCTGCTGCTGTTGCTGCTGGACCTGGGCCGTGTCGCGGAAGCCGAAGCTGTAGTTCCGCTCGCCGTCGCGGCTGATCCGCACCGTGTCGCCTTGCGCGACGTCGACCAGGAAGAGCTCGTGCTCGCGGGCGAACACGAACGCGGTGCTGTCGGGCGAGAAATTGCGGAAGTCCGCCTGCTGGCCGCCTCCGAACCCGCCGCCGCCACCGCCTCCTCCTCCACTACCTCCGCCGCCGGTCGCACGCTCCTCGTCATCGGGGATCGAGTCGCGGCGCCACCGGCCAAGGCTCCGCAGCGTCTCGGCCCGCAAGTCCCACTCGTAACGGATCGAGTCCACCTGGAATCGCAGCTTCCGATGGTCCTTCGTGAAGTTGAGTGTCGTGAAGGGAAGGTTGTTCGGTTCGTACGCGCGGCGGTGCGCCGCGGCCAGCGCCGCGGCCAGCTTCACATGGTCGAACAGCGGCTGCTTCGTCCGCGATTGCGGGAGCACGAGATAGAAGCGCGACCCGTCGCTGCTGCGCCAGTTGTACCACAGTGAGTCGGTCTGGCCGATGAACCGCGGCTGAACGCTCGTGCTGTAGACGACGTTGCGCAGCGCGGTCGTGCTGTAGCGGTCGGCGAGAACCCAATTGGCCCGGTTGGCGCGGGCCGTCTCGGTGACCGGCGACGCGCCCTGCCCCGCGGCGGGCGACGCGACCGTCGTCACCAGGGTGAGCGCGGCCAACGCGAGTCCCAGCCGGCGCGGGACTGACGACGGACGGCTCGCTGCGCCGACGGCGCGGAGCGCCAGACCCGCCGCCGGCAGCCTGCCGGTGCTGCCGGCCGCGCGGCGGCCCCTCTTCACGATGTGGGGCATACCTCGGTTCTCCATGGATGAGGGCGCGGCCGGGGCGACTGATGCGAGGAGTCGCGTGCCCCCGGCGTCGGCGCCCGGCTGTAGGGCGGACGGACTCACGCCATGATACGGGTCGAATACGCTCCCGGCGAGGTCTCCGTTGGCTGATCACAGCGGGTGGGCGCCGGACCTGGCGCTGTACACGGGGATGAACGAGGGCCGAGATCGTCCCGCGGTGGTGGCCGGCCCGTAGGACGCGTTGCCGTGGGCGCCTCCAATGCGCATCATCCGTCCGCGGCTCTCGCGCCGGAGCCCCTCGAGCTCCGGACTCGCCGGTGCCCGAGACTCCAGGCCGGGCGCGGCACGTCCCCGCCTACCTGTTCCGAATGCCCGCAACCGAGCTGACTGCCGACGAGCGCCGCATCGCCGTCGAGACCTGTCGAGCCGTGCTCGCCGGCGATCTCGGCATGATCGAGGCGGCGCACCGGCTCGGCGAGATGCCCAGAGTGCTGGCGTCGGCCGGCGAAGGCGACCCGGCCGTCGCCATCCTCGCGTCGCTCGCGTTCGAGACCGCGCACCTCGCGGCCGGCGAGTCCGGCGGACTGTTCGACGAAGCATCGCTCGCCGAACGAAGCGCCGAGAAGGCCCGTCTCGAGATGCTCGTCCGCGAGGACGTGATCGC
>DATKCV010000132.1:0-43623 GCA_035513015.1 Gemmatimonadaceae bacterium
CTTTAGCCGATGATTTGAGTTGGCTCGAGGCCAGTCACTGGCGACCTCATTTTCGGCTGGTTGCGACGGCTGCTGGCGAGGAAGCGTATCGCCAGAACTGACCTGTTAGCGGGACGCGCCACTGGCCTCGGGCCGTGAAAACTCGCATCATGGCCAAAATACGAAAACTACGACCGAACTGAAGAAAACGAGGCGGCTAAAGAGAAGTGATCTCCTGACTTCCGACGCGGCGACGTACGACGAGGCCTCCAACCGGTCCAATGTACGCAGCAGGACCCGATCGGCTTGGCCGGAGGGCTCAACCTCTACGGATTCGCGGGCGGCGACCCGGTCAACTTCACGGATCCGTTTGGCCTCTCGCGCTGCCCTCCGTTGTGTGGTCCTGCGGGAACGTACGTGCGAGATGCGTTCCGACGGGAGATCATAGAGCCCGCAAGAGTTACCGCTGAGAACACGGTCGTGTACGCAAGCGTCGGGGGAGGCATGGCATCTGGTGAACTGCAAGCAGATCTGACGGGGCGCGCTGCCGCACGGGGTGGAGCGGGCTTATCCACACAAGCTCTTGGCGGCGCGTTCGGCATACGTTACGAGGTATCTCGGCCTACGAGCGGCTCGACCGAAGTGACACTTACATACGGTCCCGACCTTGGCGTAGTGCAGCTCAGCTTGACAACGACTTTAGCTCTTTCATCCGGTGGGTCTTCGCAGGTCACCAGCGTCGGCGCTGAGGTGAGTGTCGGCGCGTCGCGCACACCGGGTCCCGTCGGCGCCAGTGTTGCCCCGCAGAGCTCCCAAGGGTGTCGGGGAAGCCGCTGCTTTGACCAGGATCGCCAGCGTTAATGATGAGGCCCAAATGCAACGCGAGTCGCGGCCATGTTTTGAAAGCACCGACTTTGCAGCACCTCTGGCAGGCGCAACGCTGTGGATGCTATGCAATGCTCGCGCTCGTCTTCGGCTTGGCGAGCTGCGTCGAGGCGGCGAGTCTTGCGGCACCTGCCGATGTTGAGCGTGCGGCAAGCGCCTTCCTCGCAGCAGCTCGGCTAGGAGACGAGGCTGAGGCTCGACGATGGACAGTGCGATCCACGGCTAACGATTCAGCTTTTTCAAGTGGCGTCTCGGAACTAGGCGAAGCCCTGAGGCGCTGGGGTGAGGACACACGGTTGAGGCGGTACGAATTGCACATTGGCCGGCATCGGCCAAATGCTCACCGGCTGGAGTACGCAATTGGATCGGGCGAGCGCGGCGGCTATGTCATCCTTTGGCTCGAGAGGGAAGATGACACCGTGCGCGTCGAAACGTTCGAGTGGCGCTAGGGGAGTGCTTTGGGCCAAAACGGTGACGAGCCATTGATCGCCAGCGAGCTCCGAGAGCAGCGATAGTGAAGAATACCCCCTGTGCGGTATGCGCGCTGCGCGCGCACTGACTGATCTGCGGCGAGGTGGGTCTGAACCGCCCCGGGTTTGCAGGAGCCTCCAACCTGTGAGAAGTTTGGAGCATGAGCAGCACAGCAGAGAGAAAGGGGTGCGCGTGCAACGCAGACGATGAGCGATACCGCTGATGGTTGCATCCGGGAGTTGCCTTGCTGGCTCCCGGTGTCCCGAAAGGCAATGACGCAAGAGAGGTTGTTCGGGTTGGCCGCGCGTAGACGGCCAATAGCGGCCGGCTCTGGTCGGTGCACCACACGCGAGGTCCGCAGGCCCGTCCAGTGTCGTGGGGATGGCCACTTGTCCTCTCCCTTTCTGCGGTTCTCGGGTGCGGGACAGCGGCGAGGCTCAGTGTGCCCAGGGAAGTTGAACGGGCTGCATCTTCCTTCCTGACCGCAGCGCGTGGGCAACGACTCCTTGGCAATGGCTTTGACAGTTCGAGCGACGAGGACCGGCGAAGGATACAGACAGGCTCTCGCCAGGTTGGGCGACTCGCTCCGCACTTGGGGTCCTCACCAGACTATCGTTGCCTATCGCTTTCAGGTCGAAGTGACCCGCTCGAATGCTCATATGGTTCGGTACGCAGTCGGCCCCTGCCGAGGCGTTGGCGGAGTCACACTGTGGCTCGAGTGGGAGGATGGCGCCTACCGCATAGAGACCATCGTGCTTGAATTAGCCACGATCAAGCAGCAGGGACTGCTCGGCGCCTCAGCCGCCGTCCGTCCGTACCACCGGACTCGGCTTGAGATGCGCCTCCCACCATCCGAGCTCACTCATCATCCGGTGCACATTGTTCCAGTGCCCGCTGATCGAATGCGACTGCCCCTCGTAGATGATCAGCTTCGCCGGCACACCCTGCCTCTTGAGCGACGTGTAGAGCTGGATCGCCCCCTCGAGCGGCACCCGATAGTCCACCTCCCCGTGGATGAACAGCGTCGCCGCTTTCACGCCACCCGAGTTGAGGTAAGGTGACTGCCTGATCATGATCTCCCGGGTGCGCGAATCCCACGGCGGCCCGAAGAACTCCGTGTCCTTGGTCCGCGCGACGTCCGACAGCGCGTAGTTGCTCGTCCAGTTGGACTCGCCGGCGCCGGGAACCGCGGCCCTGAACCGGGTCGGGTACCTCGTGATCAGCCAGTTGGTGAGGATCCCGCCGTAGGAGTGGCCGGTCGACCCCACACGCTCGCGGTCGATCGGGAACTGGGCGATGAGCCAGTCCACGCCCGACATCACGTCTTCACCATCCTTCGTGCCCCACGACCCCCAGGTCCCCCACTTGAACGCCTCGCCGTAGCCGGTGGAGCTGCGGAAGTTGGGCAGGAAGACGAAGTAGCCATGGGCGGCGAACAGCGAGTTCTTGAAGCCGAAGCCGTAGCCCGAGGCGGAGTGCGGACCGCCGTGGTTCATCACGATCAGCGGATACGGACCGCGGCCCGCATCGTAGCCGCGCGGGAAGATGAGAAAGCCCTCCACCGGTGTGCCGTCGTAGCTCGTCCAGCGCACCGACTCCGACGGCCGCGTCGCGAGCTCGACGCCGGCGAGGAACTCCGCGTGCACGTCGGTGAGACGGCGCTCGTTGCGGCCGTCGATGTCGGCCACGTACACCTCCGGCGGACGGTCGAAGTCGCCCACCGTGTACGTCATCCGTCGGAACGCGCGGTCGATGTCGAGCCCGTTCAGCCGCCGCGCGCCGGTCGTCACCTGCTCGACCCTGCCCGCGGGCACCGATACCCGGAACAGGTGCGTGGACCCGCCGATCCCGGCGGTGAAATAGATCCAGCGACCGTCGGGCGACCAGCGCGGCGTGCCCGGATCCAGATCCCAGTCCGCCGTCAGGTTCACCGGCTCACCGCCGGCGACCGGCTGCACCCAGATGTCCTGCGATCCGCCGTGATCCAGCTTCATGCCGATGATCATGTCTGTACCGAACGAGCGGACGTACGACATCCAGCGGCCGTCGGGCGAGAACTCGACGTTCGAGTAACTGAAGCCGTCGTTCGTCAGCCGGGTGAGCTGTCCATCCACGGTCACGCGGAAGAGCTGGTTCGAGCCGTAGGCGATCTCGTCGAGCACGCCCTCGTTGGCAGTGAAGACCATCGCCCGGCCATCCTGCGTCCACCGCGGTCCACCGGCCTGGAGCCCGAGCCGCGTCACCTGGCGCGCCGGTTCGCTCCCATCGACCGGCTCGACGAAGATCTCCGTCGCCGGCCGTTGGCGGCGGTCGGGGAACGGGAATCGCTGACCGTCCTGCCGGAACGGATACCAGTCGAACGCCGCTCCCTTGAACCGCTCCTCGTGCCGCCGCTCGAAGTCCGTCATCGCCGCCGGTGGACGCGGAGACGCCGGAAGCTGCCGCGTGCGCGCGACCCAGCGCCCGTCAGGGCTCGGCGTTCTCCCTGGCGGCTCGGCATCCTCGCGCACGGCCGGGTCGGCGGGTCGCCGCGGATCGATCACCCACGTGTCGCCCTCGAAGCCGTAGCGCAGCCGGCCGTCGTCTCCCCATCGCGGGTTGGATACGTCGCGACCCGAGTGCCGCACGCGCACCGGCGCGGCGGCACGATCGGCGGCGACCAGCCACGACTCGGTCTGGTTGCCGTTCGTCGCCTCGATCGGGAGCGAGACCGTGTACGCCACCCAGCGGCCGTCGGGCGAGATGCGTGGCGAGCCGACGCTCTTGACCCGATAGTAGTCCTCCAGCGTCAGGGCGCGCTTCTGACCGGCCGCTGCGGTCTGCTGGGCATACGCCGGATCAGTAGCCGACGTGACGAGGAGCAGGAGACCGAGAGAGAGCGCCACGCGGTTCATCGAACACCTCCGTTTGGAAGGACAGCGTCGCTGAACTTGGCTGCCGGCGCGGCGGCCGACAAGATCGTTGCGCGCTGTCGCGCGACGCTTGGCCCGCAAAACTATCGGCCAGCCCCGCACACGTAGGGGCGTGCCGCTGCTACCCCCTGCCCCGCGCCCGCGGCTGCCGTCTCCGCCCCTCTCGGCCACACGTTGTCGGAGGGATCGCGATCCGGAAAACGACACTGCGGGTCGAACACGATCCGCTCGATCCGGCGGCCGCCGAAGTCGAGCACTGCGTCGAAGGTTCGGCTCCCGGCAAGCCACACGTCGACCGGCCACGTGACGATCGCCGTCGAGTCGTCGACCATTCGCGCGTTCCGCATCGGGCGGATTGCGGGCCCGGCGGGGGCGAAGTGCACGCGCAGCACGACCGGCGAGGGCATCTGACCATCCTGCCGCACGGTGACGGTCGTACGCGAGCCGCTGGTCGCGATCCGCTGGATCGAGCCGTCCACGCTCTCGTTCGTGAACAGCCACGAGTACCAGAACCAACCGAGGTCCCGGCCAAGCGAGCGGTTCATGGAGAACATCCAGTCCCATGGCGACGGGTGCTTGTACTTCCACGCCACGGCCCACTCACGGTGCGCGCGCTGCACGGCACTGTCGCCGACGACCCCCCCGAGCATCGAAAGCATGAGCGGCGTCTTGGCGTAGGTGGTGAAGCCGTAGTACCCGGGGCCGGCGTAATTGGCGTTCCACATCATCGGCGGCTCGAATTCGTTGCCGACGGTGCGGCCGTACGACTGGCCGCGCCCGTCGAAGACCGGCTCGCGACCGGCGGCATCGGCTGCCGAGAGGATGTTCATGTACTGATCGAAGCCCTCGTCCATCCAGCCGTACCACGTCTCGTTGGTGGCTACCACCATCGGCCACCACTGGTGGGCCGCCTCGTGATCGGCCGCGCCGACGTTGGAGTTAATGACCATCGGGTATTCCATCCCGGCGCTCGGACCATCCTGCAGCGTGAGCTGCGGGAACTCGTAGGGAAACCAGAGCCGGGAGTAGAACTCGAGCGCGTGCCGCGTGACCGGACCGGCCTCGGCGAAGAAGCGCGCCCGTCCGGGGAGGTAGTACATGTGGATGGGAACGGCTCCCTTGCCGGGAATCGTCGCCCGCGTCGCCTGCCAGACGAAGTTCTTCGCCGTGGCCCAAGCGAAGTCGTTGACTGTGTCGGCGACGAAGTGCCAGGTGAGGCGCTCGCCGGGCACCGTGGCGCGACCGGGGCCGGTCTCTTCGGGGCCGACGATGGTGGTGATCGAATCCGAGCCGACCACCAGGGCGAGCCGCTGGCGCGCCGCCGGCGTCAGCACATCCTCCGGATTCTGGAGGATGCCGGTACCCGAGACGATCCAGCCGGCCGGCACGTCGATCCGCACATCGTAGCGTCCGAACCCGTTGTAGAACTCGGAGGGGCCAAGGTAGAGCTCGAAGTCCCAGCCGCGCAGGTCGTCGTACATCGCGACGCGCGGGAACCACTGCGTCGGCTGGAACAGCGTGTCGGCCCAGCGCTGAGTCATGCGGTGGCCGAGGCCCGAGCCGCCGGGCACCTTGTGATTCCAGTCGATGTCGAGCGTGGCCGTGCCGCTCGGCGCGATCGGAGAAGCGAGATCGATGCGCGCCATCGTGGTGCGAAGGCCGAAGGCGGTCGGTTCGGCCGGGCGTGCGCCCCGCGGCTGCTGACCCTGCGGCGGCGCGAGATTCACCGGTCGGCCGTCCACGGCCATGCGGGTGATGACCATGCCGTCGGTGAGCTCGGAGGGGGTCCACGGCGCGGCGCGAGGGTTGGTGCCGATGAAATGGTTCTGGTACAGGCGCAGGGCGATCTGCGACAGGGAGTCGGGACTGGAGTTGTGGATCGTGATCCGCTCGCTGCCGGTGAGCCGTTGCGTGCCGGTGTCGAGGCTGACGCGAATGGCGTAGTCGGTGCGGAGCTGCCAGTAGTTGCGGCCGGGACGTCCCGTCGAGTCGCGCGTGCCCGCCTCGTGGGCGCGGCGGATCGCGTTGGTCATTGGTATGTCTCGGCGGATCGCGCGCTCCGGCGGCGCGGTCGGAGTCTGGGCAGCAACGGAGATGACAGGGGCGATCGCGACCAGCACCGGAAGCGCGACGGCGGAACGGAAGCTCGCCAGCATGACGCATCCTCGAGGAGGTGAGACGGGCGCCGGACCAAGGGCCGGCTGTACATACATACCGCCCGCACCGCGAGGAGGCGAGGGTTCGTCGGTCGTGCCGCTCTCGCGCGTCAGTCCTCGTGGGCGGTGGTCGCGGTGTGGGGGTTGGCGGAGCCAGCATGCGGCGTAGCAAGAGACCGCGCTGCATGACTTCGCGCGAGTCCCGGCCGTGCAAGGCGCGGGCTCGCAGCGTGTAAGCCGCGAGCTGGCTCCGCCAACCTCCACACCGCGACCCCCGCAGCGAACCGAGTCGCCTCGCGGTCCGCGGACGTAAGAGCGAGTACTAACGACCCCGCACACACTTCTCGTAGAGTGTCGGCAACCGCCCATCCGGATCGTACTTCCCCTTGAGCTTCCGGTACTCGGCTCCGCCGTAGATGCGCTCGAACTCGGCGAGGGCGCGCTGCTGATCGGGCTCGGGCTGCTGGTCGGCGGGCCGGGGATCTACTTCACGGGGAAGATCATCGCCGGCGCGCTGGTCGGTGTCTCGCCATACGATCCAATGACGATCATCGCTGTAGCGGCCGGACTCGGCGCGGTGGCGCTGCTCGCCTGCTGGATTCCGGCGAGGCGCGTCGCCGGGATCGATCCGGCCAGGATGCTCAGGACCGAGTAGGGCGGAGCAATCCCGCCATGGCGGGGCGCGGTCACGCCGGCGCCGGATGTCGCCCGAGGGCCGCGAGCTCGGCGGCGCAGTGTGTCAACGAACGGCATCTCGTGGGAGATCTACATGGTGTAGTCGCTCGCCGGCGATCCCGGCTGAGGGAGAATCTTGGAGCCGCGGACGGGCGCCGCCCCCAGCGGCGGTGATTCGGTATGACGGCAGTCGATCTGGAGCGTCTCACAACAGGGAGAGCCATGTAGCCCCACAACCAGAGCACCGAATGCCGCTCATCGACCATCGATCGCCCCGATACAGGAGTGCCGCGAGACGTTGGTGCCGCATCGCCGCGCTGGCCAACATTGCCGGCACGGCGCTGCTCGTCCTCGGCGGCTGCGGCGGCGGCCGGCCGACGAGCATCGGCGATCCACTGGACGGCACGGTGCCGATTGCTCTCACGGACATGGGGCAGCGCACGTACAAGGGATTCACCGGCGGACTCTATTCCGCCGGAAACGAGCCCCCGGCGGCGCATGCGGCGGCGGGCCTCGAGCAAGCGCGACTCGTCGCGCCGCTCGACGTGGCTGGCAACCCCGATCCCGACGGTGCCTACGTGCTCCTCTCGATCGGCATGTCGAACACGACGCAGGAGTTCTGCTCGCAGAGCTCGGCGCTGCCGTGCGAGTCGTGGACGTTCATGGGACTGGCGGCTGCCGATCCGGAGGTGAACCACACTACGCTCGCCATCGTGAACGGCGCGGCCGGCGGTCAGGCCGCCGAGACGTGGGACTCGCCCACCGACGCCAACTACGACCGCGTCCGCGACACGCGTCTTGCGCCGCTCGGCCTGAGCGAGCAGCAGGTTCAGATCGTCTGGGTCAAGGTGGCGCGTCCCCAGCCCTCGACGGCGCTTCCCGCCTCGAACGCGGACGCGCACCTTCTCGACCGCAACATCGGCAACATTCTCCGCGCGATCCGGGTGCGCTACCCCAACGTGCGTCAGGTCTTTCTGTCGAGCCGGATCTATGCGGGGTACGCGACGACGACACTCAACCCGGAGCCCTACGCGTACGAGTCCGGCTTCGCGGTCAAGTGGGTGATCGAAGCGCAGATCCGGCAGTCCGCCGGCTTCGGTGTGGACGGCGAGGCGGGAGACCTCGACTACCCCGGCGTCGCACCGTGGTCCGCGTGGGGAGCGTATCTGTGGGCCGACGGAACGACCGCACGGTCGGATGGGCTGACCTGGGTGCGCACGGACCTCCAGGCGGATGGTACGCATCCCGCACCAAGCGGTCAGGAGAAGGTCGGGGCCATGTTGCTCGCGTTCTTCCGGACGTCGCCGTTCACGCGCTGCTGGTTCCTCTCCGCCGGCGGAAGCTGCTGAGCAGTCCCGGAGCCCGGCGAGCCTCCGCTATCCGGGGAAGGCCGTCACCCCGGGGAAGACAATCGCCGGCGCGAGGGTTCTTCGACGCCCTCAGGGGTTCGTGCGCAGCGCTCCGGCGGCGGCCGGATCCCGCAGGCGGCCGACGGACACGCTGCCCGACACCGGCCCGAGCATCTCGGCGAAGCCGCCGTTTCGACGGGCGACGCGGTCGAGGCGGGTCAGCGTCCAGGAGAGGTGGAACGCGCGCAGCGGGAGCGTCGAGCGCACCGTGGCGTACCCACGGTCGCGCCGGGGATCGTAATCGATCGTGAACCCAGCCGCGCGCACCGCGCGAAGCGTCGCGTCCGGATCGTCGGGATCGAGGGCGAGCACGAAGCCGAAGTCGCAGACCGCGCCGGGCTCGTGGCCGTCGCCGGCCAGCCGCTCCACCTCGCCATTCGCCACGCTGCGGGGCCACGCGGCAGCCGCCGCGGACGTGATGCAGTCCACCGCCATGCCAGCGACGTTCGCCGCGCCGACCACGACTCGTTGCATGCTCGTGCTCCTTCGATGATTCCGGCGACCACCAGCGGATCGCCACGCGTTCGATGTGGTGAACCCGCCGTATGCAAGAATCGGTCACTCCCGGACTACGGGCCCGGCAGCGAGTTGTCCTCGTCCAGAACGGCCCGAATTCCGTGGACTCGGGAGTGATCGTTCGGTGCGTCCGACCTGGAGGACGGCGCGCGAGTCGGAGCGAGGACAGTCACGGAGGCGGAGGACGGTCGCGGCCCTCGCGTCCACCCGCTCCTCGCGCCCCGCTCTCAGCAGCCATACCTTGGTACAGCCATGCCCCCCGACCTGCGCGACCAACTCCAGTCCGCCCTCGGCGGCACCTACCGGCTCGAGCGCGAGCTGGGCGGCGGCGGGATGTCACGGGTCTTCGTCGCCGACGAAACCCGGCTCCGCCGCAAGGTCGTCGTGAAGGTCCTCTCCCCCGAGCTCGCCGCCGGACTTTCCGCCGAACGGTTCGACCGCGAGCTCCAGGTCGCCGCGTCGCTCCAGCAGGCGAACATCGTTCCCGTGCTCTCGGCGGGCGAGATGGACGGGCTCCCGTACTACACGATGCCGTTCGTCGAGGGGGAGTCGCTCCGCGCGCGTCTCGCTCGTGATGGTCGGCTGCCGATCGGAGGTGGTGAGCGTGATGCGCGACGTGACCCGCGCGCTCGCCTACGCCCATGCGCGCGGTGTCGTGCACCGCGACATCAAGCCCGACAACGTGCTGCTCTCCGGCGGTACCGCGGTCGTCACCGACTTCGGGATCGCCAAGGCGCTGGCAGCCGCCGGATCGGCGCAGTCCCCCGGTGGGGCCACGCTCACCCAACTCGGCACCGCGATCGGGACGCCGGCGTACATGGCGCCGGAGCAGGTTGCGGGCGACCCGGCCGTGGATCACCGCGCCGACATATACGCGCTCGGGTGCATGGCGTACGAGCTCCTCGCCGGCGCGTCGCCGTTCGCGAACCTGACGCCGCAGCGGATGCTGGCGGCGCACGTCACCGAGGATCCGCCGCTGGTGACCGGGCTGCGGCACGACACGCCGCCGCAACTCGCCGATCTGGTGATGTGGTGTCTGGCCAAGGAGCCGTCGCAGCGGCCGCAGACCGCCGCCGAGATCGCCCAGGTGCTCGACATCGTGGCGACGAGCGGGACGATGGAGGCGTTGCCGGGGTACGGCTTCGGCCACATGCCGTTCGGACGCGCTCTCGTCATCTGCGCCGCGGTCGCCGCCGGGGTCGTCATCGTCGCCAAGGCGGCGGAGATCGCGATCGGACTCCCGGAGTGGGTGCTCCAGGCGGTCGTCGGAGTCGTGCTGCTCGGGCTGGCCGTGCTGCTGTTGACCGGCCTCGCGCACCGCACCGCGCGACGGCACGCCCTGCTGACTCCGACCCGGACGACGCACGGCACTCCGGTCGCCCGGCCGATGACGACGATGACGAGAGTCGCCGTCGGCGCGAGTCCCCACCTGCGTCTGACCCGACTGATGAAAGCGGGTGCCGGTGCACTGGGTGCGTTCGTCATCCTCGTCGCGTCGTACCTCGTGCTCGGCGCTGCGGGCATTGGCCCGGGCGCGTCGCTGCTGGCGAAGGGGCGGATGCCGGCCAACGCGAAGCTGCTGGTCGCCGACTTCCGGGTGTTGACCGGTCCCGACACGCTACTCGGCGGCGTCGTCTCGGAAGCGCTGCGCACCGACCTCGCGCAGTCGAGCGTCGTCCAGGTCGTATCGCCGGCGGCGATCGCGCAGGCGCTTCGTCGGATGCAGCGGCCGCCGGATACGCGGCTCGATTCGGCCGTGGCGCGGGAGGTGGCGGAGCGGGAGGGGATCAGCGCGATCGTCGATGGAACGATCACGCCGCTCAGCACGGGGACGTACATCATCGTCGCGCGGCTGCTGGCGGCGGCCGACGGCGCCGAGCTGGCGTCGTTCCGCGAGACTGCGGATGCGCGTGGTGTCATCGACGCCACGGAGCGCATCGCCCGCAAGCTCCGGGCGGAGATCGGCGAGTCGCTCCGGGACGTGCGGGCGACGCCGGCTCTGGCAGCGGTGACGACCGGCTCGCTCGAGGCGCTGCGCAAGTATGCCGCCGGTTCGCGGGCGGCAGAGATCGAGGGCGACTACCCGAAGGCGATCCGGCTTCTGCGCGAGGCGGTGGCCCTGGACACGACGTTCGCGATGGCCTGGCGCAAGCTCGGTGTCTCGCTCAACAACAACGGCATGCCGCGCGCGCAGATCGACTCGGCGGCGACGAAGGCGTACGAGCATCGGGCGCGGCTCACCGAGGTCGAGGCGGCGAACGCGACCGGCTACTACTACCAGAGCGGGCCCGGGCGCGACCGCCAGAAGGCGCTCGAGGCGTACGAGTCGATCGTCGGCAAGGTCTCCGACTCGGATGCATCGCTGCACAACTTGGCGCTCCTGCTGACGTCGCGGCGGGAATTCGCCCGCGCCGAGTCGCTGTACCGGCGGCGGATCGCGGCCCGGGACGCGGGATTCGTCACGTACGGGAATCTCGAGGCCGTGCTCTTCCACCAGGGAAAGATCGCCGAGGCGGACTCGGTGCGCCAAATCGGCGAGCAGCTCTTCCCTAACGCTCCGCAGATCGTGGGCGGAGAGTTCGTCTATCTCTACGAGCGGGGCCAGCTCGACTCGATGGAGCTGGTGAGCGCACCGATGCGGGCGCATCCCGATCCGCGAACCAGCGCCGCCGGCTGGTACATGCTCCATGCGCTGCAACTGCTCCGCGGACAGGTGCGGGCGTCACTGCGCTCGCTCGACCAGGCACGCCGGATCGACAGCGCGCGCGGCGCTCCAGCGCCGCCGGTCCAGGACTCGATCTACGCCGCGTTCATCGATCTGGTGATCGTGCAGAACCGGGAGCGGGCGATCGCGCGGTTCGAGCGCGCGGTGGCCGGCGTTCCGGATGATCGACGGTTCCAGCAGATCTTCTTCCATGCGACCGCCGGCCAGCCCGGGCTGGCGCGCGCGATCCTGGAGCGCGAAGAGGCACAGGTTCGCGACAGCATCGACCAGCGCCTGGCCGAGCCGAGCCTGCATCGCTTGCGTGGCGAGGTCCTGCTGGCGGAGGGGAAGCCGATCGATGCGATCGCCGAGCTCCTGGCGAGCGACACCACGGTGGACGGTCCGGTCAGCGCTTGCGTGATCTGCCTGAGTCCATCCCTCGGCCGTGCCTTCGATGGCGCGAACATGCCGGACTCGGCGATCGTCTGGTACGAGCATTACCTCGAGACGCCATGGTCGCAGCGGTTGGGCTTCGACCTGGACGTGAGCACGGTGCCGAACCTGACGCGGCGGCTCGGCGAGCTGTACGAGGCAAAGGGGGATCGGGAGAAGGCGGCGGCGTACTACTCGCGGTTCGTCGAGCTGTGGAGGAACGCGGACCCGGAGCTCCAGCCGCAGGTGGCGGAGATCCGTGGACGGCTGGCCCGGCTCGCCGGTCCGGAAGGGGCAGGCAGGCGGTAGGCCGGCGCTTCGACTCCCCGAACGCCCACGGTCCGACTCCCCACCATGCAACTCGTCCGCCTGGACTGGATCATCATCGTCGCGGCGGTCGCGCTGTCGTTCCTCCCGGCGCTCCTGCTGGCGAGACGCGCCGGCCGGAGCACAGCCGAGTTCTTCACGTCGGGACGTGCCGCGCCGTGGTGGCTCATCGGCGTTTCCATGGTCGCGACGACGTTCAGCACGGACACGCCGAACCTGGTCGCCAATCTGGTGCGCGAGGGCGGCGTCGCCAGCAACTGGCTCTGGTGGGCTTTCCTGCTCACCGGAATGATGACGGTGTTCTTCTACGCGCGTCTGTGGCGGCGCTCGGGCGTGCTCACCGATCTGGAGTTCTACGAGATCCGCTATGCGGGCCGGCCGGCACGGCTGGTCCGCGGCTTTCGTTCCGTGTACCTCGGCCTGCTGTTCAACTGCATCATCATGGCGTCGGTCAACCTCGCCGCCGCGAAGATCGCCAACGTGCTGCTCGGCTGGCCGATGTGGCAGACGCTGCTCATCGCGGGAGTTCTGAACATCGGCATCGCCGCGACGTCGGGACTGTGGGGCGTGATGGTCGCCGACCTCGTACAGTTCGGGATCGCCATGGCGGGTTCGATCGCCGCCGCCTGGTTCGCGGTCAGCCAGCCGGAGGTCGGCGGCCTGTCCGGGTTGGTCTCCGCCCTCGACGCCAGGTCGCTGGGTTTCCTCCCTGACTTCGGCGACTGGTCGCTGGCGCTCGCCGTGCTGATCATCCCGATCACGGTCCAGTGGTGGTCGGTGTGGTATCCGGGAGCGGAGCCCGGCGGCGGGAGCTACATCGCGCAGCGCATGCTCGCCGCCCGCTCGGAGAGCGATGCGCTCAAGGGCACGCTGCTGTTCAACGTCGCGCACTACGCCATCAGGCCGTGGCCGTGGATCCTCATCGCCCTGGCATCGCTGATCGTCTATCCGGAGCTCTCCGACATCGCGGCCGCGTTCCCGCACGTGGACCAGCGGATGCTCGGACACGACATGGCCTATCCGGCGATGCTGCGGTTTCTGCCGGCGGGTTTCCTCGGGCTGATGGTCGCCGGACTGCTGTCGGCCTACGTCTCGACGATCTCGACGCATCTCAACTGGGGAACGTCGTATCTGGTGCACGACTTCTACCGGCGGTTCGTGCGCGCCGACGCCAGCGAGCGGCACTACGTCCTCGTCGGACGCGTCGTCACCGCGCTGCTCATGGTCGCCGCCGGCGGCCTGACGTTCGTGCTCGATACGGCGCGGACGAGCTTCCAGCTCCTGATGGCGATCGGCGCCGGCACCGGACTGCTCTACCTGCTCCGCTGGTTCTGGTGGCGGATCAACGCGTGGAGCGAGATCTCGGCCATGGTCGGCTCGTTCGTCGTCGCGCTCGGCTTCTTCATCGCCGGCCGCATGGGCCTGGCGCTACCGGGACACGTGACGCTGCTCATCACGGTCGCCATCACGACCGTCGTCTGGATCACAGTCACGTTCCTCACGCGCCCGACCGATCGGGCTACCCTGCTCTCCTTCTATCGCCTCGTCCGCCCGGCGGGTCCCGGATGGAAGGCCGTGCGCGCCGAGTCCGGGCTCGGCCCCTCTCCCGATTCCCTGCCAATGTCGCTCCTCGGCTGGGTGCTCGGCTGCACGTTCGTGTACGCCGCGCTGTTCGGAACGGGGAGCGTTCTCTACGGCCGGACGGCGCAGGCACTGGTGTGGGGCGCGGTGTTCCTCGCCAGCGGCGTCGCACTCGCTCGCCTGCTGCCACGTCTCTGGAAGACGACGGCAGACGCGTGACGAGCACACGAAAGGCAGTCATCCTCGCCGCGGGACTGGGCACGCGGATGCGCCAGAGCGCACCCGGCGCGATCCTCGATCCGGCACAGGCGGAGCTGGCCGACGAGGGACTCAAGGGCATGATCCCGATCGGGCGGCCGTTTCTCGACTACCTGATCAGCGCGCTCGCCGACGCCGGCGTGCCGGACGTCTGCCTGGTGATCGGTCCCGGGCACACGCGCGTCCGCGAGTACTACGGCGGCGAGGTCGAGCTCTCGCGAACGCGGGTGCAGTTCGCGATCCAGAAGCGGGCGCTGGGGACCGCTCATGCACTGCTCAGCGCGGAGCCGTTCGCCGGCGATGATCACGTGCTCGTCGTCAACGCCGACAACTACTATCCCATCGCCGCGCTCCGGGCGCTCGCCGATCTCGACGCACCGGGACTCGCCGCCTTCGAGCGCTCGGCGATGGTCCGCTGCGGGAACATGGACCCCGAGGGCGTGACGCGGTTCGCGGTGGCAATGATCGATTCCAACGGCATGCTCGAGCGGATCATCGAGAAGCCCGATCCGGCGGCCCTGGAGTCGGCCGGGCCGGAGATCTTCGTTGGCATGAACTGCTGGTCGATGCCGCCCGACATTTTTCGCGCGTGCCGAATGATCGGGCGCTCGCCTCGCGGCGAGCTGGAGCTCCCGGACGCGGTGCAGTACGCGCGAGACCATTTGGGCGTGGCGTTTCGCGTTCTCCGGTTCCACGACGCCGTTCTCGATCTGTCGAGCCGCGCCGACATTGCCGCCGTCGCCGCAGAGCTGCGCGGCGTGGTTCCGCAACTGTGAGAAGCGTCGGAAGCCAGCTGCGGGCGGCGGGGATGGCGGATCGCGAAGCGGCCGCGAAGCAGCGGCTGTTCGCTCGCTGCCTCGATGCGTTGCCGGCTCCCGGGCACGGCGCCGAGCGGATACCAGACGGTCTCATCACGCACGGCCGCGAGCCGCGGTACGCGACCGACGACGGAGATGACGCGCCATGGCTCGGCGCGTTCTTCATTCCCGGACGTATCGAGCTGCTGGGCAAGCACACCGACTACGCCGGCGGCCGGAGCCTGCTCTGCGCGGTCGAGCGAGGGTTCGTGGCGCTGGTGCGGCCGCGCACCGACCGGATCGTGCGCGTCATCGACACCGCTCGTGCCGAGGCACGCGAGGTGACGCTGGCACCCGACGCGGAGATTTCGAGTGCGGACTGGGCGGCGTACGTGGCCGCGGCCGCGCGCCGGCTCGCCCGCAACTTCGCGAGCGCGACACGGGGCGCCGACATCGCATTCGCCAGTGACCTGCCGCCCGCATCGGGGATGAGCAGCTCGAGCGCACTGACGACGATGGTCGTGCTCGCGCTCGGAGCGGTGAACCGGCTGTCGGAGGATCTGGCGTACAAGGATTCGATCGGGTCGCGGGAGGATCTCGCCGGCTATCTCGGCACGGTCGAGAATGGCCGGAGCTTCGGCGCACTGGCCGGCGACGCCGGCGTCGGCACGTTCGGCGGAAGCGAGGACCACACCGCCATCCTCTGCTGTCGCAGCGGCTTCGTCAGTCGCTACTCGTTCGCGCCCATCCGCGCCGAGGGCGAGGTGCCGCTGCCCGCCGCCCAGGCGCTGGTGGTGGCGTACAGCGGCATCGCTGCCGAGAAAGGCGCGGCCGCGATGGCGAAGTACAACCGGTTGGCCAGCGCCGCCGAGCGCATCGTCGAGCAGTGGAACGCAGCGATGAACCGGACCGATGGTTCGCTGGCCGCCGTCGTCGAGAGCGCACCGGACGCGCTCGATCGTCTGCGCGACGTGCTCGGCGGCCGGTCGTCGTCCGACTTCCCGCCGAGCGAGCTGTCGGATCGGCTCGACCAGTTCGTGCTCGAGACGTACGACGTGATTCCGAGCGCGTTCGAAGCGCTGGCGGGCGGTGACCTCGCGGCGTTCGGTGCGCTCGTCGATCGATCGCAGGAGGGAGCCGAGCGACTGCTCCGCAATCAGGTTCCGGAGACGATCGCGCTCGCGCGCCTCGCCCGCGACGCCGGTGCGCATGCGGCGTCCGCCTTCGGGGCCGGGTTCGGCGGGAGCGTGTGGGGATTGGTCGACGCATCCGATGCCGAGGAGTTCTCCGCACGCTGGCGAGCCGCCTATGGGCGCGCGTTTCCCGATGCCGCGGCGCGCTCCGAGATCATCGTCACCCGGCCGGGCCCCGCCGCGATGCCGCTCGTTATCGACGCCTGATACAGGTATGTTCGCGGCAGGCGGCAGAACGCCGAACGCAGCACAGGCCATCGAGCGGCCGAGCACGACGACGGGCTTTCCGAAAGGCGAATTCCACGATCGGTGGTCTCGAGCACATTCCTCATTCGCGGAGGACGACAGATGACCCCCCACCCCGACCGGAGAGATTTCCTCAAGAGTGCCGCGATCGTCGGCGTGGGCATCGGACTCGGCGGGTGCCGCACGGGCGTGCCTGGCGCCGCCGCCGGACCGGCGCTGGCCCGATCACCGTATCCCGGCACCGGCCTGTTCGCCGCGCCGCCGCTGGAGCGCGTGCGTATGGGCTTCGTGGGCGTAGGTCATCAGGGAACGAGTCACGTCAGCAACTTTCTTCGGATCGACGGCGTGGACATCGTCGCGATCTGTGACGTCACGCCCGCGAACCTCGAGCGCGCGCAACGACTGGTGACCGACGCGGGCCGTCCCCGGCCGGCGGCGTACGGCGACCGTGGGCTGCGCGACTTCGAGCGGATGATCGGCGAGGAGCGCCTCGACCTCGTGTTCACATCGACGCCGTGGGAGTGGCATGCGCCGGTGATGCTGGCAGCGATGCGCGCCGGGATGCACGCCGCCACCGAAGTGCCGCTGGCCACGAGCCTCGACGAATGCTGGGAGCTGGTCGAGACGGCGGAACACACCCGGCGCCACTGCATGATGATGGAGAACTGCTGCTACGACCGGCCGGAGATGATGTTGTTCAACATGCTGCGGCAGGGATTGTTCGGGGAGCTGCTGCACGCCGAGTGCGGGTACCTGCACGACCTGCGGCGTCTCAAGCTCACCGACTTCTACTACGACCGGTGGCGTGTGAAGCACTCGATCACCCGCAACGGCGACCTCTATCCGACGCACGGCATCGGGCCGGTCGCGCAGTGGATGGACATCAACCGCGGCAACCAGTTCGACTACCTGGTCTCGATGGCGTCCAAGGGGCGCGGGCTCAATCTGTGGGCGGCCGAGCACATCGGCCCCGACAGCCCCGGGGCCCGCCAGAGGTACGCGTTGGGCGACGTCGTCACCACGCTCATCCGGACGAAGGCGGACCAGACGATCGTCATCACGCACGACACGAATCTGCCGCGTCCCTACAGCCGCAACATCCTCGTGCAGGGAACGAAGGGGCTCGCTCAGAAGTACCCCGTCCAGCGCATCCACATCGAGGGACGCAGCCCCGAGCACCGATGGGAGGACCTCCAGGACTACAGCGAGCGGTACGACCACCCGTTGTGGCGGGGGATCGAAGCGCGGGCGGCTGGCGCGGGGCACGGAGGGATGGACTACATCGAGGACTTCCGGCTGATCCAGTGCCTGCAGCAGGGGACGCCGATGGACTTCGACGTGTACGACGGGGCCGCGTGGACGGCGGTGATCAACCTGAGCGAGCAGTCGATCGCCGGTCGGAGCCGGGCGCTGGACTTTCCCGATTTCACGCGCGGCGCGTGGCGGAGTCGCCCGCCGCTCGGGATCATCGACGTCACCGGTAGCATCGTCGAGGTGGGTGGAGGCTGAGCGCACGCCGGCCCGCGCGGGATCCTGCGTCGATCATGGCTGGAAGATTGCCTCGGCGCGGCATTCCGCGATACTTCGACGGCGAGTCCGCCTTCCACGACTCCGAACCCCTGAAACGATGCCCGATCCCGCTCAGCCGGGGATCTCGCGCAGCGGACAGCCGAACCCCGGCAGCACATCGCGGCAGCCCGGCGGCTCGATCGTCAGGGATTCGCGTAGAGCCCGATGCGCACCGGCCCCGGCGTATCGACCGCATCCTCGACCACCACGCGCACGCGCCGCACGCTCGCCGGCGCGAACCGGTCCAGCTTGCGATAGCCGATCGTCGTCCCGCCGGCGAGCGGCCGCCACACACTACCATCGAAGCCCTCGAGCACGTACCGCGCGACCGCCTGCCCATGCTCGATGTCCTCGCGCAGGTCGGCGATCCCCACCGACACGGTACGTATGAGGTCGAGCTCGGCGATCGCCGTGCGCTCTCCCGTGACGCGCCAATCGGTCAACCGGTTGGCGGCAAGATCGGTCGCGAAGGTCGATCCGAGACGCGCGTGCAGTCCGGCGAGCCGCTCGACGTCCGTGGGGTGCAGCACGCCATCGCGAGTCGGCGGAACGTTCAGCAGCAGCTTCGAGTTGCGGCCGACCGACGTGAAGAAGATCTCGACGAGGTCATCGACCGTCTTCACGCGGTCATCCTCGGCGGGGTGGTAGAACCATCCCGGCCGGATCGACACGTCGGTCTCGCCCGGGCGCCAGACCGTCCCCGCGGGGTCTCCCTCCTGGAGCGCGCGAATGACGTGGTCGCCCGTCGCGCCGGGGAACGGCACCGCGTCCAAATCGACCGTGGACCAGTTGGTCTCGCCGGCCACGCCGCGCTCGTTGCCGATCCAGCGCACGTCCGGACCGGCATCGGAGAAGATTACGGCGTCGGGCTGAAGACGCCGCACGAGACTCCAGTAGCGCTGCCAATCGTACACCTGCCGGCGGCCGTCCGGACCCTCACCGTTGGCGCCATCGAACCAAACCTCGTGAATCGGACCGTAGCGCGTGAGCAGCTCGGTGAGCTGGTCGCAGTAGAAGTCGTCGTAGCGGGGCGAGTCTCCGTACGACGGGGCGTTCTGGTCCCACGGTGAGCAGTAGAGTCCCGCCCGCAGTCCCTCGGCGTGGCACGCCTGGGTGAACTCCCACACCACATCGCCGTTGCCGCCGCGCCACGGGCTGCGGGCGACGGAGTGCTGCGTCGTGCGCGTCTGCCAGAGGCAGAAACCGTCGTGATGCTTGGCGGTGAGAATCATCGCGCGGAATCCCGCGGCCCGAGCGGCACGCGCCCACTGGCGCGCGTCCATGCGCGAGGGAGCGAAGAGGCCGGGGTCTTCGCGTCCATCGCCCCACTCGCGATCGGTGAATGTGTTGACGCCGAAGTGGATGAAGAGCGCCAGCTCGTCGCGCTGCCAGACGAGCTGCGCCGGCGACGGGACCGGGCGGCGCAACAGCGGCGCCCCACGAGCATCCAGTCGCCACGGCAGGCGCCCGGCGCCGACAGCGGCGATGCCGGCGGCGATGAATCCGCGACGCGTGAGCACGATGTGATGCATGTCGTGTGGCCTCCTCACTGGACGGTCAGCAGTCCCCGCAGGCGAATGTCCTTCGACGAGCCGCCGACCATGATGCGGAAGGTTCCCCGTTCGACGACCCATCGCAAGTCGCGGTCGAGCATCCGCAGGTGCTCCTCGCCGAGCTCGAAAACGACCTCGCGCTCCTCACCGGGCGCGAGGTGGATGCGCTGGAACCCCGCCAGCTGCATGACCGGCCGCGCCACCGACGCGAGCAGGTCGCGCACGTAGAGCTGCACCACCTCGTCGCCGGCACGGTCGCCGGTGTTCCTCACGCGGGCGCGCACGCGCGCGACTCCTTCCGCGCCGATGCGGTCGGGGTCGATGACGAGCCCGGAGTACTCGAACTCCGTGTAGCTCAGCCCGAACCCGAACGGGAACAGCGGCTGGCCGGTGAGGTCGATGTAATCATCGCCGCGCCCGGTAGGCTTGTGATTGTAGTAGAGGGGCAACTGCCCCTCGGCCATCGGAAAGGTGATGGGCAGCCGGCCGGCGGGATTCTCATCGCCGGCGAGAACGTCGGCGACCGCGTTGCCGCCCTCCTCGCCCGGATACCATGCGGCGATCACCGCGCCCACATCGTCGAGCCACGTAGACATCGTGATCGCGCTCCCACCGATGAGCACCACGATCACGGGCGTGCCCGTAGCCGCGACCGCACGGATCATCGCCTCCTGATGTCCGGGCAGCCCGAGGAAGGCGCGGTCCTGGAACTCGCCCTCCTCGATGCCGGCGACGATCACCGCGACGTCGCTCCGCCGCGCGACCGCCACCGCGCTGTCCACCGCCGGCCGCCAGTCGGCGTCCACGCCGGCGTCCCAGACCAGCTTCACCCGCGCGTTCCCGGTGCTCTCGACGTACTCGAGCCGAAGCTCGTGCGATGTACCCGGGCGCAGCTCGACGCCGGCGAGACGCGTGCCGTAGGACTGCTTGCGCCAGTTGTCGATCAGCAGCGCACCATCCAGGTACAACCGGTAGCCGTCGTTCCCCTCGACGCCGATGCGCCGCACGCCGGCGTTCTCCGGCACGGCCAGCGTTCCCGTCCACCGCACCGAGTACCAGTCGAAGGGGATGCCGCGCCCCGGCGAGCTGAGCGTCCATCGGAAGTCGACGCGCTCATCGGTGCGAACGATTCGCGGCGAGCCGTCGAGGCGGTTGTTGTCGAAGTACTCGCCCCGCAGTCCCTGAACGGTGCGCCCGCCCTCCGAGGAGCGGAGTTGCCCGGACGGGATGACGACGTACTCGCGCGTCGTGCGCCCGGGGCCGGGTGCGTACCGCACGCTCACGGCAGCGCCGAGCTTCGTCCGGATCCCCTCGAGAATGGACACGGGCCGGATCCCGGGTCCGCTGTATCCGCCCAGCCGGGACTCGACGGCGTCGGTGCCGATGACGGCGACCGACGCGACCGATCGTGAGATGGGGAGGGTGCGCGCTTCGTTGCGCAGGAGCACGATGGACTTCCGGGAGGTTTCGCGGGTCAGCGCGCGATGCGCCGCATGTCCATTCCAGTACGCCGCGCTGTCGGGATCGGCGTATGGCCGCTCGAACAGCCCGAGCTCGAACTTCGCCCGCAGCACCCGGCTCACGCTGGCGTCGATCAGCGAATCGGCGATCATGCCGCGGCGGAACGCGTCCCAGTAGGGCTGGTGCTGTGGCCAGGACGACTGGAAGATCACGTCCAACCCGGCTTCGACGGCGTGCTTCGCCGCCGTGGGCGTGTTCGGTTCGGTGAAATGCAGCACCGTCGCCCCGCCGGTGGCGGCGGCATCGGAGATCACGAATCCATCGAAGCTCCAGGCGCGCTTCAGGACCTCGGTGAGCAGCCGGTGATTCTGCGTGGACGGAGCGCCGTCCACCGAGTTGTACGCCGTCATCACCGATCGCGCACCGGCGCGCTGTACCGCGTCGCGGAATGGCGGATAGTACACCTCCTCGAGCGCGCGTTCACTCAGCTCGATTGGATAGCTGTCGCGGCCGCCCTCGCCCACGTTGGCGACGAAGTGCTTGGGGGTGGTGACGATCCCCATCTCCTCGAACGTGGCGACGAACGCGCGTCCCATGAGCGACCCGAGGTACGCATCCTCGCCGTAGGTCTCCTCCACGCGTCCCCAGCGCACATCGCGCACCACGTTGACCACGGGCGAGAGCACCTGGCGTACGCCGCGACTCCGCGTCTCGCGCGCGATCGCCTGCGCCGCGCGGGCGACGAGCGCCGTGTCCCACGTCGCCGCCAGGGCGATCGCCTGCGGGAAGACCGTGGCTCCCGCACGCGTCAATCCATGCACCGCCTCGTCGAACGGTATGATGGGGATGCCGAGCCGGGTGCGCTCGACGAACCAGCGCTGGATGTCGTTGATGCGGATGGTATGGGCGCGGGCGACCTCGGATGCGGCGTCGCTCGCGGTTCGCGGTGCTCCCTGTCCGGTGGGCACGGGCGCGATCGACGCCACCGAGATCTGAAGGCCGAAGATCCCAAGCGAGTAGTCGTGCGCCGGGTCGTCGAGATCGCCCGGGATCATGAACATCTGCCGGAACTTCTCCTCGAGCGTCATTCGCCCAAGGAGATCGGCCACCCGCTCGGCGACCGGAAGCCTTGGGTTCCGATACGGCAACGACCCGGGCGCCTGCGAGTCTGCGGACGCCGGCAGAACGAGCAGGGCCAGGAGGAGCGCGGTCGTGAGCGCGCGCGCCGCGCGGATCACCCGCACCTCGCGCCCGTTCTCCTCGGGGTGACGAAGCGCAGCGGGTCGGTGGGCATGACCCTCAATGTAGGATCGACGCAACCTCATGGCGAGGGAATCCGGCCCCTTCGTGGCGTGCTGGCTCGGGATTCCGCGCGCACGGCCGTCATCGCGCCGCGTTCATCCCTCGAGCAGCCGCCGCACGACTTCGACCAGTGCGCGCGGCAGCGTGTCCGCGCGTCGCAGGACCGCCCACGACCACGGCCCGAACATCCGCGGCAGATAGGAAGGCGCCTCGCGGTCCACCGTCAGGCAGTACGGATGCACCGCCTGGAGGCGCGCTTCGACCACCGCCTGCCGCGTGTCCTCGACGCCATACCGGCCCTCGTAGATGTCGACGTCGTTCGGCTTACCGTCCGTGAGCAGAAGAAGAAGGCGGTGCCGCGCCGACTGACGGCAGAGCAGCGCCGTCGCGTGGCGCAGCGCGGCACCCATGCGCGTGTAGCGATCGTGCTCGAGGCCCGCGATGCGAAGCCGAACCGCATCGCCGTAGCGTTCGTCGAACCGCTTGACGGATTGCATCGCCACGGCTTCCGGCCCTTCGCCGGAGAACGCGGTCACGGCCCAGCGGTCACCGAGCGCGTCGAGCGCCTCGCCGACGAGCAGCACCGCCTCCTTCTCGACATCGATGATGCGCCGCTGCTCCGACAGCCAGCTGTCGGTCGAGCCCGAGATGTCCACGAGCAGACTGATCGCGATGTCGCGGCGCACCGGGCGTACGGCCTCGTACAGGCGGTCCTCGCCGCCGCGCCCGGCGCGCGCGTCCGCGTGCGCGACCGTGTACGCCGCGATGTCGACGTCGCTCCCGTCGAGCTGCCTGCCCAGCCGCACCCGCTGCGGCCGCAGCCGCTCGAAGCGGCGTCGCACCTGTTCGATCTCGCGCGCGTGGCGGCGCCGGACATCCTGCACCCAGTGCGCCGTCCCGCGCCGTGCCGGGAGCTCTCGCACCACCGCGCGCCCCGGGTGATAGGCGGCGATACGGTAGTCCCACTCCGGATACGCGATGCCGACGCGCCTTGGCTCGGCGTCCGGCTGGGCCGCGCGCCGCGGCGGCGGATCGTCGCTGGCCAGTACCTCGGCCGGTGTGCCCGGCGCGCAGACGAGCCGCGCCTCCGGAAGCTCGGAGAGCGAGTCGGCGAGATCGTCGGCGTCCTTCTGCTGATCCGTGTCCGCGGGACGCTGCAGCCCCAGCGGATCCTCGACGTGCTCCTGCGGATCGTCGAGCTGGATCATCAGCATACCCATCTGCCCGTCGTCCTCATCGTCCGGCGATGGCCGGATGCGCGGCCGGCGGGTGCGCGTGCGCACGCGATCCTGGGCGACGCGCGGGTCCGGCTCGCCGCCCGCCGGTCCGCCACGCAGCGGCGGCGCGTCGAGAGCCCGCGGCAGCGCGCGACCCCACATCGCCACCGGAGGAAGGCCACGATACCGCCCGCGCAGCGACGCGAGCTCGTCGGCGCGCTCGCGCGCCCAGGCGAGCGACGCGGACGGCGTCGCAGCCACTCGCATGGAGATCGGCGAAGCGACGGCAGACGTGGCCATCAGCAGCTCGGCCGGCGGAGCGCCGGGGTGCGCGGTGAGCACGAGGCGCAGCATGGACTCCACATGCTGCTCGCGCTCGGTGAGCGCCGACATCGACGGTCGCTCCGCCAGCGCGCGCCGCCGCGCGTCGCACAGCTCCTGTACGAGGCCGGGCAGCTCGGCCGCCAGCCGCAGATCGATCGCCACAGCCTCGCTCAGCGCGTAAAGGTCGTGCAGCTCCGGCGGCATGCCCGGTGTCAGCCCGGATGGCGTGCCACGCGCGGCGCGCGCCGCCTGCTCCACCGCCAGCACCCGGTACGCGGAGACCGCCGCATCGCGACCCTGCTCTCCATGCTGCACGCGCGGCAGCCGGATGTGCGCGCCGTCCGTCGACGCATGCGCACGATCGTCCAGCAGATGGCGCGGGATGCGTCGCACGATCCTTCCGGCGAACGAGGGACGGGCCGGCGGCTCGGCGACGATGATCGGCGGCACGTCGCCGAACAGGGCGCCGACGAGCAACTCGAGCCGCGGCCGCACCTCGGCCAGCTCGACCCGGGGCGGACCCGGCCGATGACGGCGCCAAAGCCGCGCGGCAAAGGTCGTCGCCGCGTGGGCTCCCTCGATGATGACTTCTTCCGGCTCGGACATGCGGCGACCGCGGCGTCAGCCGAGGACGGCGGCGACGATGTCGTTCATCGCCCCGAGCAGCTCGGGATCGTCGGTCAGCGGCGCGACGAGCGCCGAGCGGCACGCGTCGGCCGCCGGAATGCCGGCGGCGATCAACCGCGCCGTTGCCACGAGCACTCGACTGCTCGGCACCTCGGCGAGTCCGCGGTCGCGCAGGTTGCGCAGCCGGCCGGCCAGCGACACGAGCGTGCGCGCCATCGCGTCATCGACGCTCCCCTCGTGCGCCACGATGCGCGACTCGAGCTGCGGCGGCGGGAAATCGAAGTCGATCGCTACGAAGCGCTGGCGCGTACTCGGCTTGAGGTCCTTGAGGACGTGCTGGTAGCCGGGGTTGTATGAGATGACGAGCTGGAATCCCGGTGCGGCCTCCACGAGCTCGCCGGCCTTGTCGAGCGGGAGGATGCGGCGGTCGTCGGCCAGCGGGTGGATCACGACGATCGTGTCCTGCCGCGCTTCCACCACTTCATCCAGATAGCAGATCGCGCCGAGGCGCGCCGCGAGCGTGAGCGGGCCGTCCTGCCACACCGTCTCGCCGCCGCGCACCAGCCAGCGGCCGGTGAGGTCGCTCGCCGAGAGATCGTCGTGGCAGGCGACGGTGACCACCGGGCGTCCGAGGCGCCACGCCATGTGCTCGACGAACCGCGTCTTGCCGCATCCGGTCGGTCCCTTGAGCATCACGGCGAGTCCGCGCTGGTGGCACTTCTCGAACAGCGACACCTCGTCGGCGAGCGGCAGGTAGTACGGCTCGCGCTCGAGACGGCGGAGTCCTTCGCCGGGAAGCCGGTCGCGCGCGAGCGGCTCGTGGCGCAGTCCGCGCGCGCCGTTCACCTCCACCGATTCGCCGGCCATCGCTGATCAGGTGGCGGGGAGTGGCCGCGGATCCTGGAGCGGCACCAGCGTCGGCGCCCGCAGCGGAGCGGTGCGGAAGAAGTCCCACAGGAACAGAGCGACACCGATCGTGAAGATCGTTCCGGTCGCAATCAGCATCACGAAATGCACCTGGATCTTGAGCTGGGTTTCCATGTAGCCGAGGCCCATGATCCGCTCGAGGTACGTCTGGGCCATGCCGGCGGCGGCAAAGGCCATCGTCATGCCGAACATCCCGCCCGTCTGCAACCAGAAAGCCCAGTAGCCGAGCGAGCCCTCCTGCCGGCCATCGGAGCGGCCGGTGAAGTGGGGCATCGCGAAGGTGATGATGGCCAGGTTGATCATGACGTACGCGCCGAAGAACGCCGAGTGGCCGTGCATCGGCGTGATCAGCGTGCCGTGGGTCCACCGGTTGACCGACGGCCAGGTGTGCGCGAGGCCGAGCAGGCCGGCGCCGAAGGCGGTGAACACGGCGCTGCCGATCGTCCAGTGCAGCGCCAGCGTGTTCGGGTGCGCCAGCCCGGAGCGCCGCATCGCGTAGTAGGCGAACATCGCCATGCCGAACAGCGCCAGCGGCTCGAGGGCGCTGAAGATGCCGCCGATCGGCAGCCAGTACTGCGGCACGCCCACCCAGTAGTAGTGGTGCGCGGTGCCGAGGATGCCGGCGATGAAGACGAGGCCGACGATGACGTAGAGCCACTTCTCCATCATCTCGCGGTCCACGCCGGAGAGGCGGATGAGCAGATACGCGAGCAGGCCGGCCTGCACCATCTCCCACACGCCCTCCACCCAGAGGTGGATCGTCCACCATCGGTAGAAGATGCTGACCGTGTAGTTCCTGAACTCGAGGAGGGCCGGCAGGTAGAGCACCGCCGCCAGGGCGAGCCCGGCGACGAGCACGCCTTCGGTGGTGGTCCACCGCCCTGCCTTACGGATCGTCATCAAGATGTTGTAGAGGAACATCAGCATCACGATGACGATGACGAACTTCAGCGGCCACGGCTGCTCGAGCAGCTTGTTGCCGGCCGTCCAGCCGAACAGGTAGCCGATGATGATGACCACGCCGTTGACCGTCCACAGCCCGAGCTGCCAGTAGGCCAGCTTCTCGCTGTGGATCTCGGTGCGCGATTCCTCGGGCACCACGAAGTACGTCGCGCCCATGAAGCCGGTCAGCACCCATACCACGAGCAGGTTGGTGTGGATCGCCTTCACCTTGTCGAACGGCAGCACGTTCAGGAGTGGATCGGGCCCGAGGTACTTCACCGTTGCCAGCAGACCGAACACCATCTGCAGGCCGAACAGCAGCATGGCGACGACGAAGTACGGATACGCGATCCACTGCGTCCGATAACGCATGTCGACGGTCTCCTACCGCAGGGTCAGCAGGTACGCGATGAGCTGATCGATCTGGTCGCTGGTGAGCATCTCCGAGTAGTTGTCGGGCATGAACGAGCGGCCGCCGGCGCCGTAGATCGCGCCGGGCACGAGGTGGGCGTGGGGCGCGACGATGGATTCGCGGATGTAGCCGGCGGCGTCGTCGGCGGCGCCGGTATAGCTCGCGCTGTCGACGAGCGCGGCGGCCCGGGTCGCCAGCCCGGCGAGCGATGGGCCGGCGAGAGCGACGCCGGCCGCCGTCGAATGACAGGCGAAGCATGCCGGCGGCGTCTGGCGGAAGACGACTTCACCCAGAGCGGTCGGGTCATCCGATGCGGCCGCGCCGGGTTCGGGGACGGCCGCCGCGCCGCGGAGCTCGCCGCCGCTGACCAGGATCGGGCGCGGCGGCCACCCCTGATTGTCGACGTTCGACACCCAGTCGAGGAAGGCGATCACCTGAGTGATCTCATCCTCGCTGAGGTTCGGATTCGGCATGAGCCGGCGGTGCACTTCCTCGGAGTAGAAGCGCGACGGGTCCTGGAGAAAGGCGCGCAGATACGCTTCGCCGCGCTGCTGCGTGATCTTGGTGAGATCCGGCGCGTAGTAGGCTCCTTCGCCGAACAGCGTGTGGCAGTTGATGCAGTTCTTCCGGTGCCACACGTGCTTGCCGGCCTCCACCTCCCCGGTGATCTGGTCGGCGTTGGTCAGCTCGCCGAACTGGCGGTGGCTGTCGACGGTGAGGACGAGGAAAATGAGCGTGAAGAGAAGCGTGCCGCCGATGAAGAACATCCGCGTGTGTCGCTTGGTCATCGGGCTCTCTCGCGTGTCGCGTCGCCGGGCCGGCGCCGCTCGTCAGACGGCGATGAATCTCCAGTTGGCGAGGACCTGCCAGCCGGAATAGATGATCGATCCGATCATCAGGGCGAGCACGAGCCAGAGTGCCAGGCGGCCGTACCTGAAGACGGAGGGAGGCGCCTCATCAGCCATGCGGATCTCCGGATCGGTGGTGGCGTTGGGGGGCAGCGCGTCCGAGGTGCCGGCGACGGATGTCCGACTGGCGCGATGATACCCCGGGCGGGCGGGCCCCGCAATGGCTTCGCCGTGGACGCGACGGCCGGCACGTACGCCTCGACGCGGCGTGGATCGAGAGCCGCTCCAGCTCGGCAGCCGTCAGCAGAAGGAATGCGCGGTGGTCATCTCGCGGGTCATGATACCTTCGCAGACCGTGGGGTCGAACCCGAATGCTCCGCCGCCGAGCAATATGGCGCTGAAATCATCCTCGCTGAGAAGACGACAGCGCCCCGCGGCGGTACAACCAGGTCAGTACCAGTCCTGCTCCCTGACGTAGACGATTCCGCTCTCCCACAGCTCGAGCCGACGTCCGTAGATGTAGGCGCTCTCCAGATACTCGCCGTCGACCGTGAAACGGATCTCATCGCGCACCAGACGCCAGCGGCCGTGATACGCGTACGTGTCGTTCACGAGCATCCACCATTCGGAGAACGTCCCATCGGCGCGGAGCCTCAACTCGGCGCCGAGGAACGAATGCGACCGGTGCGGGATGGGGAGTCCGTCCACGCTCTCCGCCCAGTACGTGCCGATCAGCTCCCGGGCGGGATCGTTCGGATGGAACGGGCCGTCGGTACACGCCGGCAGGAGCAGGATTGCCGTGAGAACGAGAAGCCTGCGCATGGAGGCCACCTCTCCGTGGAAGAGAACACTGGCCATGCGAAACGCAGAGCCCGCGCCGGGGGTGGCCACGCCGGGAAGTGATGGGATTGCCGGAGGTTGCGCGTTTCGGGACGTGTGCATCCACGATGCGCTGTCCGGGAACGAGGACGCAGTGGACGTCCGGCCGGGGGGACGCCGGGGCCTCGCCGACCGAGCAGCCCTCGCCCCGCGGTACCATCGATATCTTCATGAATGGCCTCACCCCCGTCACGCCGCATCCCCGAACGACTTCGGTCATCCTGGAGCCGCGACCCGGCGCTGCTCGCGTGGCTGAATCGCCTGCCGGCGGCGGTGGACGAGCTCGCGCGGCAGTGGGAACTCATTGTCGACGCGCCCTTCGACCACGAGGATGTGAACTGCTCGTGGGTGGCCCGCGCGCGGCGGTCCGACGGCACGCGGGCAGTCCTCAAGGTGGGCATGCCTCACATGGAGGGCGAGCACGAGATCCAGGCGCTTCGCTTCTGGAACGGCGATCCGACCGTGCGGCTGCTCGAGGCCGACGAGGAGCTGGGCGCGATGCTGCTCGAGCGGTGCGAGCCGGGCACCTCGCTGCGCGCGCTGCCGGAGCCGGAGCAGGACATCGTGCTCGCCTCGCTCCTCCGGCGTCTCTGGCGGACTCCATCGCACCCGCATCCGTTCCGCCACCTGTCGGCGATGCTCCGGGAATGGCGCGCCGAAACGCTGGCGCAGTCGGCGCAGTGGCCGGATGCGGGACTCGTGACGGAGGGGCTTCGCGTGCTCGAGGAGCTCGCACGCCCCGCAGAGCACGACGTGCTGTTGGCGACGGACCTGCGCGGCGGGAACGTCCTTCGGGCGGCGCGCGAGCCGTGGCTGGTGATCGATCCCAAGCCCTTCATCGGCGATCCGGCGTACGATGCCACGCAGCACCTGAAGCTCAGCGAGGAGCGCATGTTGTCGTCGCCTCACGAGACCATTCGACGATTCGCCGGGCTGCTGGAGGTGGATGCGGAGCGCGTGAGGATGTGGGTGTTCGGGAGGGCGGCGGCGGAGCCGAGGGCGGAGTGGGATGCGCGGTGGAGGGAGCTGGCGCGGGTGCTGGCCACGGGCTAGCGAGCGTCGCGCTGTTCCAGCGGCTTGACCAGGACGACTCGCTCGCACGGGAATGCACGGCGGCCGGAGAGCGCCTGCCCTCCTCGAACTCACCGCTCACCTCACCCGGATCGCCGCGAGCCTGCCTCCCTGCTGCGCGATGAGCAGCGTGCATCCTTCGTCAGCGAGAGATGCCCCCCCGCCGGGTAGCTCCACACGGCCCCGCGCGCAGCGAGGTCGATCGCCTGAGTTCAGCAGGATCCGACCCAGTACTCGGGACGTCGTGGCGCCGAGTTACAGTCGGCCTGGAGCTTCCTCCGGGTGCTGCAAGCGAAATCGCCACGAGTATTGCCGCAAAGTGGCCTCAGTAATGGGTAGCCGGATGTCGCGCACGAACCGCTCGTCATCGATATCGTGGCGGTGTTCATGTAGGCGGACGGAGGCTGAGCGGCGAGGCGCGGGGGCCCGGTGTTCCGTTCAGGGCAAGCGTGGCCGCACCACATGTAAAGGCCTTCAAAGGGGCGGTAGGAGATTCCTGATCTCCGCCTCGGCGGCAGTGAGCATCTCCTTTTCCTCGAGGGTCCTCGCGCTGGCTGCCAGATCCTTCGCGCGCTGGATCTTCCCGACCTTGAGCCTCCGAGCGTTCCGCTCCACCGGCAGGCTCGCCACGGCGTCGTAGAAGTAGCCCTTGAGCGTGCTCACGCCGCTGAACCAGCGGGCCACGATCCATTCCTCGAGGAAATACGAGTCGTACGGGTACTCGACACGGGCATTCCAGTACTTGAGCAGGCGGATCAACGGCCTGATGTGGTATCGCTCGTTCCTGTTCACCTGTGCGAAGGTGGCATTGAATGCGATGGGGTCGGTCTCGATCCATTCGGTGAACGAACTGGCCGGCGCCGGGATGCTGAGCGTGTCGAACGCTCCTCTCCGAGCGGGCACGAGGTCGAACATCAGGTCGCCGAGACGCAGCACGACGGTCGGATGCGAGCGCCAGATCTCCGACAGCGAGTAGTACCTCTGCGCGAACCTGTTCAGTCTGTCCCTGAACGCATGAGGCCCGAGCCCGTAAGTGTTGTCGAACACGATCATGTAGTCCACGTCGGCACGACTGTCGACGCGCCCCGGCAGCTTCGTTTCGCGTGTCGATGAACCGAACTGCAACTGATCGCGCACGTCGCCGCCGAAGTAGGCCATCAGGCGTGAACGGAGCGTGACGATCTGCGCGGCGGTGAACTCCTTCTCTTCCTTGCCGGGCAGCAGTGACCTGGCGGTACCATCCAGGTACGTCGCGACGGACACCGATCAGGCCTCGACGCGAGCGGACTGTCCGAGCATCCCGGTGACGCCTCGCGGACTGGCACTGGCAAGTGGGACGGTCGTTCCGCCGATCGAGGCCCTGATCACGCGCTTCTCACCCGCTTGCAGGGACATCCCCCAGGCACGGACAGACCGCCGGCGGTCGGGCAGGAATGTGCGAAACATCCGCTTGCCGGCCCGTCACTCCATGGGCAATGGGGTCACTCTGCGTGAATCCCGCCCGACGGCGGATTGAACTGCGCGTCACGCCTCGCAGGCGGTGGCTCGACGTTCACGGTCGCAGTCAGGGCCCCCGCGGGGCCACACGCGGGGAGAGCGCCATGCGTTCCGGCTGCCCAATGTCGGCACACCGCCTGCGCGCTCGATCTGTGCCACGGTGTGGGTGTGTCCGCGGCTTTCGAGCCGGAGGGGCGCGGCGTCGCGAGCGTGGTGGGAGGTGCTACAGTACCGCTCCGAGCAATCCCCACACAGGGGGCAGAACGGAACTCAGGCGATAGTCTCGTGATCCATCTCTTCGCGCCTTTCGCGCGAGGCAGCGGGAGCGTCTCCATCAACGAGCACCCGAGTGCCTGGCGCCGGTGCGGCGGAAGAATCGATCAACGCATCACCGCACCCGCCTGCGCCCGCGCCGGAGCGTCGCGAGGTGCTTGCGGAAGTCCTCGAGATCATCGAGCCACAGCGCGCCGATCTCGTCGAGCACCGCGCCATAGGCCGCGGCCGCCGCGCCACCGACCACGAGCGCGACGCCTTCCGGCAACGCCCTTCGGAGGCGCCGAAGCTCGTCGCTGACTGCACGGTCGCCCGGAGGATGAACGACGCTCAGCGCCACGGCTCGCGCCCGCGTTCGGCCGGCAACCTCCGCGATGTCCTCCGCCGGCAGGTCCGCTCCCAGGTAGGTCACGCGCCACCCCTCTGCCGCCGCGGTCGCAGCGACGAGCAGGGCGCCGAACTCGTGAGCCTGGCCGGCCGGGGTGGCGACGACCACGTTGGCGCTCGCGAACGGCGAGCCCGCACCCTGGATCGCCCCGTCGAGGACGCGCCGCAGCGCGACCGAGGCCGTGTGCCCGTGACCGGGGCGCAACGTTCCTTCGCGCCAGCCCGTGCCCACGCGCTCGAGCAGCGGGACGACGAGTGCGTCGAGCAGCACGGTCAAGGGGAGCGCGACGGCTGCGCGACGCAGGATGGCGTCGAGCCTTGGCGCGTCCAACTGCTCGAGGGCACGCACGCAATCGGTCAGGTATCGTGCCGCCGAGGGCGACGTGCGGCGCTCCGGGCGCGGCGCTCCTCCGCCGTCTCGTTCCAACCCGCCGTCCGCCGCTGCGTCCTGCCGCACCAGCGTGGCAAGCGCATCCGTGGGCAGCTCGGCCACCTGGCCGATGCTGCGGCCCGCAAGGGTGGCGCGGTAGAGCAGCTGGAGCCGATGCAGGTCGGCGTCCGAATAGAGCCGACGCCCACTCTTGGATCGCGCGGGCTTCACCACTTCGTGGCGCTTTTCCCAGGCGCGGAGGAGGTCGGCGCTGAGCCCGGTGCGACGGGTCACCAGCCGCATCGGATGCCGGTGCTCACCCGGTGTAGAGGGTCGTGGCATGACCGGCATTCTAGACGGGGCCGGCGCCGTTGTCAATGTTGTGTTCAGGACACAACATTGACAATGCGCCCGACTGTCCGTAGGTTACCATCGTGAGACCCGGAGGCCATCGGGGCCCGGTTGTCTGGTGATGCGCAGGTGGGGCCCCTCATTGAAAGAGAGGCCACATGCTGTACGCAACGACGATGACCGCGCCCGTATTCGGGTTGCGACGCGAGATCGACAGGCTGTTCGACAGTGCCTTCACGAAGGGCCAGGCCGCGTGGAGCGAGTGGACGCCCGCCGTGGAGATTCGCGAGACCGACCAGGAGCTCACGTTCGTGGTAGAGCTGCCGGGCATGACGCTGGATCAGATCGAGCTCTCGGCGGTCAACGGGATTCTCACGATTCGCGGTGAGCGACTCGATGAGGGGAAGGATGGCGAGACGAATCTGTACCTCCTCGCCGAGCGCTGCTACGGGTCGTTCCTCCGCCGCTTCGAGCTGCCGCAGGGCGTCGACGTCGAGAAGATCGAGGCCGACATGCAGAGCGGCATACTCCAGGTGCGCATCCCGAAGGCGGCGCTGCCGCAGCCGAAGAGAATTCGGATCACGGCCGGCACGCACGTGAACGCGAACAAGAATGCACCGCGAGCCGTCGGTCACGGCGAGAGCCGCCCGAACTCGACGAAAAAGCTGGCAGCGGCGCGGTAAGCTGATCCGAACGCGGGTGGCACGACCACCGCGCAGGACAGTCGGTACCAGTTGCGAGGCGGCGCGGGGCAGTTTGCCCTGCGCCGTTTTCGCGGTGCTGTTGCGTGGAACGCGGGGGGTGGTGGCGAAGGCTGCTCGGGCACTGAGCGAACGCGTCCGCCGCACGGGGACGATTCGTCGCGCGTTGGAGTGGTGACGCACTCATCGGCGTCCCAGCCAATGCTGCGCGATGCCCGCTTGCCCACTCGGCGCCGAGGAGCCTATCCTGTGGCCATGCCTTCTGCCGCAAAGCGCTGGACCGTCGACGATCTCGCCTCCCTGCCGGACGACGGCAACCGGTACGAGATCATCGACGGCGAGCTGCTCGTGACGCCGGCGCCGAGCTGGCGGCATCAGCGCATTGTCGGCGCCCTGTATCGCCGGATCGCGGCGTACCTGGAGGAGCATCATTTCGGCGACATACTCATGGCACCGGCGGACGTGGTGTTCGCACGCGACACCGTGGTCGAACCTGATCTGCTGGTGGTGCCGCTCGTCGACGGGCGCAAGCCGAAAGCGTGGAGCGACGTAGGCCGCCTCCTTCTCGCGGTGGAGGCGCTCTCGCCGAGCAGCATGCGACAAGACCGCTACAAGAAACGCCCGCGATACCAGAAGGAGCAGGTCCCGGAGTGCTGGATCGTGGACGGCGATGCCCGGATCGTGGAGCGGTGGAAGTCCCTGAAATGCTCGTGACCCGTACGCTTCACTCGATCGCGATGACGACCTTCCCCCGTGCACGTCCGGTCTCGAGGTATTCGACTGCCTTGGCCGCTTCGGCCAGCGAGTAGCGGCGATCGATCACGGGGGTGAGTTGTCCCGCCTCGATCATCTGGCGGAGAAGGGTCAGGTCCCGCGGGTCCAGCCGCGATATGAAAAATCGCATCTCCTGGTCGACGAACCACGACGTGACGACGAGACCAAGGACGCGCGGGAGCGGATCGAGCCAGCGTCCCGACGGTCCACCGACCATCACGTACGTCCCCGTGGGTGTGAGGACACCGCGGAGGTCCGACAGCGAGTGATTGCCGACGTTGTCGATTATGACGTCGTACCGCTCGTCGCGCCCCGTGAAGTCCTCATTCGTGTAGTCGATCACGTGGTCCGCTCCGATGGACCGCACCAGTTCCACGTTCCTGCTGCTGCAGACGCCGGTCACTTCGGCGCCGAGCGCCTTGGCGATCTGCACGGCGAAGGTGCCGACGCCGCCCGATGCGCCGTTGATCAGGACCTTCTGCCCCGGCCCCACCTTGCCATGGTCACGCAGGGCCTGCAGAGCCGTGAGCCCGGCGACCGGCACGGCAGCGGCTTGCTCGAAGCTGATGTTCCGGGGCTTCGCGACGATGAGGTCCTCGCGAGCCGTGACGTACTGGGCGAGCGCACCGGTGCGAGCGCCGAACACCTCGTCGCCCGGCGCGAACTGCGTGACGGCTCGGCCGACTGATTCGACGGTTCCCGCGAAGTCGACCCCCAGCTGAATCACCTTCGGCTTGCGGAGTCCTGCGTCGAGGCGCATGAGATACGGGGTGCCGCGCATGTAATGCCAGTCGAGCGGATTGACCGCCGCGGCGCGAACGCGCACGAGCACCTGGCTGTCGCCGGGTACCGGCTTCTCGAGCGTCTCGAGCTCGAGCATTTCCGGTGACCCGTAGTCGCAGTAGATGATCGCCTGCATCCCATCGACCGGGCGGCCGCGCTTCACGTCGGCGCACTCGTTCGTCGAGCGCCAGTAGGCGACGAGGCAGCCGGTCATAAGCAGCAGGACGACGACGGTGGCGAGCCGGGCGATGACGCGGCGCACGCGCCTGCCGCGGGTGGTTGGCTTGCTCAAGCTCCGGCTCCTGGTTGCGGATGCGAGCGACGATGTGACCTATGGCGAACCCATAGGGCATACGGGAGCGCGCCGGACGGGGTTTCAGGCGCCTTGCGAATCCGCCATGGCGCGCCACCTCGAGGCCCATGCGGCGACTCGTCGTCTTCGACATCGACGGCACCCTCACCGACACCAACGAGGTCGACGACGCGTGCTACGTGCGCGCGGTCGCCACCGTCCTCGGCCTCGAAGCGGCCGCGCTCGACTGGTCGGCCGCGCCGCATGGCATCCGGGCTTCGTCGCTGTACAGCTCGGGTCTCGGGAGGCAGGCGGCGCCCTGCGCCTGCGCGGCGGTCGGCGCCATGGCAAGGAGGGCACACAGCGCGCTTCCCAAGGCGGCGCATCCACCGCGTCGTCCGGTCGCGGTGGCAATCATCCGCAACAGGCTCGATGTCGACCAGACCGAGCGAGTCCAACGAATCGTTCCCACAACCAGCCTCCGACTCGAGAACTCGCGGGATGGTACTACCCGCTCATCCCGCGCGCCAAGCGGCCCGCGCCGCCGGTTTCAGGTACGTCTCCCACCAGCGGAGCTCGTGCATCATGCGGTGCACGGCGTTCCAATGCCCGCGGATGCCGTGCCACCGGTGGGGTCGGCAAGAGCGATGGTGAACTTCGATGCCGGCCTGCCGCGCGGCAAGGTCGAGCCATGTCGCGTGCGCGTCAGTCCGCTCTGAGCGACTCGATCGGATCGATCATCGCCGCGCGCCGTGCGGGCAGATAGGCCGCGACCGCCGCCACCGCGAGTAGCACGATCGTGACGCCGCCGAACACCCCGGGATCGAGCGCCGTGACCTCGTAGAGCTGCCCCTCGAGCAGCCCCATCAGCCACGCCGAGGCAACGAGCCCGGCAGCGATCCCGAGCGCGAGGGCGACTAGTCCCTCGCCCATCACCAGCCGCACGACGCCGGAGCGCCGTGCGCCGAGCGCGAGACGGATCCCCAGCTCGTGACTCCGGCGCGACACCGCGAACGAGATCACGCCGTACAGGCCGATGGCCGCGAGCATCAGCGCGAGCGCCGCGAAGACGCCGAGAAGCATCGTCGTGAACCGCGGCCCGGCGAGCGCCGTGTCCACGATGTCCTGCATCGTACGCACCTCGGCCACCGGCAGCGCCGAGTCGAGCGCCCGCACCGTCTCGCGCACGAGCGGCGCGAGCGCGAGCGGATCTCCCCGCGCGCCGACGACGATCGACATCGCGCGCTGCGGCGCGCCGTCGCCGCGAGCGACCGGCCACTGCGCGTGCGGTACGTACATCTCGGTGCGCGGCGTTTCGGTCACCGTGTTGTGGCGCACGTCGGCGACGATCCCGACCACGGTGATCCACGGCTGATCGGCCGTGCCGAGGTGGAATCGCTTGCCGATCGCCGACGCGCCCGGCCAGTACGCGCGCGCCATCGACTCGCTCAGCATCGCGACGGGCGGCGCGCCGGAACCGTCCGCATCGGTGATCGCCCGGCCCTCGACGACCCGGATTCGCATCGTCTCGACGTAGCCCGGCGTCACGATCTGCCAGTCGCCGTTGGGATATTGCCCGGGGAGCAGCTCGCGTCCTTCGATCGTGATCGTCCAGTCGCCGATCTGCGAGCCGAGCGGCAGTACGCGCGCGGCCGCCGCGGTTCCGACGACGGGATCGGCCCGGAGACGCTCGAGCAGCGTCCGGTAGAAGGTCTCCACGCGGGCGGCATCGGGATAGTCCGCCGGCGGCAGCGCGACGCGCGCTGTGAGCACGCCGGAGGGATCGAACCCGAGGTCGATGCGACGCAGCTCGACGAAGCTCCTCGCGATCAGCGCCGCGCCGATGACCAGCACGAGCGACAGCGCCGTCTCCAGCGCGATCAGTGTGCGCCGTACGCCACGGCGCATCGGCGCGGCCTCGCCCCGCGTGCTGCTCACCAGCGACGGCAGCGCCGTCTGCCCGAGATGCAGCGCCGGCGCGAGACCGGCCAGCACGGTCGTCGCCAGCGCGAGCAGTCCGGTGAAGCCGAGCACCGTCCAGTCGAGCTCGACGCCGCGCATGCGCAGCACGTGCACGGGCGTGGTGGCGAGGGCGAGGCGAATGCCCGCCCAGGCGAACGCGATGCCCAGCACGGCGCCGAGTGCAGCGAGCACGCCCGTCTCGACGAGCAGCGCCCGCACGATGCGCAGCCGGCTTGCGCCCAGCGCGACGCGCATCGCGACGTCCCTGCGGCGCGCATCGGCGCGGGCGAGCAGCAGGTGCGCGACGTTGGCACAGGCAATCAGGAGGATGACCCCGACGGCGCCGAAGAGGAGGAGCAGCATCGGCCGTACGTGGCCGAGCAGCAGGTCGTCGAGCGGAAAGGCGCGGCGCGTGTCGCGGCCGTCCGCGTCCTCGAAGAGTCCCGCCGCGAGCCAGCGCGCGTAGGCGGCATGCATGTCCGCGGTCGCCTGCCCGGGCGTCACGCCCGGTCGCAGCCGCGCGACGATGAAATTGCCGCGGTCGCCCCACGGCAGGTCCGCGCTCCGGTCGATCGCCAGCGGGACGATGAGCTCGGTGGGGGTGTCGTGCCGGAAGTCGAGCGGCATGCGGAAGCCCGGCGCCAGCACGCCGACGACCGTGCGCGGAACGCCGGTCACTCGGATCCTGGTGCCGAGCACGTCGGGCGAGCCGCCGAATCGGCGCTGCCAGAGCTCGTGGCCGAGCACCACCACATCGTCGCGGCCGGGCGCGTCCTCCTCGGCGGCGAAGAGCCGGCCGATGACCGTTCGTGCGCCGAGCACGTCGAGCGCCTGGGTCGTCGCGGCGGCGCCGTGCACGCGCTCGGCCTCGCCATCGACGAGGCTCGCCGTGATCCTGGCGAAGCCGCCGAGCTGCTCGAAGCTCGCGACGCGCGAGAACTCGACGATCTCGCGGAAGCTCACCCACGTCTGCTGGTCGCGGTCGGACTGCCAGATCATCACGAGCCGGTCGGGCTCGGGCCACGGGAGCGGCTCGAGCAGGACGCCGCGCACCATGCTGAAGATCGCGGTGTTGGCGCCGATCCCCAGCGCGAGGGTGAGCAGGGCGACGGCCGTGAACCCCGGCTGCGCGCGGAGGCGGCGGAGGCCGATCCGCAGATCCTGGCCGGTGCCGGCGAAGGGACCGGCCCACTCGTCGCGGGATGCCTCGACGTGCCGGACGCGTCCCCCGAAACGCAGGCGTGCGGCGCGTTCGGCGGACGCGCGATCCAGCCCTGCGGCCATGCCGCTCGTGACCTCCCGCTCGTGATGAAACTCGAGCTCCTCGGCGAGCTCGCGGTCGGAGCTGGTGCGGCGCGCGAGGAAGCGCAGGCGCGCGAGAAGTCCATCGAGCAGCGACATGTCAGTCTCCTCGCTCACTCAGGTCCATTTGAGCACCCAGTTCACGGCGGCGACCTGCCGGGCCCAGCTCTCCTGCTCGCGCGCGAGGCGCGCCGCGCCCGTCCGGGTGAGTCTGTAGTATCTGGCTCGCCGGCCGCTCTCCGTCTGGCGCCAGTCGGAGACGATCCAGCCTTTCTTGAGCAGCCGCTGGAGCGCGGGGTAGAGCGAGCCCTGATTGACGTCGAAGGTGCCGCGCGACATGACCTGGAGGCGCTGGCCGAGGCCCCAGCCGTGCTCCTCGCCGACGGACAGGACCTTGAGCACCATCATCTCGAGGGTGCCGGGGAGGAGCTGGACGCCGTCGTCGGGCATGCGGTCTCTCTCTTCTAGTTTGGCTAGAAGAGAGTGCGGTGCGTCTTCTAGATTGTCAAGAGGTGGATCGGCCGCGCCGGCGACGCAGATGCAAGCGGGCGTGACGGCAGGGTACGCCGTCGCGGGTGGAGCTCTCGCATCGGTGGTTCACCCCCCTCCCTCACTCCGCTTTGAGCGCGCGGACCGGGTCGATCCGTCCCGCCCGGCGGGCGGGTACGTAGCTGGCCGCCAGCGCGACCGCGAAGAGCAGCGCAGCCGTGCCGAAGAATGCCGTGGGATCGCTCGGACTCACTTCGTAGAGCAGACTGCGGACGAAGCGTGTCAGTGCGAACGCCGCGACCAGGCCCGCGGCGATTCCGCCGGCTGCGAGCAGCGCGCCCTGCCGCACCACCATCCCGACCATGGCTCCCGGACTCGCACCGAGTGCGATCCGAACGCAGAGCTCCGAAGTCCGCTGTCGCCCCGAGTAGGACAGCACTCCGTAGATCCCGATCAATCCCAGCAGGAGCGCGGTCGCGGCAGGCTGGCTGCGCGCCGAGGTGCTGCTCCGGCTCGGGCGCGAGCGCGAGGCGATGCACTCGTATGCGCCGCTCGGGTTTCTCTGGGGCGACGCGGGGCTGCTCGCGCCCAGGCACCTCCGCCTCGCCGGGATTCACGAGCGGCTGGGCGATCGCGCGCGCGCGATGCACCACTACCGGCGGTTGGTCACGATCTGGCGTGACTGCGATCCGGAGCTGCGGCCGATCGTGCAGGACGTCGAGAGGAGGATCGCGAGGCTGGCGCGGGGCGGGTAGGCGCCCCCCTTGCCCTTTCGGCGCCGGGGAGCCCAATCTGTGTCCATGTCCCGGCCGAACGCCCGCAGGATCCTGACGGCAGGCGTACTGCTGTTCGTCGCATCCGCAGCGCTGCTGCTCCCCTCCTGCGCTCCGCGACTGGTCACGACCCTTCTCGACCCCGGTTCGCACTTCGACCACGGGGAAACGCCACCCGCGCCCGACTACGACTCACCGCACGCCTGGGCCGCCCTGCCCCTCATGGCCGATGCGGCAGACGCCGCCCTGACGCAGCATCCGGGCATTGACCAGCTCACGGCACCGGTCGACGTGTTCTTCGTCCACCCGACGACCTGGATGGGAAGGCGGTGGAACGTGCCGTTCGACTCCGACGCCGTCATCGAGTCGACGGCTCGCGGCAGCATGCTGATTCAGGCGAGCGTCTTCAACGGCTGCTGCGCGGTCCATGCGCCCCGCTACCGGCAGGCGAACGGAATGGCCTTCATCGATCCGCGGCCCGCCGGAGATTCGGCCCTCGCGGTTGCGTATGTCGACGTCGTGCGTGCGTTCGACACGTTCGAGGCGCGAGGGAACCGTGGCCGGCCATTCATCCTGGCGGGTCACAGCCAGGGTACGGTGCTGGCCACCCGTCTGCTTCGCGAACGGATCATTGGTTCGCCGGCAGAGGAGCGCCTGGTGGCGGCGTATCTCGTCGGCGGCCCGCTTGCCGGCCGGGATCTCGGGGCTGGCCTCGAGCTGTGTGAAGCGGCGGACGACGTCGCTTGTGTCGTGGCGTTCAACGCGCGGGGGCCCGGGTACTCGCCGCATCGATTCGAGTTCGCCGGGGACGCCGGACCTGGCGCGGATCCCATGGCGGGCCGGGCCTGTGTCAATCCGTTGAGCTGGACGACCGACACCGCGACCGCACCCGCGTCGCTTCACCGCGGCGCGGTCTTCCTCGATGCCGGCGAGCCGAGGGTCCTGCCCGAGTTCGCGACTGCGGCGTGCCGCGACGGTACGCTGGAAGTGCGTCTTCTCGGTGACGTCCCCAGGCGGCGTGCGGTCGACCGCATCCTGCTCTGGTTCATGGGCGACGGAAACTACCACAGCATCGAGTATCAGCTCTTCTACCTGAACCTGCGCGAGGACGCGAGCCGTCGCGTTCAGCGGTTTCTGTCCAGAGAGTCCGTGGCTGACGGCACCACGTCGAGCCGGTAGGCGGCCGAGGCCGCCTGGCCGAAGGGGAGCGGGAGACTGTGAGCAATGCGCGGGGTGCCGTCCGTCCAATCGAGGACAGAGGCGAGCGCTCGCATGCACTCCAGGAGATCTCGGCCGTGATCGGGACAACGGGTTCTCGCATTCGGGGTCGGACCGCCGCCGCGATGGTGGCGTGCGCGGCTGCGATCAGCGCCGCCGCATGCCGAGATGGGTGGATCACCGACCCCATCGACTCACAGGCGGCCGGCGCCGTCATCGTCTCCAACCCGGTGCCGGCCGCCGCGGCCGCCGCGGCCGCCGGCGCGCTCGGCGGCACGTTCAGCGTCGGGGCCCTTCCATCGACCGTGGCCTACGTCTCTCTGCCCCCCGGCACCGCCACCGCCGCCGCCGTGGCGGGCGTCGTCAATCCGAGGCTGGGACTCGCCGCGTCGACCGCGGTCGTCGACGGCGGCTTCGATCCGATCGCGATCGCGGCTGCCGAGGGAGACACGCTGGAGCTGACGTTGCGGGATCCCGAGGGACGGACGCTGATGGAGTATCGGGCGCCGGTCGAACGTTCCCGGCCCCCGGTTGTCGTGCGCACCAGTCCGCCCCCGCGGAAGCGCGATGTCCCACTCTACACGGTGGCGGCCGTGGTGTTCAGCGAGCCGATCGATTCGGCGACCATCAACGGCGCGTCGATGCTGCTCCGGCGCGGCGGGGAGCCGGTGCCCGGCACGCTCCTCGTCGGGGAGCGCGACGGGACGTCGGTCGCGTTCCTCCCCGACGATGCGCTCCAGCCGAACACGAGCTATGAGCTCGTGATCACTACCGCCGTTCGCGACCTGGACGGCGATGCACTGCCGGCTCCGGTGGTGGTGGAGTTCACCACGGCGTCGGCGACGCCTCAGTCACCGGACGGTCCATCGATTCTGATCGACGCCTCGCGCGACGGCGGTGCATGGTGGTACCCGCAGTGGGCGCAGGAGGGAGGATTCGACCCCGAGCTCGATCACCAGGGGAAGGCGCTGGCCGAGTACTTCCGGTCGCGAGGCTTCGCGGTGGTGGAGCTGCCCCGCCCGTACACGATCACCGCCGAGTTGCTGGCCGGCCACGACTTCGTGATCCGCGCGAGCGGTTTCGGAGGCTACCTGGCCGGCGAGATCGCCGCCTATCGGGAGTACGTCGAGGCGGGAGGGCAGCTCCTGCTGCTCGGCGATCACATGATGCACCTGCCGGCCGACGAGCTGGCCGAGAGCTTGGGCGTCCGGTTCGCGGCGATCACGCGGGGAGAGAACGTGATCGACAGATACACCGCACACCCGCTCACCGAGGGTCTCGACACGCTCTACTACGGCGTCGGAAGCGGCGTGGTCGCGCATCCCGCCTCGGCGCAGATCCTCGGCTGGCTGTCCGAGGACAGCTATCTGGACCTGAACAAGAATTCCGTTTTCGATGAGGGCGAGCCGACGTCGCCGCCGGTGTTCGGCGTGATGCCGCTCGGGGCGGGCCGCATCGTCTTCTTCGGCGACGTGAACACCTTCAATTGGGTGCCGCAGCCACTGGTGGACAATCTGCTCGCGTTCCTCGCCAGCCCGTGATTCGTCGTTGCGATCGGCTCCCTTTGCCCGGTGACTCGAGATGCGCCTCGCTCCCCATTCCACCCCGCGCCTGCGCTGGACCGTAGTACTCGTCGCGCCTCTTCTCCTCAGCTGTGATTCGATGCCGCCCGTCGGGCCGCCGGCCGCCGCCGAGTCGCGCGCCGAGTCGCGCGCCTCGTCGGTCGGGATCGGAGACCTCGCCGATGCGGCCCTCTTCGTCGGCAACCTCGTCCCCGGCGTTCCTGCCGGGAACGGAGTCTTCCGCTTCGACGGCAACGGCCAGCTCATCGATCACGTCACCCAGGCGGGCTGCTGCATGACCATCGGCCCGGATGAACACATCTACGCCATACGCCAGCAGGGGCTGCACCGGTTCCACGGCGTGACGGGCGAGTTCATCGATATTTTCATCCCGCCCGGACACGGTGGCCTCGCTCTGCCGCTGATCCCCTACTTCGGCCCCGACGGCAACCTCTACCTCGGCGACCGCGGCACGCACAGCGTCCGCCGCTACGATGGTCGCACGGGCGCGCCGATCGGGGATGGCGAGTTCGTCAAGGGCCACGAGCAGGGGATGGGTGAAGGCGATCCGCAGTTCTTCGTCCACGGTCCCGACGGCAATCTGTACGTCGCCAGCACCGCCACGCACCGGATCCTCCGCTACGACGGGACTACGGGCGGGTTCATCGACGAGTTCGTCTCCGCCGGTGAGGGCGGGATTGCTGCACCGTCGGGGGTCGTGTTCGGACCGGACGGGCACCTGTACGTGGGGAGCACCACCACCGATCGGGTCATTCGCTACCACGGCGTGACGGGCGAGCACATCGATGACTTCGTTCCGGCCGGCAGCGGAGGGCTCGATGTCCCCGTAGGGCTGACGTTCGGGCCCGACGGCAACTTCTACGTCGCCAGCGCGGGATCGCCCGCCGTGGGGAGCGTGCTCCGCTACGGCGGGCGGACGGGCGAGTTCATCGACGCGTTCGTGCCGCCGGGAGGCGGCGCCACCGGGCCGCGGACGATCGAGTTCAAGTCGACGATCACGCTCTGCCACCGGCCGCCGGGCAGTCCGGCGACCGCGCGCACGATCAGGATCGGGTATCTCTCGTCGTTCGACCACGTGCAGCACGGGGACGCCGTGGGGGCATGCCCGTAGTCTTCGAGGGGTTTTCAAGGGGTCAGAGTCGTTGAAACCGCGGTTTCAACGACTCTGACCCCTTGAAAACCCCTCGAAGACTAC
>DATKCV010000133.1:0-32402 GCA_035513015.1 Gemmatimonadaceae bacterium
CAGCACTCCCAGCAACAGGATGCGGTGGTATTGAGCTGGCGGGCCGCTGAGCTGGACGAGAATCGTGATCATGACGACATCCGTCCCCAGGATCGCGGCCTGCATTCGCTCCCCGACCTGCTGCCTGGCGAGAAAGCGGGCGGCCAGTGCGCTCAACGCGTTGATGACGAAGTACGCGGCCGAGGCACCGGCGACGATGTACCAGCCTCGCTGATCGAGCCCCGGACCGACGAGCGCGATCGTTCCGACGGCGACCAGCACCATGAGGTACCGGACCAGCCGCTGCCAGATGAGCACCTCGCGCTGGAGCAGCGCCCGGTCGGCGAGAAGCGCCTCGCTGAGCTGGACGTAGCTCGACGACAGCTCCTTGGAGATCTCGGGGCGCGGCGTCGCGACCTGTATATCGCTCGACAAGGCGGAGGGGACGAGGAGGGAAACGACGACCGGGGCCGGGCGAGTACCCGACCCCGTTATAGACTGCCTGACAGCCTTCGGAGTTACTGAAAACGACGGGTTTAGCCCCACTCCGGGCCGGGACGCCCGGGGCCAGCGGCCCCGGTCGACTCAGCGCCCGTGGGCCTCGCCCGGACCGGTCCCCTACTCGTCCTCCGGGGATCCACCGTTGGCGGTTGGAGCCGCTCCATCGTCCCCCTCGCCCTCGTCCTCTTCCTCGGGCACTACGCGCGCGACATCGACCACCATGTCGTTCTCGTCGAGGTTGACCAGCCTGACCCCCTGGGTGTTGCGGCCGCTGACGCGGATCCCCTTGACCCCCATCCGGATGACCACCCCGTGCTTGGTCATCAGCATCAGCTCATCGTCGGGCAGGACTTCCTTGATCGCCACGGCGTTCCCCGTCTTGTCAGTCCGGTTTACCGTAATGATCCCCTTTCCGCCGCGCCTCTGCACACGGTACTCGTCGATCGGCGAGCACTTGCCCATGCCCCGCTCGGTGACCACGAGGATCGTCGCGTCGCGCTTGATGACGACCATGCCGATCACCTCGTCATCCTTCTGGAGCTCGATTCCCTTCACCCCGGTGGTGTCGCGCCCCATGTCGCGGACATCCTGCTCGTGGAACCGGATCGACAACCCGAACCGGGTGGCGAGCACGATGTCGTTCGTGCCGGAGGTGATCTGGACGTCGATCAGCTCGTCGTCCGACTCGATCTTGATCGCCTTGATTCCGGTGGTGCGCGGATTGGAGTACTCGGACAGCTTGGTCTTCTTCACCGTGCCGTTACGGGTGACGAACAGGAGCGACTGCGTATCGCTGAACTCGCGCACCGGCACCATCGCCGAGATCTGGGTGTCCGGGCGGACGTTGATCAGGTTGACTACCGGCTTGCCCTTGGCCGCGCGTCCGGCCTGCGGGATCTCGTGCACCTTGAGCCAGAAGCAGCGACCGTCATCGGTGAAGAACAGGATGTAGTCGTGCGTGGAGGCGATGAACAGGTGCTCGATGAAGTCCTCATCCTTGAGCCCCTGGCCGTTGAGCCCGCGCCCGCCGCGACGCTGCCTCTTGTAGGTCGAGACCGACGTGCGCTTGATGTACCCCGAGTGGGAGATGGTCACGACCATGTCCTCCTCGGCGATCAGGTCCTCGATCGTGAAGTCGCCCTCGTCGCTGGTGATCTCCGTGCGGCGCGCGTCACCGTACCTCTCGACGAGCCTGGTCAGCTCCTCCTTCATGAGCTTCATCCGCTTCGGCTTCGAAGCCAGCAGCGCCTCGAGCTCGCCGATCGTCGAGCGGACTTCCTTCAGCTCGGCATCGAGCTTCTCGATCTCCAGTCCGGTGAGCTTGGCGAGCCGCATGTTGAGGATCGCCTCGGCCTGCCTCTCGGAGAGCTTGAACCGCTTCTGAAGCCGGTCGCTGGCCTGGGGCGTATCCTTGGCCTTGCGGATGATCTGGACGACCTCGTCGATGTTGTCGACGGCGATCTTGAGCCCCTCGAGGATGTGCTCGCGCTCGCGCGCCTTCTGGAGGTCGAACTCGGCGCGGCGGACGATCACCTCGTGCCGGTGCACGATGTAGTGCTCGAGGCACTCCTTGAGCGGCATCACCTTCGGGACGAGCCGCCTCGTCGCCGCGTCGGGGACGAGCGCGAGCATGATCACCCCGAAGGTGTTCTGCATTTGCGTGTGCTTGTAGAGCTGGTTGAGCACGACCCGCGGGATCGCGTCGCGCTTGAGCTCCATCACCACCCGCATGCCATCGCGGTCGCTTTCGTCCCGCAGCGCCGAGATTCCCTCCAGCTTCCCTTCCTTGACGAGGTCGGCGATCTGCTCGACCAGCCGGGCCTTGTTGACCTGGTACGGGAGCTCGGTCACGACGATCTGCGACTTGCTCGACGACTCCTTCTCCTCGATCACCGCCCGGGCGCGCATCACGATCCGTCCGCGCCCCGTCTCCTGATAATCCTTGATCCCGGCGCGACCGTAGATGTAGCCGCCGGTTGGGAAGTCGGGACCCTTGATGTGCTTGCGCAGATCGGCCGGCGACGTTTCCGGATCGTCGATCATTTGGAGAAGCGCGGCGGTGATCTCGCGCAGGTTGTGCGGCGGGATGTTGGTCGCCATGCCCACGGCGATCCCCGATGAGCCGTTGACGAGCAGGTTCGGAATCCCGGAGGGCAGAACCGTCGGCTCCTGGAGCCGGTCGTCGAAGTTCGGCGCGAAATCGACCGTGTTGCGGTCGATGTCGCCCAGCATCTCGATCGACACCGGCATCAGCCGCGCCTCGGTGTACCGGTAGGCCGCTGCCGGATCACCGTCGACCGAGCCGAAGTTCCCCTGCCCATCGATCAGCGGATAACGCAGCGAGAACTCCTGCACCATGCGCACGAGCGCGTCGTACACCGACGAGTCGCCGTGCGGGTGATACTTGCCGAGCACGTCACCGACGACGGTCGCCGACTTCTTGTACGGACGGCCCGGGACCAGCCCCAGCTCGTTCATCGCGTACAGCACGCGCCGGTGCACGGGCTTGAGCCCATCGCGCACGTCGGGCAGCGCCCGCGACACGATGACGCTCATGGAGTAGTTGATGAACGACTCCTTCAGCTCCTCGTCGATGAGGCGCGGAAGGATGCGTTCGCGATTGTTCGGAGCGGTCATGGCGGCCTGCGGGAAGGGGTGCTGCGATGGCGCTGGAGAGACCTTTGAATATAGCCCGAAACGAGGCCGAATTCAATGGGCCGACGTCCGCGTAACCGCTTGTCCTAACCGACGTTGCGACGTGCCGCCTGAGGTTCGCTGTCGGTCACCGGCGTCACCGCATTCGGACGCCCGTCCGGACTCTCCTCAGTGCCCGATGTCGACCGCTATGTGCCGCCATTTGCCCTGGTTGAACCGGAGCACGCTGAGCACGCACCGTGTGACGTGACCGGCGAGGATCGCCAGCCATATGTCGAGCGGCTCGAGCGCGCCGAACTGCTGGATCGCGAAGCAGATGCCGAGCGGCACAGCGATCTGCGAAACGATCGAGATGTAGAGCGGACTCTTCGTGTCTCCGGTCCCCTGGAGCCCGCCTGTGTAGGTCAGAGCCACTGCGATGAACAGCCCCGACACGCTGAGAACGCGCAGCAGCTGGACGCCCAGCTCGACTGCGACCGGATCGTTCATCCCGAAGACCGCCAGCATCTGGCGCGGCACCAGCAGGAAGAGCGCGCCGATGCCCGCGGCGCCGACCAGCCCGATCCTCGCCGCCACGTGTACGGCCTTGTCCGCCCGGTCCGCTCGCCCCGCGCCGAGGTTCTGTCCGGCCACCGCGGCCGCGGCACCCATGAGTCCGACCGTCGTCCACGTGATGAGAGAGAAAAGCTGTGTGTACGAGACGGCGTACGCCGCCTGCGCCGCCGCGCTCTGCGCGAGCGAGCCGATGAATGCGAGCAGCAGGACTCCGCCCAGATTCATCGCGATCCCCTGGATTCCGGTCGGCAGCCCGAACCTGAACAGAGCGCGAATGATCGCCCAGTCCGGCCCGCGACTCCCCCCGCGCGGAAACGAAACGACCCAGCCGCCCCAGTGCAGCCTGACCAGCGCATACACACCGAGCGCACCGGTGGCGATCACGGTCCCCATCGCCGCGCCCGCGGTGCCGAACGCCGGGATCGGACCCAGACCGCGAATCAGTATGACATTGAGCACGATGTTGAGCACGGTGACGATGACGCCGAGCCGCAGCGGCGTCCGCGCATCGCCGGCCGAGCGCAGGGCGCCGCCCAGCATGAAGAAGACCAGCATCCCGCTGCTGAACACGAACATGATTCGGAGATACGGCAGCGCTTCCGCCTGCACTTCCGGCGCCGCGTTGACCAGTCCGAGAAGCCACGGCGAGAGCACGTAGCCGAGGGGCGCGAGCACTCCCAGCGAGAGCGCGACCGCGGTCAGGAACGCCTGATAGACGGTGCGGTCCACCTTCTCCGTGTCTCCGGCTCCGGCGAAGCGGGCGACGAGAACGCTCATACCGGTGAACAGGGAGCTGATGAACACGACGACGACGAGAAACAGCTGCCAGCTCACCCCGATCGCCGCGTTGGCCGTGTACCCGACGTAGTTGCCGACCATGGCGTGGTCCACGAGCCCCTGGAGCCCGCCGATCACGCTGTTGAGCATGGTGGGCCAGGCGAGCCGCCAGACGGCCGGAAGCAGCGGGCCCTCGATCAGGGAGCGGTCGTAGCGTGATTTGGGCGCGGGCGGCGGCGGGACGAGCGGCTCGGCACCCGCGGCGGAGGGGGCCGCGGCCAGAGACGCTCTGTCGGACGTCATCGCCTCCGGCGGGGCGTCATCAGTCACGCGTTCTCCTGGTGCTCCGCGGATCGGCGGACAGCGGCCGGACGAGACAATGACATCGTCAGAACCTCAGTGAGATGATCGGGAACGTGCCCCGCATCTTCATCGCGGCCATCGCCGCGCCGGCCGGGTTGATCTCCAGATTCGAGAACGACGAGCCGGCGTCCCCGACAGGCTCGACGAACCGCTCGGTGAGCCAGAAGCCCGCAATGGCGCCGGCCGTGGCGAGCCCGCGGGCCATGGCGTCGTTGTCGCGCTCGCGATCCGCGAGCACGTAGAGACCCGCGCCCATCAGTCCGCCGGCTGCGGAACCGAGGAGCAGCGTATTCGCCTCGCCGAGCGTCAGGTCGAGCCGGCTGACGTTCACCCGGTCGCCGAGCACCGCCCCCACGGCGAAGCCGGCGATCACGGCGGTTGCCTTCAACTCGTCGCTCGTACCGCCACCGGCGATCAGCGTGCTCGCGCCCAGCATGCCGATCCCACCCGTCACCCAGAGCGAGCGAACGTCGCCCGCGGTGACGTTGTAGGATACCAGTCGCGGGTAGAGCGCGCCGAGCTGGTACCCGACGAGCCCGGCGCCGACGAGCGTACCAGCCTCGCCGCGCGTCGGATAGTCGCGCCTTCGACTCTGGGTCTCCCCGTTCTCGGTCCAGACGCTGTCGGAGCGGAGGTACACGTGGCCGATTACCGTCATCAACGCAAGCACATCCGCTCCGAAGCCGGTCGCCGCGGCCTCGCCCACCGTGCGGTTGCGTCCCAGCCAGATCCCCATCGCCGTGCCACCGAGCCCCGCTACGAATCCGCCCGATCCGATCCAGTTCCTGTTCCCGCCGAGCGTGTGGGCGAGCCCCATGCCGATCAGCGTGCCGCGGGTCGCCATGTGGGTCGCGTATGCATTCTGGGCATCGGAGATCTCGACCTGCCGCGTCAGCTCCGACGCGGCGAAGAAGCTGCCGCCGGCAGCCAGAAGGTACGCGGCGGTCGCGCCGGCAGGATCGTCGGTGATCGCCGCCGCGAATGCAGGCGCGTAGAAGAGCAGCCCGATGACCGTCTGGTTCCGAACGAACTCGCTGTTCCGCGTTGCGCGCCGCAAGCCGGCCGCCGCACCGGCGAGCTGCTCATCGAACCCCGGCGGCAGCGTCGAGGTGCGCGCCCGGAGGATCTCCCGCTCATCGCGCGTGATCGGGTACCGCTCGAGAGCGCCGCTCGGACGCGTCACCACGATCACGTAGCGGTCGTCAGTCAGCCGGAACAGCCGCGCCTCGCGGTAGTCGCCGGTGATCCGCCACGCCGGTGGACCGAGCGTCAGTCGCGCGGCACTCCGAGGCGTGAGGACCATGACCCATCCGGCGCTGTCGAAGGCGACGGGCGTCTCGACCTCCTGGGCCGATGCACGCCGGGGGACCACCGCGAACGCGGCGAGTGCGAGGAGAACCAACCAGAGTCGATGCATGTCTGGAACCCGCAATGTGGGAAAGAGATCTCGTGGAGTCGAGCGGCCAAGTGTATGCTGAGCGGCTACCGGCCGTCAGTGACCCAGACACTGCCCGCCGACGCCGACCAGCATACACTTCGCCGCCCGATGCTGGTCAGTTTCGCGTCCCCCGCCTGACGTCGAAGATGGCGCTGCGCCGGCACTCGGGGCAGATCAGCCACTCGCGGCGCCTCGCATACCCCAGACCGAACGACCCGCCGCCGATCGACCGTCGCGTCATCCGCACGCCACACCGCGGGCACGCCGGGTGCGCGCCCGCGGCAAGCGCCTCGCGAAGCGCCCGCTGCTCGTCCGCGTCGTACTGCGCGCGCTCGGTCACCGATCCCTGGCATCGGGCTCACGCATCGCGGCGAGCCGCTCCCGCAGCTCCTCGGGAATGGCGATCGTCCGGCGTCCCTCGTAGTCGTACATCACCTGCACCGTGTTCCCCTCGGCCACCAGCCGGTCGTCGCGCGAGTCGTACATCCGGTAGCGCCAGACCCAGGATTTGGTTCGAACCCCGTCGGTCCAGATCGCGATGTCCAGCGGATCACCGAGCCGGGCCTCGCTCACGTAGCGCACGGTCGCCTCGGCGACGATGAAGGGCAGGTTGGCGCTGGTACCGCCGAGCGCATCCAGCCAGGCCCGCGCCCGCGCCATCTCGAAGTAGGTGAGATAAACCGCGTTGTTGACGTGCTGCTTGGCATCGTAATCCGAGTACCGCTGCGCCAGTGGGAAACGCACCTCAGGGCTCCCCGATCCGCAGCACGACCTTGCCGAACTGCTCGCCCGCGGCGAGCCGCTCGAATGCCGCACGCGCCTCGTGGAGGGGGAACGCCGAGTCCACAGGCGGCAGGAGCCGCCCAGCGCGGAGCTCGGCGACGATCGCGTCGAACTCCGCATCGTTGCCCATGGTGGACCCCATGATCGTCCACTGGTTCCAGAACAGGCGGCGCACGTCCGTCTGAACGATCGGCCCCGAGGTCGCGCCGCAGGTGACCAGTCGCCCGCTCCTGCCCAGCGCGCCGAGCGATTTCGTCCAGGTCTGTTCCCCCACGTTGTCGATCACCACATCCACCCCTCGCTTGCCGGTGCGCGTTCGTATCTCACGGGCCACGTCCACCGCGGCGTGGTTGAGCGTTTCGGCGGCGCCGAGGCCGCGGGCGCGCTCCAGCTTCGCATCGCTGCCCGAGGTCACCCACACCCGCGCGCCCAGCGCGCGGGCGATCTGAAGCGCCGCCTGGGCCACGCCCCCGCCGATGCCCCATATCAGCACTTCGTCACCCTGCGCCACACGGGCTCGCGAGACGACCATGCGCCACGCCGTGAGGGTGGCCAGCGGGAACGCCGCCGCCTCCTCCCACGACGCCCGCGCCGGGTCGAACCGGCGAACGTTGGTCGCCGGGACCACGACGTATTCGGCGAACGTACCGGGCAGGTGCTCGCCGAGGATCCCGTATTGCAGGCACAGCGGTTGATCACCCTCGAGGCAGAACTCGCACCGCCGGCAGCTGATGCCCGGATTGATGACGACGGGATCGCCGGCGGCGAGCCCCTGTACCTCCGCGCCCACGACGTCGATCACGCCCGCCGCGTCCGCGCCGAGCACCCATCCCGGCGAGATGGTTATCCCCGGAAGCCCGCGGATGACGAACAGATCGAGGTGATTCAGTGCGCCGGTGACGACGCGGATGCGAACGTCGCCGTCGTCCCGGAGCTCGGGCACCGGGAGGTCGTCGCGATACTCGAGCTTCTCGAGACCGCCGTGGCCGGAGAGGGTGAGGGCACGCACTTGGCGGGACGGACTATATTGTGTCGGATCGTGCGGGAATGGACCGCCGGCAACCGCATGCGCGACCGGGCAGCCCGCTGAGCTCGTATCTTGCCGGGCAATGGTAACCGGCGCGGCACGTGCGGTGCCAGTCGCGCGAGCGACGTTCACCACGACTTTGCGGACTTCGAAGATGACAGCGATCAAGGTGCCCCCGCTCGGCGAATCGATCGTCGAGGCCACCGTGTCGCGCTGGCTGAAAGCCGAGGGCGATGCCGTCGCCGCGGGCGACACGCTCGTCGAGCTGGAGACGGACAAGATCACCGTCGAGGTCCCCGCGCTCAAGGCGGGCGTGCTGACGAAGCGCGCCCGTCAGGAGGGGGACGTCGTGAAGGTGGACGAGGTCCTCGGCGAGGTCGATGAGAGCGCGAAGGCGGCTGCGCGCGAGGCCACGCGCGAGCCGGTGGCAGCGGCGGCCGGCGAGGGCGCCGCGCGCCGTGCCGGGAACGAGCCATCCGGTGATGCGGACCGCGCAGCCGGTCGCTCGGGGGCCGACGGCGGCGAGGAAGCGGGCGAGGGGCGAGGAGTCTCCCCGGCCGCGAGGCGCGCCGCCGCCGAATCCGGCGTAGATGTCGGCGAGGTGAAGGGCACCGGACGCGGCGGAGTGGTGAGCAAGCCCGACGTCGTGGAGCACACCGCGCGGCGCGACGCGCCTCGTGCGGCCGAGACCGCGGCTGCACCCGCCGCCACACCGGCGCGCGCTCCGGCTCAGGAGCCGCGGCGGCCGGCCGCCCAATCGGGCAATGGCGCCCGCGAGACACGCGAGAAGATGACGACGCGGCGCAAGCGGATCGCCGAGAATCTGCTTCTCGCCAAGCAGGCGACCGCCAGCCTCACGACGTTCAACGAAATCGACATGGCGGCGGTGATGGCGCTGCGCGAACGATCGCGCGACTCGATCGAGAAACGGCACGGCATCAAGCTCACCTACATGCCGTTCTTCGTGAAGGCGGCCTGCCAGGCGCTCGCCGAGTTCCCCAACATCAATGCGCAGATCGACGGCGAGTCGATCGTCTACAAGCACTACGTGAACATGGGGATCGCCGTGGCCTCCGATCAGGGGCTCGTGGTGCCGACGATCAAGGACGCCGACCGGAGAGGATTGATCGAGCTGAGCCGCGAGATCGTCGCCATCGCCAAGCGCGCGCGCGATGGCAAGCTGACAATGGATGACCTCACTGGGGGTACGTTCACGATCACCAACGGCGGTGTCTTCGGTTCGCTCGTCTCGACACCGATCCTCAACTACCCGCAGGTAGGAATCCTCGGGCTGCACAAGTACCAGGACCGCCCGGTGGCAGTCGACGGACAGATCGTAGTGCGACCAATGATGTACGTCGCCCTGACCTACGATCATCGCATCGTGGACGGCCAGCACTCGGTGCAGTTCCTCGTGCGGATCAAGGAGCTGATGGAAGATCCAGCCCGGATGCTCCTGGAGTAGGGCGTCGCTGATCCCCTAGCCTTTCACTCATGCCCACCCAGACCGACGTCGTAATCATTGGCGGCGGCCCCGGCGGCTACGTCGCCGCCATCCGCGCCGCCCAGCTCGGACTCTCCACCGTCTGCGTGGAGAAGGACCGCACGCTCGGCGGCACTTGCGTCAACGTTGGGTGCATCCCGTCCAAGGCGCTCCTGCAATCGTCGGAGCACTACGAGTTCGCCCGGTTGCATGCCGGGGACCACGGACTCGAGATCGGCTCGCTCGGCCTCGACCTCGCGAGGATGATGAAGCGCAAGGACGACGTGGTGGGCCAGAACACGAAAGGACTCGAGTTCCTGTTCAGGAAGAACAGGATCACCTGGGCCAGGGGCACGGGCACACTCAGGCCCGGTCGCGTAGTCGAGGTCTCGGGCCCGGACGGGGAGACATCGGCGTTCGAGGCGGAGCACGTCATCATCGCCACCGGTTCGGTGCCGGTCGCACTCCCGTTCCTGCCGTTCGATGAGGAGCGCGTGCTGTCCAACGATGGCGCGCTGCGGATTCCCGAGGTACCGAAGCGTCTGATCGTCATCGGCGGCGGGGTGATCGGGCTCGAGCTCGGATCGGTCTGGCGGCGGCTCGGCGCCAGCGTCACCGTCATCGAGCTGCTGCCGACGATCATACCCGGCAGCGACGCCGACGTCATCAAGGAGGCCGACCGGTTGTTCCGCAAGCAGGGGCTGGAGCTGCGCACCGGCACGAAGGTCGTGAGCGCCGGTCGCGACGGCGACGTCGTACGGATCGAAATCGAGAAGGATGGAGCGAGCGAGACACTCGAGGCGGACTACGTGCTCGTCTCCGTCGGCCGCAAGCCGGCGATGCACGGGATCGACGCGAACGCGCTGGGGATCGAGACCGGGCAGCGCGGCGAGATCGTCGTGGACTCGAAGCTGCGGACGACCGCCGAGGGGATATTCGCCATCGGCGACTGCATCGGCGGCAAACTGCTCGCCCACAAGGCCGAGGAGGAAGGCGTCATCGCCGCCGAGGTGATCGCCGGCAAGCCCGCGGAGATCCACTACCACTCGATCCCGAGCGTGATCTACACCTGGCCGGAGATCGCGTCGGTGGGACTGGCCGAGCACGAGGTGAAGGAAAGCGGACGCGCGTACAAGGTCGGGAAGTTTCCCTTTTCGGCGAACGGCCGCGCTCGCACGCTCGGCGACACGTCTGGCTTCGTGAAGTTCATCGCCGACGCCGAAACCGACGAGCTGCTCGGTGCGCACATCATCGGTCCATACGCGTCGGAGCTGATCCCCGAGGTGGTGCTCGCGTTCGAGTACCGCGGCTCGTCGGAGGACATCGGGATCACGGTCCACGCGCATCCGACGCTGGCGGAAACGGTGAAGGAAGCGGCGCTCGGGGTGCTGGGGCGCTCGATTCACATCTAGCAAGGGGTCAGAGTCCTGATCCGCTCCCTCGATCCAGCCGATGTCCCGGCGGTGCGTGACCTGGTGGCGGCCCGGTTCGGAGCGGTGCCATTCGCCGACGGCCCGCTGGAGGCGATGTCCGCGGCGCTTCGCGCCGACACTCGCGAGGTTCGTGCGCTGGTCGCGGAGCTGGAGGGCGAGATCGGCGGCGTGGCGGTGTTCGGGATGGTCGCCGGAACGCAGCGTACGGCGAAGCTGCACCTGGTCGTGGTGACCTCGACGTCCCGCCAACACAAGCTGGCCTCACACCTGTGCGAGGCGGCAGTGCAGGAGCTGGCGAGGCTCGGCGCCCGGCTGGTAGTCGTGGAGATGCCGGATGCACCGATGTTCGATGCCGGACGATCACTCCTCGAGCGATGCGGCTGGCGGGAGGAGGCTCGGGTTCCCGACTTCTACGCCGACGGAGTGGCGATGGTGCTGTTGCGTAGGGAGTCGGGACCGGGCGAGACGCCGTGAGCAACTCAGCCTGCGCGAGGAGCGGCGGGACACGCCGACCACGGCGTGCCGACGCCCCTCCCGCCTTCAGAACTGGCTGAATCCTCCCCTCGGGCGCAGCGAACCGCTCATGGCGGCGGCCGTCGCGTCGTGTCAGGGCGTACTCGGGAGGTGTCGGGCGGAATGCGCCGCACGGTGTCAGCCTGCTGTATGGTGTCTCGTGGCGGTGTGCCCGGCGGAAGCTCCAGGAGCATCTCGTCGCGCATCCGTCGCAGCGCCGTGTCGGGCGTCGTCGGTGGTACGGGTCTGCCGGCGCGCGTGGTGTCGGGCCTCAGCAGGCGGGCGCTGTCCGGCGGAATCAGTCGCGGTGGCTCGGTCCGGAGGACCGGCGTCGCGACGGTGTCGCGCACCACGGTGTCCGGTACCACTCGAGGTGCCCGGGAAGGCTCGGCCGGGACCGGCGGCGGAGCTGCCCGCTGTTCGGGCGCCGCCTGCCGCGGCATCTCCCGCTGGACCTCGATCTGGTAGCGGCTGATCGGAATGCCGCCCGGGTACACGGTGACGAAGACGCTGCTCGTCTCCAGCAACCCCGCGGGCATCGTGTCGCGCTGGACCACCACGAACCCCGGATCGTGCTGGAACGTTGGGTCGCTGCTCCGCGGGATCGGCGCCTGTGACGGATCGGTGAGCAGCAACGCCGAGCGGGTCGGGGTCGGGGTCGCCGCCTCCAATCGCTGGACGCTGTCGCGCGACGCGAAGCTGAGTTCCATGGCGCGCAGCAGATCGTTCACGTTGTCGCTCTCCAGCCCGTGCCTTGCGCGCGCGCAGGCCATTGCCTCCCGCGTCCGGCGGCCGATCTGGCCGTCCGGGGTCCCTGGATCGCACCCGAGCGCGCGCAACGATTGCTGGAGCTGTCGAACCTGCGCCTGGGTCAGGCCGCGGTTGTCGACGCCGGATGCGACCTCGCCTCGGGCCTCCGCGCGCACCGTTGCAGTTCGCGTGGTGTCGGGGGGTTGGCGTTCCACTTGCGCTCCAGCGATCGCCGGCGCGGCGATGACCGCGAAGCCGAGCGACACGATGACCGGGTACCTCATGGCCCTGCCTCCAGTCTGATGGTCGGTGCGATGACCTGTCAGGACGCGCAAGGGCCGGGCCGTGCCAGAGCGGACTCAGCCGGATAGAAGAGAAGGCCGGCCCTTTCGGGCCGGCCTTCACCACATCCGAGCGACTCGCCTCAGCGCAGCCGCAGGATCGCGGCGGTCACCATCGCGGCGAGGGCGACCAGCCCCATCGCGGCCCCGAGGGCGGCGAGCGGGGAGATCACGAACTCGCGCCGGTACCAGGGCGAGATCGCCTGTGGAGCCGTCTGCGGGATCGCCGACATGATCGCAGCCTGGACGTGCGCCGGGGTGCGGACCGCCCGGCGGGACTCGGCCTCGCGCGTGATCTGCTTCCACAGCTCGACGTCCCTGGCATGCTCGCCACGGCGCACCGCGGTCTCGGGGAGCTCGCCGTCCAGCCACGCGTGTACCGCGGCCGGCGTCGTCCTGCGTCGAAGCGGAACCTCGCGGTCGGCCATCGGCCGGGTCTCGGGAGTCCGGTGCGCTCGCTCGCGGCTGCCCTCGGCGCCGTCGCCGTGCGCGTTCAGATTGTCCAGCATTAGGCGTATTTCTCCTCGAGTAAGAGCTGGAGCGCTTCCCGAGCGCGGTGCACGCGCATCTTCAGTGCCCCTACCGTCGTCCCCAGCAGGTCGGCCATCTCCTCGTACGACCTGCCTTCGACGTGCTTCATCACGAACGCTTCACGAAGCGAGGGCTGCAGCGACGAGAGGGCGCGATCGAGATCGCTCCGCAACTCCGTCCGGTCCAGCTCCTCGTCCGGCGTCGCGTAGCCGGAGGGTTGATCATCTTCGTCGTAGCTGAGGTGCGTCCGGCGTATGTTTTTCAGCCAGTCCTTGCACCCATTGGCCACGATACGGAACACCCACGCATCGAAGCGTCCGCGCACCTCGGCGAGGTGCTGATACGCCTTGATGAAGGACATCTGAAGGATGTCCTCTGCCACGTCGGGACTCCCGGTCATACACAAGGCATGCCGGTACAGAGCGTCGCTGTAGCGACCGATGAGGAGGGAGAACGAATCCCGATGCCCGGCCAGGACCCTGGCGATAATCGCCTGATCGGGCTCGAGCTGCTCGACCTCCTCCGATAACTCCACCGTCTGTTTCACGGGGCTAGTGTAACGCTCTGGCCGCCGACTGGACAGACCCGTGCCGCGCGCGCGCGGCTGAACTGAGCTCGCCACGGGGACAGGACGAGCCAGAATCCGGGGGGTAACATTCGTTGCCAGGACGTCAGATGGGCCGCCTTCCGTGGGGACGCGGATTGGCCGAGCGGGACGGAGTGTTCGTCACGGGCACGCGGAGCTCCCTGCGCCCGGGGAGTGCCTCCCCCCTTGCCGCACGTCCCACGGCCTCGGGAGATGTCAGCGGAGCCTCGCGTAGTAGAGCAGCTCATGGACATGGTCTCCCTTGTACTGCCGCCCGACCCGGTCGCTGTCCGACCGGTAGCGGCGATAATGGTGCGTGAATCGGCGCACGCGGCCGTCGATCGCGGCGTCCGCGAGGAGTCCCCGGAGGTCATCGTCCGGCAGTAGACCCTCTGAATTGTAGCTCACGAGGACATGCCGTGCGCTCGTGGCCTCCAGCAGGTGCTCCAGCGCACCCGCCACATGTTTCGATGAGCACCAGCGGCTGCGCGGAGTGCCGTCGAGCAGCCCGGTCTTGCCTCGAAGCCCGGGCGGATCCCCGAACCAGCCCCGGGCGATCAATTCGGGCACGTGATAGTAGCCGGCGTACTGCCGCGCATTGTAGGGCGGATCGATGTACAACAGGTCCACCGGGCCCGCGTCGCGCGCCACCTCGGCCGCGTCCCCCTGGTGTGCCGACGAGCCGCCCCCGCGCAGCGGCATCTCGGGCACGATCAGGAGGGGCCGCCGCGCGTTGGACTGCCAGCTCTTGATGTATGCGGCGTAGACGCCGGCGGTGTTGGCGACCCGGTCGGCGCCCTCGATCAGCGCGGCCAGCAAAATGAAATAGGCGTCGGCCGAGATCAGCTCGGCCGTGCGCCACCGCTCGAGCGCCGCGCGGGCGGCGTCGATCCGGGCCGCGTTGCCCTCGCTGAAGAACATCCGTCCGCCGGCCGGCGAGAAGTGGGCGGTGACGAACCCGGGCTCCGGGTCGAGCCAGCCGGCGAGATACTCGCCGACCGCCGCCAGGCGGCGCTCGGCTGACGACGAAGGGTGTCCGTTGCCATTCACCCGCTCGTCGATACGGGCGCGCAACGCCGGCGAGCGCAGCGCGCGCGCCAGCTCCGGATCGTCTGCGCACAGGGCGCGAAACCCCGGCGGCCCCGCCGCTACCACGTATGCGCGCTGGAAGACGTACGAGTACGTCATCAGATCGCTGGAGACCACGCGCCAGGCTTCGCCCTTCAGCGCCCGACCGACGGCGGCCGTGCCGGCGAACGCATCGTGCGCGACGCCGGGCGGCTCGCCGAGCCGGCGCAGCACGCGAAGGATGAACGGGAGCAGTCTGGTCTTGTTGCCGATGTAGCGCATCGATGCGAGCGGGGGCGAGGAGTAGTCCTCGCCCACATCAGCCTACGAGGTGAAGGTCATCCGGCGGCCGGCCAGGTGTCCGGTCATGAACACAGCGACGCCAGCACCGGCACCGGCGGCGTCGGGAGATGGAAACCATACCGTGCGTTGAGCGCCGCCGCCGCGGCGTTGGCGACCAGCCGATATCCGTCGCTGTTCGGGTGCACGCCGTCGAGACTCACGTACTGGCCGAACGGGTAGACACAGGAAAGCAGCGTGATCAGGTTGAACGCCGGGCGCTCATCGATGATCTGCTGGAGAACCACGTTGGCGTCGAGCAGGGCGAAGCCGTGCAGAGTGGCGAGTTGCTGGATGTGCTGGTTCATCTGGGTGACGACGTCATTCACTATCTGCGCCTCGGCCGGCGAGAGGATGAAATCGGGTGCCGACGGCGGCTGGTTCGCGCAGGACAGCTGTGCCTGCTGCCCATGCGGCGCCAGCGCCTGCCCCTCCGCCACCTTCCCGAGCACCAGCCGCGGCGTGAAGACGAGGTTCGGGCTGCCGTCGCAGTCCGCATTCAGGTTCACGTTGAACGCGAGGAACTGCTGCCGCGCGGCCCACAGCTCGCTACCGGTGCGCAGGCTGACGATGCCGCTCACGCGCGGCACGGTGGCCAGCAGCGCCCGCGCTCCAGTCCGCACTACACTGTCGATGACCATCGTGTAAAGCGGCTGCCACGTGCCGAACGGGACCAGCGTGACGTTCGGAACGACGAGCCCGCTCGTAACGGCGCCGAGCACCTCGTTGGCCCCGAGCTCGACCGATACGAGAGTCGGAGCAGCCTCCATCATCGCCGTCACCTGGCTGCGCCCGGAAGGCAGAATGCGCGAGTGGAGCATCCGCGCGAACGTCTGCTCGCCGAAACTTTCGGGAGTCGCCGTCAGCGCCGACTGGGTGGTCGCCCCCGGGACGGCGAGGTTGTTGGTGGGGAGCGAGACATCGGCGAACAGCAGAGCGCAGGTGTCGTCATCGGCGAGCGAGCCGCCGCTCAGCCGGCGGCCGAACTGGAGCGGCGCGATGATCGGCGGCGCGCACCCCGGCCCGCGGATCGCCGGCGTCGTGAACGGCGCAAACGACTGGTCGGCGAGCAGCGCTGGCCATGAGCGCCCCTGAGTGCTGTAGAGAAGACCGCCCGACTGCACACCGGCGCTGAGGCTGGTTCCGATGGCCACGTACCTGGCCAGCGCTTCGGATCCGTGGGGCCCGGTGACCCGGGCGACGTCGCGCTCGCATGCGGCAATCGCGAACGCGATCAGGACGGCGGGTGCGAACGCCCATCTACGCATCATTGACGGCGCCTGGGAATGGAGTCGAGGAACGGCTCGACAATGGTTCCTCGCTGTAGCGAAATCCACGAAGAATTCAATAATACGGACGCTGCATCGTCGACGCGAGTGCAGATGCCCGCCACGACGGCGAAACGCCGACACGCGCATCGCTCAGCTGGCGTCGTGACCGGATGCGAACGCCCCCCATCCCTGGCTACGAATCGTTTCGCCGTGCTCGTCCAGTCTGGGCGGCGGGAAGCGCACGCGTCCACCGACGCTGGGCGCGACGCCGGTGAGCGGCGACGCGTCGACGTCGGCCAGCGCCTCGAGCACCGTGCGCACACGGCCCGCGGGCACGCCCGCATCGACGAGCCGCACCATCCACTCCGACGCGGCGCGCTGGCCGAGACGCTCCGTCATCGCGGCGATCACGCGTTCGCGCTGCGCGATCCGGCCCGCGTTGGTTGCCAGCGCGCGATCGCCGGCGAGATCGTCCAGCCCCAGAGCGCGTGCACAAGCGTGCCACTGCGCGTCGCTGCCGACGGCGACGATGATCGGCCGATCGGCGGTCTCGAATAGCTGATAGGGGACGAGATTCGCGTGCGCGTTTCCCCACCGGCGCGCATCGCGGCCCGTGACGAGCGTGTTCTGCGCCACGTTGACCAGCGCCGCGACCGCGCTGTGGGCGAGCGAGACCACCAGCCGTGCGCCCGCGCCGCGGCGGGCGCGGGCCACGCAGGCGCCGAGGATCGCGATCGCCGCGTCCTTGCCGGCGACCACGTCGGCGAGCGCCACTCCCATTTTCATCGGCGCTCCACCCTGCTCGCCGGTGATCGCCATCCACCCGGATTCGGCCTGAACCACGACGTCGTAGCCGGGCCGCCGGCCGTGGGGGCCGAATCCGACGATCGTGCACCAGATGAGCTCGGGCCGCGCGTCGAGGTCGGGGCCGATCCCCAACGCCTCCAGCGTTCCGGGCCGGAAGTTGTCGACGACGACGTCGGCCCCGCGCATGAGCTCGCCGATCACCCGCTGATCCCGCTCGGCCCGAAGGTCGAGGGCCACACTCTTCTTGTTGCGGTTGGTGCTCAGGAAATAGGCACTCTCGCCCCTGTCGTCGAACGGCGGGCCCCACCCCCTGGTGTCGTCGCCGGTCCCCGGACGTTCGACCTTGATGACGTCGGCGCCCAGATCGCCGAGCATCATGGTGCACAGCGGGCCGGCGAGCACGCGCGTCAGATCGAGCACGCGTAGCCCGGCGAGTGGCTCGTGGCGCAATTCTGTCGCCATGGTATTACTTTGGAGGTTCCAAATGGTGGAATGAATCCGCTTGAAGGCGATTCGCGCCAAGAAGGCCGGCGTGTCTTGCGTAGCTGTCGGGAAATCATATACTTGCCGCCATTCGGCGGCCCACGCGCGGGCGCGCCGAAGGTAGCGCGGCGACGCGCGCGGTTCAATCGATCCGACGGGGCGACCAGCCTCGTCTCACGGGCGGAGCCTGGAGTCACATGGCCGATAGAGGGCAGGCGGACGGCAAGAGCACTCCCCCGCCTGGCGCGGGAGGGGCGAGCCCGCCGGCGGAGCCAGGGTCGGTCGTGCCGCCGGCGGCTCCGCCGGCGCCGCGGCGCGGACCGGGGCACCGTGGGACCGACGTTCGCGACGCGATGGCGGAGCTCGCCGCCAAGGCTCAGGAGATCAGCCAGGAAGCCGGGAGCATGATGGCGTCCACGATGCGCGACGTCATCCACGCCGCGGCCGGCATGGCCAGCTTCACGGTGGAAAGTGCGCGCGACCTCGTGCAGTACATGGTGCGTCGCGGACAGATCACGCAGGAGCAGGGCGAGCGGCTGTTGCGTGAGGCGGAGGAAGGTTCGCGGAAGAGCGGGGCGGCAACCAGACCGTCCACTCGCCCCATCAGCCAGCCTCCGTATTCGGCCGCCGGCTCAGGCAGCTCGGCCGCCGAGGCGGTCCGTTACGCCCCGAGACCGCCGGTGCAGGCTCCACCGTCCGCGCCGGTGCGGGCGGCTCCGCCTGCGGCGGCTCCCCCGACGCCTCCCGCGAAGGCTCCGATCCCGCCGGCCAGATCGCACGCACCGCCGGCTGCGCGACCGGCCGGGCTCACGTCGCAGGCGGGCGGCGGGAAGGCCGGCGGGAGGGCCGCCGGCTCGAAGAGCGCGACTGCGGCGAGTCGCGCGACGAAAGCCGGAGGAACAAAGAAGGCCGGCGGAGTGAAGAAGGCCAGCGGAGTGAAGAAAGCGGGTGGAGCGAAGAAGCCGGCGTCACGCGCACCAGCGAAGGCCGGCGGTCGAAAGACCGCGAAGCCGCCGGCGCGCAAGGTGGCGGCGAAGAAGCCGGCCGCGAAGAGCGGCAAGCGGCCGGCGGTCAAGCGGAAGTAGCGCGCACTTCGGCCAGCCACTCCAGGAACTCCCGCATCGCGTCCGGGTTCTTCACCGCGAACTCGGCCGCCGTTTCGATCGGTGGGTCGGCGACATGGATCGTCAGCGCCCGCGGCACCCGCGCGCGCAGCGCACGGAACGCATCCTCGTCGGTCCGGTCGTCGCCGGCGAAGACGAGCGACGCCCCCGGCGCGAGGCCGCCGAGCCGCGACGCCAGGGCAAGGATCGCGGTGCCCTTGTGCACGCTCACCGGCGGGCGCACCTCGAACATCTTCTTCCCCTCGGCGAGCCGGAGCCCGTGCTCGCGGATCGCCTCCTCGATCGCCACGCGCAATCCGGGGACGACTGCAGGGCTGGCGAGCCGGTAGTGAATGCTGAGCGTCCACCCCTTGTCCTCGACGATCACGCCCTCGACGTGCGCCGCCTTGGTGCGCAGCCGCCGGGCGACGGCGGACATCGCCTCGCGGTAGGGGGCGACCTGCGGGTCGACGGTGGCCTCGCCCTCGGGGTCCACCACCTCGCATCCGTGATTGCCGATCACCCACACGCGCTCGACGGCGACGATGCGTCGCGCGTCGGCGGCGGCGCGACCGGAGACGAGGACCACATGCACGCCCCGCCGCACCGCGAGCGCGGCGACGGCGCGCCTCGTCTCCAGCGGGACGTCGGCCTGATCCGGGCGGGACACGATCGGGGCGAGCGTCCCATCCACGTCGAGCATGACGAGCAACGGCGTGCCGCGGACGCGGCGCTCGACTCCTGGGCCTACCGGGAGGAGCGGGTGCGTCACACCCTCGCCCCCGAGCGCTTTTCCATCAGCGCCCGGGCGCGCATGAGGATCGTCTCCAGCCAATCGAAGATCGTCGCGCGGCGGATCCGCTCGCGCATCCGCCGCATCCGCCGGCGCCGCTCGTCGGCTGGCATTCGCAGCGCGGTGACGATCCCGGCCATGAACCCATCCACGTTGAACGGGTTGATCAGCACGGCGTCATCGATCTCCTCGGCGGCGCCGGTGAAGCGGCTGAGAACCAGGACGCCGCGCTCGTCGGTCTGGCAGGCTATGAACTCCTTGGCCACCAGGTTCATGCCATCCTGGAGCGACGAAACGAGGCAGAGGTCGCCGGCGCGGTACACGCCGGCCAGGAGCTCGGCGTCGATGTTCTCGTTGATCAGGACGATCGGTGTCCAGTCCGCCGTGCCGAAGTGCTCGTTGATCGACATGACGAGCGAGACGACCTCGCTCTCCAGCGTCCGGTAGGCCTCCAGCTCGGAGCGCGACGGCGTCGCGACCACGATGAAGGTCACCCGGCTGCGCAGCTCGGGGTGCTCCGTCCACAGGAGCTCGAGCGCCCGCAGCCGTTCGGGGATCCCCTTGGTGTAATCCGTGCGGTCCACGCAGACACCGAGCTGCCGCCCATCACGTGCGTAGCGCTCGCGCAGGAGACTGGCGCGACTGGCACCCTCCTCGGCCAGCGCCAGCGACTCGTATCGCTCGAAGTCGATGCTGATCGGAAATGCGCCGACGCTGATCGTCCGGCCCTCGTAGTTGATCGACAGCCGCTCCGGACTCACCCGGGCCTCGGGAACGAACGCCGCGACGCAGTCGATGAAGTTCACCGCGTAGCGCTCGGTATGGAACTCGAGCAGGTCGTTGCCGAGCAGTCCGCGGAGCAGCGTGTCGTGAACCTGGACGGGCAGCAGCCGGAGCAGATCCGGCGGCGGAAACGGGATGTGCCAGAACTGGTGGATGAAGAGCTTGGGAACGAGCCGGTGAAGCATCGCCGGGACGAGCCCGAAGTGGTAGTCGTGGATCCACACCATCGCCCTGTCGGCGCCGGCGTTGTCCGCCTCCTCGGCGACGGCGAGAGCAAAGCGTTCGTTGACCGCGCGATAGCTCTTCCAGTGCTCGCTGCGGAACTGGAAGTGCTGGATGAGCATGTGGCAGAGCGGCCAGAGCGCCGAGTTGGCAAAGCCCTGGTAATACCCCTCGGTGTGCTCATCCTCGAGCCAGACTCGATGCAGCGTGTACGAGGGGTCGTCCGGCGGAACGCGCACCCGACCGCGCTCATCCGACGTCTCGCGATCGGCGGAGCCGGAGCCCCAGGCCACCCAGATCCCGCTCGTACGCCGCATCGTCGGATCCAGCGCCGAAACGAGCCCGCCGGCCGGCTGCCGGACTTCGATCGTCGATCCTCGACGAATGTGCTCATACGGCTCCCGATTGGAGAGCAGGATGAGCGGACCGTGCTCGGCGAAGTCGGTCAGTGTGGCCATGAAGCTCCCGAGGCGCGCAACTTATGCGCCCGATCTTCCCGACGGAGCGGGGTGCGAGCTGGCGAAGCGTGCGGCGGCGGCTACGTTGGTTCGGTGTCGAACCTCTCTGTTCAATTTCCCTCTCCCGGGTGCTCGGCACAACCACTTGCGCGACGATTCCCATGTCTTCGGCGCGCTCTTGCATCCATTTCACGTCCCGGCTAGCCTCACCGCTGCGTCTCCGCGAGCCGCTCTCCAGGCGCGCCGGGCGATGCGCAGTGCTCGCCATCCCCGATCTGCCTTCACCACGGAGCCCGATTGCCCGTAACGCGTGGCGACGCCATAGCGCTCGCCCGGGCGCTGGTTCGGCTCGATTCGCGCAACCCCTCGCTCGTTCCCGGCGCCCCCGGGGAACAGGCAGCGGCGCGGATGCTCGCCGAAGTGCTCGAGGCATGGGGGATGTGGGTGGAGGTCATCGAGGCGGCCCCGGGCCGTCCGAACGTGATCGCGCGCAGCGGATACGGGACCGGGCGCTCGATGCTCCTCAACGGGCATCTGGATGTGGTGGGAGTGGATGGCATGGTCCACGCGCCGTTCGATGGTGAGGAGCGCGGGTCGCGGCTGTACGGACGCGGGGCCGCCGACATGAAGGGCGGCATCGCGGCGATGTGTGCTGCTGCTGCTCGTGCGGTGGAGGCCGGCGCGACGGGCGACGTCATCATCGCCGCGGTGGCCGACGAGGAGTTCCAGAGCCTCGGGACGCGGGCGCTGATCGACAGCGGCCTGCGTGCGGACGCCGCCATCGTGACCGAGCCGACGCGGCTGGCCATCGCACCCGCCCACCGCGGCTTCGTGTGGATCGACGTGGAGGTGCGCGGCCGCGCCGCCCACGGCAGCCGGTACGACCTGGGCGTCGATGCGATCCGGCACGCGGCGCTCGTTCTGGCCGAGCTCGACCGACTCGAGCGCGACGAGCTCGTGCACCGCACGCATCTGCTGCTCGGCCATGCCTCGCTCCATGCGTCGCTGATCGAGGGAGGCAGCGGCATGTCCACCTATCCGGACCGGTGCCTGGTGAAGCTCGAGCGGCGCACGCTTCCCGGCGAACGCGTGGACGACGCGGTGCGGGAGGTCGAGGACGCCTGTGCACGCGTACGCGAACGAATCGGCACGCTCGACGCCGATGTCCGGCTCGTCTTCTCACAGTCTCCGAGTGACGTAGCCGTGGATGCGCCGATCGTGCGCGCGCTCGGAGCCGCGCTGGCGAGCACCGGTGAGGATGTACGCGTGGAAGGGCTCAGCGCGTGGACCGACGCCGCGTTGCTGAACGACGCCGGGATCCCGGCGATCTGCTTCGGGCCGGGCGACATCGCGCTGGCCCATTCGGCCGAGGAGTGGGTGGACATGGATGAGATCGAGCGGGCGACGGCGGCGCTGACACACCTCGTCGCCGGCTGGTGCGGTTCGCAGCGCGGTGGGCACGGATGGCCGACCTGACGCCCGCCCAGTACGACGCGCTGGAGGGCGCGATCACGGCGCGTCGCCGGATCGCGGTCTTCCGCCGCGGCACCGAGTACGTCGTGGTGCCCGACCGAATCCGCCTCGCCGGCGGGCGCGAGGCGCTGGACACCGTGCATCCGACCACGGGGGAGAGGCTCACGATCTTTGTCGACGAGATGGATACCTTCGAGGTCGTCGGATGAGAGGCGCCTCGCACCCGCTGGTTGTGGTCTACGCAGACGAGTCGTGCCTCGGGAACGGACGCGCGGGCGACAACCCGGGAGGCGCCGCGGGGCTGATCGAATACCGGCAGCCGGGGTCGGGCGAGCTCGTGCGTCGCGACTTCTGGGTCGGCGAGCCGGCGACGACGAACAACCGGATGGCCCTCCGATCGGTGATCGAGGCGTTCCGTATCCTCTCGGCCAAGGGACGTTCGCTCAGTGTGCGCTTCGTGACCGACTCCAATTACATAGTGAAGGGGATGACGGAATGGGTGCGCGGGTGGATGGCGCGCGGGTGGATGCGCAAGGGCGGCCAGATCGAGAACCTGCCGCTGTGGAAGGCCGCGGTCGAGGCGGTGCGACCGTTCGAGGTGGAGTTCAAATGGGTGGGCGGACACGCCGGGCACCCGCAGAACGAGTACGCCAATTTTCTGGCCATGCGTGCGGCGCGGACGAGGGAGAATTCCGGCGGCGCTGTGGCATCGGGCTTCGACGAGTGGCTGGCCGCCGAACGGGCCAAGGGTCGCATGCACGGAACCGTGGACGCGTTCCCGGATGCGAGCGAATTCCGGCCGATGCGCCCGTTACCGGCCTCAGCGACAGGGCGTCTGTAATGAGGAGTCGCACCGATCGGTGGCGACCCCCGTCACATCCGCGAGGTCGGGCTATGAAGAAGTTCCTGCTGGCTTTGGCGATCGGTCTGTCGGCCGGGTATTTCTACGGCTTCGCCGACGCGAAGGAGCACCCGAAGAACATCGTCTCTCGAGCAGTCGATCGCGTCGGCGACAAGGGCGCGACGTATCGGACCGATGTCGATGCACAGATGAAGGCGGTCGATAAGGGACGCTGAACCGCCTCTGGCGACGACGACGACGGGATCGGAGCCGTGCTCCGGTCCCGTCGCGCATCGGGGGGGCGCCGTCCGTCACGCGCTGGAGGCGTTCGGTCCCTTGCCGGGCAAACGGTGCATGGCCCTTGCGGAAGGTATGGGGGCCACCTCATTTCCGAGGCGCGGCGCCCTTTCCTCCTGACACGATTCGCCGCCATGGACGCCCTCGACCGCATGTTCGCCCGTCTGATTCACAACCTGCGACACTCCTATCCGGAGCTGCTCGGCAACCCGTTCGAGGTCGCCGAGGTCTATCAGACGCTGATCCCCTACAGGCACAATCGCCGGGAGCTGGGGCTGGACAGCAACCACGAGTACGAGCTGGCGGTGATGGCGCTGCTCTCGGGCGCGCGCGGCTATCTGGTCGGCGAGGGACGGATGCAGGAGACCCTGCGGGCGGAGCTGTCGTCGCCGGATCCGGACACATCGCTGTTCAGGACGTTCGCGACGGCGCGCGTCGCCGTTGCCACCGATGCCTTGCGCCGGTTCGACGCGCCTGGCGAGAGCGGGGCGGAGGACGCTTCGGCGGGGCGGAGCGTGTCCTCGGCCGGGCTCGCCGATTCGCCGCCGGCGCGCGAGGAGCGGTGGGCGCCGCGCTCCGAGCCGTCCCGCTCGCGGCCGCAGCGAACGGAGCCATCGAAAGCGGAGCAGTCCCGAGGCGAGCCACAACGACCGGAGCCGCAACGCTCGGAGCCAATCCGCTCGGAGCCAATCCGCTCGGAGCCAGTCCGCTCGGAACCAGTCCGCTCGGAACCAGTCCGCTCGGAGCCGCCGCGCGCCGAGCCGCCGCGGCCGGAGCCACCGCGAGCGCAACCGGAAGTGCGAGCTCACAGCTTCGGCGTGCTGCGGGGCGCCGGTGCGCCGCCGCCGGCGCCGGCGCCGGGGTCGCGCGAATCGCCGGACCTCCGCGCCGAGACCGCGCGCAACTTCGACGCTCCACGCGAATCCGTGCGCGAGAAAGCGCGCGAGCCTGCCCGCGAACCGACGCGCGAGCCGCGGACTCCGACGCGGCCGGTGCGCTCGGCGTCCCCGCAGCACTCCTCGAGGTCGTCCCACCACCAGGCTGCCATGTCCGCCCCCAACCCAACCCCGTCGCGGTCCGTCACCGCGAGCACGGTCGGCGGGAGTTGCCGCTACTGCGGCGGCACCCTTCCCGACGGCCGCCGCATCGTCTTCTGCCCACACTGCGGACAGAACCTCACGATCCAGCACTGCCCCGCATGCAGCACGGAGCTGGAGCTCGGCTGGAAGTTCTGCACGACGTGCGGCCGCAGCGTCGCCTCCGCCTGAACGCTGGCGCGGCGCTGGCGGCCACGCTCGCACTGCCGCTGGTGCTCGTGGCCGGGTGCGGCGATGCGCCGGAGCGGGCGCGCGAGCCGGTGGACACGGCAGCACTCCAGGACCGGCTGATGTTCGAGGGTGACGTCGGGCGCGACACCACCGACGCGCGCGACACGGTGATCGCAGTCGACACCGGCCTGCTGGCGGTGCCGGTAGAGTCTCCGCGGTTCGTTCTTCTCGCCGACAGCGCCGCCGGCTTCCTGCTCTACCACAGGAAGGCGGGCTGCCTCGCCTGCCACGGCGCGGAGGGCGAGGGACTCGCACACCTCGGCCCCAGTCTGCGCGATGGAGAGTGGCTGCACATCGACGGCTCGCTGCGGTCGATCGAGCGCATCATCCGGGAGGGCGTCGCGCGGCCGCGGCAGGCAGCGGTCGTGATGCCCGCGCTCGACTCCAGGCTCACCGAGGCCGAGGTCTTCCGCGTGGCGGCCTACGTGTACACGTTGTCGCACCCCGGCGCGGCGGTGGCCGATACGGCCGCCGCGGCTGCCGCTGCGCGCGACACCCTGCGGCCCGACACTTCGTACCACCAGCCAACGCCCCCGACCGACCGCTGAATGCCACGACTCGCCGTCATCAAGGGTGACGGCATCGGCCCCGAGGTGACCGACCAGGCGCTCCGGGTGCTCGATGCCGTCGAGCGCGTGTATCGACCGGCAATCGAGATCGAGCTCCTGCCGTACGGGGCCGACCACTATCTCGCCACCGGCGAGACGATCCCGACCGAGGAGATGCGCCGGCTGGGCGAGGAGTTCGACGCGATCCTCGTCGGCGCGCTCGGCGACCCGCGGGTGCCGGGGAACGAGCACACCAGGGACATCCTGCTCGGCATGCGGTTCCAGCTCGATCTCTACGTCAACGAGCGGCCCGCGCGGCTGTTCGCCGACCGGCTGACGCCGCTCAAGGGGAAGACGACGCGCGACATCGACCTGATCATCTTCCGCGAGAACACCGAGGGGTTGTACGTCGGAATGGGCGGAAGCTTCAAGGTGGGCACGCCGGACGAGATCACGATCGCCGAGGAGATCAATACGCGGCGCGGTGTGGAGCGGATCATTCGCCATGCGTTCGCCTGGGCGCGGGCTAACGGGAAAACCCGCGTGACTTTGGCCGACAAGTCGAACGCGATCCCGGCGCACGCGATCTGGCGCCGCGTGTTCGAGACGATCGGACCGCAGTACCCGGAGATCGAGCGCGACACGCGGTACATCGATGCACTGGCCTTCGAGCTGGTGCGGAGCCCGGAGAACTTTCAGGTGCTGGTGATGGGGAACCTGTTCGGGGACATCATCTCGGATCTGGCGTCGGGGCTGGTGGGCGGGCTGGGGCTGGCGCCGAGCGCGAACCGGAATCCCGGGAAGGTGTCGATGTTCGAGCCGGTGCACGGGAGCGCGCCGCCGCTGGCGGGGAAGGACGTGGCGAATCCGATGGCGGCGATCCTGACGTTGTCGATGATGCTCGACGGACTCGGCTTCGCGGACGCCGCGCGCGCGGTGGAGGAGGCGGTGCGGGCGGCGATCGAGGAGGAGGTCACGACGCCGGACATCGGCGGGAGGAAGGGCACGCGGGCGGTGGGGGAATGGGTAGCTGCCAGGGTCGTGGGCTGAACGACGGGGGTCTCCACGCTTCGTGAACTGCTGCGTGGTTTTCGGCACACTGAACAGGAGCAGTCGCCCGCTCGCTTGAATCGCCTTCCCCCGGGTCCCATCTTTCCCTGAGCCTCGGCACCGCCCGCCGCGCGGTGCCCTTCTCTTCTCCGGATCGGCCATGAAGACTCAGGGCTCGAACACCGACATCATCTTTCTCTCCGGCGTGCGAACGCCGTTCGGAACCTTCGGCGGCACGCTGAAGGACATTTCAGCCATCGACCTGACCGTCCACGCCGCCACGGCGGCCATGGAGCGCGCGGGCGTCGAACCGGGGGAGATTCAGCACTCGATCTTCGGCAACGTCATACAGACGTCGCCCGACGCGTTGTACTTCGCCCGTCACGTCGCGCTCAAGGCCGGGTGCGCGATCGAGACTCCGGCGCTGACCCTCAACCGCCTCTGCGGCTCGGGGTTCCAGGCCGTGGTCAGCGGCGCGCAGGAGATCATCCTCGGCCAGTCGGACGTCGCGCTCGTCGGCGGGGGCGAGTCGATGTCGCAGGCACCTCACGTGGTGCGCGGGATCCGCTGGGGCGCGCCGCTCGGGAAGTCGCCGCCGCTCGAGGACTCACTGTGGGAGTCGCTCAGAGATCCTGTCGCCGGTCTGTCGATGGCCGAAACGGCGGAGAAGCTCGCCGGACAGTACTCGATCGACCGCGGGTGCGTGGACGAGTTCGCGCTCCGGTCACAGCAGCTCGCCCACCAGGCGTGGGAGGCCGGCGTCTACGCGGACGAGGTGGTCGGGATCCCGGTGAAGAACCCGAAGACGCGACAGGTTGAGGAGTTCAAGCGCGACGAGCACATGCGGCCGAACACGACGCTCGAGGCGCTGCGGAATCTCAAGCCGTACTTCAAGGCCGATGGCGTGGTCACCGCCGGCAACGCGTCGGGGATCGGCGACGGAGCGGCGGCGCTGGTGATCGCCTCGGCCGAGTACGCGAAGAAAAAGGGGTTGAAGCCGATGGGGCGGCTGGTCGCCTGGGGAGTCGCCGGAGTCGATCCGACGATCATGGGGATCGGGCCGGTGCCGGCGTCGAAGAAGGCCCTCGCCGCGGCGAAGATGTCGCTGGACGACATGGACCTGATCGAGATCAACGAGGCGTTCGCGCCGCAGGCCTGCGCGGTCGAGCGTGAGCTGAAGATTCCGCGTGAGAAGCTCAACATCCACGGCGGCGCGATCGCGCTCAGCCATCCGCTCGGCGCCTCCGGCGCCCGGATCACGGCGCACCTGCTGCACGCGCTGCGAGCGCAGGGCAAGCGCTACGGACTGGGAAGCGCGTGCATCGGCGGAGGACAGGGGATCGCCGTCGTGATCGAGGCGCTGTGAGCGGGGAGAGCGCAATGGGGGCGGCAGACTACGAAGTGTCGCATCGCCGGCCGGCTTCGGCATTCCGAGCCTCATCAGCGATCTCATCCGCCACGGTGCTGATGGTTCTGCTATCAGCCTGCGCCACCCAGCCGGGGGCCGAGGTGCGCACGGAGCCGGGGCCGGACACCACGACCACGACCGCGGCACGGGAGGCGGCGACCTGGCCGATCCGGGTGCGCGAGCACGTGGACCTGTGGCTGCACGGGTTCGCGCTGCTCCAGCGGGACACGGCGCGGGTGCCGTACTTCGAGCGCGGATACGCGGCGCGGTACAACGCGCTCAAGACGAGCGCCAACGTGCTCACGCAGATCGAGACGAACCGCGACCGGCTCGAGCCGCGGCTCGTGTCGACGCCGGCGATGGTCAACGCGCAGTTCCTGGCGCTGTACTTCGGCTCGTGGGAGGACATGACGCGCTCGATCGACCTCACGCTCCAGGTCGAGGGCGATGTGCGCCGAATCGCCGAGCCGGCGCTCCAGCGCGCGGTCGCCGTGGTCCATGCGTACTTCCCCACTGCCGCGGACCGCGAGTGGCTCCGCATCTACATGATGTCGTTGCGCGACGAGCGAGATCGCTTCTGGCGGCAGTGGTGGCTGCAGGAACAGCAGCAGCGCCAGACCGCGCTGGCGCGGCTCGATACGCTGTGGCACGACCAGTATCGGCCGCGCCTTCAGCGCTTCCTCGGCAACACGCGGCAGCACACCGGAGACTTCCTCGTCGCCCTCCCACTGAACGGCGAGGGGCGCACCCTGGGGAGCGGGAGCGGGATACGCATCAACATCGTCGCCGTCGGCTTTCCTCCGACACCGGACCGCGCCGAGGAGGCGATCTACGTGTTCGCCCACGAGATCATCTCGCAGCTCGCCCAGACGGTGCTCGAGGACAACCTGTCCCCGGCGGAGCGACGTGCCGGGCTCGACCAGCAGCTTTCGAGCAACATGCTGGTGCGCGGCGGCGCCGCACTTCTCCAGCGCGCGGTGCCAGAGCTCGCCGACGGCTACGCGCGCTACTATCTCGGCGCAGCCAATCTTCCGGTCCCGGCGGCGAACGTGCAGGCGGCGCTCGCCTCCGCGTTCCCACTGCCCCAGGCCGTGTCGGAGGCGTTGGTCCGCCAGATCGACATCGTGCTGGCCGGAATCTGAGTGGCGCCGGTGCGGTCCTTCGGATGACGGACCCGCGCGCACCGGACGGCGCCGGACAACCGCCGGGTGGCGAACCGGCGGGGCGGCCGCCGGCGCGGGTCCCGGAACCGGGGAGCGGCCTTCCCGCCTCTCGGGCCATCGACCGCGCTGCGCTCGACCGGATCCTCGCTCGGGCGGCGGAGCTCCAGCTCGACGCCGGCATGCCGGCCGATGGCGCGCTGACCGAGTGGCAGTTCCTCGAGCTGGGCAAGGAGGTCGGACTCTCCACCGAGTATCTGCGCCAGGCGCTCGCCGAAGAGCGGACCCGGATCGCCCCGCCGGCCGAAGTGGGGTTCATGGCGAACGTCTTCGGCTCGGCCACGGCGACGGCGATCCGCGTCGTGCCGGGCACTCCGGAGCGGGTGCTGGCGTCGCTCGACAAATGGATGCAGCGTGAGGAGTGTCTTCAGGTGAAGCGGCGGTTCACCGACCGGATCGTCTGGGAGGCGCGGCGCGACATCGTGGGGAGCATCAAGCGCGGCTTCAACATCGGCGGGCGCGGCTACTTCCTCTCGCGCGCCGACGACGTCGCGGCCACTGTGCTTCCGGCGGAGGAGGGCCGGTCGACGGTGCGGCTCGACGCGCTGCTGCGCGATGCGCGCGGCGCCCGGGTAGCGGGATCGGTGGGGGCGCTGGCGAGCGGCGCGGCCGTCTCCGGGATCGCCGTCATTCTCGGTGTCATGATGCCGGTCGCGCTCATTCCGGCGGCGCTGTCGGTCGGCGGCGCCTGGGCGACGGGGCGTGGTCACAGGCGAACCGTGACGCGCGCGCAGCTCGCGCTCGAGCAGGTCCTCGACCGGCTGGAATACGGCGAGATGGACCAGCGCCAGCCGGGGCTGCTGGGCATCCTTTCGCCACCGCGGCGCTCACCCTGAGCGCCGATCACCACTGAAACGGGAAACATGGCCGACATCAAGACGGTAGGCGTGCTCGGCGGCGGGCTGATGGGCGGCGGCATCGCCCAGGTGGCCGCGCAGACCGGGCACACGACCATCGTGCGCGAGGTCTCGCAGACGATCTGCCAGCGCGCGCGGTCCGGGATCGAGAAGATGCTGGCGAAGGGCGTCGAGCGCGGTAAGGTCACGGCGGAGGATCGCGACGCGACACTCGCCCGGCTGACGCTGACGACGGAGCTCGCCGCGCTCAAGGACTGCGACATCGTCATCGAGGCCGTCGTCGAAGACCTCGAGGTGAAGAACGCGATGTGGCGCGAGCTCGACGTGATCTGCCCGCCGCACGCGATCTTCGCGTCGAACACCTCGAGCCTGACGATCGCGGCGATGGCTTCGGCGACGGCCCGCTCGGACCGGATGGTCGGACTCCATTTCTTCAACCCCGTCCCGTTGATGAAGCTGGTCGAGGTAGTGCGCACGGTCACGACGAGCGAGGAGACGTTCCGCCGGGCGTTCGATTTCGCGAAGGCACTCGGCAAGGATCCGATCGCGGCGAAGGACAATTCGGGGTTCGTCGTCAACCTGCTGCTCGTGCCCTACCTGATCGATGCGATCAACGCCCTCGAGCACGGCGTCGCCTCGGTCGAGGACATCGACAAGGGGATGCAGCTCGGCACCGGCTACCCGATGGGCCCGTTCACGCTGCTCGACTTCGTCGGGCTGGACACCACCTACAAGATCGCCGAGATCATGTTCGACGAATATCGCGAGAAGCGCTACGCACCGCCTCCGCTGCTCAAGCGCATGGTGCTGGCGGGAATGTACGGAAGGAAGTCGGGCAAGGGATTCTATGATTACTCCGTCGATCCGCCGCGCGTGAACGAGCTGGGACTGTGACAAGCACGTTTTCGTTCTCCGGACACGACCGCATTCGCCCAACGTATCGAGCACTCCAGGCGTACCACAGTCAGACCTTCCTCTCAGGGGCTCCCCTCATGTTCACCCGTCCGTTGCGACCATTCGCGGCGCTTCTCATCGCCGTCGCGATGGCCGCCTCGCTGGCCGTTCCCTCGGCCGCGCAGCAGACCCAGGCGCCGGCACAGCCGCGCCTCACCACTCCCCAGCAGCAGTTCGACCACCAGATCGGGGCAGACTACCAGCTCCCCAACTACACCAAACTGCACGAATACTGGATCAAGCTGGCGCGCGAATCCGACCGGATGATCCTGGACACGATCGGGATCACCGAAGAGGGGCGGCCCCAGATCATGGCCATCGTGACCTCTCCGGCCAACCACCGCAACCTCCCGCGATTCAAGGAAATCTCGCAGCGGCTCGCCCGCGCCGAGGGGCTCACCGACGCCCAGGCACGTCAGCTGGCCGAGGAGGGGCGCGCTGTCATCTGGATCGACGGCGGACTGCACGCGACCGAGGTGCTCGGGGCCCAGCAGCTCACCGAGACCCTATGGCAGATGGTGAGCGGCACCGACGCCGAGACGATGCGGTTTCTCGACGATCTGGTGATCCTGTTCGTTCACGCCAATCCGGACGGCCACGAGCTGGTCGCCGACTGGTACATGCGCGAACGCGAGCCGACGCGCCGCTCGAGCGGCGGGATCCCGCGGCTCTACCAGAAGTACATCGGGCACGACAACAACCGCGACTTCTATCTCTCGTCTCAGAACGAGTCCACCAACATGAACCGGGTTCTGTACCGCGAGTGGTACCCCCAGATCATGTACAACCATCACCAGACCGGTCCGGCCGGCACGGTGATGTTCGCCCCGCCGTTCCGCGATCCGTTCAACTACAACTTCGATCCTCTCATCGTGACCGGCCTCGACATCGTCGGCTCGGCGATGCACGGCCGGTTCGTGGCCGAGAACAAGCCCGGCACGACGATGCGCTCGGGGGCCGGGTACTCGACGTGGTGGAACGGCGGGCTGCGCACGACGGCGTACTTCCACAACATCATCGGGCTGCTGACCGAGACCATCGGCAATCCGACGCCGATCCAGATTCCGTTCATCGCCCGCCGCCAGCTCCCGAGCGGCGACTATCCGTATCCGATCAAGCCGCAGCAGTGGCACTTCCGGCAGTCGGTCGACTACTCGGTCACCGCCAACAAGGCGGTGTTCGACGTGGCGTCGCGGCACCGGGAGCAGTTCCTGTACAACATCTATCAGATGGGAAGGAACGCCATCCAGCGGGGGAGCCAGGATACCTGGACGATCTGGCCCAACCGGCTGGCGAAGGCCGAGGAGGCGATGGGCGGCGGACAGGGTGGCGGACGTGGGGGCGGTGGTGGCGGCGGTGCCGGCGCGGGCGGCGCGGCGGGCGG
>DATKCV010000134.1:0-24631 GCA_035513015.1 Gemmatimonadaceae bacterium
TGCTGGTTGACCTTGATCGGGTACACCGTGGTGTACCCGCCGGTGTAGCCGAACTCGCGGATCGCGCCCTCGAACCGTGTGCTCAGCGACTCGAGCCTGGACCTGAGAATGTCCGAGAACCGGAGAAGGACCGGCAGCGCGACGCCCTGCTCGTCGAGGTCGCGGGCGATCTCGAACAGGTCGAGCTCGCGCTCCGGCTTGTCCTTCGACGGGCGAACGACCACGTGCCCCTGGTCGTTGATGTCGAAGAAGCCGGCACCCCATCCCTCGATGTTGTAGAGGGAGCGCGATTCCTCGATCGACCACTCCGAAGAGGGCTCGACCACGGGTTCCTGGATTCGAGTAGCCATGATGCCGCGAATCTTAACGGAGTTCCGGAGCGGGAGGAACCGGACGAGTGAGGCGAATGGGCCGAAGGTGACGAAGGTGACGAAGGTGACCCGTGTCGTGTTCGTGCGGCTTCGTCAGGGATACAACCGCGTCACCTTCCACCCATCCGCCGCCCGCTCGTACAGCTCCCGGTCGTGCAGCCGGCCGGGGCGATTGCGCCAGAACTCGATCCTTTCCGGGACGAGGCGATAGCCGGACCAGAACCGCGGGCGCGGGACGGCCGCGCCGGCGAACCTCGCCTCGTACTCGGCGAGCCGCTCCTCGAGATCTCCCGGCTGCGCCATTGGACGGCTCTGGTCGGACGCCCAGGCGCCGAGCTGGCTCGCGCGGGGCCGCGATGCGAAGTACGCATCGGCCTCGTCATCGGAGACGGGCGTCACCCGCCCTTCGACTCGCACCTGCGACTCCAGCGGCTGCCAGTGAAAGCACATCGCCGCCATCGGCGCGGCGTTCAGCTCCCGCCCCTTCCGGCTCTCCAGGTTCGTGTAGAAAACGAATCCGTGCTGGTCCACGCCCTTGAGCAGCAGCATGCGCGCCGACGGGCTGCCACCGGCGCCCACGGTCGCCAGACAGAACGCCGTCGGCTCGGCGAGATACGCCCGATCGATACGCTCGGCGGCGACCAGCAGGTCCTGGAATCGTGTGATCGGGTCGAGCATCACGTCGGGGAAGCGAACGGCGAAGTGAACCGTGGTCGGCCGTCAGCTACGGGCTGGCCACGGTTCACGCGGGTTTCAATAGTCCGGATCGGGTGTCACGACCGCCGCTTGCTGCGCCGCCCGCGACGCGATCTGGTCCCGCCCCTTCTGAAGGAACGGAATTCCGTTGCGCATCCAGTCCGGCGCCGGATCCCCCCGCAGGTGGTGTCCGAAGAACTGCTGCATGCGCATGTCGATGTCGAGCTGGTTCGCCCGCTTCGTCGGGTTGTGCCCGTCGCCGTTGTAATTGACCAGGTAGGCCTCCTTTCCGTGGCGCCTCAGCGCCACGAAAAGCTCGATTCCCTGATACCACGGCACCGCGCCGTCCTCGTCGTTGTGCATGATCAGCAGCGGCGTGTGGATCCTCTCGACGTGAAAGAGCGGCGAGTTCTCGATGTAGCGCAGCGGGTACTCCCAGATCGACCCGCCGATCCGGCTCTGGGTCTTCTCGTACTGGAAGGCGCGGGCGAGCCCGCTCGACCAGCGGATGCCGCCGTAGGCGCTGGTCATGTTGGCCACCGGTGCGCCGGCGAATCCGGCCGCGAACAGCCGCGACTGGGTCACCATGTACGAAACCTGGTACCCGCCCCACGACTGGCCGGCGATGCCGATCCCCTTCGGGTCCACGTATCCCTGCGCGATCATCGAGTGAATGCCCGGCACGATGGACTTGATCGCGCTCGGGCCGGGGAAACCGTCCTCGTAGTGAATGTCCGGGAAGAAGACGACGTACCCGTTCGACGAGTAGACGGTGGGGTTGATCGTGTTGCGTCCGGCGGGAGTGCTGTAGTTGTGCAGCCCCTGGCTCAGGCGCTCGTAGAAGTACACGACCATCGGATACTTGCGCGAGGGATCGAAGTCCGCTGGCTTGAACACGATTCCCTTGAGCGGAACACCATCGGCGCTCAGCCATCGGACCAGCTCGGCGGTTCCCCACCGATACTCGCGCTGCTGCGGGTTGGCGTCGCTGACCTTCGTGAGCGAGGTGAGCTCCGCGCCTGCCCACAGGTCGGGAAACTCCTGGAAGGTGGACTGGGTGAGCACGTACACATCGGCGTGCTTCGCCTTCTGAGGCGTGCCGAAGTTGCGGTCGGCCATCAGGATCCGCTCGGGCGGCCGGACCACACCCAACTGGTCGCGCCAGAATCCCGACGCCTTCGTCTCATCATCCACGACCCGGAGGAGTAGCGGCTTCGCCGGATCGATCGCGCGATCGTCGCCGCGGTCGATGTTGACCAGCCGGAAGACGAGCGATCCGCGGCGCCCGGCCGAGTCGGTGACGATCCTCGGCGCCCGCGTGCCGGTCGGGTCGAGCTCCCAGATGTCGTAACGGTCGTACACCAGGAGGGACGCGTCGTCCGTCGTCCATCCGGCGATCCCCCACGGGGACGGCTCGCTGGGCGTGTCCCAGGTTTCCTGCTGGAAGCTGACACCCTGTACCCGGCTCGTCAGATCGACCGAGCGGCGAGCGGCGAACGAGTAGGCGTGCCAGGCCCCGCCGCTGAAGTACGTGATGTACCGGCCGCCGGGCGACAGCTGGCCGCCGCCGCGAAGGCGCCGCGCCACCGGCGTCAGCGACCCCGTCAGAGCGTCGACCGCATAGACGTCGGTTCCTCCCTCGCCCCACATCGCCTCGATGGCGTAGGCCGTGTTCGACGTGGCGACGCCGACCCGTCCGTTGTCGGCCAGCGACGCGCTGAGGATCGTGTCGTTGGTGAGCTGGACGAGCCGCCGGTTGGAGAGGTGATAGACCGCGGACAACGTCCGGTTGCGCTCGCGATTCGCCTCGATCGCCTGCTGCGGCTGGAGCTTCTGATCCTCGAAGTGCCAGAGATCGAAGACCGCCTTGTCGGCGAGCGAGTCGGCGGGGATCGAATCCATCGGCGGCGGTGCAAGCGGCACGTACAGCGCCGTGCCATCACGGTTGAACGCCAGCCGTCCGCGGTCGGCGACGATCATCCCGTCGCCGGGCATGGCCGGTGTCACGACCGCCTGCGCGCGCGGGGTGCGAAGCGTCGCATGAAACACGGTGTAGCGTGGCGACGGCGTTCCGAAGCTGTCGCGGTCGGATACGAACGCCAGCTGCGAAGCCTTCTCATCGAACGTCAGGAGCTTGTAATTCCCCTCGCCGGTCATCACCGTCTGCACCGCGCCGGTGGCGAGCGTCCGGAGGTGGACTCCGTCCTCGGCGCTATCGCGCGTCGACACCGTGTAGGCGAGCCAGCGGGCGCTGTCATCGACCGCGAACGCGAGGACGTTCTCGAGCGTCGTTTCGGCGCCGGTGGCGAGCTCACGGATCACCAACTGGGAGCCGTACTCCTTGCGCGGCCGGCGCGCCGCGGCGGAGTCGGCGATCGGACGCGCCGCGCCGCCCGGCGTGGCAGCGGCGCCGCCGGGTGCCGTCCTCGCCGTGCTGTCCCGCGACTCGCCATCGGCGCGCTCGGGCTGATAGAACAGATACTTTCCCGACTCGGCCGCGAGTCGGAAGGATCGCACAGCTGGAATCCGCGTCACCTGGCCATCGGTGAGGGACATTATTCCCATGTGCCCACGGGGCTGGTCGGCCGCGCGGCGCCGTTCCCGCCGAGCCTGTTCCACCTCCTCGCGCATCGGTTGCGCGGAGTAGACGACGAACCGTCCGTCGGCGGTGATCTGCGCTGGCGGCGTCGTCGGCTGCGGCGGACCCTCCTCGCCGGACCTGCGTGGAAGCCCACCGGGGCGGGCGAGGAACCCGCGCGGTGCACGATATTCGGTGGTCCCCTGCGTGGAGCGGGCAACGACCTCGCCATCGCCTACGGTCGGCACCAGCGTGTACACGACCCAGCGGCCGTCGTTCGAGAGCGCGGCGCCCTGGATGCTGCGCCAGATCTCGTAGGCGTCCTGGGTGAGCGGCTTCCTGGCCGAGCTCTGCGAGTCAGCGGAGGCGAAGGCGACCAGGAGGAGCAGACCGGCGAGTCGGAGTGACTTCATGGCACGGGGAGTTGAAGGGTCCGCCATCGGCGAGCCGGGCGGAGCGTTGACGGGGTGCGGAGGAGGAGGAGCCGCCCCTCGAAGTTAACGCGGCGGCCGGAGCCGCGCGATGCGAACGGCTGGCCTGCCGGAGCCCGGGAACGCATAGTATCCGAGTGCGATGCGCCAGCCGCGCTCATCGAATACGCCCGCGGTCACCTCGTCGTTGGAGCTCCGCCATGGGACGGCGAATCGTCGCCGCCTCATGGCCTCGCTGATCCTCCCCACCGAGATCCTGCCAGCGAATCTCCCCTATTTCCAACGCTGGAGCATGAGCCGCAGCTCGTCCCGGTGCCTGGTCTCGTCGGCGATCAGGTCGTCCAGGTCGATCGCCAGGCCATGCTCGCCGAGCGACTCCGCCTGGCGGCGGCGCTCGACGTATCGATCCACCGTCTCGACCTCGTCATCCAGAGCGTTCTGGAGCATCTGCACGACGTCGTCCGTCACCTTGACCGGGCCGGAGGTGACGTCCGGCGTGCCGCCCAGCGAGACGATCTTGTCGGCCAGCGTCTGTGCGTGTGCGAGCTCGTCGGCGATCTCGACGGTGAAGAAGCCACGCAGCTCCTGCCGGAACGGTCCGCGAACCATGCTGGCGTACGTGCGATACATGATGACGGCGGCGTACTCGCGGGTGAGATCGCGGTTCAATCCGGCGATCAGCGCCTCACTGGTGTCCTTGGCCATGCTCGATGTCCTCGGGGTCGATGGAAGTCCGTATCAATGGAAGATCCGGGCCTTTGAGTTCCCGGCCCGCATGCCCTGAACAGCCGTCGCGACCGTTCGTATACTTCAGCCATGACTCACCCGCCTCTCCCCGGATCCGGCCGCCGGCGCGGCCCGGCTCCCGGGACTCCCACCATTCGGGAGCGCCTGAACGCCCTACGCTACGTGCCGCCACTGGTTGGACTCGTGTGGCGCACACACCGCGCGTTCACCGCCGCGATGATCGCCCTGCGGGTGGCCCGAGCGTTCATACCCATCGCCGCGCTCTGGGTCGGCAAACTGATCATCGACGTTGTGATAGCGGCCCGGGCCGGCGAGGCGACGCTGGGCGATGTGTGGCCACTGGTCGCGCTGGAGATCGGCATCGTGCTCGTCGGCGAGGTGCTGTCCCGCGCGTCCGCGCTCGTCGAGAGTCTGCTTGGCGACCTGTTTTCAAACAGGATCAGCGTCCAGCTCATGGAGCACGCGGCCACGCTGGACCTGGCGCAATTCGAGGATCCGGCATTCTACGACCATCTCGAGCGTGCACGCCGGCAGACGGTCGGACGGATCGGACTGCTCGCGCAGCTGCTGGCTATGGCGCAGGACTCACTCACACTTCTCACCCTCGGCGCCGCGCTCGTCGCCTACAATCCGTGGCTGATCCTCCTGCTGGCGGTGGCCATCCTTCCGAGCTTTCTCGGCGAGACTCACTTCGCGTCGCTGGAGTATTCGTTGCTCTTTCGCTGGACGCCCGAGCGCAGACAGCTCGACTACCTCCGCTTCGTCGGCGCCAGCGACCGGACGGCGAAGGAGGTGCAGATGTTCGGGCTGGCGCCGTGGCTCACCGAGCGATATCGCGTGCTCGCCGAGCGCTTCTACCAGGAGAACCGGCGCCTCTCCATCCGCAAGGGGGTCGTCGGCACCGGACTCTCCGTGTTCGCCACCCTCGGCTACTACGGCGCCTACGTGCTGATCATCCTCAATGCGGTACAGGGAGTGATCACGATCGGCACGCTCACCTTTCTCGCCGGATCGTTCGCCCGAAGCCGTGATCTCATCCAGCGCCTGCTCATGTCGGCGAGCGGGATCTACGAGCAGAGTCTCTACCTGCGCGACCTGTTCCTCTTTCTCGAGATGGAGCCCACGATCACGTCGCCTGCCGACGCGCGCGCCGTGCCAAGGCCCCTTCGGGGCGGGTTCGTGTTCGAGAACGTCGGGTTCCGGTATCCGGGAAGCGACCGCTGGGCCATCCGCGGCGTGAGCTTCCGGCTCCTCCCCGGCGAGCGCGTGGCGCTGGTCGGAGAGAACGGTGCCGGCAAGACGACAATCACCAAGCTGCTGGCGCGCCTCTACGACCCGACCGAGGGACGCATCCTGCTCGACGGCTTCGATCTGCGCGAGTACGACCTCGCCGATCTTCGCGACTCCATTGGGGTCATCTTCCAGGATTTCGTCCGCTTCGACATGCGGTTCGACGAGAACATCGGTGTCGGAGGCATTTCATCGGTGCGCGATTACCTGGACGCGGTCGCGCCGCCGGGACCCCCTCCTGACATCGCTTCCTCCGGCGACTCGGGCAACGGCGGCGAACAGTCCTCCGGCGTTCCCCTGCCCCTCCGATCGGCTGCCGAGAAGTCGCTCGCCTCCTCGCTGCTGCCGAGGTTCGCGGGCGGGTATCGCCAGATGCTCGGCCGTCGATTCGAGCAGGGGATCGACCTGTCGGGCGGAGAGTGGCAGAAGATCGCGCTCGCCCGTTCGTACATGCGGGAAGCCCAGGTTCTGATCCTCGACGAGCCGACCGCGGCGCTCGATGCCCGGGCCGAGTACGAGGTCTTCACGCGATTTTCGGAGCTCGTGGCGGGGCGGATGGCGATCCTCATCTCCCACCGCTTCTCGACGGTCCGGATGGCCGACCGGATCATCGTGCTCCGCGACGGCAGGATCGAGGAGGATGGCACCCACGAGGAGCTCGTGGCCCGGGGCGGCCTGTACGGGGAGCTGTTCGCGATGCAGGCGGTGGGATACCGATAGCACCCTCCACTTGTGTTCATCGCCGCCGCCGTTGCATGAGCACCGGCGCAATCACCTTCATGGCGCTCAGCTGGGCATTCGTGCTCGGACTTCTCGCCTGGTCCTATACGCTGATCTTCCGAGGGCGTCGGTAGCGGGTTTCCAGCGTGCCTGCTGCCGGTGCCGCCGGCGGGGGCTGGGAACCCGTCGCCTGCGAATGGGGCCCGATCCGGTGAACTGACTCTTCGCCCGTCCTCGCCTGTAGTCACCGACACCCGTCAGCAGGCCAGCTGGAAACCCGCTACCCGGACCTTCACGTCGCAAGTCGATAGCCGACTCCGCTCACCGTGAGGATGTGTCGAGGCGTCGAGGGATTCTCCTCCAGCTTGTGCCGCAGATTGTAGATCTGGGTATCCACCGACCGACTCGTCACGGCCGCGCCGTAGCCCCACACCTCGCGCACCAGCTCCAGACGCGTGGTCGGGCGGCCGCCGTGCCGCACGAGGGCGAGAAACAGGTCGAACTCGATTCGCGAAAGCGGGACCGGCTCGCCGCCTCGCAACACGAGTCGCGTCGCTGGATGAATCTCCAGCTGGCCGACAACGAGTCGCTCGGAGGCGGGTGCCCGGCGATCGCCGGCCGGATCCGGGCCAGGGGCGAGAACCCGCAAGGAGCTCGAGTCACTGCCGCGCAGCGCGGCAGCGGTGCGCTCGAGGAGCGTTGCGAGCGTCTCGAGACTGGCCGCGAGGTGGCTCTCCTGCCCGGCTGCGTCGCCGCCGAGCGCGACGACGTGCACCTGCTCGGCGGTGCCTATCACGAGGCACCCGAGCCCGCCCGGTCCTGGAACGCGCGCGCCGTTGTCGGACGATCGTGGGTCGAGTGCGGCACCGGGTTCCATCGCCGTCGCCAATCCGTTCGGTGTAATCATCGCGGTCATGTCTCCTTCGGCATGTCGGGCGCGCCGGATTTCGTTCAGCGGTCACATCGCGAAGGTATCGGCCGGTACGGGCTGCCAGCCACCGCTTTGGTGCGAGTTGCTGATTTCGATCCGTGAGCGGCTCCAAGGGGCGGCCAACGCACCGCCGAGGCGGGCGGATGGCGTCGCATCGCGCCCACCGGATCCGACCGGTGCGTCCCGTCACCGGGGCGTGGCGGCTCACCACGCCCAGGCACAGCACGACGCCGACCACGCCGCGCACTATCCCATGGGACCCGCCGAGCGAGAGGTTCTGGCCGTGATCCAGCGCGTGTTCGATGGCATGCGGGCCCGCGACACGCCATGATGCGCAGCGGATTCGCGCCGCAGGCACGGCTGGTGACGACCGGGATTCAGGACGGCGTCCCGCGCGTGAGGACGATCGAGATCGACCAGTGGATGGCGTCGGTCGCCCGCGCCACCGAAGTGGTCGACGAGCGGCTCGTCCAACCCGAGGTGCGAGTGGACGACAGTCTCGCCACCGTCTGGGTGGGCTACAACCTCTACGTCGGCACGCGGTTCAGCCACTGCGGCTATGACGCGTTTCAGCTGGCGCGCACCGCCGATGGATGGAAGATCATCCACGTCATGGACACGCAGCGGCGGGAGAACTGTCCCGCCGAGGCCGGCGGAGAGTGATCCCCGCCTGATCGCTCACCGCGCGCCGGTCGGGGCCCGCGCCACCGGTCCCTCGTTGCCCGCGCGATCGAGCAACGACACCGCGACCTCGTCGGCAACGCGGCCGGCGAGCGGCGGCACGGTAGCCGAGCGATGGTGTCCCGGCGCCAGCCAGAGCCGCCACTCGTTGCCGTAGCGCGCCCGCACGACCCACCGGCGCACCACATCCCCATCCGGTGGCCGGAAGGTCACGGTGACCTCACCCTCCTCGACATGATCGCCCCAGGCGCGCAGCGCGGGCCGGGCGCGCGGCGGCGGGCCCAGCCAGCGCGATGCCGGCACGGCCGCCGGTGCCCCGTAGGCTCCGGTCGCGAGGCTGTCGGCGATCCCGTTACGGTTCTGCGTGATCGCTTTCACGCTGAAGTGGATGTTGCCGGTGGCCCCGCGCTCGGCCCGCGTCGCCCGGATCTGGGAGAGGATCTCGGTCGCCCCCCATCGCGGAGGCGAGGTGCTCTCGATCCGGCTCGTGAAGTTGCCGGGCCAGATGTGCCGCCCGTGCGCGTTGCGCCCCACCCACCAGCGAAGGAGCACGGGGTAGCTCTGCTCCCGCTGCCCGATCGCCCAGTAGAGCTGCGGCGCGAAGTAGTCCACCCAGCCCGCCTCGATCCATTTGCGCGCGTCGGCGTAGATCTCGGCAAATGCATCGAAGCCGCGAATCTGCGGCGGGTGACCGGGCCGCCAGATGCCGAACGGACTGACCCCGAATTTCACCCACGCCTTCTCCTGCTTGATCTCGCGATAGAGCCGCTCGACGAATCGATCGACGTTGTCGCGACGCCAGTCGTCGCGGCCCAGTCTGCCGCCGCCGGCGCGGTAGCGGGCCCAGCTCGAATCATCCGGGAAATCGATCAACGCGCCCGCCGAGTCGCGCTCGCGGTAGGGATAGAAGTAGTCGTCTATGTGCACGCCATCCACGTCGTACCGGCGGACGACGTCGAGTATCACGGCTACCGAGTGGTCCTGCACCTCCGGCTCCCCGGGATCGAGCCACAAGTGCCTGCCGTACCGTCTGACGAGATCCGGACGAGTCCGGCTGATGTGCGTGGCCGCGGGCGTGCCCTGTCCGCTGGGATGCCAGGCGCGGTAGGGGTTGAACCACGCGTGCAGCTCGAGGCCGCGCGCGCGCGCCTCCTCGATCGCGAACGCGAGCGGGTCATAAAACGGCTCGGGTGCCCGTCCCTGCTCGCCGGTCAGGTAGACCGACCAGGGCTCGAGCTCCGAGGCGTAGAGCGCGTCGGCGGCGGGTCGGATCTGGAGAATGGCCGCGTTCATTCCGAGCCGCGCGAGGCTGTCGAGGATCGAACGGAGCTCGTCCTGCTGCACCTCGGATGAAAGCCCCGGACGCGACGGCCAGTCGATGTGTGAAACGCTGGCGATCCAGGCGGCGCGCAGCTCTCGCGTCACCGCGGGTGGCGCGGCCGTGCCTCCGGACCGCTGGGCGGCGACGGGCAGCGGCGACGTGCCGGCAAGAACGAGCCCGGCAAGAAAGACCGCAGACCTCACCCGGCCTCGCCACTCGAAACGACGAGCACCGACACGCCTCCGCTTCGGACGACGTAGTCGGTCACGCTTCCGACCAACAGCCGCGTGACGCCCGAGCCGCGGCGGCCCATGACTATCAGATCGGTATTCGACCGACGAGCGGCGGCGAGGATTTCGAATCCCGGATCGCCGATGGCTATCTCCACCGATGCCCGCGCCGGATCGATCCCGTGCTCCCCAAGCAGCGTCTCGATCCACTCACGGCCCGACTGCTGGAGCTGCTCGTACGCACGCCGCCGCTCCGGTGCAGAACCGGCGAGCCCCGCCGCCCCGTGAAGCATCGGGTTGAGTACATGCAGCGCCACTATCTCGGCATCCCGATGGCGGCCGAGCATGGCCGACCAGTCGGCGGCAAGTGCCGATGCGGCGGAGTCGTCGAGCGGCAGCAGGATGCGTCGCGGCGGGTTGTCGCCGTGGCTTCGGGCGAGGAGGACCGGCAGTCCGGAGCTCTCGAGGATCTGCTGCGCGGTGCTTCCCAGCATCTTCCATACACCGGAACGTTCTCCGTGGGCGCCCGCCACGATCAACTCGGCCTCCATCGCCCGTGCCGCCTCGGCCACTACTTCGGCCGGTCGGCCGACCCGGACTTCGGTCCGCACTCGCGCGGAGCCGAGCGACACGGCCAGCTCGCCCATGCGCTGCTCGGCGCCCCGTTGGGCGTTGGTGACCAGCTGCTCGATGGGTGGGTAGCGTCCACGGAGAAAGCCGGGTGGTTCCGGTACGTAAACCGCGTGGATGAGCACGAGCTCCGCTCCCGGCGCGAGGTGGCGTGCGGTCCAGCGCGCCGAGGCGAGCGACGTCTCGGAGAAGTCGATCCCGACGGCAACGCGCCGGAGTTCGTCGGGCACGGACTGGCGTTGTTCGGTCATTGTGGGAGGCGAGGGAGCTGTGACGACGACGGTCGTGCAATCGCTGCGGGCGTGCCGGCCTCGGCTCAGCGCGTGAGGAGCCCCAGCTTGAGAGCGAGCTGCACGTAGTCGGAGCGGTGCGACAGTCCGAGCTTCTCGTTGATCCGCTGCTTGTACGTGTCGACCGTCTTCGGCGAGATGAAGAGCTGCTCGCCGATTTCCGGTGCACTGTAACCCGCGGCGACGAGTCGCAGCACGTCCCGCTCGCGCTCGGTCAGCCGCTCGAAGCGCTCCCGATCGTCCGCATGCTCTTCCTTGCGCTTCAGTCCCCGGGCCAGAGCACGCGCCGCCGAGGGCTGCACGTACAGGTCTCCATGCGCAACCGCCCGAACCGCATCGACCAGCTCGCGATCAGCCGCGTTCTTGATCAGGTAGCCCGCCGCCCCCGCCTCGAGCAGCGGTACCAGGTAATCATCCTCGCCGTGCATCGTCAGCACCAGAACCTTCGTTCGCACCCCCAGCTTCACGAGCTCGCGTGTCGCCGTGGCACCATCCATCTCGGCCATCGACAGATCCATCACCACCACATCCGGATCGAGCCGCTGCACCATGTCCACGGCCTCGCGTCCATTGCCTGCCTCACCGATCACCTGGATGTCCTTCGCCGCTCCGAGCACGGCCTTCAACCCGGCCCGAACCACGGCATGATCGTCCGCCAGAACGACGCGAATGATGTCCACACTCATTATCTGCTCACCCTCTCAAAGAGGAACCGTTGCCACGATCCGCGTGCCGCGACCCGGAGCCGCGTCAATCTGCAATCGCCCATCCAGGAGCGCCACTCGCTCCCGCATCGAGAAAAGGCCCATGCCGGCGCGCTCCGCCTCCGCTCGCGGGACGTCGAACCCGCTGCCATCATCTTCGACCTCCAGCCGCAGCGCCCCCGGCGTAGTCAGCAGGGCGAGCCGCACCGACGCGCCTCCCGAGTGCCTCACGGCATTCGCCATCGCCTCCTGCGCCACGCGGTAGAGCGTTGCCGCGACGACGCGAGAGATCGGCGTCGAATCGACGTTGCTCTCCACCTCGACGGCCATCCTCGTCCGCTCGCCTGCCTGACGCCCCAGATGCGCGAGAGCCGCCGGTAGTCCGAGATCGTCGAGCACCCGGGGATGCATCGACCGCGAGATCGCCCGCACCTCCTCCAGCACGTCCCCAACCAGCTTCCGCACGCGAACCAGCCGCTCGGCAAGCTCCGGATCGCGGCTGTCGCGTGCCGCGGCCGTCAACTCCAGCGCCAGCGCGGCAAGCGTCTGCGCAACCGAATCGTGGAGCTCGAGGGCGACCCGCGAGCGCTCCTGGTCCTGTGCGCTGATCACCTTGCTCGCCAGCTGCCGCATCCGCTCCCGATCGGCGCTCAGACGGTCGAGGAGGCGGTTGGTGACCAGCCCGATGCGCGCCATGTGGGCATCAGCGAGCGGCGACGACGGCACGCGCGCCACCAGATCGCCACGCCACACACGCTCGGCCGTCACCTCCAGCGCCTCGAGCGGACGCAGAGCCACGCGCACCAGCAGCAGGTTCACGACCACACCGGCCATCAGCGCCGCTGCGAGTATCAGCAGCGATGACTCCGGCGAGAGTGTCCGCTCGGCCAGCCAGAATACGACCAGCGCCACGAGCACGATCAGCCCGTTGGCGCCGACCAGTTTGGCGAAAAGCGGAACGCGAAGGAGCGGCCCGAGCCACGCCGACGCAGCTGCCCATCCGGTTCCGCTCGACGAGGAACCGGCGACGTTCCTTTCGTCTGCCATTCCCGCGGGCGCTCCCATGATACGGGGCTGAAGGGCGAGTGCAGTCGAAATGCCGCAGCCCGGACCTTCGGCCCGGCGTGCGGAAGAAGCGGCGGAGCGCCCTCGGGCGCCGAACCTGCAGGAAAGCTCGGTCGCGGCGAGCGCTCCTGCCGTCGGGCGAGGCCCTCGGCCGCACGAGTAGAAGTCATGACACCGTGTAGGGGAAAATCGGACACGGGCGCAACCGTGCTGGGAATGCCCGACACGGCCATAGCGTATCGCCGACTGCGCCGGCGACCGATGGATCGCACGCTGACCTATGCCCTGCGCGACGGGACATTGAATGGTGCCAGCGCAGTCGGTCTCCACACGCGGTCGGGCTCCACACGTCGATGGGGGAACGATGACCAGACGCGAGCAAGGCGTGCAGGCTGGCGATGAGTCGACACCGCCCGGCGACAAGGCGGCGAGCGCCGCGGCGCCGGAGACCGGACACGCGGCACAGCCGCTCGTACGCGAGTTGGAGCGGGCCGAGTGCGAGGCGATTCTCTCGCGCAACATCGTCGGCAGGCTCGCCTTCGCCTTCCGCGATCGGGTTGATATCGAACCGGTGCACTACGTCTACGGCGACGGGTGGCTTTGGGGGCGCACTTCGAGCAGCGCCAAGCTCGACGTGCTCCGGCACAGCCGCTGGATCGCCTTCGAGGTGGACGAGATCGACGGCGTGTTCGACTGGCGGAGCGTCGTCGCGCACGGAGCGTTTTACACGCTCGATCCGGATGGCGCGCCGGCGGAACGGACTGCGCTGGCGCGGGGGATGGAGCTGTTGCGCCGGATAGTACCGGCCACGGGCACGCCAGACGATCCGGTGCCGCATCGGAACGTCCTCTTCAGGATTCACGTGGACCGTTTGGCTGGACGCGCTTCGACCAGCCGGGCCGACTGACGACTCGAGCCTGGTGAACTTCGCCGTCTTCGCGGCGATTCACGATCCTTGCGAGGGAGCGACTGATGACGGACCTGGGGCTGGATTGCTGGCGCGTCGGAGTGACACCGGTACCAACGAGACCGACGACTCTCCGGCCCGATCTCTGGCGCGCCGTCGCCTCGCGGGCGATGCTGGCGCCATCCGCGCACAACACACAGCCGTGGCGGTTCCAGCTGAGGGGCGGAGCGCTCGAGCTTCGGAGCGATCAGAGCCGTGTGCTGCCGGTGGCGGATCCTCAGGGCCGCGAGCTGGTGATCAGCTGCGGCGCAGCACTGGAGACGGCGAGGGTCGAGCTGGCCTGCCGCGGATTGACGCCCCTCATCGAGCTGCTGCCCGATCCGCGCGACCGCACGCTGCTGGCCGTGCTGCACACGGGCGGGTATCGCCCGCCTTCGCTCCGCGAGCAGGCGCTGCGCGCGGCGATCGCCCGACGCCGCACGAGTCGCGCGGCCTTCTCGAGCGCGCCGGTGAATGGTGCCCTGCTCGAGCAGCTTCAGCGCGCTGCGGTACAGGGCGGCGCGCATCTCCACCGAATCGCCGAGGGTGATCGCGCTTGCGTGGCGGACCTCGTTGCCGAAGGGGATCGGCGGCAAGGCAACGATCCGTTCTTCCGGGCCGAGCTCGCCGCCTGGCTCCGCCCCGAAGCCAAGTCGACCGGCGACGGCATGCCGACCCGAAGCTACGGGATCCCGCCATTCTTCGCCCGAGCGGGGATAGCACTTCTTCGAATGCTCCCCTGGGGGTCCGTGCGAGCCCGGCGCAACCGCGAACTGGCGCGGCGCGCTCCGGCGCTGCTTCTTCTCGGCACCGACGGCGACGCGAAGAGAGACTGGCTAGTTGCCGGCATGGCGCTCCAGCGGACGCTCCTCACGGCGACGATGCAAGGCCTCCTCGCCGGGTTCCTCGACCAGGCGATGGCCTTTCCGTCACTGCGCCGGTCGCTCGGCGACCGTGTCGGAGCCGGCACGGTTCCTCAGCTGCTTCTTCGAGTCGGCTACGGTCAGCTGCCGCCTCCGACGCCCCGCCGAACGATCGACGAGATCATGGCCGAATGAGGCTCAGCCGCCAGTTCGTCTCGATCCACCTCCCACGCTCGCTCGCAGCGCGTTCATGATCACCGCGACGTCGATCCCTTCCTGAAGGAGGGCCCCGGCAAGGGGTGGGATCATGCCGAGGGCGGCGAAGACCATGGCCGTGGCACTCAGGCCCAGTCCGACGAGTATGCTCTGGTGCGCGATGCGCATCGTGCGCCTGCCGATCGACAGCGCGTCGGCTACCCGGCCGGGCTCGTCGATCAACAGCACCACGTCCGCCGCCTCGGCGGCAATCCCGCCTCCGTGGCCAGCGAGCGCGACGCCCACGTGCGCGGCGCTCAGGGCCGGCGCGTCGTTGGTGCCGTCGCCAACCATGAGAACCGTGTCGCCGCCGGCGGCGAGCTCGCGAACAACGTCCACCTTCTGCGCCGGGAGCAGGTCGCCGCGCGCCTCGGTGATCCCGACCTGATCGGCGATCCGACGAGTGTGGCCGGCGTGATCGCCGGACACGAGCACCGTTCGTACGACGCCCTGCTCCCGCAACGACTCGAGGAATTCGCGAATCCCCGGCCGGAGGGCGTCGGCGTACTCCACGATGCCGGCCGCCCGGCCATCGACCGCCACGTAGGCGCGAAGTCCGGGTTCGGCGGGCTCGATCGCGCCGAGATCGGCATCCGACGAAGGGTGGCGTTCGCGTAGAAGAGAGCGGGCACCGACCGTGACGACCCTGCCCTCGACGATCCCTTCGACGCCGCGTCCCGGGAACTCGACGATCTCACCCGCGCGCGTGACCGCGATCCCCCGCTCGCGAGCTTCGTCGACGAGCGTGCGCGCAAGGAGATGTCCCGAGCTCTCCTCGACCGCCGACGCCAACCGGAGAAGCTCGCTCTCCGGCCACTCTCCGGCGACCAGTACGCGGCTCACCCGTGGTAATCCGATCGTCACCGTTCCCGTCTTGTCCAGCGCGACGCTGCGAACGCGGGCCAGGGTTTCCAGAGCCCCGCCCGAGCGGACGATGATCTGCCGCCGGGCGGCGCGGTTGATGCCGCCGATGATCGCCACCGGAGTGGCGAGAATCAGCGGGCACGGCGTGGCTACCACGAGCACCGCGAGGACTCGAACGGGATCGCCCGACCAGAGCCACGCCACCAGGCAGACGGCCAGCGTGACCGGCGTGAACCACGCGGCGTAGCGATCGGCGACGCGCTGAAGCGGGGCCCGGCTCGCCTGGGCCGTGCGCACCAGCTCGACGATGCGCGCGTACTGGCTCTCGCCGGCCAGCGCGGTCGCCCGGATCGTCAGCGCGCCTTCCGCGTTGACCGTGCCGCTGAGAAGGCGGGTTCCGGGACCGGCATTGAGCGGGAGCGGTTCTCCCGAGATGCGGCTCGTGTCGACGTGCGACCGACCTTCGACCACCACGGCATCACATGGGATCATTTCGCCGGGGCGAACGAGGAGCAGATCGCCGACATCGATCGATTCCACCGGCACGTCCTGCACCCGCCCCGCTGTGAGCCGGTGCCCGGTGCGCGGTGCGTCGCGCTCCAGCTCGCGCACGGCCGCCGAGGCGCGCCCCTCCGCGTAACGCTCGAGCGACTCGCCGCCGGTCTGCATCAGCACGACGATCAGACCGGCCAGCGGCTCGCCGAGCGGAATGGCCGTAATGATCGCCAGCGAGGCCACCAGATCGGTGGCGAAGCGCCCGGCGATCGCATCGCGCGCGGCGCGCCACACGACAGGAGCACCGCACAGCACGAGCCCCGTCATCCAGATACGGTCGGCCCAGGCGCGCGCCGGCGGCCAGGCGAGGGCGATCAGCCCGCCGACGATGAAGGCCAGCGTGAGTGCAGGCAGAGCGCGATGTCCGCGACCGATCGCCCGTCCGGCAGCATGCGGCGGTTCACTGCTGCGACCGGGCGTCGATACCGGCGAGATTTCGGGCGACGTCGCCTGCCCGCAGGACTGCGGAATGGGCGGCATCCTATCCTCGGTCCCGCTCTCCGGAACCGCCGGCGATCAGCGCGGTCACGTCCGCCAGGGTCCTCGGAAGTGCCAGCCCGGCCGGAGCCGCGAGATAGCGCGGCTCCCAGACCGGTGCGAACGGTGCAGCGAAATCGCGCAGGGACCGGGCGTCCGCGAAATGCTCACCGAGCCGGAAAGGCAGCGACCCGACCCGCGACCAGAGCGGCGCGAGGACTCCGTGATCGAGGCCTTCGGCGGGCACGGTGGCGAACACGAACCAGCGGTATCCCTCGCTCTGGCCGTACAGCATCGATTCCACGACGAGGAACTCGAACAACCCCGGAACCGCGGCTGCCGGATCGGTGCGCACCACATCGAGTGACAGCTCCCCGCGGTCGCCGCCGAGCCAGACGCAGGCGAAGGCGACGATCCTGCCCTCGACGCGCACTACCGCGAGTGGCAGGCTGGACACGTACGAAGCCACCAGCGAGCCCTCGGCAAACGACTTCTCCAAGGCGCCGAATCCGGCGCGCCATCGCGCATCCACCTCGCGCAGCTCCGGCAGGAGCGGCTCCACGTCATCGCCGTTGAGAATCTCGAACGTCGCGCCGTGCGAGCGGGCCGCGGCGTCGAGCGACGCGGCCGCCCGTGCGCGTCCCCCGGTGAAGTGCTCGATCGGGATGCGCGCCTCCTCGCCGACCTTGAGCAGCGTCAGTCCGAGATCGACGTACAGTGGAAGGTCGTGCCGGCCGACGAGGTAGAACGCCGTCCAGCCGCCCGCCCGTTCGGCCAGCCGCCGGAATCGCCACGCGAGCTCCGTCCACCGCTCGCCAGGCCCCACCGGGTCGCCGAGCGCTACCCAGCTCCGGCGATGCACCGCGTACATCAGAAAGGCATCGCCCTGCTCGCTGAACAGCAGCTCCTTGTCGCCAAGCAAAGCGACGTTGGCCATCGCGTCGGACGAGCCGGCGATGATGCGGTGCGCGCGCGCGAGCTCGGCGCTCCTCGGAAGCGGCGCCGGCTCGGCGCGCGGGCGGATCAAGCGCGACAGCGCCACGATCGACGCGACGACCACCACCCCGGTGGTTGCGCGCAGGAAGCGTGAGGAATCCGCGGCGGGGCCGGTGGCCAGCCAGAGGTCCGGCGAATACGGGACGTGCTTGAACGAGAAAGTGCCGAGCCAGACGAGGACGGAAAGCGCGAGCAGGATCGCCGCGATCCACCCCGGACTGTATGGCTCGTCGAGAACACGCGCCTCGCGATAGAAGTGTCGGCGCGCCGGCAGCACGATTCCCAGCACCACCGCCAGCGCGATCGCTTCCTCGTAATCGAGTCCCTTCAGCAGGGCGAGCAGCGATCCGGCGATGATCAATCCCAGACTCCATCGGAACGCCGGCGCCAGGTGGCGCTGGACGCCGTTGGCGAGGAGAATGAGGCCGATGCCGGCGAGGGCGGCACCGAGGTGCGCCAGTTCGACCAACGTCATCGGCACGAGCCGCGTCAGCGCTGCCACGCGCGGCGGCGAGAGCGGCGTGGCGACGGAGGCGAGCAGGATCGCGCCGGCGGCGAACGTGCTGAGGGCAATCAGGTTCGGGGCGAGCAGCGGTTCCCACCGCCACGCCGCGCTCGAGGCGCGCACTACCTCGATCCGCCGCAGCAGCTCGTACCCGCCGAGCAGCGTCGCGGCCACGGCGAGCGGCAGCAGATAGTAGATCCCCCGATAGGCGAGCAGTGCTCCGAACAGCGCCGACTGCGAGACTGGTTCGGGCAGGAGCAGCACCATGACAGTCTCGAACACGCCGAGGCCGGCCGGCACGTTGCTGATGATCCCGGCAACGAAGGCGAGAAGAAAGATCCCGACGAATGCCGCGTACGACACCGGAATCTCGGCGGGGAGAAGCACGTAGAGCACCGAGCTCGCCAGCGCCCAGTCGCACAGCGCCACGATCAGCTGTTGTGCTGCGAGGCGACTGGAGGGCCGGCGCAGCCGCCACTCGCCGACGCGGAATATCCGGCGGCCGACCATCGTCCAGAACACGTAGGCCCCGACGACGACCAGCGCGCCGATCCCGATCGGCCGGACGGCGTAGGGCGGTAGGCCCAGCACGGCGGCGATGGCTGGCGATGCCTGGGTGAAGATGATTCCGCCGACCAGCAGAACACCCAGCCAGAAGCTGAGGCTCGCGAACGCGATCAGGCTCGTGATGCGCAGCCCCGAGAGGCCCCAGCCCGAATACATGCGGAACCGCACCGACCCGCCGGTGAGCAGCGGAAAGCCGAGCCCCTGGCTGAAGGCGTAATTGAGAAACGAGGCCAGCGCGACACGACGGTACGACAGGTCGGTGCGGACGTAGCGCACGCTCACGAGATCGTAGCCGGTGAGCACGAGAAAGCTCAAGGCTGTGAGCGCCACCGCCGCGAGGAGCTGCGACGGAGGTATTGCGTCCATGTGGCGGACGATGTCGCGCAGCCGCTCGCCGCGCAGTTCCCGCCAAAGCACCGAGATCGCGATGATGAACACCGCGATGCCGAAGGCCGGACCGATGTAGCGGAGCAGCCTGGCTCGAGTGACCATCCGGGCCGGGGGCTACCGCGGTGGCGGCAGGTGTGCCCAGCGCACCGTCACGCATCCCGGACGCGGACCCGGGCAGTAGTAGCTGAGCACCTCGACCTTGACGTACGAATCGCCACTGGTGCGCAGCACGTAGACGTGCTGCTTCGATTCCAGCAGGTGGGAGAACATTCCGTATCTGTACCACCGGCGCATTGCTGGATGTCCGGCATCGGTTCGCCCGTCGTGGGGCAGGTACCCATCCGTCGGAGCCTCCTCGACCGCGTCGAACGGTCGCGGGCCCAGGTCGGCCGCGTCCCCGCGCGGGAGGAGATGATAACGCCGCGCGGCGAGATCCCAACCCACCGTGTCGGGCGGTACGAGCACCACTCCGCGATCGAGGTCGATGAACCGCCAGCGATCCTGATCGCCAGCCTCCACGGTCAGCGTGTCCGTCACGCTTGCCGGCCGATCGACACCGACCGGTTGACGCTGGTCGCTGTTGCGGTGCTCGGCGAGCGTGAACGTCGGCACGGGGTGCGGCACCAGTGACGTTCCCACGACGTAGGCCATGCCCAGCACGAAAGCGCCGAGCAGCAGAAGCACGACGAACGGCGGCCTGGTGTGGCGAACGGGAGCAGCGGAAGCAACGGTCACGACATCGGGGATGGCTGGGGGGTGGCCAAGCATACCCAGCGACGCGGCACCGGGAAAGTGCCGGGGCGACGCCGCAACCCTCTTGCGCACGCGCGGCACGCACGGGATTGTAGTGATGCCCACGATGCGGCATCGTCTTCACGGAGACTCGCGTGCGCGCAGCAAAGTTCCGGCAGGCCGCCTTCGTCTATCTGCACGTTGCCGTCCTCTACGAGGCCGCGGCGTTCGTCATGTGGGGCGAGGGGCTGATTCCCTCCCGGTTCGGACCTCCCGTGCTGTGGCTCCTGATCGGCGGCCTCGTGGGCGTGGGCATTTTCGTGGCGCTGCTTCGGTGGCACAACCCGTGGCTTGCCCGCGGCGTGTGGGCGATCAACATGTTCCGCCTTCCACCGATGATCCGCAGTGCCTGGTTCGCCGAAGAGGCGGCCGCGCCATCCACCTTCTACATCACGGCAATCGTCGTCATCCTGATCAACATGTGGATGCTCGCGCGCGCCGGCTGGGATCTGTGAGCTTCCGCACATATCACGACCTCACGGGCGAGGATCGCTCCCGGCTCGGCGAACAGGTGGCCGCCCAGCGCGAGCGCGTGCGGGAGCGGATGCGCGAGGTGAGGCACGTCGTCGCGGTGGTCAGCGGCAAGGGTGGCGTGGGAAAGAGCTGGGTCGCCGCCGCGCTCGCCATCGGGCTCCTCGACCGGGGCTCGGAGCGCGTCGGCGTGCTCGACGCCGACCTGAAGAGCCCGACCGCGGCCGGGATGCTCCGTGCACGTGGGCCGCTCAAGGTCGGCGCGGCGGGAGTGCACCCCGCTCGCGGCGAGTCCGGCGTGCACGTGATGTCGAGCGACCTGCTCCTCCAGGACGGATCGCCGCTCACCTGGCGCACGGCGGGTGCCGACGCCTTCATCGTGCGCGGCGTGTTCGAGATGGGCGTGCTGCGCGAATTCCTCGGCGATGTGGCATGGGGCGCTCTCGGATGGCTCCTCATCGACATGCCCCCGGACTCCGACCGGGTCGAGGACCTGATGGCGCTCGTTCCCACCCTCGCCGGCGTCGTCGCAGTCACCGTTCCGAGCGAGGAATCGCGACGCTCGGTGCAGCGAGCGATGCGCGGCGCGCGCGACGCCGGCGCACCGTTGCTCGGCGTGGTCGAGAACATGAGCGGATACGCCTGCGGCGGCTGCGGCACGGTCGGCCCGCTGTTCGATGGAAACGCCGGCGACGCGCTGGCCGCCGAGTTCGACGCGCCGCTCCTGCTGCGGATCCCCTTCCTTCCGGGGACCGGACCATCCGATGCGCCCTTCCTGTCCTCCCGACTCGCCGACGCCGTCGCCGGAGCCCTGGCGTGAAGTTTCTCTGCGTCGAGTGCGATGCCCAGATGGAATTCACGGAGCGCCGGCAGCCGGGCGACGGCACCTTCGCGGCGGCATTCCGGTGTCCCGCCTGCGGCCGTCACATCGCGATGCTCGCCAACCCGATGGAGAGCCAGCTCGTCGGCGCGCTCGGCGTCAAGGTGGGCGGGCGGACGCTCGACGAGCAGCCGATGGAGCAGACGCGAATCTCCATCGCCGGGGCGCCCGGCGCATTCATCGACGAGGCGGCGGACGGGCGCTCCGGACCGATCGGCCGGCCGCGGTGGAGTGCCGCGAGCCTCGAGCGGCTCGAACGCGTGCCGAGCTTCGTACGCGGCATGGTCAAGAAGATCTACGGAGAGTGGGCGGCCGAGCACGGCATCACCGAGATCACACCCGACGCGATGGACCGCGCGCGCGTGGAGTTGGGCCTCGAGGGAATGTGATGGAGGATGTCGACCAGTTTCAGGGCGCCGGGCTGCGAATCCGGATCGATCGTACTTTGTGCGTCGGATTCGGTGACTGCGTGACGGAAGCACCGGGGGCGTTCGTGCTCGACTCCGAGAGCATCGCGATCTTCCTCCGGCCGGACTCAGTCGAGCGTGAGTGCCTGCTCCGCGCGTGCGATGCATGCCCCGTGGATGCGATCACGGTATGGGACTCGGAGGGGCGTCAGCTGGTCCCTTGACAGTTCGACGGGCGCTACGCATGTTCGCGTCGCAGTGGTTCAAGTTCGTGCTCGCGCCCGTTCGGCAGTTCGGTTTTGCGGATGATCCCTTGGGTGCTGGTGCGCGCCGCCATTGGCGTGCGCCTCCGACTCTGAAGCTCCTCGCAGGGTGGCCCCAAAACTCGTTCCGAGTCCGACCGACCCCCAAAAGGAGCCGAGGGCGGAGCCATGTACAGAGAAGTCTTCGTCCCGGTAGACAACTCGCTGCATTCCGATTGGGCGGTCGATCGCGCGATCGAGCTTTGCCAGCGCTCCGGCGGACGCATCACAGGCAACCACGTCTACGCCGCCCGACTGCACGACGTCCGCTTCCGCCAGCTCGAAACCGGACTCCCGGCGCAGTTCCAGACGCCCGAGGAGATCAAGCGGCAGCGAAAGATCCACGACAAGCTGATCGAGAAGGGACTACAGCTGATCGCCGACAGCTTCCTCGACCAGCTCGGAAAGCGGTGCGACGCGGCCGGCGTGCCCCTCACCCGCCAGCTCCTCGAGGGCATCAACTACGAGGAGATCGTCAAGGAGGTCAACCGCGGCGAGGGGCGGCTCCCCGGCCTCATCGGGTTCGATCCGAATCGCGCCGCCAGCTACGACGGCGGTGACAAGGTGCGCGGCGACGTCCGGCTGGGCGAGGACGGCCGGATCGTCGCCGAGGAGGAGGACGCCGCAGCGAAGGTCGTCGGCTCATCGGGCCGCCGCTACGATCTCGTCGCCGCGGGCGCCCACGGCCTCGGCCGGCAGCCTCTCAGCCAGGTCGGCGGCGTCGTCGCCCGCGCGCTCCGCGGAATCGAGAAGGACATGCTGCTCGTGCGCGACGACAAGCCGATCGAGGGCGGCCGCTTCCTCGTCTGCATCGACGGCTCGTCGTATTCGTATCGCGCCATGCGCGCGGCACTCGAGCTCGCCGACACCTTCGGCGGATCGCTCTACGCCTGCAGCGCGTTCGACGTCGAGTACCACCACGTCGTCTTCCACAACATCAAGGACGTCCTGTCCGTACAAGCGTCCAAGGTCTTCAAGTTCGAGGAGCAGGAGGAGCTGCACAACAACATCATCGACAAGGGGCTGCTGAAGCTCTGTCAGGCGAACCTCAAGCGCGCCGAGGTCATGGCTCGCGAGTTCCCCGACGTCCCCATCAAGACGCAGATCCTCGTCGGCAAGCCGTTCCAGGTGATCCTCCAGTGGGCGCAGGAGATCCAGCCGTCGCTGATGATCGCGGCGCGGCACGGCGCCCATCGGATCGATGGCACCGAGCTCGGCTCGCAGGCGGAGAACCTCATCCGCCTCGCGCCCTGTAACCTGCTCCTCATCGGTACCACCGGCGTACGTCCGGAGGACATCCCGTGGATCGAGGAGGACGGCGCCGCGTCGATCCCGTGGTCGCCCGACGCCGAGGTGCGCATCCTCCGGGTCCCGCCGTTCGCCCAGGGAATCGCGCGCCGGGCGGTCGAGGAGTTCACGATCGAGCACGGCGGCGACATCGTCACCAACGCCCGTCTCGACGCCGCGATCGCCAAGCTCCTCCCCACCCACATGCAGCTGATCATGGGGATCGGCAGCGCCGAGGAGCTGGCCCTCGCCGAGGTGAAGGCCGAGGAGCAGATGCGCAAGACGCGGGTCGAGGGGTCGGACCTCGATCCGGAGCCTGAGGCGGTGGTCGAGACCACCTGCCCCGTGACCGGTCGCAAGGGCACCAGGCCGCGCACCGACGCCGATCCGATCGTCTGGACGACCGAGGCCGCGACGCGGCTCCGCGCCGTCCCGCTCATCGCCCGCCCACTCGCCCGCAACACGGTCGAGCGCTTCGCCCGGTCGCACGCGATCTGGCGCGTCACGACCACGGTGATGGACGAGAACAAGCAGGCGATGATCGAAGCCGATGAGTTCGACGCCGAGACCATGATGGTCATGTTCAACGAGCTTCGCGCGAAGCAGATCCGCGCCGAGGCCGAAGGGGGCGATGCGCTCTCGCCCGAGATGCGCCGGTTCATCGAGGAGGCGAAGGCATCGGGGATCACCCGTTGCCCGATCCGCGACGTGGAGGAGAAGGCCGCGCAGTGCCCGGTGGACTTCAAGACCGTCACCCCGGCGGAGGCGAAGGCCGCCGTCGAGCACCTGCTACAGGGGCAGGAGGAGGGGCGCTGATGGCGGAATGATTCCGGGCGCACTCCTGAGCCAGGCGTCTGCCTCCGACTCGGAGCGGGATGTCGCCGTCCCGCACGTGATCGCCTGGAACCTGACGCGCCGATGCAATCTCGAGTGCGCCCACTGCTACATTGCCGCCGGTCCATCGGAGACCGCCGCGGATGAGCTGTCGACACGGGAATGCCTGAGGATTCTCGACGAGATCCTCGAGGTCAACCCGTCGCCGCTGCTCATACTCTCCGGCGGCGAGCCACTGCTGCGGGACGACCTCGAGACGATCGCGCGCCACGCGACCGCCTCCGGAGCCACCGTCGTCGTCGGCACCAACGGCACGCTGCTCGATGACGAGCGCATCGGGCGTCTGGTCGACGCCGGCGTGAGCGGAGTCGCGGTGAGCGTGGACTCGCTCGAGCCGCGCCGTCACGATGCCTTCCGGCACGGCCACGGAGCGCTCGCCGCCACTCGGTCGGCGATCGAGCGACTCCGCGCTCGCCGGATCGACGTCGTCATCCAGACCACCGCGCACCGCGGCAACCGGCACGAGATCGGCCAGCTCGCGGCGTGGGCCGCCGA
>DATKCV010000135.1:0-110334 GCA_035513015.1 Gemmatimonadaceae bacterium
TACTGGACCGCGAACCCGAAACGGATTGCGGAACTGTCGGCAAGGATGGGGCAGGGCGGTGCCGCCACGGCAGCGCGCGACAGCGCGTTGTGGGCGGAATTGCGGTCGCCGGCATTGCGGGATCCGCGCGGCTACATCATCCCGGCCGACCAGGCGGACTTCATCACCGCGACCAAGTTCGTCGAGTCGCTGATGAAGACTGGCGTGACCGTAAACCGCGCTTCGCGGGCGTTCACGGTCGCCGGCAAGCAGTATCCCGCCGGCTCCTACGTGGTCAAGACCGCGCAGGCGTTCCGGCCGCACGTGATCGACATGTTCGAGCCGCAGGATCACCCGAACGACTTCGCCTATCCGGGTGGACCGCCGATCCGGCCCTACGACAACGCGGGATGGACGCTCGCGTATCAGATGGGCGTGCAGTTCGACCGTGTGATCGATGCGTTCGACGGCCCGTTCGAGGTCATCACCGAGGACCTGCCGACGCGGCCTGCTGGACGGATCGTCGGCGGCCCCCAGGCGGCCGGGTACTACCTGAGCCACGCGCCGAACGACGCGTTCGTGGCGATCAACCGCCTGCTGAAGAATCGCGAGGACGTGTACTGGCTGACCAGCAGCGTCTCGGCCAACGGCAAGACGTACCCGGCGGGTACGCTGTACATCGCGTCGAAGAATACGACGCGACCGGTGCTCGAGACGCTGGCGCGCGACGTCGGGCTGACGTTCGAGGCGGTGGCGGCGAAGCCGGCGGTGGACGCGATGAAGCTCAACCCGATCCGCGTCGGACTGTGGGACACCTACGGCGGTTCGATGCCGTCGGGGTGGACACGGTGGCTGCTCGAGCAGTTCGAGTTCCCGTTCGAGGTCGTGTACCCGCCGGCGCTGGACGCGGGCAACCTGAAGGCGAAGTACGACGTGCTGATCTTCCCCACGGGCGCCATACCGGCGGCCGGCGGTGGCGGCGGTGGATTCGGGGGCGGTGGTGGCGGCGGCGGCCAGAACCCGCAAAGCGTTCCGGCGGAGTTCCGGGACCGCGTCGGGCGGGTGAGCGCGGATCAGACGATCCCGCAGCTCAGGCAGTTCCTCGAGCAGGGCGGGACGATCCTGGCGATCGGCAGCTCGACCAGCCTGGCGCAGCACCTCGGGCTGCCGATCTCCGATCATCTGGTCGAGAAGCAGCCCGACGGCACGACGCGGCGGCTCGACGGCGACAAGTACTACATCCCGGGGTCGGTACTGCGGGTGAGCGTGGACAACTCGGCACCGCTCGCGCACGGGATGTCGAGCCAGGCGGACGTGTTCTTCAACAACAGCCCGGTGTTCAGGCTGGCGCCCGACGCGGCGCTACGGGGCGTGCGGCCGGTGGCGTGGTTCGGCGACGATTCGCCGCTGCGCAGCGGGTGGGCGTGGGGTCAGACGTATCTCGAGGGCGGCGTCGCTGTGGCCGAGGCGGACGTCGGGCGGGGGAAGGTGTTCCTGTACGGGCCGGAGGTGCTGTTCAGAGCGCAGCCGCACGGGACGTTCAAGCTCGTGTTCAACGGGCTTTACTATCCATCGGCGACCAGTGCTCGGCCGTAGGAGTCTCCTCGTAAAGGCGTTTGACGGCGTTACGGGTCGGAACCCGTGGCGCCGTCGACGCAGTACGAACGCGGTGCACGCGCGAACGGCCGGACCAACTCACGACATCTCGAACTCGCGTGCGAACGCCACGTCGAACGAGAACGTCTTCGCCCGGCTTCGCGTCTCCATGACGTCGGCCACCCGGTTCAGCCGCTTCGGGATCCCGAGGATCTGCTCCTGGGCGCGTTTTCCGATCTCGTCCAGTCCCTCGATCGTCTCGATCGCCCAGAATCGGATCTGCTCCTCGACGATCTTCAGGTAGTCGCGGGGACCGTAGATGCCGGCGCGCCGGATCACGTCGGCCATCTCGCGGAAGTGCGGCATGTTCACGCCCGGCATGTCGATCGCGGGCATGATCTCGGCGGCCGAGGCGAGGGCGCGGTTCGGGTCGCGCTTCAGGACCTCGGCAAAGATGGCCCGGTAGAACGTGTAGTGCCGCGCCTCCTCCTTGGCGACGTTGGCCAACACCGTGCCGATCGTCGGCTCGTACTCGCTGGCCAGCGTTCCCGTCTTCGCGTGGCTCACCTGAGTCGCGCGCTCCTGGAGCGTCGTGTAGACGAAGACTCGATAGGGGTCCTTGTCCCAAACCGGCTCGAAGCCCGCGCGCAGATACTCGAACTGCATGCGCTCGAGCACGGGGCTGTCGAGCAGCCGGCTGTCGCGCGCGTAGTCGTGGAGCACCGCGCCGTGCCGGTCCTCCTCGGCCGTCCAGAGGTTGGTCCACTTCGACCAGAACGTGTCGCCGCCGAGGTATGCGGCGAGCAGCCGGTGGAAGTGAGGGAGCCCCTCCTCGGTGAGGAGGTTGAGGGCCAGTGCGACGCGGGCGGGCAGACTGATTCCCTGGGCGCGTTCGCGCAGCTCGCGGATGTGCCGGTCGGGATCCGTGTCCGGCGCCGGGGCGAGCAACTCGCTCGGAAACCACAGGACGCGCTTCGCCTCGTGGGCAACCATCAGGTCATGCACCACGGGCTCGAGGTCGGCCAGTACTTCGACCTTGGCGAGCGTCTCGACGGATGGATTGGGCATGCGGGATAAAGTGTGCAGAGTCGGGGCCAGGCGCGAGTGGTGCAAGGTGGGCAGTGGGCCCGCCTGCCCCGTTGCCGGACCCTGTGACTCCGCTGGACATGGATCGCGAGTAGGAGGTCCCTGGCGGTGCTTTCACGTTCCGGAGGGTTCTAACCGGTCGTCGCCGACGACCTTTACAAGGACCGGACGCTCCGGGTGACCGGACAGCTGCTCGGGATCGATCGCATGACGTGCTCACGCTCGAATGCATTGGGCGCGGCACGATGATGCGGATGCCGATCTTGAATGGCTGCTACCACACCGAGACGCTTTCACCATCGGGTCGCTGACGAAGAGCCGACGCCGTCGGAGCTCCCGTCACGGGCCATGAATCTCGCCGTGGCCAAATCCGCGTCCGCCGCGGATCATCCTCGCCTGGATCAGACTCGTCCTTGGCAGTCACTGATCTAGCGCGCGACCGAGCGGGCGCATAGCATCGGGCCTGGATCCCGTCGTTCACCCGGACGCCCTGCCGAGCCTCCTTGGCTCGCCGTTCACCCGATGCCCCGCCGGAGACGAGTACCATGCTTGCCAGGACCGCGCTCCGCAGCCTGCCCGGGCTGCTCCTCGCTCTTCCGCTCGCCGCGACCGTCGCAGCCGCCCAGACGCCGATCAAGTTCGCGCGTCATCCTCACATCGCGAACGGGGTGATCGCCTTCTCGTACCACGGCGACATCTGGATCGCGCGCGAGGACGGCTCCGACCCGCGGCGAATCACGGCGCACGTGGCGCGCGACATCACGCCCCGCTTCTCCCCCGACGGGCGGATGCTCGCGTTCACCAGCAACCGGATGGGGAACAACGACGTCTTCATCGTGCCCGTCACGGGCGGCGAGCCGACCCAGCTCACGTATCATACGGGCGACGACGCGGTGCTCTACTGGACCCCGGATGGCCGCGGCGTGGTGTTCACCAGCGCGCGCGGGACGCATCCGTTCGGGTCGCCTCTCTACGTGGTACCGATCGACGGGTCGATCCCCACGCCGCTGCCGATGGACTTCGGGCGGTCGGGGATGATCAACCAGGATGCGACGATGGTCGCGTTCAACCGCTACAGCGCCGCCTACTGGCGCAAGGGCTATCGGGGCAACAACAGCGGCGACATCTGGGTCCAGGACCTGCGATCGCGCGATATCCGACAGCTCACCGACACGACCGCGCAGAACTTCCGCGAGCACCGGCACGACGACCAGCCGATGTGGGGCGTCGACGGGCAGATCTACTTCCTGTCCGAGCGGAGCGGGATCTACAACATCTGGAAGATCGACCCGCGGGGGGGCGAGCCCCAGCAGGTGACGCGGCACACGGTGGACGGCGTGCAGTTCCCGGCGATCAGCCCCGACGGCACGAAGCTGATCTACGAGAACGAGTTCGACCTGTGGACGCTGGACCTGCCCAACGGGCAGCCGCGGCGGCTCACCCTGTCCCTGCCGGTGGACCCACGCGGGAATCTCGTCTCGTGGGAGACGACCACCAACCGCGCCGACGGCTACTCCGTGTCGCCATCCGGGGACTACCTCGCCGTGGACTTCCGCGGCGAGATCATGCTCGTGCCGACAGACACGAGCTTCGGCGAGAAGCAGCAGGTCACCAGCTCGCCGTGGCGGGAGCGGTCGCAGCAGTACTCGAGCGACGGCAGGCACCTCGCCTACGTCTCCGATGAGACGGGTGAGGAGGAGCTCTGGTTGTACACGTTCGCCACCGGCGAGCGAAAGCGGCTGACCACCCACGAGTCGGTCAAGAGCAACATCACGTGGGCACCCGACGCCCGAAGAATCGCCTACATCGCCGCCAACCGGCTGTTCGAGGTCGACGTCGCCACTGCGCGGTCGACCGAGCTGGGCTACAACCGCGCGGGCGGCTACGCGCTCGCCGACTACTCGACCGATGGGCAGTGGCTCGTCTACAGCCGGAGCGACGACGAACAGAATCGCGACGTCTTCCTGTTCGACACGCGCGCGCGGCGCGAACACAACGTCTCCCAGAACCCGTTCACCGACGCCAATCCGGTGCTGACCCCGGACGGACGCACGCTGGTGTTCACGTCGAATCGTGTGGGTGGGACGACGCATCTGTTCGCGGTCGCGCTGGCGCGGTTGACCGAGGATCCGGATGACCCGCTGGTGCGAGCGAGAACGAAGGACGATGGACGAGGGACGAGGGACGAGGGTGTTCCGGCGGCGGGAACCGATGCCGCCCGCGGCACGACGTCCGGGGAGGCGGGGGCGGGTCGCGGGGGCGGGACCGGTGCACGAACCGGCGCTGCGCAGCGTGCGCCCCAGGCGCAGCCGATCCGCATCGATCTCGAGGGTATCGGGACCCGTGCGCGGCAGCTTACGAGGGGACAGAACGGCGTGGCGAACGTGTTCCTCTCGCAGGACGGCCGCACGGTTTTCTTCACGAGCACCGACACGGCTGGCCCGGGGCTGTTCCAGGTCGGGATCGACGGCCGCGACCGCCGCAAGGTGGCGAGCGGGAACTTCCCGGGGCTGTCACCGACGGCCGACCGGCGTGGCGTGTTCTACCGGGCCGGCGGCGGCGGGCAGGGCGGCGGCCCGGGTGGCGGCGGTCCAGGGGCCGGGGCAGGCCAGGAGATCCACCGCATGACGCTCCAGAACCAGCGCAAGGAGCGGATCAACTTCTCGTTCCCCGTGCGCGTGGAGCAGCGTGCCCAGTGGGAGCAGATCTTCGAGGAAGCGTGGAGGGTGATGAAATACCGCTTCTACGACGAGAAGATGCACGGCGTCGACTGGGATGCGGTCAAGGCCACGTACAAGCCGCTGCTCCCGCACGTCGGGACGTACGAGGACCTCTACGACCTGGCCAACGAGATGATCGGCGAGCTGAACGCGTCGCACACCGGCGTCAGCGGCCCGCCGAGCCGCCCGCAGCAGCGCGGCTACACGACTCGCTTCCTCGGCTTCGAGCTGGAGCCGGAGGGCCAGCGCTACCGGATCTCGCACATCTACCGTGAGGGTCCGGCGGACAGGGAATGGCTCGGCCTCGCCGTCGGCGACTGGGTACTGTCGATCGACGGGCAGGAGCTGCGAGCCCCGGAGAACTACTGGAAGATCCTCGGCCACACGCTGAACGAGTACGTACCGGTTCGCGTGGCGAAATCGGCCAACGGCGACGGCGCCCGCACCGTGCGCATCCGGACGGTGACGTCGCTGAACGACATCAGGTACGAGGAGTGGGTGGCGAAGAACCGTGAGTTCGTCGAAAAGGAGTCGGGCGGGCGCATCGCCTACGTTCACATCCGGTCGATGAACCAGCCGTCGCTGGCCCGCTTCCGGAACGAGATCGACCAGCACTGGAATGCGCAGGGGATCGTCGTGGACATCCGCTACAACGGCGGCGGGAACATCGACCAGGAACTGATCGACATCCTCGAGCGACGTCCCTACCAGTTCTGGAACAGCCGTTGGGGTGCGCCGACATGGGGTCGCCGCCCCCGGCAGGCGATCGCCGGGCCGAAGGTGATGCTCGTCAACCACCGCTCGGGTTCGGACAGCGAGGTCACTCCGATGGGCTTCCGCGACCTCGGGCTCGGCCGGATCGTGGGCCACCCCACCGCCGGCGCCGTGATCGCCACGGGCAGCTACGCGCTGATCCACGGCGGCAGCATCCGCACACCGGGCTCACTGGTGGTCACATGGGATCCCGCGCAACCGAACAACTTCGGGATCAACCTCGAGAACTATGGCGTGGCGCCGGACGTGTGGGCGAAGAACTCGCCCGCCGACGAGCTGCGCGGCTTCGACCGGGAGCTCAAGGCGGCGGTGGACGAGGCGCTGCGAATGCTGAGGGAAGGGAAGTGGCAGTATGCGAACACCAATTCGCTCATTTCGTCACCGTCGCCCTGACCCCGACCGGCGCCACGATACGATAGACCGGCATGACCGAGCGCGGGTTGTTACCGGTCGAGTCCGCCGGCGGCATCGAGTGGTCGAGGAAATTCCACGCGACCAGGCTGTCGTCGTTGTCCGGCTCGAGGAGGTGCATCGCCAGCGTACCGGCGTTCTGGCCCGTGCGCACGAGATACGTCCCGGCGGGGAAGGTGACTTCGGACCGTGAGATCGCGACTTCCGGAGTCGCCATCATGTGGTTCTGATACGGGCGCGACTGCCACTCGATCTTCGTCAACGTGTAGCGTTCGACGGTCGTCGTCACCGGGGCCTCAAGGCGCTCGACCTGGACGCCGTGGCGTCGCAGGTGGGCGGCCCAATCGGTGAGCCTCGCATCGAATGCGTACGCCCACGGCCGCGCGCGCAGGTTGGCGGGACGATACAGCGTGCGGTTCTCGCCGGTGACGAGCACGGGCTGGCCTTCCTGTATGACGTAGAACTGCTCGGGGCGCGGGTACGCTGCCTCCTCGGTAGCCAGGGGGACCTGACGGCCGGTGGCGGCCAGCGCGCGACGGCGCGCGTCGACCACCGTACGGCGCACCTGGTCGGCGTTGGCGGCCATGAACCTCAGCAGGCCGATGTAGCCCTCGCGCTGCGCCGCGGCCTGCACGTCGAGCGTGTGTCGGCCCGGTACCTCGTACAGCAGCGTGAGCACGTTGTGGAAGCCGCCGTAGGAGTGTTGCTTGCGCAGCCACGGCTCGGTCGTCTGCCACGACCACTTGCCGGTCTCCCGGTCCTGGCGCGGGCCCGAGTACCAGTACATTCGCATCTGCTGCGACTCGAGATGGGCCTTGACCGCCTCGTACATCGGACCGCGGGCGAAGGCGACGAGCAGCGAGTCGGCCGCGGGGTGCAGCGTCGCCTGATAGGTGAGGTTGTACGGGTACGCGCCTCCGTTGTGTGCATCCACGTAGACGTCGGGCCACCAGTCGAGCAGGATCCGCTGCGCGGCGGTGATCTCCGGCGTCTCCAGCGCGACGAAGTCGCGGTTCATGTCGTAGCCCATGGAATTCGTGCGCATCCCTGCCTCGGCGCCGTCGGGGTTGAGGCTCGGGATGATCAGCACGTTCACGCGGTCGAGCAGATCGCCGTGCCGGCCGATCGCGAGCTCGCGGATCAACTGAAGGGCGCCCTCCTTTCCCGACCGCTCGCCGCCGTGGACGCTGCCGGTGATGTACAGCGTCGGCTTGCCGGACAGCCAGGCCGCGCCGGGACTCGCCGGCGGCGGCGCGCCGAGCACGACGAGCGGCATCGAGCGACCCTGATTCGTCGTCGCGACGGGAACGATGCGCATCCTGTCGGTGCGCGCCTGGACCTCGAACAGAAAGTCGAGCAGCTCCTGGTGACTGGTCGTGCGCTGCCACTGTGCGAGCTCGGCGCCGGTGCGGATTTCCTGGGCGTCGAGTCGGAACGGAAGCAGTGCCAGCGCGAAGCCGAGTAGCAGCGCGCGGCGCACGTGGCGGGACTGGCGGGTGTGCATCGGGGGCTCCTTGCGGGTGAGTCCGCAGAGAAGCTATCCGCCGCCCCGGCGCCTGTCACGCGCGGGGCGGGAGCTCACGCACCCATGCCGGCGGCGTGCGCCTTCGCCGCCGGCAGGGACGGAGCGACGCTAGAGTCGCTCGTCGAGCCGTCTCTGCTCCAGCTCGTGCAACTCGGCGTCCGTGCGTGCGCGCGGCTCGACGGTCTCCTCGCGATCGAGGGTCCCGGTGTCGACGGGGCGGCGGACGACGACCTCCTCGACCTCCGCGGCCTTGTGCGAGCGATGCTCGAGGAGCGCTGGGTCGAGCTGCGCGCTGTCGAGTATCACGCGCTTGCGATCGTGGTCGAGCCATCCCGCCTTGATCGGCGCGCGTCCGCGGTGCGCGGTGTCCTTGCGGTCGATCTCCAGCATCACGACCTGGCGCAGCTCCGGATCGACCAGCAGATCCGATACGTCGCCAATGAAGGCGCCGGCAGAGGAGTAGACCTCCCAGCCCCGGACGTCCGGCTCACCCTCGGCTATTTTGAAGTCCTCGACGGTGCCGATCGCGACGAGGCGTTCGGCGTTGATCGGATCGGGCCCGATTCCCGCCTGATCGCGGACTCCGCGTTGCTCGTCCTTGGCCATCTCTCTCCTCCTGGTCGGTCTGCGTCACGCCGTAGCGATGGGGCGCCACGCCCCGGTTTCGGCGACTGTCGGCGGCGGCTGCTGCTGCTGCATGCCGATCGTGTCGCCGCGCAGAGTGTCCTCGGCGCGGCGGGCGGTGCTGTTGAAGTACCAGATGAGGAGCGCGACGAGGACGAGTGCGACCAGGGCCCAGATCCACCCCAGTCCGCGGCCTCGCTCCTCCAGTCTGATCTCCGCCATGGTTTCTCTCCCTCGGTGCTGGCCTCGGGGCCTCCGCGCCTCGCCGTCCCCAGCATCACGTGCCATTGCAAGGCGGACGCCACCGCATCGCTGCGACATCGAAAGCCGGCGGGCAGCGTGCGTCGCCGGGACGGGAACAGATCGTGCCTCCGCAGCGGCGCATGCAGAAGACGCGCCATGGCGCTCGCGCCCGTACGGTCCTGCGAGACCGTTTCGGGTTCGACGCCTTCCAGCATGGGCAGTGGGAGGGAATCCAGCCGCTGCTCGAGGGACGCGATTCCCTCGTCGTCATGCCGACAGGCAGCGGGAAGTCGCTGATCTTCCAGCTGCCCGCGCTGCTCGTCGATGGACTGACGATCGTCGTCAGCCCGCTGATCGCCCTGATGAAGGACCAGCAGGACAAGCTGCAGGCGATGGGAATCGACGCGCTGGCCATCCATTCGCACCTCACCGACCGCGAATCGACGGAGCTTTGCGCGAAGGTGGAGCGCGGTGAGGGCGAGATCCTGTACCTCACGCCGGAGCGATTCAAGGATCGTGAGTTCTTCGAGCGCCTGCTCCAGCGGCGGGTGGCGCTGTTCGTGGTGGACGAGGCGCATTGCGTGAGCCAGTGGGGACACGACTTCAGGCCCGACTACCTCAGCCTGGGCGCGATCGCCACGCGGCTCGGACGCCCGCCGGTGCTGGCGCTCACCGCGACGGCGACGGCGGAGGTCAGGGAGGACATCGCCCGCCAGCTCGGAATGAGCGACCCGGCGGTCCTGGTGACCGGATTCGCGCGGCCGAACCTGCGCTTCGAGGTCCGGCGCACGGTCAACAACACCGTCAAGGACGAGGAGCTGATCCGGATTCTGCGCGAGTCGCCGGGCTCAGGCGTGATCTATTGCGCCACGATCCGCGAGGCCGTGCGACTGCACGAGCTTCTGCGCAACGAGTTCGCGATCGGGCTGTACCACGGCCAGATGGGCGGACCGGACCGAAAGGCGATCCAGGATGCGTTCATGGCCGGATCTCTCGACGCGATGATCGCGACGAACGCCTTCGGGCTCGGAATCGACAAGCAGGACCTGCGGTTCGTCGTGCACTACCACTTCCCCGGCTCGATCGAGGCGTACTACCAGGAGGCGGGACGCGCGGGGCGCGACGGCGAGCCGGCGGTGTGCACGATCCTCTACCGGGTCGAGGACCGGCGGATCCAGTCGTACTTCCTCGGCGGCAAGTATCCCGACATCACCGAGGCGCTGCACGTTGCGCTGGCGCTGGAAGCGCATCCGCCGAACACCCGGGTGCCGCTGGATGAGATCGTCGGGCAGTCGGGAGTCGCGAGGCGGAAGGCCCGAGTCGTACTCACGCTGCTCAAGCGGCACGGTCTGGTGCGGGAGTACCGCGGCGGCGCGTTCGAGCGGCTGGAGGATCGCCTGACGCAGGTGGATCTGAGCGCCGACCTGACCGACTACGAAGAGCGGCGCGCGCGCGATCAGGAGAAGCTTCGCAGCGTCGTGGACTACTGTCAGACGGCGCGGTGCCGGACGCGCTACATCCTCGAGTATTTCGGCGAGCCGGCGCCTCCCGACTGGCGGTGCGCGAACTGCGACGCGTGCGACGCCATGGCGGCGTGGGATCGCGAACGCGAGGTCGCCGTGGCGGCTACGGCCGGCGCCGATGCGCTATCGACGACGGCGTCGTCGCGCGGTGCGCGGGGGAAGGGCGCGCGCGAAACGCGGGGCCGCGGCGGCCAGCGTCCCTCGCCCTAGGCGTCCCTCGCCCTGGCGCCCGCACCCTGCCGCCCCTCGCCGCGGCCGCCCCTCCTTCGCTCGCGCAGCACACACCCGGCGCCGCCGCGAGCAGTGCACGCGATCGCGACACTTGCACTTGCGCGCCGACGGCGATTCGTGCATCTGCACTGAATCTTCGGCGCGCCCCGGCTCCTCCGGCGCGCCCTGAACCGTGTTCGCGAAGCGGGGATCGGCATGGACGTGCGGGGGTTGCTCGACGATCTGACGCTGCCGGAGTTCTTCGGCTGGATTCTTCTCGGCAACACGATCCTCAACTGGATCGTGTTCGCGCTGACGCTGATCCTCGTGTTCGGCGGCCTGGCGCTCGCCAAGCGCATCATCTTCGGTCGGCTCGCCAAGCGCGTCGCGCTGCTCCCCGGTCGCCCTGACGAGTTCATTCTCGAGCTTCTGCGGCGGACGAGCTTCTTCATTCTGATGTTCATCGCGCTGTCGATCGCCATCCGCACGCTGCGGCTGTCGCCGGCAGCCGCGACGTGGGCGTCACGGCTCGGTTACGCGGCACTGTTCATTCAGTTCGGGCTCTGGGGAACGGGTGTGATCGCGCTGGTCAGCCAGCGATTCGTCGCTGCCCGGGACGGCACGGAAGCGGACACGGCGATGACGATTCGCGCCGCGACTTTCCTCGTTCGCGTCGTCCTGTGGGCGATGATTCTCCTCCTGACGCTTCAGAACGTGTTCGCGGTGAACATCACCGCGCTGATCACCGGACTGGGGATCGGCGGCATCGCGATCGCGCTCGCAGTACAGAACATCCTGAGCGACCTGTTCGGCGCGGTGTCGATCGTCCTCGACAAGCCGTTCGTCGTCGGTGACTTCATAATCGTCGGAGACTTCCTCGGAACGGTGGAGTACGTCGGGCTCAAGACGACGCGCCTGCGCAGCCTTTCGGGCGAGCAGATCATCTTCTCCAACAGCGACCTGCTCAACAGCCGCATCCGCAATTACAAACGGATGTTCGAGCGCCGGGCGGTGTTCGCGATCGGCGTGACCTACGGGACGCCACCCGAGAAGCTGGCGGCGATCGGTGGCTGGATTCGCACAATCGTCGAGACCCAGCCCGAGGCGCGGTTCGATCGCGCGCACTTCAAGACCTTCGGCGCGTCGTCGCTCGATTACGAGGTCGTGTACTACGTCAAAAAGCCCGACTTCAACACGTACATGGACACGCAACAGGCGATCAACATCGCGCTGGTTCGCAAATTCGCCGCGGAGGGCATCGAGTTCGCCTTTCCGACGCGGACGGTGCACGTCAGCGGGATGCTCGAGAGCGCGCCCCCACCGCCCGCTCTTCAGCCGTGAAGGCGCCCCTCAGCCAGGTGTGGGACCGGCTGAGCTCGAGCCTCTGGCTCGTGCCCACGCTGCTCGTGATCCTGCACGCGCTGACCGCGGTCGGAATGCTGCTCGTCGATGCGATGGTGGACGCCTCGGAAATCGAGGGCTTCGCCTGGATCGTCGCGGGCGGAGCCGAGGCCGCGCGGCAGGTGCTCTCGACCGTCGCTGCTTCGATGATCACCGTCATGGGCGTGGTGTTTTCGGTGACCATCGTCGCCCTCCAGCTCGCGTCGAGCCAGTACACGCCGCGCGTGCTCTACGCGTTCATGCGCGACCGCGGCAATCAGCTCGTTATTGGGAGCTTCATCGGGACGTTCACGTACGCGCTGATCGTCCTGCGGGCGGTCCGCAGCCCCGACGAGGGCGAGCACTCCATTCCGACGCTGTCGGCGACCGGCGGGATCGTGCTCGCGCTGGTGAGCGTGGGCGGGCTGATCTACTTCATCCACCACATCACGACGTCGATCCGGGTCTCGCACATTATCGTGCGGATCGCCGACTCTACGCGCCCGCTGATGCGGAAGGCGTTTCCCCGTAGCGCCGGCCGCTCGCTCCCGCTGGCGACGGTCCCCCAACCGCCTCCCGACGCGACGACGATCGACGCCGAGCATTCCGGGTACGTGCAGGTCATCGATGGCAACGGCATGATCGAGATCGCGGCAGCGCGGGGATTCATTGCGTGGCTGCTAGCCGGACCGGGCGATTTCGTGAGCGCCGGCACGCCGCTTCTGCGCGCGCATCCTCCGTCGGCGCTCGATGAAGACGCCGTCAAGACGCTGCGCGGAGCGGTGGCGACAGGTACCGAGCGATCGATGCTACAGGACCCCGAGTTCGGCGTGCGTCAGCTCATGGACATCGCCGTCAAAGCACTGTCGCCGAGCATCAACGATCCGACGACGGCGATCACCTGTCTCGATTATCTCGGGACGCTCCTGCTCGAGGTGGCCCGTGAGCCGGACCCCTCGCCCTGCCGCGGCGACGAGACGGGCGCGCTCCGACTCGTCGGTCGCGGTGCGACGTTCGAGACGCTGCTCGCCCACGGGTTCGACCAGATCCGCCAGCACACCACGAGCAACGTCGCGGTCACGGTGCGGTTCGTCTCGGTACTCGACCGCATCGGGACGGTCGTGATCGACGACGACCGGCGGGCGATGCTCTGGACGCAGGCGCGAGAGCTCGCCCTCGCCGCCGACACCGAGATCCGCCCCGAGCGCGACCGCGAGGCGATCGATCGCGTGCTGCGCGAGCTCGCCACCACGCTGAACCGCGACCCGGCATCCATCCTGCTGTCAACGCGTCACTGAATCCGCGACGAGAGGTCACCGATGGCTCGTTCCCACCCCTCACTTCCCCGACTCGCCGCCCTCGGCGCCCTTGGCGCGAGCGCTGGCTTGTTTCTCCTTTTCGTCGTCTTCGTCTGGTGGACCAGCCAGAACGGCGGAGGAATGGACACCACCACGCGATGGGTGACGTGGATCTCGGTGGGTGGAGTCATCGTCGCGTTGATTGCCGTGCACCTCGTTTTCGCGAGGATGCTGATGGAGCAGGGGACGGACAGGGGATAGGGGATAGGGGGAAAGCAAGGAGAGACACTATCCCCTATCCCCTATCCCCCGCTTCTCCGTCCGCCGCTCGTAGATCGCATGCTGGAGCCCCGACACCAGGTGCCGCGCATTTCGCCCCAGCACCCGCGTATCGTACCCTCCTTCCTGGACGGCGAGGATCGGCAGGCCGATCGAGGCTACCATCCCGCCGATGCGCTCGAACCCTTCGGGGGTGATGGCCCAGGCCCCCGTCGGGTCGCCCTTGGCGATGTCGAGGCCGACCGAGAGAATCAGCCAGCGTGGCGCGAAGTCGGTGATCAGCGCCAGAGCGCGGCCGAGCACCTCGAGGTACGGCTCGTCGGCGATGTCTTCGGGAAGGGGAAAGTTGTGGTTGTATCCCTCCCCGGCACCGCGCCCGTGCTCGTCGGCGAAGCCCGCGAAGTATGGGTACGCGTAGCTCGGATCGCCGTGAATCGAGACGGTGAGCACATCGCTCCGCTCGTAGAAGATGTCCTGAGTGCCGTTGCCGTGGTGGAAATCGATGTCGAGGACCGCAACCGGCCCGTCGGCGCTGAGCATGTGCGCGGCGACGGCGGCGTTGTTGAAGTAGCAGAAGCCGCCGTAGACGCGTCGCTCGGCGTGATGGCCGGGAGGGCGGCAGATCGCGTAAACGAGCCTCTCGCCGGCGTGAACGAGGTCGGCACCGGTCAGCGCGCAATCGACCGCTGCACGAGCGGCGATGTAGGCGTTGTGGGTCAGGGGCGTGAACGTGTCGATGCAGTAGTAGCCGGCCTGCACCTCCTCGTCCACCGGCTTGCGCTCGGGGAATCTGATCGGGAAGACGTACGGATAGACGGCCTCGTTCTCCGGCAGCTTGATGCACACGCGCCGGAGATACTCGACGAAGTCCGGATCGTGCACCGCGCGGATCGGCTCTTCGCCGTGCGGCCGGACATCCATGACCTCGATCCCCGGCAGTGCCTTGAGCGCGGCCAGAATCTTGTCCACCCGCGCCGGCCGCTCGACATAGCCGCGCTCGCGCACATGGTGCAGCACGTGCTGCTCGGGGACCAGCAGCTTGATCGGCCGCAGTACCTCGCGCGGCTCCGGCGCCTTCGGTGCCGTGGTTCCGGGCGAGCGCGGGGGCTGCAGCGAAACCGGATCCTCCACCACCGACTCGACGAGCGACGTGGCATAGGGATCGCCCTCCGGGTACGCGTACTTGCGGAAGAGGAGGGCGTGGATCATCCCGCGCACCTCGTCCCGGCCCGGAGCACGGTCTTTCCCCAGCGAATCGAAGATCAGGTACGGCTCGCCCTGGGTCCGTTCGGGGCGCTTCTGCTCGTAAGCCGTGCCGGCAATGATCCGGGCACCGTACCGCTCGTAGAACCGGATGCGCGCCCTGTTCTCGCGTCGGATCGCCGGGTCGGGCTCGAGCTCGGGATCGTCGGGACGCACCTCGAGGTAGAGGCCGCGCGACCCGAGCCGCTCGGCGTGCTCGCGAAGCGCCTCGTACAACGCGCCGCCGATCCCGCGCTGGCGGACGGTCGGATCGACGACGATGAAGTCGAGCAGCGTGGAGTTGAGGTCGGGATAGTGGAAGGCAAGCGCGAATCCCACCACCGGACCGCCCGGGCGCTCGGCGGTGATGAGGATCGCGCGCACTCCCGTCTCCGCCTGCCGGCGCAGGAAGTCGGGAATGCGTTCGGCGTAGTCGCCGTAGACGGTCCCGTAGTAGGAGCGGAAGATGCGCTGAACCTCGCGCATGCGGCGCGGGTCCTGGTCGGGGTCGAAGACGTGCAGAAAGCGGATCGCCAAATCGCTGCTCCTCGCGGAAGGCAGTCATGCGCATTGGCGGCAAGGCGCGCGCCGCGTCCCGAGCGCGCTGGTCGCGAACAGCCCGGGTCATTTGTCACACGACGCCAGTGAACATGCCATCGAACCGGACTCGGAGGGAGGGACGCCTCGCGCTCGTTCTACTTCTCGTCGTCGCCCCGGCGGTGATCGCCGGCGCGTGCGCTCCGGCGCGGCAGTGGCCCGAGGCCTCCGAGCGATACCGTCAGCTGCGCGGCTCGCTCGCCGGCGCCGAGACGACGTTCGTCGGCACGCGCGGCCGTTACACCCACTATCGGGTCGCGCTGCAAAGCACGTCGGGGCTCCACGCCACCGGCCAGCTGCTGGTCCCGCCGGGCGGCGGACCGTTCCCGGCGATCCTTCTCAACGCGGGCCGCGAGGCGAACAGCGATGCGCTGTACTCACTTCCCGCCGACTTCGGCGATGTGGTGGTGCTCTCGCTCGACTACCCGGAGACCTTTCCGTACGCGATCGGGTTGCGCCGCATCCTGTTCGGCGCCGGACCCATTCGCACGGCCGCCGACACGGTGCCTGCCGCGTTCTCGCTCGGCGGCGCCTGGCTCGTGCGGCGGGACGATGTGGATTCATCGCGCACGGGGATCGTCGGCTCGTCGTTCGCGGTCCCGTTCGTCACCATCGCCGCGGCGCTCGACGAGCGATTCCGAAACGTCGGGCTGATCTACGGCGCCGGCGACATGCCAAGGGTCGTGGCCGCCAACCTGAAAATACGTCCACGCTTCCTGCGCGGCGCGCTGGCCCGGCTGGCGATGCGCCCGTTCGCCGACCTCGAGCCGACGCTCCACGTGCACCGCATCGCGCCTCGCCCCCTGGTGATGGTGAACGGCATCGACGACCCGCAGATGCCCGTCCGCGCCGTGCAGGCGCTCCACGACGCCGCCCGCGAGCCGAAGCTGCTGATCTGGCTGCGCACCGGACACCTGATGCCCGACGACGCCGAGCTGATCGAAGAGCTGGTGGACACCGCGTTTGCGCGGATGCCTGTTCTGAGCGGCGGGGGATAGGGGATAGGGGATAGGGGATGAGGCGTCGGTTGCAGGGTTCCATCCTTTCATTCCTCGTCCCCTCTGCCCTATCCCCTATCCCCTATCCCCTCCCTCACTCCAGCGTCTTCCTGAACCGCGTCACGCTCACCGACACCAGCACCGTGGCGAACCCCGCCAGAATCGCCGCGTCGCGCCACAGATAGTCCATCCCGATCCCCTTGAGCAGCACCCCGCGCAGCACGTCGAGATAGTACGTCAGCGGCATGATCAGCCCCAGCCATTGGGCCGCCTCCGGCATCGCTGCGCGCGGGAACATGAACCCGGTCAGCAGGATGTTGGGCAGCATCGTGAAGAATCCGAGCTGCATCGCCTGCACCTGATTCCTGGCGACCGTCGATATCAGCAGCCCGATCGCCAGGTTGGCGACGATGAAGAACAGCGTGATCGCGTAGAGGAGGAGGAGGCTCCCCCGGAGCGGGATGTCGAACAGCAGCTTGCCCAGAACGAGCACCACGGTCACCTGCACGTATCCGACGAGCGCGAACGGCACGATCTTGCCGAGCATCAGGCTCGTGCGGTCGATCGGCGTCACCACGAGCTGCTCGAGCGTACCGCGCTCCCGCTCGCGCACCACCGCCATGCTGGTGATGATGATCATCGTCATCGACAGGAGCACGCCGACGATCCCGGGTACGATGTAGGTGGCCGAGCGGAGCGCGGGGTTGTACCACGGCCGTACCCGGATCTCGAGCGGGGGCGCGCGCCCAGCCGCCGCGACGAGCTCGGCCGACCGCGCCGCACCGGCCAGCATCGCGCCGGAGATCGCCGCCGACGACGCCATCGGATCGGCTGCGTCCACTATCACCTGCGCGGTCGCCGTGCGGCCGCGCTCGAGGCGCGACTGGAAGTCGGGCGGGATCACCACGGCGGCGCGCGCCTGGCCGCTCTTCAGCCGGTCCTCCAGATCGGCGCGGCTGGCGACCGCCTCGACGATGTCGAAGTTGCGCGTGTTCGCCATCACCGCCACGAGCGCCCGGCTCTCGGCGCTGCGCGACTCGTCGAGCACCACCGTCGGGAGGTGGCGGACCTCGGTGCGGATCGCGAAGCCGAACAGCGCCAGCTGCACGGCCGGTATTCCGACCATCATCCCCAGCGTGAGTCGGTCGCGGCGCATCTGGATGAACTCCTTGCGGAGCATGGGCCAGAACGCCGCGCCGCGCAGGCGCTCGAGCAGACTCATGCCGCCAGCCCCTCGTCGCGACGCTGGAGCTCGATGAAACAGTCCTCGATCGTCGCCATCCCGAAGTGGTCGAGAATCTCGGCGACCGTACCGGCCGCGATCAGGTGTCCCCGCGACATGAACGCGAGCCGATGGCAGCGCTCGGCCTCGTCCATGTAGTGCGTCGTCACGAGCACGGTGGTGCCGCGGCCGGCGAGCTGGTAGATGAGCTCCCAGAACAGCCGGCGCGCGGCGGGGTCGACGCCGGCGGTCGGCTCGTCGAGAAACAGCACCTGCGGGTGGTGCGTGGTCGCGCAGGCGAGCGCGAGCCGTTGCTTCCACCCGCCGCTCAGCGTGCCGGCCAGCTGTCCCGCGCGTTCGGCGAGCTTCAGCTCGACGAGCTGCTCGTCGATCCGGCGTTCGCGAGCCGCGCCGCGCAACCCGTACACCGACGCGTAGAACCGGAGGTTCTCGCGCACGGTGAGGTCGTCGTACAGGCCGAACCGCTGAGACATGTAGCCGATCGTGCGCCGCACCCGCTCCGGCTCGCTGGCGACATCGATGCCGGCCACGGTGGCGCCTCCGGCGCTCGGCTCGAGCAGACCACACAGCATTCGGATGGTCGTCGTCTTGCCGGAGCCGTTGGGACCGAGCAGACCGAAGACCTCGCCGCGCGCGATGTCGAGCGTGAGGCCATCGACGGCGACCAGCAGGCCGAACTGCTTGCGCAGCCCCGAAGTGGAGACCGCGGCTTCGCGTCCGGGTATCATCGGCGAGGTATCCGGACCGTGACGGTCATCCCGCTCGGCGGTCATCGGCGTGTCGCGATCAGCGAGTCGGGCGCGATGCGGACCGTCACCGGGAGCCCCGGCTTGAGCATGCCCGACGGATCGTCGAACTCGATCTTCACGGCGAACAGGAGGTCGGCGCGCTCGTCCTCGGTCAGCGCGACTCGGGGCGTGAACTCGGCGCGCGGACTGATGGCTACGATCCGGCCGGCGAACTCGCGCGTGGGAAAATCGTCGAGGTACGCGCTCGCGCGCTGCCCGACGCGGAGGCGCGGCGTGTCTTTCTGCGAGAGGAAGATTCGTGTCCACGGCCGGGCGACCTCGCCGATCGTGAGCGCCGATACGCCGGCTCCGAGCACCTCGCCCGGCTGCGCGTGGCGGGCGAGTACGACGCCGGCGATCGGGCTGGTGAGCACGAGATCGCTCGCCGTCGCCTCGGCCGAGCGGAGTGTCGCGCGCGCGGTGGCCACATCGGCGCGTGCGGCGGCGATCCGCTCCGGGCGCGTCCCCTCCTGGAGGAGGCGAAGCGTCTCCCTCAGTGCATCGCGCATTGCCGCGGTTTGCGCCGCCGTGCTCCGCGCGTCGTCGAGCTGCTGCGCGCTGATTCCGCCCGACGCCGCGAGCGACTCGGCGCGTCGGACGTCTGCCGCGGTGCGCTCGGCCTCCGACTCGGCGCGGCGCAGCTCGGCCTGCGCGCGGTCGATCTCCGCCTGGCGCGGACCGCGCTCGAGCTCGCGCAAGGCAGCCTCGGCCGCGGTGACCCGCGCCCGGCGCTGGTCGATTTCCGGGCCGAGCGTGGCGAGCGTGAGCGTGACCAGCGTATCACCGGGGTGCACCGTCGCACCCTCGTCCACGCGCATCTCGACCACGCGGGCGGGCGACAGCGGGGCGATGTCCACCTCGACGACCTCGAGGGTGCCGGTGCCGCTGATGACACCGTCCGCGTCGCGTGCGCAGGCAATGGCGACGGCCGTGGCGGCGAGCAGGATCAACGGTCTTCGCCGACTCTGGTGCAGCCGCCGTCCTGGACCATCCATCGTCGAGCGTCTCATGTCCGGTCCTCCGTACCGCCCGCCCGCATCGCGGCGAGCGCGAACTCCGCGGCGTGGTCGGCGTACTCGCGCATGACCTCGGGCGGGACATCGGCGCGATCCAGATCGAGCATGCGGGCGACCGCCGGCCGCGCTATCGCGGCGTAGGCGACCAGCGCCACCGTGTGGATGGCGGCGAACACCGGGTCCACGTCGGCTCGAAACCGGCCGCTGCGTTGTCCCGAGCGAATGACCTCGCGCAGCCGGGCGAATGACGTCGCCGTGAGCTGCGGGATGAGGTCCCATGCATGCCTGGCCTCGTGGTCGATCAGCTCGCGGACGAGCAGTCGAGGGAGATGGGGGTGGCCGAGCAGGTGCTCGGCCTGTGAGCGCACGAAGAGCCGGACGAGTCGTTCGGGGTCGGCCTCGGCGCCAATAGCGGCCGAGATGGTTGCGGCGAGGGTGGTTACGACCCGGGCGAGCATCGCGCGGTAGAGCGTCTCCTTGTCGGCGAAGTAGTAGTAGAGAAGTGCCGAGTTCACGCCGGCCTCGGCGGCGATCTGCTTGATCGTAGTGGTAGCAAAGCCCTGCCTGGCGAAGAGCAGCTCCGCCGCGTCGAGCAGCGCGGTTCGGGAGTCCGACAGTTCAGCGAGTTTGGGGGCGGCCTTCATCGTCTGATGATTAATCGATTAATTAAGCAGACGCAACCGGCCGGGCGCGCGCGTCTTCGCCCGGTCACTTCTCGAGAGTCGCCTCCAAGTCGATCTTCACGTTTCCCTTGAGCGCCGACGACACTGGGCAGCCGTCCTTCGCCCCGTCGGCGATCCGCCGGAAGTCGGCTTCCGCAATCCCGGGCACCTTCGCGCGGGTCGCCAGCTTCATCGTCGTGATCTTGTATCCCTCGCCGACCTTCTCCACGGTGCAGGCGGCCCTGGTCTCGACCCACTGGGGCGCCGTGCCATTCCGCTCCAGCGCGCCGCTCAGCGCCATGCTGAAGCACGCCGCCTCGGCCGCGGCGAGCAGCTCCTCGGGGTTGGAGCCCTTCTCCTCCGCGAAGCGCGATCCCGCGCTGTAGGCGCCGCCGATGCCGCCGCTCTCGCCCTCGAAACGTCCCTTGCCTCCCTTCAGACCGCCCTCCCATCTCGCACTCGCGTTGCGCGTCGGCATTGTCTTCTCTCCTCGAAGTGGTTCACTCCGGCTCCGGGCGGGCCGGCTCGCGGTGCACGCGCGCCCGCACATCCCGTTCCGCTTGACTGGGCGCACGGCGCCGTGTTTCATCCGACCATGATCAATGGCTCCCTTCCACCACAGATCGACCGTGTGCTTCGCTACTTCAGCGGTCTTTCGCGGGAGGAGCGCATGCAGGCGCTGGCCTCGTACTCGCGGAAGCTGGAGCCTCTGCCCGATCGGTTCAAGGACCTCCCGCGCGAGGCGTTCAGCGTCCCCGAATGTCAGACGCCGGTAGAGATCTTCCCCGAGCATCGCGACGGACGGATGCACTTCTATGCCGAGGTGGACGCGCGCCGTTCGCCGACCGTCGCCGCGATTCTGGCGATCGTCTTCGCCGGGGTGAACGACCAGCCGCCGGCGACCACGCTTGCGATTCCTGGAGATCTGGTGCGGCAGCTGATGGACAACATCGGGCTCGGCGCCCGGGAAGCCGGGCTCAACGCAATGCTAATGCGGCTCAAGCGGCACGCCGCCGACGCCGAGGGGCAGAGCAACGGGAGATGACCATGGCGCCGGTGACGATCGTGGTGCGGAAGAACGGACCCTACTTCATTGCCGAGGAGGAAAAGGACGGGATCCGGCTCGTCGATCACGACGGCAATCCGATCCCGATCCCGGCGACGAAGAAGAACATCGCGCTGTGCCGGTGCGGCGCGTCGGTAACGAAGCCGTTCTGCGACGGAACGCACACGCGGATCGGTTTCCGCGCGGCCGAGGAAGCGGCCCGCGCGTCCGGCGCTCAGTCCGAGGGGTGAGATCCTTGCGCGCCGCCGCAGCGGCCGGCGCGGAGTGACTGGCGAGCCCGAGCCGGCGCCGGCGACCGACGAGGCGCTGGAGGAGCGCCTTTCCCGCCCGAGCGCCGAGGTGTGCGCGACGCTCGCGCGCCAGCCCGGCGACGTGCTCGTGCTCGGCGCCGGCGGCAAGATGGGCCCGTCGCTTGCCCGTATGGCCAGCCGCGCGCTCGACGAGCTGGGCCACTTTCACCGGGTCATTGCCGTCGCGCGGTTCAGCGATGCCGCCGCCGCGCACGCGCTCGCGGCTGACGGGATCGAGACGATACGGTGCGATCTCGCCGATCGCGCCGCCGTCGCCGCGCTTCCCGGCGCGGCGAACATCGTGTTCATGGCCGGGCAGAAGTTCGGCACGACGGCGGAGCCGAGCGCGACCTGGGCGGCCAACGTGCTCGTGCCGGCGATCGTCGCCGAGCGATACGCGGGTTCGCGCATCGTGGCATTCTCGACGGGGAACGTGTATCCGCTCGTCCCGCGCACCGGCCGAGGTTCGCGAGAAGACGACGCGCCGGCCCCGGCCGGTGAGTATGCGATTTCCTGTCTCGGACGCGAGCGGATGTTCGAGCACGTCTCCCGTGGGCGCGGCACACCGGTGACGATCGTGCGCCTGAACTACGCGGTGGACCTGCGCTACGGCGTGCTGGTGGACATCGCACGGCGGATCGTCCGGCGCGAACCGGTCGACGTGACGATGGGTTGGTTCAACGTGCTCTGGCAGGGAGACGCCAATGCGCAGGCGCTGCGGTGCCTCGACCACGCGACGTCGCCGCCGCTCGTGATCAACCTCACCGGACCGGAGACGTTGTCCGTGCGCTCGGTCGCCGAACGCCTCGGCGAGCTGCTGGGTCAGGCGCCGGAGATCACCGGCCGCGAAGCGGACGACGCGCTGCTCAGCGACGCATCGCGCGCCCGCGGGTTGTTCGGTGCACCGAGTGTGCCGGCGGACCGGCTGATCGAATGGGTCGCGACCTGGGTCGCCGGCGGTGGAAAGGCGCTCGAGCGGCCGACGAAGTTCGAGGTGCGCGATGGCCGGTTCTGAGATGACGTACGTCGGCCTCGCCTCGTGAGCAGGCGCGCCGGCCGCCCGCGGAGCGGGTCGACGGGACTCGGCGTGCGCGAGCACCTCCTGCGTGGCCAGGTGATTCCCGCGCATCCGCTGGCCCTGGACTCGCGGCGCACGCTCGACGAGCGGCATCAGCGGGCGCTGACGCGCTACTACGTCGACGCCGGCGCCGGCGGGATCGCCGTCGGCGTGCACACGACGCAGTTCGAGATCCGCGATCCGCGGCACGGCCTGTATCGGCCCGTTCTGGAGCTGGCGGCGGAGGCGGCGGCCGAGCGGCTCGCCAATGCCCCGCGGCCGTTCGTGATGGTCGCGGGTCTGGCCGGCGACACGTCCGAGGCGGTCGCCGAGGCGGACACCGCGCGCTCAGTCGGATACGACATCGGCCTGCTGAGCCTCGGTGCATGGCGCGGCGCCGACGAGGATTCGATCGTGGCGCACTGCCGCGCCGTCTCGGATGTCATACCGTTGTTCGGCTTCTACCTTCAGCCGGCCGTCGGGGGACGCGACCTGAGCTACGCGTTCTGGCGCGAGCTGGCCGAGCTCCCAGGGTTGTGGGCGGTCAAGATCGCGCCGTTCGACCGATATCGCACGATCGACGTCGTGCGTGCGATGGTGTCCGCCTCGCGCGAGGACGTGGCGCTGTACACCGGCAACGACGACAGCATCGTCGTCGATCTGCTGACGCCGTTTCCAGTGGAGAGCGCCGGGAAGACGACGGCGCGTCGCATCGCGGGTGGCCTGTTGGGGCAGTGGGCGGTGTGGACCCGGCACGCGGTAGAGATGCTCGACGAGATCCGGGCGATGCGGGAGCACTCGGAGGAGGGCAACGGTCGCCGGGGCGGCGGGTACGGGAAATCGATGGACGACTGGCTGGGGAGCGCTGCGGTGCTGACGGAGGCCAACGCGGCGATCTTCGACGCGGCGAACGGCTTCGCGGGGTGCATCGCCGGGATCCACGAGGTCCTGCGACGGCAGGGGCTCATGCGGGGGATCTGGTGTCTCGATCCGGCGCAGGGCTTGTCGCCGGGGCAGTCGGAGGAGATCGACCGCGTGGTGCGCCTGCATCCCGAGCTGACCGACGATGCGTGGGTGGCGGAGCGGCTCGACGACTGGCTCGCCTGAGGAGTTGCGGGTGCTGCCGGCGTGCACCTCGTTGGCTTTGGGTGAACAGCAGGATGCGGCGTGGCTCGGCAACTCCCGCCGCCTCAGCGAAGGGGAGTCCAGCATTGCAGCCAGATTCGAGGTTGACCATGGCGCTACGAGCTACCACTGTGAGTCGTCGAGCTACACGTCCATCGCCAGCGGCACGTGCTCTCCTCATGCCGAGCAATTCACCAGGGATCCAGGAATGCACCACATCCGTCTGATCGCAGTTCTGTGTTTCGCCACGCTGGCTCCCGCCGCCGCTGCCGCGCAGATCGACCAGCAGCGGGCCTCGGCGTACTTCCGGGAGGCGGCCGCGGCATGCGAGCGCGAGGGAAGCCGCCTCTGGGGCGTGTCGCTCTGTACCCCGATGGTGTTCGCCGACCCGGTGACCGGTTCGATCGCGACCAATCGGCCGGCGCCCGACGCGCCGCGGCCGCGGGCCCTCGGCTACGCCAACGCGGCGATGGAGTGGGGCGGCGTCCGCTGGGCAACCTTCGTCTGGCCGATGATCCCCGCCGACGACGAACGCGCCCGCGTACGGCTGATGCTGCACGAGTCGTTTCACGTGGTGCAGCCGGAGTTCGGGCTGTACATCGCGACCACAGCGGGCGAGAACGACCACCTCGACACGCCCGAGGGGCGCTACTGGATGCAGCTCGAATGGCGGGCGCTGGCAAGTGCGCTCGCGACATCCGGAGTGGCGCGCACCGAAGCGATTCGCGACGCGCTCACCTTCCGACGGGCACGACACGCGGCGTTCCCGGACGCAGCCGTGAAAGAGCGCCCCAGCGAGATCAACGAGGGACTGCCCGAGTACACCGCCACAGTGACGGCGGCAGCCTCGCGCGCCGAAGCTGTGGCCGATGCGATAGACCAGCTCGCTCGGGCTCCCGACAAGGACAGCTTCGTTCGCACGTTCGCGTATCCGTCCGGTACGGCGTACGGGATTCTCCTCGATGCCTCGGCGCCAGGATGGACCCGGCGAATCGGCCGCGGCGACGATCTGGCGGCGCTACTGATGGTGGCGGCCGGTGTCCGACCGGCGGACGACGTCCGGGCCGCGGCGGAGCGACATGGCGGCTCCGCTCTTCGCATCGCCGAGGAGACGCGCGAGACGGAGCGGCAAGCGCAGGTCGTCGAGCTGCGGCGCCGGTTCGTCGATGGGCCGGTCCTCGTGCTGCCTCGCGGGCGGAACGCATCGTTCATCACCACCGGCGTGACGCCGATTCCCGGTGCGGGTACGATCTATCCACGGTTCCGGGTGAGCGGTGAGTGGGGGAGCATCGAGGCCGATCAGGTTCTCATGTCGACCGATGGCAGCACACTGCGCGTGCCGGCGCCGGACACCGTCTGGGGCACGACGCTCTCCGGTGATGGATGGACGGTCACTCTGTCGCCTGGCTGGAGCGCCCACCCGGGGCCGCGCGCGGGCGACTTCCAGGTGCTTCGTGACCCAGGCTCTCCCGGGCTCCAGTGACCACGACGACGATTCGCCCTGCGCGTGTCATGGACGCCGAAGCCATGGCGCGGCTGCTCGACATCCTTGGCTATCCCTCGAGCGCCAGCGACCTGCCCGGCCGCCTGGCCGCCCTGGCAAGGCCGGATCACGCGGTGCTGCTCGCCGTCGACGCGTCGGAGACGGTGGTCGGCCTCGTCGGTCTGCACTGCTTTCCGGCCGTGCACGCATCGGCGCCGGTCGGATACATCACGGCGCTCGTCACCGCCCCGGAGGCACGCGGGCACGGTGTGGGCCGGCAGCTGGTCGAGGCAGCTGAGCGCTGGGCGCTGGAGCGTGGCTGCCGGCGCCTGACGGTCACCAGCGCCGAGCGACGGGAGGACGCGCACGCGTTCTATCCCGCCTGCGGCCTGCCGTACACCGGGCGGCGCTTCTCCAAGGCGCTGACCTGACCAGGTCCTCGAAGAACCAGCTACGACGTCACGAATGCCCAGGGACGACCTCGATCGCCACGCCGAGCGCATCCGCGCCCTCGACGAATCCTGGATGCAGGCGGCCGACCGCCGCGATCTGGACGGCATGATGTCGATCTATGCGACCGAGGCCGAGGAGCTGCTCCCCGGACTGCCGCCGATCGTCGGGCGGCAGGCGATCAGGGCGTTCTATGCACGCATCATCCAGCAGCTGCCGCGATTCGCGCACCGGCTGGAGCCTCTCGACATCATCGTGTCCGACTCCGGCGATCTCGCCGTCGTCCGCGGACGATACATATTCACCGCCGATACACTCCGCCCGACCGAGGTGACCGCGGGGAAATTCGTCAGCGTGTGGCGCCGCACGGATCGCGACTGGCTCCTGCACCTCGACATCGCCAACGCCGACGTGCCGGCGGCGGCGCGCCGGCCACCGGAGAGCTGAGCCACCTCGCATGGCGCCGCGACCACTCACCCGACTGCGAAGGCTCTGTCTTGCCCTGCCCGAGGCCCACGAGGTGGTGGCATGGGGCGAGCCCACGTTCCGGGTCCGCAACAAGATGTTCGCGACGTACGCCAGCGCGGGCACGCATCACGGAGCGGGCCGGCCCGCCGTCTGGGTCAAGGCGGCTCCGGGCAACCAGGCACTGATGATCCGCGCGGCGCCGAAGCGGTTTTTCGTTCCGCCGTACGTCGGGCCGAGCGGATGGGTCGGGGTGTGGCTCGACAGCGATGTGGACTGGACCGAGCTCGGAGAGCTGCTGCGGGATGGCTACCGCCTGATCGCACCCAGACGGCTCCGCGAGGTGCTCGATGAGGGCTGAAGTTTCATGCGTCCAACGTGGAGCGGAGCTCGTTGCGAGCTACGGCACCCGGCAACGCGCCGACAGTGTGCGTCTGGACCTCGTCGTTCCCTCGTCGCCATGACGAATCTCCATCGCGGGATGGCGAGCGACGTGTTCACCCGCATCTGGCGATTTCGACCGGCGCCGAGCGCGAGTTCGAAGCTGCGGAGCCGTATGCGTCGGCGCAGCGCGAGACACGACATGCCGCGCGTGAGCGAACCGGCGGGCGACGATTGCGGCAGCTCAATCGGAGCCGCACATTGACGCACATGAGTGCCGTGATACGCTCCGGGGAAGCCGGCGAGAACACGACCCGCTTTCAGCGATCGCGGGTCGCCCTCGCGGTCCTGTTCCTCCTCCTGTCACTCAACGCCTGGATGCAGGCCGCGGACGCGGCGCTCGGACGGAGCATCGAGCCGCGCGCGCTGACGCTGCTTCAGGTTCTGGTCGGTGCGACGGCGATCGCCGCCGCTTACGGCAGCTGGTCGGGCGCCCGGTGGGCGCCATGGGCCGCGGTAGCGTGGGGAGTGGTGACCGCGGGGCTGATTCTCGCGCTCGACCCGCTTCTTCAGTTGGCACCCGAGGCTCGTCGGGGACTACTAATCGGTGGTGCGGTGGTGCTGGTCCTGGGCGGCGCCGCCGGCTGGTTCCTGCGCCGCGCCGTTGCACGCCGGCCGGCAGGGACACCACCGCCGGCGGACTGACCATCCCGACCGAGCCGCTCGCGTACGGGCTCGGGGAACGCACTCCCGTGCCAGGCCACGGCCTTCAGCCCGCTCGGACACTCCATCGTACGCATCGCGACCGCCCGGCCGGGTGGCGATCTCCAACGCCGGCCCGGCCCGCCTGTCCATCGCCCGCGCCACAGGGTAAGATCAGGACGGTCTCCACGACGCGGCGACGACGATCCCATCCGCCCGCAGCGCTCGCCACAGCGCGTCCCATCCGTAAGGACACTCTCATGCGCCTCCACCACCTCCACTGCGCCGCCCTCGGACTCGCCATCACGCTGGCGACCCAAGCGTTCGCGCAGCCGTTGCACGCCCAGGATGCCCCCGCCGCGCCACGCACCGCCGCCGCGGCGAAGGATCCAATGCAGGAGGGGCTCCCGCTGGCGCCCACGCGAAGCGTGACCTTCACCACCCGCGTCGGCAGCTGGATGTCGGTTGACGTGAGCCCCGACGGCCGGACGCTGGTGTTCGACCTGCTCGGCGATCTCTACACGATGCCGATCGAGGGTGGAACGGCGACTCCGTTGACCCGCGGGATGGCGATGGACGGGCAGCCGCGCTTCTCCCCCGACGGGAAGAAGGTCGTCTTCGTCTCCGACCGCGACGGCGGCTGGAACGTGTGGACGATCTCGCTCGACAAGCGGGACACGGTGCAGGTCTCACGCGCCAAGACCAACTCGTACGAGTCGCCGAACTGGACTCCGGACGGGCGCTACATACTCGTCTCTCGGAACACCAGGCTGCACATGTTCCACGCCGACGGCGGGAGCGGCGCGCGGGTGATCCGCGCACCGTCGGGGCCGGGCCAGCCCGACGTGCTCCGCCAGCTCGGCGCGGCGGTGTCGCCCGACGGACGCTTCATCTGGTACGCCCAGCGGCGCGGATCGTGGATCTACAACACGCCGATGGGCGACTACCAGCTCTACGTCTACGACCGCACCACCGGCCAGTCGAGCGTGCGAAGCTTCCGCTGGGGCTCGGCATTCCGGCCGACGTTGTCGCCCGATGGCAAGTGGCTGGTCTACGGGACGCGCGACGTGGACAAGACATCGCTTCGCCTTCGCGACCTGGAAACAGGCGACGAACGTTGGCTCGTGCAGGATGTGCAGCGCGACGACATCGAGTCGCGGGCGACGCTCGACGTCTACCCGGGGATGAGCTTCACGCCGGACTCGCGGTTCCTCGTCGCCACCTGGAACGGCAAGCTGTGGCGGACGCCGGTGGCCGGCGGCGCGCCGCAGGAGATTCCGCTCGAGGCCGAGGTCGTGCACGCGATGGGCCCGGCGGTGCACTTCGAGTACCCGGTGAGCGACTCGACCACCTTCATCGTCAAGCAGATTCGTGACGCGGTGCCGAGCCCGGACGGGAAGCGGCTGGCGTTCGTGGCGCTCGACAGGCTTTACGTCATCGATCTCCCGGCCGCGCCGGCGCTGGTGACGGCCGCCGCGCAGGACGGCAACGGCACGACGGCCGCGCCGCAGGTACAGGTGCCGGCGCCGCGGCGGCTCACCGACGCCGAGATGGGCGAGTTCCAGCCGGTGTGGAGCCCCGACGGCCAGTGGATCGCCTACACGACGTGGTCGCGGGCCGACGGTGGACACCTGTACCGCGTTCGCGCCGATGGACGGGCGCGACCGCAGCGGCTGACGCGACGTTCGGCGTTCTATCAGAGCCCGGCGTGGTCGCCCGATGGCCGGCGGATCGTCGTGCTCCGCGGGCCGGCGCGGGCCTACAGCGAGGCGCTCGGCGGCGGCGTGCCGGGAGGCGTCGAGGACATCGTCTGGATCCCGGCGGCTGGTGGCGACGCGACGCTGATATCGCCGTCCGGCGGGCTCGGAACGCCGCACTTCACGCGCGACTCGACGCGGATCTTCGTGTACAGCGGTGGCCGCGGGCTCGTTTCGATGCGCTGGGACGGAACGGATCAGCGCACGCACGTGCGCGTGCGCGGCGCGCCGCCTCCCGGATCCACCGGCGGCATGGGCGGCAACGCATCGCTCGTGATGATGGCCCCCGATGGCGACCAGGCGCTGGCGCAGGTGCAGAGCGATCTGTACCTGGTCACGGTGCCCGTCATCGGCGGCGATGAACCGACGATCCAGGTCGGCGGGTCGGCCGACGCCGCCGCGTTCCCGGTTCGCCGGCTGACCGAGATCGGCGCCCAGTTCCCGGCGTGGGCGGCCGACGCGAAGCGCGTGCACTGGAGCATCGGCAACGCGCACGTCGTGTACGATGTGGAGCGCGGCCGGGCGTTCGACGACAGCGTGCGGGTCGCGCGGCGCGCGGCCGCCGGCGCGCCGCGCGACACCGCAGCGCGGCGCGACACGGCCGCCGCTCGCTCAGTCGTCTTCCAGCCGTTCGAGTTCCGCATCCGGATCGCCGCGCCGCGCGACATCCCGCGCGGCACCGCCGTGCTGCGGGGCGCGCGGGTCGTGACCATGCGCGGCAACGAGGTGATCGACGACGGCGACGTTCTGATCCGCGACAACAGGATCGTCGCCGTCGGCCGGCGCGGACAGGTGCAGGTGCCGGGCGACGCGCGGGTGATCGACGTCGCCGGCAAGACGATCGTCCCCGGGTTCGTGGACACCCACGCCCATCTGCGCGCGGCGTTCGGTGTTCACCGCGACGAGGTATGGAGCTACGCGGCCAACCTCGCCTACGGCGTCACCACCGCGCGCGACCCGCAGACGGGAACGACCGACGTGCTGTCCTACGAGGATCAGGTCACCACCGGCCGGCTCGTCGGCCCGCGCATCTACTCCACCGGGCCGGGCGTCTTCAGCTCGGAGAACATCCGCGACCTCGATCACGCCCGCCGGCTGCTCAAGCGCTACAGCGACTACTACGACACGAAGACGATCAAGCAGTACGTGGCCGGAAACCGCGAGCAGCGGCAGTGGGTGATCCAGGCGGCCAACGAGCTTCGTCTGATGCCGACGACCGAGGGGTCGCTCGACATCAAGATGACGCTCACCGAGATGACCGACGGCTACTCGGGACACGAGCATTCGATTCCGACGCTGCCGAATCACGCTGATTTCGTACGTCTGCTCGTCGAGTCGAGGATGGTCTACACGCCGACGATCCTGGTCGCCTACGGCGGCCCGTGGGCCGAGGACTACTACTACGCCACCGAGGACGTGCTCGGCGACGCCAAGCTGCGCCGGTTCACGCCGTTCAACGAGATCGAGGCGAAGGCGCTTCGGCGTGGCGGCTCATCGGGCCAGGTGACCACCGGCGCCCGCGCCGGGTGGTTCCACTCCACGCAGCACGTGTTCCCGAAGATCGGCGAGCAGCTGCGGGACATCGTGGCCGCCGGGGGCAAGGTCGGCGTGGGCAGCCACGGCCAGCTCCAGGGACTGGGCTATCACTGGGAGCTCTGGTCGATGCAGTCGGGCGGGATGTCCACCCACGACGCGCTGCGCGCGGCTACGATCTGGGGCGCCGAGGCGATCGGCCTCGGCCGCGATCTCGGATCGATCGAGGTCGGGAAGCTCGCCGACTTCGTGATCCTCGACCGCAACCCGCTGGAGAACATCCGCAACTCCAACTCGGTGCGGATGGTGGTGAAGAACGGGCGCGTCTACGAGGGAGATACGCTGGCCGAAGTGTGGCCACGGGCCACGCCCGCGCCAGCGTTCTACTGGCTGGAGGACGGGGGCCGATAGCGGCCGGGGCCGGGGTCGCGTAGCTTCGCGCCGATGCTGAAGGGCCTCGGTCGGACGACGCTTCTCGTGCACGATTACGAGGAGGCGCTGGCGTTCTATCGCGATGTACTCGGCTTCACGGTGCTGCACGACAGCACGGCGTCGAGCGGGCAGCGCTTTCTTCACATCGGGCTGCCCGATCAGCGCGGAAGTCCGCCCGTCGGACTATGGCTGCTCGAGCCCGCGGGCGACGACGCCGAACTCGTCGGACGCCAGGCGGGCGGGCAGCCATTGCTCGTGATCTACACCGACGACTGTCACGGCGACGTGGCGACGCTCCAGCGACGCGGCGTCGGCTTCCGCGGGCCGCCGGTCGCCGAGGGCGGTGCGTTGTTCGCGCACTTCAGCGATCTGTATGGCAACGTAGTCGTGCTGGTCGAGCTGCTGATGTGAGCCGTCGCACCATCACCGAATCCGTGAATGCGAGACAGTCGGGCGCTGGCCGATCACCTGATCCGGACGATCCATGGCGAGATGTGGCATGGCCCCGCGGTGGGCGAGCTGCTCATCGGGGTCTCGCCGGACGCCGCCGCCGCGCACCCGGTGCCGGGAGCACACTCGATCTGGGAGCTCGTTCTCCACATGACCGTCTGGGCCGAAATAGCAGGCCAGCGTCTCGCCGGCCTGGCTACGAAGTCGCCGCCGCCGGAGCGGGATTTTCCGCCCGCACCGGCGCCAACCGGCGACGCCTGGCGAGCCGCCGTGGAGGGACTGGACGCGGCATACCAGTCGCTCGCCGAAGCCACGGCTGCGCTCGACGAGGCGCAGCTGGAGATCCGCGTCCCGGGCCAGGAGTACACCGCGCGGATCCTGCTGCACGGAGTGGTCGAGCACGGCACGTACCACGGAGGGCAGATCGCGCTGCTTCGTAGGGCGTTGCGGGTATCACCGTGAATCGTTGTTATCATTAGGTGTCCGCCTCCGGGCGGCCGCCGACACCCCCTTTCCGAGAACGGGTATGGACGCCAAGCAGCTGGCGAAGCTCGTCCGCAAGAACGCCGAGAAGGCCGCGAAGGTCGTGAAAGGACGCGACGGCCGCGCCTACGACTCGACCCTTCCGCCCACGACGCCCGACGACGAGGCGGCGATCGAGCGCGATCATTTCTTCAAGGAAATGAAGCGCCGCGAGTTCTAGCGGCAGGACATTGCGGCCATCCGGCCGCCCAGCCATGATAGCTGCTCCTCCACTACTTTGGAGCCCAGCGACGTGAGCCCACCCGGAACCGCGTGCATCATCCGGGGGAGCGTTCGTCGCGCATCATGGGAGGCCACTGCTTGCCGCTCCTCATTCGGCTGTTCACCGGACGCCCAGCGACGGTGGGAGTGCTGACTGTCGCGCTGGCCGCCTGCGCCGGTTACGGCGGGGGCAGAACACCAGCCAGCGAAGCGCATCGCCCGGAAACGACCGACCAGCCCGGATCGCCGTCCGCGCTCGCAGCACCACGCTTCCTTGCCCTCGGCGACTCCTACACCATCGGCGAGAGCGTTCCCGAGTACGAGCGCTGGCCGGTGCAGCTCGCCGCGATGCTCCGGGAAGGTGGGGTCGCGGTCGAGGCGCCGCGCATAATCGCCCGCACCGGCTGGACGACCGACGAGCTCGAGGCGGCCCTCGACTCGGCATCGCCCGTTGGGCCCTACGAGCTGGTCTCGCTACTGATCGGCGTCAACAACCAGTATCGCGGTCGCGACGCCGCCGAGTACCGGCGGGAGTTCGATCGGCTGTTGCAACGGGCGATCGGATATGCCGGGGGCCGCGCGTCACGCGTCGTGGTGCTGTCGATTCCAGACTGGGGAGTCATGCCGTTCGCCGAGGGGCGCGAACGTGGGCGGATCGCGGCCGAGATCGATACGTTCAACGCCATCAACCGCGAGCTCGCGGCGGGGGCAGGGGCGCGCTGGGTAGACGTGACCGGCGTGTCACGGGAGGCGGCGCGAGATCCGTCGCTGGTCGCCGGCGACCGCCTGCACCCGTCGGGTGCACAGTATGCGCGCTGGGCCCGGCTGGCGCTTCCCGAGGCGATGAGGGCCTTCGGCCGGTAGCCGAAGCGCCGCCAGCCGGCGCGTGTGTCGTGGAACCGGGCACAGCGCAAGCACGTAGGGATGGGTCGATCTCGCTCCCTGTCCAGAACTGGAGCTCGCATGTTCAGTCCGATTTCGCACACTTCGCAATTACCGCAGGCCGGACCAGCCCCACAGGCCGTTCAAGCCTCGCAGGCCGCTCAGGCCTCGCAGGCTCCGGCAGCAATCGCCCCCAGCCCACCGGCTACGCCGGGCCCGCCCGGCCTCGGCCCCGAACACGCACTACATCCACAGGACCAGGCTGGCGAGCTCGCCGAGATCATCAACGCCCGCGTTCACCAGCAGATTTCGGAGGCGATGCAGGGCAACGATTTCGTCTTCGGGCCCGGCATACCGCCGATCCCCGAGGAGCTGATCGCGCTGGTTCTCGGCTCGCTGGCGCTGCTGGCGGTCATGCTGATCGGCTTCCCGATCGCCCGTGCGATCGCCCGCCGCATCGACCGGCACACCGTGGCGGCTTCGAGCTCGACGTCACCGGACGTGGTGGCCCGACTCGATCGGATCGAGCAGGCCGTCGAGACGATGGCGATCGAAGTCGAGCGGATCTCCGAAGGCCAGCGCTACTCGACGCGGTTGCTGACGGACCACGTGCGGGAGCTGCAGTCGATCAGGAATCCGGAGTGACTTACCTGCCGGTTCGCTCCGACCCTGCACCCTCGGGCAGCAGGCGGGCGTGCCAGGACGCGCCGAGCGGGGTCTCGAAGCGCTCGTTCCAGTCGGCGAGCGTCTGGACCGTCGTGTCGAAGACGGGAGTCTCCGGACCCACCGCTCCGGTGGCGCCGAGCGTCGAGAACAGATCCCGCGTCGCCGAGGCGACCGAGCCATCGGAGTTGCGGTAGTACACGCGGCCGCTGCCGATCATCGTGGTCCCCAGCAGATCCTCGCTCTCACGAAGGGCTCGGAAGAGCGCATCGATCGAGCAACCCGAGGCGCCGGCCGTGGACTGATCCACCGCGATCGTCAGGAATCGGTGCTCGCGCCAGTCGCGTCCGGCGCGCAGCGGCGCTCCGTGGGCCGCCCACTGGTCCAGGAAAGCATCGACGATGTCGAGGAGCCACTGGGCGGAGGTGTCGGTCACCGGGTGCTCGCTGCCGAACACCCAGACCCGCGATTCGCCTGGAAGACTGTCGAGAGGGACGCGTGGCATGTGTCTGAACCTAGCAGAGTGACTCGGTGAGGTCGAGTGCCGATGCCCGATACCGGTCATTCACTCTGCGGTCGGCCGAACATCAGCCTCAGGAATCCTTCCTCTTCCGGGGGCGCGAACAGGTAGACGTGATCGCCCGGCTCGAGGATGGTCGATCCCTTGGGAGCGATGAGATCGTCGCCGCGGACGATCAGGAGGATCGACGAGCCGGGTGGGAACGGGACCTGGGAGATCGGCATCCCGGCCACGGCTACCGCCGGGTCGACGTAGAACGAGTGGAGATCGCCTCGCAGCAGCTGCGTGGAGTTGATCTCCAGTACGGCCGGCGGTGGCGGCGGCTCACGAGACTCGAGGTCGAACCAGCGCGTGACCCAGCGCACCGTGCCGCCGGGGACGAGCGCGTTCACCACGACGATGAAGAATACGACGTTGAATATCCGTTGCGCGCCCGGCGCCTGGGCGAGGATCGGATAGGTGGCGAGGATGATCGGCACCGCGCCGCGGAGTCCGACCCAGCCGACGTACACCATCTCGCGCATCGGGTAGCGGAACGGCGCCAGACATATCAGGGTCACGAGCGGGCGCGCGACGAAGGCGAGAAACAGAGCCAGCGCGAGTCCCGCACCGGCGACCTCGATCAGCTGCCGCGGAAAGACGAGCATCCCGAGCACCAGGAACATCATGATCTGGCTGAACCAGGCGATCGCGTCGTGCACTCGCACGATCCCGCCGCGGTACGGCAGCTTGGCGTTCCCGATCACCACCGCCGCCACGTACACGGAGAGAAAGCCGCTGCCGAACATCAGCGTCGGCACGCTGAACGCGAGGAAGGCGATGGCCAGGGTGAGGACGGGGTAGAGTCCGCCGGCCTGGAGTCGCGTGCGCGCCAGCAGCCCGGCCGCCGCATAGCCGATCGCCACGCCCAGCACGAGGCCGATCGTGAGCTGCGTCGCCACGAGGCCCACCAGCGACCAGCCGAGTCCGGGCCCGACGCCGAGCAATGCTCCGGTGAGGGCGATCGTGAGGATCACCGCCATCGGGTCGTTGAGTCCGGACTCGAGCTCGAGGGTCACGCTGACCCGGCGCTTCAGGCTGAGACCGGAGCCGCGAAGCACGGAGAACACGGCCGCCGCGTCGGTCGAGGAAACGACGGCACCGAGCAGCAGCGCCTCGGGCCAGCCGAAGCCGAGCAGCGTCGCCGCCCACGCCACCATCCCAGCGGTGCCGACGACGCCGAACGTCGCGAGCACCGCCGCCGGCTTGATCGCTCGCATGACGGCGCTCAACGGCGTGTTCAGTCCGCCGTCGAACAGGATCAGCGCGAGCGCGACGGTGCCCAGCCGGAACGCCAGCGCGTAGTCGTCGAACGCGAGCCCGCCGAGTCCCTCGGAGCCGGCTGCCATGCCGATGAACAGGAACAGGAGCGCGACCGGGACGCCGATCCGCCCCGAAGCACGGCTGAACAGCACGCTCAGCGTCATCAGAACGCCGATCGTGGCGAGCAGCAGGGCGGTGGGGATCGGCTCCGTCGGCAGCATGGCATAACTTACCCGCTCCGGGAGCGCGCGACGATGGACGCCAGGAGCTTGAACCCGACCGGCCGGATCTGCAGTATGGAGCGGCACTCCGCGCCGCGGATCGCCTGTCTTCGCCTCGGCTGTCTCGTCCCTCGTCCCTCGTCTCCAATCCTGCCATGCCCCACTACGACCGCCGCGCGTTCATGGCCAGCTTCTCGGCGCTGGGTCTCGGCGCCACGCTTCTCCCTGGTCTTCTCTGGGCTCAGGCTGCGCAGGGCGTCGAGCTCACCGTTGAAGTGATCGCCAGCGCGGAGAAGCTCGCCGGACTCACGTTCACCCCCGAGCAGCGGGAGATGATGCTCCGTGGGCTCCAGAACCAGCAGCAGCAGGTAGCCGGACTGCGCGCGATTCCGCTGCCCAACGCGGTGCCGCCGGCGATCCACTTCGATCCGGTGCCGCCGGGCCGCAGTCGTCCGGCAATGACGACTGCGCCCGAGCGCGGCCGGATGACGCGCTCGCCCGTGCCGCGCCGCGCTGTTCCGTCGAACCTCGAGGAGCTCTCGTTTCTCCCGGTGACCGCACTCGCCGATCTCGTGCGCCGGCGGCAGGTCACCTCGGTGCAGCTGACCGAGATGTACCTCCGCAGGTTGGAGAGGTACGATCCGGCGCTCCGTTGTGTGGTGACGCTGACGCCCGAGCGGGCGATCCGGCAGGCCCGCGAGGCCGATGCGGAGATCGCGCGCGGCAGATGGCGCGGGCCCCTTCACGGGATCCCCTGGGGCGCGAAGGATCTGCTCGCGGTGGCCGGACACCCCACGACCTGGGGGACGACACCCTACCGAGCCCAGACGTTCGACGAGGACGCCGAGGTCGTGAAACGGCTCGATGCCGCCGGCGCGGTGCTGGTCGCCAAGCTGACGCTCGGCGAGCTGGCGCAGGGAGACACCTGGTTCGGTGGACGCACGAACAATCCGTGGAACCTGGAGCAGGGATCGAGCGGCTCATCGGCCGGCTCGGCGTCGGCGACCGCGGCTGGTCTCGTCGGCTTCGCCATCGGTACCGAGACCCTCGGCTCGATCTCGTCGCCATCGACTCGTTGCGGCACGACGGGTCTGCGTCCGACCTTCGGTCGCGTTCCACGCACCGGCGCGATGGCGCTGTCGTGGACGATGGACAAGATCGGCGCGATCTGCCGGAGCGTCGAGGACTGCGCGCTGGTGTTCGACGCGATCCACGGAACCGACGGGCTCGACCGGTCGGTCGTCGATGCGCCGTTCACCTGGAACGCGACGACGCCGCTGCGCTCGATCCGCATTGGCTACGTGCAGGGCGCGTTCGAGCGGGAGTCGCCGCAGCAGCCGTTCGACCAGGCGGTGCTCGACACGATGCGCCGTCTCGGCGTCGCGCTCGTCCCGGTGGAGATCCCGGACATGAACTACGGCGCGATGAGGATGATCCTGACGGCCGAGGCAGCCGCGTTCTTCGACGATCTGACCCGCTCGGGCCGCGACGCCGAGATGGCTCAGCAGGGCGCGAACGCATGGCCCAACAGCTTCCGCACCGCACGCTTCATCCCCGCCGTGGAGTACATCAACGCCAACCGCGCCCGAACGCTGGCGATGGAGCAGTGGGCCCGGCTCTTCGAGACGGTGGATGTGATCATCGCACCGACCTCCGGTCCGCAGCTCACGGCCACGAACCTGACCGGCCACCCGGCGGTGATCCTGCCGAACGGATTCCGGGAGAACGGGACACCGGTCTCGATCACGTTCCTGGCGGGGCTGTACGACGAGGCCAGGCTGCTGGTGGTCGCCAGTGCCTACCAGAGGGCGACGGAGTTTCATCTCCGCCACCCGCCTCTCGGGTAGCGACCGGCCGACGCCCTAGCTTCCGAGCTCGCTTCGCAACGCACTCTCGAGCGAGGTCTGCTCGAACTGAAATCCGGCCTCGAGGAGCCGCCCCGGCAGCACGCGCTGGCTGGCCAGGATCGTGGCGTCGCCCATTTCTCCGAAGACGGCGCGGATCGCGAACGCCGGCACGACCGCCATCGTCGGCCGGCCGAGCACTTTGCCGAGCACCCTGGTGAACTCCTCGTTGCGCACCGGCGTCGGCGCGGTGACGTTGACTCCGCCGGCGATCGTCGGGGTGCGGAGCGCGAAGCGCACGGCTTCGATCAGATCGTCGAGCGCGATCCAGCTCATCCACTGCCGGCCGTCACCCAACCGGCCTCCAAGGCCGAGACGGAAGATCGGCAGCACGCGCTGGAGCATTCCGCCTTCCGGGTGGAGCACCACGCCGAAGCGCGTGCGCACGACGCGGATTCCCCGCGATGCGGCGGGCTCGGTTGCCGCTTCCCACTCCACGGCCACGTCAGCGAGGAAGTCGTCGCCGGGAGCGCTCGACTCGTCGAGCGTTTCGTCGCCGCGGTCGGCGCCGTAGAAGCCGACCGCCGAAGCGCTGATCATCACGCGCGGCGGACGCTCGAGCGCCGCCATCGTCGAGGCGAGCAGCGACGTGCCGGCGACGCGGCTCTCGCGGATCCGCCGCCGCGTCGCGCTCGTCCACCGCTGAGCGATGTTCTCGCCGGCCAGGTGGATCACCGCGTCCATGCCTTCGAGCGCCGCGGCGTCGATCCGACGATCGCGCGGCGACCAGACGATGTCGCCCGGATCGGGGCGGGAGCGGACGATCCGATGCACGGAATCGCCGTTTCGCCGGAGCGCCGGGACGAGGTGGGATCCGATGAAACCGGTCGCGCCGGTCACGGCAATACGCAGGGCGGGCATCGGGCTGAACGTCGGTGATCGGTGATCGGCCGTCCGTGACAACTGATCACTTCGATTTCAGTCCCGCAAGCCCACCCCGGCGACACCGGCGGACTGCAACTCGATTTCCGATGTCAGGCTCGGCCGATGGCGTGAGCCACGAAGCCGAAGTAATCGACAGCGCAGCGGTGGAACGCGAGCTCCCGGCTGCAGTCCACTAGAGGACGGCCACTTCCTCGATGGCCACCAGCGCTCCCGGCGGGAAGTACGCATTGCGCACGTACTGCATCAGCATCCGCTGGGTGTTGAAGAACGAGCCGTTGAGCGAGATCGAGTGTCGCATGATCTCGGCCCACGCGTACGGCATCCCGTAGTACACCGGCAGGATGCGCTGCTCGAGCTTGTTGTACAGGTCGAGCACATCGCTCGACGGGTCCTGCGGCAGCGGATCGTCGCGGCCGATCGACCACCCGGTCACACCCTCGATGTGCCCCTCGATCCACCAGCCGTCGAGCACGCTCGCGCTGGGAACGCCGTTGAGCGCCGCCTTCATCCCGCTCGTCCCGCTGGCCTCGAGCGGTCGCAGCGGGTTGTTGAGCCAGAGGTCCACGCCCGAGGTCAGAAGGTGGCCGAGGCGCATGTCGTAGTTCTCGAGGTAGACGACGCGCAGCGCGTCTCCGAGCGAGGCCGATGCATCGAAGATCCGCTTGATCAGCGCCTTGCCCCACTCGTCGCGCGGGTGCGCCTTGCCGGCAAAGACGATCTGGAGCGGGCCGACGTGCCGTGTCACGGCTTTCAGCCGATCGAGGTCGGTGAAGATCAGGTCGGCGCGCTTGTACGGCGTGGCCCGGCGGGCGAAGCCGATCGTCATCACGACCGGGTCGAGCCTCACGCTCGTGCGCCGCTCGATCTCGGCGAATAGCGCGAGCTTGGCATCGCGGTGCGCCTCGCGAATCTCGTCGAGGGGAATCTTGCCGGCGTAGCGCAGGAACAGATTGTCGTGCCGCCATCCGGAGATGTGCCGGTCGAACAGCTCGGCGAACGCCGGTGACGTCCACGTTCCCACGTGGACCCCGTTGGTGATCGCGTCGATCTCGACGCCGGGGAACATGTCGCGCGACACGTCCTGGTGGCGCATCGCCACCGCGTTCACGTAGCGTGCGAAACGGAGCGCGAGCAGCGTCATGTTGAGCGTCCCGTCCTCCAGCGCGCGAGCCCGCTCGAGGAGGTCCATTCGCTCGGCGCCGAGCACCTGGCGGGCCAGATCGTGCGGGAACTTGTCGTGCCCCGCGGGGACGGGCGTGTGCGTGGTGAACACGCACTGACGGCGCACCGCCTCGATGTCCGACTCGGTGATCTCCCACGCCCCGCGGCTGCCGAGGTGCCGCTCGAGGAGGCAGACGGTGAGCAACGACGCGTGCCCCTCGTTGATGTGGTGGATGATCTCGCCCTCGTAGCCGAGCGCGCGGAGCATCGCCGCGCCGGCCATCCCGAGCACCGCCTCCTGGCAGATCCGGTAGTGTGTGTCGCCGCCGTACAGGGTGTCGGTGATCGTCTGGTCGAACGCGGAGTTCGAGGGGAGTCCGGTGTCCAGCAGATACACCGGCACCTCGTGACCGGCGCTCCCGCGCACGAGGTAGCGCCACGCGCGGACTTCGACGCGGCGCCCCTCGATCTCGACGATCACCGTCGGCGCCATTGGCTCGAGCCGATCCTCGGGCTGCCACGAGACGGCGCTCTCCGTCTGAGTACCGTGCGGATCGAGGTGCTGGATGAAATAGCCCTTCCGATGGAGAAGGGTGACTGCGACCATCGGCACGCCGAGGTCGGCCGCCGAGCGCAGCGTGTCGCCGGCGAGAACGCCCAGCCCTCCGCTGTAGGTGGGCAGCGCCTCGTCGAGGCACATCTCCATCGAGAAATACGCGATCGTGGTATCCGCGGAGAAGTTCATGTAGGGTCCTCTATAGGTACCGGTCCGGGCAGCGGGTATGGTCGCGTCCGCCTCGGAGGAAGATGCAGAAGTTGCGGCGAGGGTCTGTTCAGGATCTACAATCCGGATAGTCGTCCGTTCCGGCCGCCAACGCTTTGACGAGCGAGGCCGCCCGCCGTTGCACCCGTTTACGTACCGACGAGCAGGGCCACCGGCAACGTACCGAGGACGGCTCCAACGTCGAGGGCGACGGAACGCTCGTCACGCGCCGCCTCGATCGTCTGTCCGGCCAGCTGACATTGCCAGCTCCCAACCCCGAAGCGGGGCGGTAGTCGGAGGCGGGTTCCGTCCCACACGGACGGCCCCACCGGCGGCGCAAACGCACCTGTCGTGCCGTACGGCAGTCGAGTTATGACCATGATCGCCGCGTCCGCGTCGGCGCTCCGGGAGAAGGCGAACACTTGTTTCGCCCTCGGTCCGTACGCCGCGAGTGGCTCATAACCGCCCCCGAGGAACAGCCGAGGCCGGAACCGCCGGCAGTGCAGAGCTCGCCAAGTGGTCCACAGCTTGATCCGCCCGTCCTCCGGTGTGGCCATCATGTCGTGTACGAGCTCTCCCCGAGCAGCATCTCCGCAACGCTGCCCACGCTCCAGCTCGCCAAGAAAGCGCTCCCGGGTCTCGTAATCTACCGGGCGCCGATTGTCCGGGTCCACCAGCGAGAAATTCCACAGTTCGTCGCCCTGGTAGAGGTCCGGCGTACCAGGCGAAGTCAGGTGCACGAGTGTCCGGGCAAGGGCGTTCCACAGCCCCGGGCGGGCGATCTCGCCCGCAAGCTCGCCGACCTCCCGCAGAAATTCTCCCGACGCGCCCCCGGCGAACATCGCCTCGATGAACCTGGTCAGCGCGGCCTCGAACGCTTCGTCGCCGTCCGTCCAGCTCGTGCGCAGCTTCGCCTCACGCGCGGCCTTGAGCATGTACTGCGTCGCACGCTCACGCAGTTCGCCGAGCGCATGCGCGACGGGTAACCGGTCGCCGTTGCCACCGGCCAGCGGCCAGATGCCCACCAGCGTCTGGTAGAGCAGGTACTCCGTGTTGGCGTCGGGCGCCATCCGGTCCCGGACACGCGTCCGGTGCGCTCGGTTCATCCGGCGCCAGCGAAGCACCGTCTGCTCCCACCGGTCGGGAATCTCGGAGAGCACGTCGAGCCGCGCCCGCACGTCGGCGCTGCGCTTGGTGTCGTGCGTGTTGGTGCACAGCAGCGAGAGCGGCCAGTCCCGCGCGCGCTCCGCGTTGGCGGCATGGAGCAGAGCCACCGCGCGCTCGAGCGGCCGGTCGGGCTCGCCGCCGACCTCGTTGAGCGACGCCAGCGGCACGTGCCGATAAAGCGCCGTGTCCTCCACGCCCTTCGCAGTCGCGGGTCCGCTCGTCTGCTGGAACCGTCCGATGAACCGGAGCGCGCTCGTGCGGGCCTCGGCGGCCGCGTCACGCCTGCCGCCGGGCGGCTCGGCGACGGGGTCGAGCATCGTGCGGCGCACCAGCTCGATTCCCTCCAGCGGGACGCGACGACGCTCGACCGCGCGGCGCGCCATGCGCTCTATTATCGCCCGGTCGTCGGGTTCGTGCGCGCCGCTCACCGGATCGACGTACGTCCGGTACACCGGAAGACAGGCCATCAGCTCGATCAGCGTACGGCGAAGCTCGCCCCGTCCGAGTCCGCTCGTGCGCCGGCCCGCCGCGGCGAGTGGAACGAGCAGCCGCGAGAGCCGGGTCACGTCGGCCGAGAGCGACGTCTCCAGAATGCTGCGCTTGCCCGCGTAGGCGACGTCGGCGAATGGAGGGAGCCCGGCGAGCCGCGCATAGAAGGCGGTGATGGCCGCGTGCCCCACCGGATCGATGAAAATCGCCTCGACGTCGTTCAGGAACTCGTAGCCCGTCGTCCCCTGCACCGGCCACGTATCGCGAAGCCGCTCGCCGGGCGAGAGAATCTTCTCGACGAAGATCGGAAACGTCATGGCCGCATCGTCGCGTCCGCGCGCGCTGAGCGCCTTGCGGAGGCGGCGCAGATACTCCACGGGGTTGAGCAGTCCGTCCACGTGGTCGATCCGGATCCCGTCGAGGCTCTCGTCGGCGATCCACTCGAGAATCCTCTCGTGCGTCTCGGCGAATACCTCGGGGTCCTCCACGCGCAGCGCGGCGAGATCGTTGATGTCGAAGAAGCGACGATAATTCAGGTCGCGCGGCGCATCGCGCCAGAAGGTGAGCCTGTACGGCTGCGCGTCCAGCAGCTCGCGCATGCGCTCGGAGCCACCGTCGCCCGCCACCCACTCCTCGATCCGGCGGCCGATGTGCTCGCGCACGGCCGGCACCCGTTCGGCGAGCTCGCCCAGTCGGTGCAGCGCCTCATCGGCGGCACGCCGGCGTTCTCCCAGCGGCGAGCCGCTCCTGCCGGTGCGCGACGGGAGCCGCTCCAGAGCGACCAGAACCTCGCCGAGCGTGCCGTAATCCTCTCCCGTCATCCGCGCGCCGCGCTTGGTTGGCGGGACGCCGAGTACACGGGGGATCGACGCCGGATCGGTCGGGAACCAGTTGTCGAAGTAGACGATTCGCATCCCGCCCGGAGTCCAGGCGAGCGTGAGCTCGCCGCGAGCGACCACGGCATCGAGCTCGTCGCCCAGCACCGGAAGCTGAATGCGGCCGGGCCCAGTGCGCGATGGCGCGGCCCACGAAACGTCGAACCACCTGGCCCATGCCGATGCCTGGCCGTGTGTGAGGATGTCGGTCCAGAACGGGTTGTCGGGTCCGATGCCCATGTGGTTGGGCACGATGTCGAGGATCAGCCCGAGGTCGTTGCTGTGCAACGCATCGATCATCGACAGACGCGCCGCCTCGCCACCGAGCTCGGGGTTCGCCGCCGTCGGGTCGACCACGTCGTATCCGTGGCTGCTCCCCGGCCGGGCCGTGAGAATCGGCGATGAGTAGACGTGCGACACGCCGAGCCGGTGGAGATAGGGCGCTATGCGCTCGACATCGCCGAAGCCGAACTCCGCGTTCACCTGAACGCGGTAGGTGGCCGACAGCAGCCTCTGGTTGATCACCGTTCCCGTTTGCCTCCGCTTCGGAGCCGTGCGCACCGCACCACCGCCGCGACCGCCGGGTCGAACGCCATCCGCTCCAGACTCGGACGAATGCGGCGCGTCCAGCTCGGATACCGGTCGGGACCCACCCCGGGGACGTTGACCGGCTCGACCTCGCCGGCGACGTCGTCCAGCGAAAAGCCGACCAGCACGGCCGGCGTCCGGCAGAGGAACTCGTGCACCGCCGCCCGGAGCGCCACGTCGTCGAGCGGGGCGCGCGGGTCGGCGATGATTCCTTCGGCGGCGAGACGGTGAACCAGCATCTTTCGGTCCCGCTGTCGCTCCCTGCGCTCCTGGCGCGTCTCGCGTTCGCCGGCGAGACCGACCTCGCGTCGCACCTCGAGGTCGCGCTCGTACCAGAAGCCGGCGATCGTCGGCATGTCGTGCGTGTTGGCCGTGGCAAGCGAGCGCGCCGGATATCGCTTCGGCGGCAGGAAAGAGCCGCCCCGGCCACGCTCGAAGTAGAGCACCCTGGATGAGAGTATCCCCCACCGGCGGAGCGCCGGCGGAACCTCCTTCGGCACCGTCCCCAGATCCTCGCCCACGACCAGCGCCCCGGCGCGCGTGGCCTCGAGGGCGAGGATGCCGAGCAGATCCTCGGCCGGGTATCGAACGTACGCACCCTCGGTCCCGCTCTTCCCCTCGGGTATCCAGAACTGGCGGAAGAGTCCCATCACGTGGTCGATGCGCAGCGCTCCGGCGTGCCGCAGCGCGGCACGAAGCACGGCGATCCAGTACCCGTATCCCTGCTCGCGCAGCCGCCAGGGATGGATCGGCGGGAGCCCCCAGTTCTGCCCGGTGGCCGAGTAGGGATCGGGAGGCGCGCCGATGCTGACGTCCTCGACGAACAGATCGGGCGCGCTCCAGACATCGCTGCCCGATGGCGACGTGCCGATGGCGAGGTCCTGGTAGAGTCCGATCGCCAGTCCGGCATCGCGCCCGCTCTCCGCCGCCACGGCCAGCTGACGGTCGAGCTCGAACTGAACCCAGCGATAGAAGTCCACGTCCTCGGCGTGTCGCTGGGCGAAGTCGCGCACCGCGGCCGAGTTCGGATCATGGTACTCCGCGGGCCAGGCGCGGAAGCCGCCGTCGCGCCCTTCGCGCGTGAAGTGTTCGTCGAGTGCCGCGAAGGTGGCGAAGTATACGAGTCGCTCACCGCCCATCTCGAGCCAGCGCGCGTAGGATCGACCGCGCTCGGTCTGGCGATCGCGGTGCAGCGCGGTGAACGTCGCGTGCAGCGCGCGGAGCACCGGGCGCTTCAGCTCCGCTGTGCGCTGGTAGTCCACTCGATCGCCGGCACGCAGCGCCTCCACCTCGGACGCGAACTCCGCCGAGTCCATGAGCTCGCGGGCGACCGGAGAATCGGCCAGCTCGGGAACGCTGTCGGGCGCGATGTAGATGGCGTTTCGGTACACCCGGCTCACCGGGCTGTAGGGACTGATGTCCTTCCCCCGGTTGCGAAGCGCGTGCAGCGGGTTGACGCCCACGAACTCGGCGCCGATGCCGGCGCTCCAGACGATCAGGCGGCAGAGGTCATCCAGATCACCCACGCCCCAGTTGCGTTCGCTGCGCACGGTGTAGAGGTTGGCGATCAGCCCGAACACGCGCCGATCGCCGAGGACATCGCGGGGCGCGGGAACCCCTGGCGGTACGATGATCAGTGACTGCTCCGACTCGCGCTCGTCGGCGCCGGCGGTCAGGCGGAGGCGCAGGCGGTGGTAGCCGATCGCCGGCAGGCGCGGGGCGGCGATCGACATCCGGCCGTCGCGGCGCGGCCGCGCCCGGCCGCGCTTGCGGTGTACCTCCCCGGTCTCCTCGACCAGCTCGAGCTCCCAGTGCACGGCGCCGCTCCACCCATCGGGGAGCATGATCTCGATGCGCAGTGTTCGCTGCCGGGCACGGCGCACGATGCGCACCGGTGCGAGCAGGCGATCACGCTCCCGGGCATCGATCGCGTCGAGCGACGCGCGCGCCGCCGACTCGTCGGACGCGTCGATGCCCATGGCGCGGAGCAGCGCGACCCGGGTCTCGTCGCTCGTGCGCCGGCGCTCCTTGCCCGTCTGGTCCAGGTACTCGGACAGGATTCCCACGCGCTCGGCCAGGGCGCGGAGCGCGGGGCGGTCGCGAGTCGGGGTCATTCCAGGCGGCCCGGTTCCCGAACTACGCGTGATCCCCGCTACCGCGCATCGGATGGCGCCAACACGATCGCCCCGAGCGGCGGAATGCGGACGCGCATCGACTGCGGGAAACCATGGAACGGCGACGGCTCGGCCTGAACGCGCTCGTGCGTATGGTAGCCGCTGCCGCCGAACCGCACATCGTCGGTGGACAGGACCTGCTCGTAGCTCGTCAGCTCCGGCGCGCCGATCCGGTACTCGTCGCGCGGAATGGGGGTCATGTTCAGAACCACCACCACGTGCCGGTCGCCGTCGCGCCGCATGTAGGAGAGCACCGAGTTGTCGCGGTCGTGGACGTCGATCCACTGAAAGCCTTCGGGGTCGTGGTCGTGCCGCCAGAGGGCCGAGTGCTCGCGGTAGACGCGACCCAGCTCCTGCACGAAGAAGTGCAGCCCGCCGTGCAGCGGCTGGTCCTTGAGTTGCCACTCCAGACCGGTGTCGTGGTCCCACTCCCGCCACGTGCCGAGCTCGCCGCCCATGAACATGAGCTGCTTCCCGGGCCGCGTGAACTGGTAGGCGTAGAGCAATCGCAGGTTGGCGAACTTCTGCCAGACATCGCCCGGCATCTTGTCGAGCATCGACCGCTTGAGGTGCACCACCTCGTCGTGCGACAGCGGCATGATGAAGCGCTCGCTGTGCTCGTACATCATCGCGAACGTGAGCTGGTCGTGGTGGTGCCGGCGATAGATCGGATCCTTCTCGAAGTACGAAAGGGTGTCGTGCATCCACCCCATGTTCCACTTGAAGGTGAACCCGAGTCCGCCCTCGCTCACCGGCTTCGTCACCCCCGGCCAGGCCGTGGACTCCTCGGCCACGGTGATCGCGCCCGGACATTCGGTGCGCACCGTCTCGGTCATCTGCCGGAGGAACTCGATCGCCTCGAGGTTCTCGCGTCCGCCGTACCGGTTGCGCAGCCACTGCCCCGCCGGCCGCGAGTAGTCGAGGTAGAGCATCGACGCCACGGCATCCACGCGCAGCCCGTCCACGTGGTACTCGTCGAGCCAGTACAGTGCGTTGGCGACGAGGAAGTTGCGGACTTCGTTGCGCCCATAGTTGAAGATCAGCGTCCCCCAATCGGGGTGCTCGCCGAGCCGCGGATCCTCGTGCTCGTAGAGCGCGGTGCCATCGAACCGCCTGAGCGCCCAGTCATCCTTGGGAAAGTGGGCGGGCACCCAGTCCATGATCACGCCGATGCCGTGCTGGTGCAGCGTGTCCACGAAGAACCGGAAGTCGTCGGGCGAGCCGTGCCGCGAAGTCGGAGCGAAGTAGCCGGAGACCTGGTAGCCCCACGATCCGGTGAACGGATGCTCGGCGACCGGGAGGAGCTCGACGTGCGTGAAGCCGAGGCGCTTCGCGTGCTCGGCGAGGCGGGGCGCGATCTCGACGAAGCTGAGCGGGCGGTCATCCTCCCCGGCGACCCGTGCCCACGAGCCGAGGTGGACCTCGTAGATCGAGACGGCCTCGCGCGGCCAGTCGGTGGTCGCGCGCCGCTCCATCCACTCCTCGTCGGACCACGCGTAACGCGACTCCACCACGATCGAGGCGTTGTCCGGCGCCTGCTGGAGCTTGAACGCGAACGGGTCGGTCTTGACGCGCGGCACTCCTTCTCTCGTCAGGAGCTCGTACTTGTACAGCGTGTGCTCGCCGATGTCCGGGACGAACAGCTCGTGTACGCCCGAGCTGCCGAGCTGGCGCATCGGGAACAGGCGGCCGTCCCACCCGCAGAAGTCACCGATCACGCTGACCCGCCGGGCATTGGGGGCCCAGACGGCGAACGCGACGCCTCGGACGCCGTCCACCGTGCGCGGGTGCGCACCCAGCTTGTCCCACAGGCGGCGGTGGGTCCCCTCGTTGAACAGGTGGAGGTCCACCTCGCCGATCGTCGGCTGAAAGGCGTAGGGATCGCCGCGCTCCCATTCGGAGCCGTCGGCGAACTGGAAGCGCAGCCGGTAGCGGAGCGGAAACGTCGCGCCGGGGAGCAGCACCTGGAACATCCCGGCCGCCGACCGCTCCATCTCCACCGCCGCGCCGCCGGCGAGCAGGCACTGGACGCGCGTGGCGTCGGGGTGGAACGCGCGCACGACTATCCCGGCGCTGGAGCCGCCCGCCGCCGGGTGGGCGCCGAGGATGCCGTGCGGATGATCGTGCTCGCCGCCGGCCAGTCGGGCGACGTCGATCGGGTCGAGTGGCGGGAGCGCGGGCGGCTCGTCGCCGCGCATCTCCCGCGTACGCCTCTGAACCATCGCATCGATGACGCGATCGGAGAGGATCTCCGAGACCGGCGCCGCGCGACGCGGCTGCTCGCGCGTCTCCTTCTGCTCGTCTTCGCCCCGATCGCCGGGGCGGTCGCCCGGGCGGTCGTGATCCGGTCGCTCTCTGGTCATGGTTGTGCCTCCGTCGTGTCCGGCGGCTCGATCTGCGTGCGGCGTTCCATTGCGAGCCGCAGCAGCACGAGCGAAAACGGCAGGAGTCGGACGCGAGCCGATGACACGTGCTTCCGTTCCAGGCATGCGGTGTCCACCTGCTCCACCCAGACCCCCGGCTCGTGTAGCGCCGGAAGCGTGAAATCCACCTCCCCCTCGCCGTTGTTGGCGAGGAGCAGGAGCGTGTCGCCCTCGACCAGACGGCCGCGGGGATCCCGCTCGTCCGTGGCCTTCCCGTGGATCAGCATCCCGACGGTGTGCAGGTCGTACGACCGCCAGTCGGCCTCGGTCATCTCCTGCCCGTCGGTCCGGATCCAGGTCAGGTCCTTCTGTCTCTGCGAAACGTGCTGCCCGCGAAAGAAGTGCCGCCGCCGCAGCACCGGGTTGGTGCTCCGGATCGCGAACATCTCGCGCGTGAACTCGAGCAGCTGCCGGCGGCGCTCGTCGAGACTCCAGTTCACCCAGCTGATCTCGTTGTCCTGCGCATAGGCGTTGTTGTTCCCCCGCTGGGTGCGGGCGATCTCGTCACCATGCCCGATCATCGGTACGCCCTGCGAGAATGCCAGAGTGGCGATGAAGTTCCGCATCGAGCGATACCGCATGTCCAGTATCCGCTCGTCGTTCGTGTCTCCCTCGGCGCCCCAGTTGCGGCTGATGTTGTCGTTGTGCCCGTCCTGGTTGTTCTCGCCGTTCGCCTCGTTGTGCTTGTGCTCGTAGCTCACCAGATCGTGCAGCGTGAAGCCGTCGTGGGCGACCACGAAGTTCACGCTGGCGTACTGCGTCCGGTCGCTCCACTGGTAGATGTCGCTGCTCCCGGTGAGCCGCGAGGCGAACTCGGGAATGTGCCCCCGGTCGCCGCGCCAGACGTGGCGCACCGCGTCCCGGTACTTCCCGTTCCACTCCGCCCAGCCGATCGGGAAGTTCCCCACCTGGTACCCGCCGGGTCCGACGTCCCACGGCTCGGCGATCAGCTTGACCTGAGACAGCACCGGATCCTGCTGGATGATGTCGAAGAACGTCCCCAGCCGATTGACCTCGAACAGCTCGCGCGCCAGCACCGGGGCCAGGTCGAACCGGAAGCCGTCCACGTGCATCTCCAGAACCCAGTAGCGGAGGCTGTCCATGATGATCTGGATCGTCCGCGGGTGCAGCATGTTGAGCGAATTGCCGGTCCCGGTGAAATCCATGTAGAAGCGCGGATCGTCGGGGACGAGGCGATAGTAGGCCTCGTTGTCGAGTCCCTTGAACGACAGCGTGGGGCCCATGTGGTTCCCCTCGCCCGTGTGATTGTAGACGACGTCGAGGATCACCTCGATCCCGGCGCTGTGGAGCCGCTTCACCATCGTCTTGAACTCGTAGACCTGGTGCATCATGCCGCCGGTGGCGTAGCGCACGTCGGGGGCGAAGAAGCCGATCGAATTGTATCCCCAGTAGTTCGTCAGCCCCTTCTCGGCGAGGTGCCGGTCGACCACGAAGTGGTGCACCGGGAGCAGCTCGAGGGCCGTCACGCCGAGCGACGTGAGATGGTCCACGATCGGCTCCGAAGCCAGTCCGAGGTACTTGCCGCGCATGTGTTCCGGCACTTCCGGGTGGAGCTGCGTCATCCCCTTCACGTGCGCCTCGTAGATCACCGTGCGGTTCCACGGCGTCCGCGGCGGCCGGTCGTTTCCCCAGGTGAACGCCGGATCGATGACGATCGACTTGGGGAGCCCTCCCGCGCTGTTCGTCGGCGACGGTTCGAGATCCTCCAGGGGGCTGCCCACCCTGTACGCGAACAGGGCATCGCTCCACCGGATCGTCCCGCTGATCGCCTTCGCGTAAGGGTCGATCAGCAGCTGCGCCGGGTTGAAGCGGTGTCCCTCCTCGGGCTTGTACCGCCCGTGAGCGCGATAGCCGTAGAGCTGCCCCGGCCGAATGTCGGGAAGGTAGCAGTGCCAGATCTGGTCGTTGCGCTCCCGCATCGTTATCTGCGCGAATTCGTCGGCATCCTCGTGCCGGTTGAACAGGCACAGCTCGACCTTCGTGGCATTCTGGGAGAAGAGAGCGAAGTTCACCCCCTCGCCATCCCAGGTGGCGCCGAGCGGATAGGGTTGGCCGGGCCAGACGCGCATGTCGGCCATCGTCAGATCCTCTCCCGGCGCCAGACGGCGGCCGAGCTGGGAGGCACGGTCAGCACGCGCCCGGCTTCGTGGCCGTGCTGCGGCACCCGGCGCCGTTCGTCCGGCGCCAGCGAATGGTGCGCGAACGCCGACGAGCGGCGCTCCTCCCGCCGCTCGTATCGGAGGTCGGCGGTCGAGAGTACGAGCGACCACCGGGAGCCGACGCTGCCGGCGAGCGGAACATCGCGCGTCTCATCGGAGAGATTGAAGATCACCAGCATCGCGTCGGCGACCGATGGAACGAGCTCGAGCATGATCCATCCCCGACCAGCGTCGTGCGTCACCCGGACGCGCGCGTCGCCGGGCCGGAAGGCGCGTTCGGCGCCGCGCAAATGCAGCATGTCGCGGTAGAGCGCCCGAAGCTCCGCGTGGCCCGGCTCAGCGGCCCGCCCCCACCACACGCGAGAGCGCCGGAACGTCTCCTCGCTCTGCGGGTCCGGCACGTCGTCGCCCCACCCGAACGCCTCGAACTCCCGGCGGCGTCCCTGGCGAACCGCTTCCACGAGCTCGGGGTCGGTGTGGCTCACGAAGTACTGAAAAGGGTTCGTCTCCCCCCACTCCTCGCCCATGAACAGCATCGGGACGTACGGCGACAGCAGATAGAGCGCGGCGCCGAGCTTCTGTCGCTCGAACGGGACCAGCATCGAGATGCGCTCGCCGGCGGCGCGGTTGCCCACCTGATCGTGATTCTGGAGGCAGACGACGAACCGGTCGGCCGGCACATCGGTCGCCGGCGCACCGTGCCGGCGCCGCCGATGTGACGAGTACCGCCCCGCGTAGATGAACCGGTCGGCGAGCGCGGTGGCGATGTCGCTCACGCCGCTCTGGAAGTCCTCGTAGTATCCCGATCCTTCGCCGGTGAGCGTGGCGTGCAGGGCATGATGCAGGTCGTCGGCCCACTGTGCGTCCATGCCGAAGCCGCCGCGCTCCGCCGGCCGGATGAGCCGTGGGTCGTTCAGGTCGCTCTCGGCGATCACCTTGATCCGGCGGCCCAGGTGTCGGCCCTGCGTGTGCACCTCGTCGGTCAGCTCCTCGAGAACGTGGCGGGCGCCGAAATCGTAGATCCCGTGCACCGCATCGAGCCTGAGCCCATCGATGTGGTACTCGGTCAACCAGTACAGCGCGTTGTCCACGACGAAGCGCCGCACGGCATCGCTGTGCGCGCCGTCGTAGTTCACCGCGGGACCCCACGGCGTGCGATAGTACTCGGTCAGGTACGGTCCGAATTGCGGCAGATAGTTTCCCTCGGGGCCAAAGTGGTTGTACACGACGTCGAGAATCACGGCGAGCCCATTGCCGTGAGCGGCATCGACCAGCCGCCTGAGCCCCGCTGGCCCTCCGTACGCCGAGTGAGGCGCGTACAGGTCGACGCCGTCGTAGCCCCAGTTGCGCGAGCCCGGGAACTCGGCCACCGGCATCAGCTCGATCGCCGTGACGCCGAGCTCCTTCAGCACCGGCAGCTTCTCGATTGCCGCGTCGAAGGTGCCCGCCTCGGTGAACGTCCCTACGTGCAGCTCGTAGATGATGTAGTCCGCCATCTCGATCCCGCTCCAGCCGCCGTCGCGCCACTCGTGCGCTGCCGGGTCCACGACCTCCGACGGCCCGTGCACGCCCTCGGGCTGGAACCGGCTGCACGGGTCGGGGAGCCCGGGACCGTCGTCGAGCAGGAACCGGTAGCGCGTCCCGGCGCCGGCGGTTTCGACCGTCGTCTCCCAGGTGCCGCCACCGACGGCGTCGAGCTCGTGCTCCGACGCGCCGTCGCCGCGCCGGATCGACACCCGCACACGCTCCACGGCCGGCGCCCAGACGGAGAATCGCACGCCGCCGGGCACTACGGTAGCACCCCGTTCGAGCGACCAGCCGATGCTCATTGCCGCGCCCCGTCCGCCGGCGCAACGAGGAGCCGGGAGATGCCGCGCAACGGGATCCAGACCCAGTCGGGACGGTTGTTCAACTCGTAGGAGAGCTCGTAAAACACCTTCTCGGTCTCGAACAGTGTGAGGATGCGATCGATCGCGCGCCGCGACTGCGGGAGGAACGGAGCGTGCGCGTCGCGCAGATATCCCTGGAGAAACGCATCGCGGGCATCGCGCTCCCAGTAATGCGTCCGCGGCTCGAGCACGCGGGGCGGAAGCGTCTCACGCGCGCCGGTCGCGAGCGTCGCCGCCGCGTAGGCGAACGAGCGCAACATTCCCGCCACATCGCGCAACGGAGCATGGGGAGCCCGGCGCTCGGCCAGCGGCCGCGCCGGCTCGCCCTCGAAATCGATGATCATGAAGTCGCCATCGGCGGTCCGGAGAACCTGCCCGAGGTGGTAGTCGCCGTGATGGCGGATCCGCTGGCCTAGGCGCTCGTCGAGCCCGGTGCCCAGTGAGTCGATGTGGGCGAGGTAGTCGTCCCGCCGCCGGGCGAGGACGCGTGCCTCCCCCACCCGCTCGGCGGGGAGCGCGCCGGCGGCGAGCCGGTCGTCGAGGAGGGCCAGTGCCTCGGCGGCGGAGCGTCGCACCTCCGCCGCCCAGCCGGCGACATCGGCGGGCGCGATCGCGACGGGTGCGAACGCCGGATCGCCATGCGACGCTGGCGAGGCCAGCGCCTCGTGCAGGTCGCGGGTTATCGTCCCCAGCCGCTCGGCGTCGGCGCGGAACGGGTTCGCCGGCGCGTCGTCGGACGGCGCCGAGAAGAACGGGCGGCCCGACTCCAGCGCATGGCTCCACGCATCGCGCGAGCCGGGAAGGTACTGCTGCAGCATCCCGGTGACACTCGACGTCCCGTCGGCCGCCTCCACCCGCAGCATGCCCAGCAGCGGCGGCGCGTTGCGAAAGTCGGTGTGCAGCGTGAGGAACCGCGAGATCTCGACGTCGGGGTTCTCCCCCGTCTCCAGACGGCGGAACAGCTTGAGGATCGCGCGGTCGCCGTAGACGATCGAGGTATTGCTCTGCTCGGAAGCGATGACGCGTGTATCGGCGACCGCACCGAGCCCTACCGCGCCATCGCCGACGGGCTCGGCTATCAAGCGGGCGCCGGCGTCCTCGAAGCTCGCGCTGTGCTCGAGCGACGCGGCGAGCTGACGGCGGAACGTCGGATCCTCGGTGGCGTCGAGCAGGACGCCGTGTTCGTCGTCGCTCTCGACGCGGGCGAGCACGGCGCGCGGCGGATCGCCGGGCGCGCCATCGCGGCGCACCGACAGCGGGAGCTGGTAGCGCTCGACCCGGCCGCCGCCGAAGACGATCTCGACCACGGCGATCGAAGCGCGCAGCGACTCCCAGCGGAGCGGGATGACGCTGCTCACGGCCACCGAGACCGGCGTGCGCCCCTTGGCGCCGAACCAGCGGCGCTCGAGGAGGAACGGAAGCAACTCCTCGGCCGAGAAGTCGGTGAGGACCGCCGGTGCGAGCGCCGCTTCCAGCGGTCCCGACACGCGGCGCACGGGCAGAGTACCCGTGACCATCAGGCCTTCCGGCTCGCCGGAGCCGGTTCGGGCCCGAGCTCCTTGGTCGGCGGCTCGAGCACGAACCAGTAGAAGCCGTGCGGGGCCATCGTCAGCAGATACGTCAGCTCGCCGATCCGTGGAAAGTGCGCCTTGCTCCACAGCTCGACGGGCGTCCAGCCCTCGAACCGGTGGAGGTCGAGCTCCACGAACTGAGCGTATCGCGAGAGGTTGCTGACGCAGAGGATCACTTCGTCCTCGTACGTGCGGAGAAAGACGAGCACTCGCCGGTTGTGCGGGTGAAGCGGCTCCCACGCGCCCAGGGCGAAGGCGCGATACTGCTTGCGGAGCTTGATGATCCGCCGCATCCAGGGGAGCAGCCCCGTCTGCGTTCGCTCCTGAGCCTCGACGTTGATCCCCTGGAAGCCGTATGGCGGGTCGATGATGACCGGGCTGAAGCACGCCGCACTGTCGGCCTCGGAGAATCCCGCGTTGCGGTCGGCGGACCACTGCATCGGCGTGCGCACCCCGTTCCGGTCTCCGAGATAGATGTTGTCGCCCATCCCGATCTCGTCGCCGTAGTAGATGATCGGTGTCCCGGGCATGGAAAGGAGGAGCGCGTTCATCAGCTCGATCTGCCGTCGGCCGTTGTCGAGCAGCGGGGCGAGGCGGCGGCGGATCCCGACGTTGATCCGCATCCGCTTGTCGCGCGCGTACTCGGTGTACATGTAGTCGCGCTCCTCGTCCGTCACCATCTCCAGCGTCAGTTCATCGTGGTTGCGAAGGAAGATCGCCCACTGGCAGCTCTCCGGGATGTCGGGTGTGCGGGCGAGGATCTCGATGATCGGAGTCCGGTCCTCCTTCCTGAGCGCCATGTACATGCGCGGCATCAGGGGGAAGTGGAACGCCATGTGGCATTCGTCGCCATCGCCGAAGTACGGGCGCACATCGGTCGGCCACTGGTTGGCCTCGGCGAGGAAGACGCGATCCTCGTACGCCTCGTCGAGCGCGGTGCGCATCGCCTTCAGCACGACGTGCGTCTCGGGGAGGTTCTCGCAGTTCGTTCCGTCGCGCTCGATGAGGTACGGGATCGCGTCGAGCCGCAGGCCGTCCACGCCCATGTCGAGCCAGAACTTCATGATCTTGATGACTGCCTGCAGGACGGCGGGGTTGTCGAAGTTCAGGTCCGGCTGGTGACTGAAGAACCGGTGCCAGTAGAACTGCTGCGCCTCGGGGTCCCACGTCCAGTTGGACTTCTCCGTGTCGGTAAAGATGATCCGCGCCTCGGCGTAGCGGTTGGGATCGTCGGACCAGACGTAGAAGTCCCGCTCCGGCGACCCCTTCGGCGCCGAGCGGGCACGCTGGAACCAGGGGTGCTGATCGGACGTGTGGTTGATGACGAGCTCGGTGATGACCTTGAGCCCGCGCCTGTGGGACTCCTCCATGAACATCTTGAAGTCGTCGATCGTCCCGTACTGCGGATTGATCGCCTCGTACAGCGCGATGTCGTAGCCGTCGTCCTTGAGCGGCGACGGATAGAACGGCAGGAGCCAGATCGCGGTGACGCCGAGCGATTCGATGTACGGCAGCTTCTCGATCAGGCCGAGGAAGTCACCGTAGCCGTCGCGGTTGGAATCACGGAACGACTTGATGTGTGTCTGGTAGACTATCGCGTTCTTGTACCAGAGCGGGTCGGACATTGGCGACGGATCGAGGGTACGACTTCGAGGTGAACGGTGATCGCCCGTCGGCCGTCGGTGCATCAGCGGCCGCAACGGCTGGTCATGCGTGAACGATCGTCGTTCGTCGGCGGGTCGAAGCGGCGGGCCGGGCACCGGCCAGCCGATCATCGCCACCTGGCTGCTTCAGTTTCCGAGCGCCGTCCACCTCGGCGCTCGCCGCGCGCCCATCGGCGCGGCGGGGCGATTCTCGGTCCAGTTACCCCCGCTCCAGCCGCAATATGTGCCCCGCCTGCTGGCTGTGGGGATCGAGCCGCACGTAGTTGCGCGAGCTGCGCCACGTGTATCGCGCGCCGGTCAGCAGATCCTCCACGGTGTAGGGCTCGTGCTCGGTCAGGCCAAGGAGCTCGAGCGGAACGTGGACCATCGTCTCCTGGGGACGGTGCGGGTCGAGGTTGACGACCATCAGGAGGTAGTTGCCCGCATCGGGCGCCACCTTCGAGTAGAACAGGATCTGATCGTTCTCCGACCGGTGGAACTGGAGGTTCGGGTAGCGCTGGAGCGCCGGATTCTCGCGGCGCGCGCGGTTGATCCTCTGGATCATCGGATTCAGATTGCCCGGTGCCTCCCAGTCCCGGACGCGGATCTCGTATTTCTCCGAGTGCATGTACTCCTCGCTCCCCGGCCGGACCGGGACGTTCTCGTAGAGCTCGTAGCCGCTGTAGATCCCGTACAGCGGGAGCAGGGTGGAAGCGAGGAGGAGCCGGACGCGGAACGCCTGCGGTCCGCCATGCTGAAGGTACTCGTGCAGGATGTCGGGCGTGTTGACGAAAAAGTTGCCGCGGAAGTACTCGGCCATCTCCGTCTGCGTCATCTCCTCCAGGTACTCGCGCAGCTCGAACGCGGTGTTCTTCCAGGTGAAGTACGTGTACGACTGCGTGAAACCGAGCTTGGCGAGGTTCTTCATCTTCTTCGGCCGCGTGAACGCCTCGGCGAGGAAGATCACGTCCGGATGCTTCGACTGGACCTCGTCGATCACCCACTCCCAGAACGCGAACGGCTTGGTGTGCGGGTTGTCCACCCGGAAGGTCTTCACGCCGTGCCCGATCCAGTAGAACAGCACGTCGCGGCAGGCGTTCCACAGCCCCTCCCGGTCGTCGCACCAGAAGTTGAGCGGGTAGATGTCCTGATACTTCTTGGGCGGGTTCTCGGCGTACTTGATCGTGCCGTCGGGCCGTACGTGGAACCACTCCGGGTGGTCCTGCACCCACGGGTGGTCGGGCGCGCACTGGAGCGCGTAGTCGAGGGCGACCTCCATCCCGTGGTCGTTGGCGAAGCGCACGAACCGGTCGAAGTCCTCGATCGGGCCGAGCGCCGGCTCGATCGCGGTGTGACCGCCGTTCTCGTTCCCGATCGCCCACGGGCTGCCGACATCGTCCGGCTCGGGCGTCAGCGTATTGTTCTTCCCCTTGCGGAACATCCGGCCGATCGGGTGGACCGGCGGGAGGTAGATGACGTCGTATCCGAGCTCGGCGAGCCTCGGGATCCGGCGCGCGGCATCATCGAACGTGCCGTGCTGCTTCGGGTCGAGCGACTGCGAGCGCGGAAAGAGCTCGTACCAGGCGGCGAACCCGGCCCGCGGACGGTCCACGTACAGCTCCAGCTCCTTGTCGTAGACGGTGACGTCGTCGGGCACGTAGTGCGTCTCGACGAGGGCGTGGAGCTCGGGCGTCAGCGCGGCCGTGATCCGTGCCGAGCGGGCGATGTCGGTGTCGCGGATCCGCTGCGCGGCGGCGCGGAGCGCGGTGCGGGCCTCGCCGAACCAGGCCCGCCGCGCGGTCGCCTCGATCAGCTCCGCGCCCTCGAGCAGCTCCGGAGTCACGTCCTGACCGGCGGCCACCTTCTTCTCCAGATCGCCGCGCCATGTGCCGAAGCGGTCCGTCCACGCCTCGACCGTGTAGTGCCACTTGCCGATGCGGTCGAGCGCGAACGACCCGTACCACCGGTCCTCGGCCGGCTCGTAGGCGAGCGGCGACTGCCGCCACTCCTCCTCGCCGGGGCCGCGATGGCGGATGCGCGCCGCGATCGTGTCGTGCCCATCCCTGTAGATGTCGGCGCCCACCTCGTAGACGTCGCCAACGAGACGCTTCACCGGATGACGCCCGCCATCCAGCTCCGGAAGCACCCCTTCCACAACGATGGTGTACATCCCGCCTCGTTCCGTCGTCCGGCGCCCGTGTCCGCGTCGTGCCTGCACCTGTCGTGTTTCGTTGCCGGGTCGCGCGATCGTCACCTTTCCTCTGGGCCGGATGTGGGGAGCGTGCGCGCAAGAGCCGTTCCGGGGACCGGTCGGTAACAGCACGGCGCCGATCCGGTATCTTGTCGGGAACCGGCTCCGTCGGCCAGCGTACAAGCGCCGAACATCGGCGACCGTCGACCGGCCGATCTCTCACCGATCCCGATGGCATCAGACACCCCGCACCGCCCCTTCACCCAGCCGTGGGCCGACTCCTTCCGCATCGCGATCAACGATGATGCCGATTATCGGGCCGCGGCAAAAGGGTGGCAGTGGCCGATGGCCCTGATTCTCGACCCGTCGGCGGCGCTCGGATACCCCGAGGCCGTGGCCGTCCGACTCGATCTCGACGAGGGGGTCTGCCGGGAGGCGCGGATCGTGGCGCCCGCGGAGGCCGACGCCGCGTTCACCCTGCGCGGCCCATACGCGGTCTGGAAGCGGATCGTGCGCGGGGAGCTGGACGCGATCGCGGCCGTGGTGAAGCAGGAGCTCGAACTGGAGGGGAAACTCGGCATTCTGGTGAAGCACGCGAAGTCGGCCCGGGCGCTGGTGAACTGCGCGCGACAGGTGCCGACGAGGTTTCCGGACGAATGATACGAATTGGACGAATTGGACGAATTGGACGAAGCCGGGCCGACCCAGGCCACCACTACGTTCGTCCAATTCGTCCAATTCGTCCAATTCGTCCAATTCGTCCAATTCGTCTCATTCGTCCTGTATCACAGTGGTCATCCCACGGGACCATTAGTTTGTATCGTCAACTTCACGGAGCTAGATGACGGGTTCAGGAATCGGGCGCCGCGCGCTCGCAATCACCGCGGCGCTCGCCATCGGCGGAACGGCGTGGCTCGCTTGCGTGCCTGGAGCCGAGCCGGCGGGGGAGGATGGGCGGAACGGCCCGGACCAGGCAGCGGCCGATTCGATCCGCATCCGGCACGCTCTGGAGCGCGACCTCACCGGTGATGGGATCCCCGAGCGCCTGGAGGTGCTCGCCACCGGGCCGGCATACGACTCGCTCGACATCCGCCTCACGATCCGATCACTCACCGACACGCTGCTCTACGCGGCCCGCTGGCGCTCGGCACTCTACTTCGTCTACGACGACCGGACGCGGATCCGCGACTCGGTGATCGCCGAACGGGTGCGCGAACACCTGTCCGACGTGCTCGCGGCGAATGCGTTCCACCGTGGTCCGCCGGTGCTCTGGCAGAGCGAGCGGGAGCGGAACCGCGAAGTGCGGGAGTCGATCCGCTACAGCGTGGCCGAGGACATCTGGCGCGAGCGCCACGGGGTCCCGGTGGGCGACACGCTGCCGCACCAGGCGCTGGCGGAGATCGCGGCCATGCAACCGCCGAACGAGAGGGTGGACGCGCTGGTGCGCGAGCTCAGGGATCGGCCGGCGTTCGCGTACTTCGCCGGCGGCGAGGCGACGTACCACATCGCGTGGAGTCCCAGCGAGAGGAAGTTCCACGTTCTGTTTTCGTGCTGCTGATCCGGCGATCAAGGGGGATCAAGGGGGTCACGAGTCGTTGAACTTCGTTCAACGACTCTGACCCCCTTGAACTGCTCCACTACTCGCACCTGGCCGCATCCACCCTGCGAAGGACGACGTCCGCGGTCAGCTCACCCTGCACCGCGATTCCCCGCAGCTCGGTGCTCCGAAGACCGCCTGGGCGGTGGATGAGCCGGAGCGAGATGGCGGGCGTCGATTCACGCCAGGTCAGGTGAACGGAGTCCGGCGCGCCGATCCGCCAGTGTGAGCCCGGGACACCCGGCAAGTCCGCGCCGCGTCGGAGCTCATTGAGGGGTCCCTCGGCGGTCATGTCGAGAAGCGTTGGGGCCAGCCAGAGGTGCGTCGGCAGCGCCCCGGCGTCGCGTGCACGCGAGGGCCGCCAACCGCCGAGCGAGACCGCCCAGCAGCCTTCGAGCTCGGCACCAGAAAGGAAACGCCCGGGTTCGGCGGGAGCCGCGGGGGCGGCACGCTCGGACATCACATCGGCCGCGCGGGCGCGCCGCTCGGCGGTTCCGGTCACGACGAGCGACTGGAGCGCCACGGCGCTGGAGCTGAGCGCAAAGTCCACGCGCGCTGTGCCGCCATGGAGGGTGATCTCCTCCGCCCGTGCAGCATAGCCGATCCCGCGGGCGCTCACGAGCACGGAGCTGCCGCGCAGCGTGTCGGGGAGCGTCAGGCGGAAGCGGCCGGAGCTGTCGGTGACGGCCGAACTCGCCGCCGACTGCACGTACGCCTGGATGCCCCCGATTCCAGCACCAGTTTCGGCGTTGGTCACCTGGCCCTCGATGACTATCTCGGCGGGCCGCGCGCGCTCCATCTGCGCATCCGCCTCCGCGCGTAGCCCCCCGCGCGACTCGACTCCCATGGCAGGTGCAGGCGCCGCAATGTTGCTCTGCTGACCCCTGACTGTCGCCATGCTATCGCGAATTGCGGCTCTTCCAACCACGAACGGGACCGAGATGTCCGCCAGAGTCCGCTGCGGTGCCGGTGGCGGCAAGGCAGGCTCGGCGCCCGACGCGTACCCGCTCACCTTGGCCGCTGCCTCGGTTTCCGCGACAGATCCCACGCCGGCCCCCGCGACGCCCCTCGTACCGGCCCCCTCCACCGGACTCGGTGTCGGCGGAGCCGCCGGCGCCTGCATCGTCGCGCCCCGGCTGGAGGCCGACGGCGCGCCGGAGGCCTCGACCGACTGCGTGATCTCGACGATATCGGTCTCCGTCCGAGCCTCGGCCGACACGTCGAGCGACGGGACCGGAGCCGTTGCATCGGCCGCGTCCATGTCGGCCGAGTCCATCTCGGCGACGTCGGCCGCCGGCGCTCGCATGGCTTCGCCGCTGAGGAAGTCGGGCACACCCGAGCGGGAAATCAGAGCGCCAGCGGAGGCGATCACCAGCATAGCGGCGGCCGCCCGAAGCGCCGGCCCCCCGGTCCACCACCTCCGCTGCCGGCTCCGACGAGCCGTCACCGGAGTGGCCCGGCCAGCCGGAATGACGCCGGCCGGAATGTCGTCGAGCCCGAGCAGGATCCGCGACGCGCCGGCCACCAGCCCGCGCGCTTCGACCACCAGCGCAGCGCATTCCGCGCAGCCCGTAACATGCGCCTCGACGGCGCGGCTCTCCTCGGCGCTCAGCGCGCCGTCGAGCCAGGCGTGGATCGTTCCCTCATCCAGATGATGCATGCTCTCCACCGTGCTCGGCGCGTTGAAGCGCCTCCCATGCCTCGACCAGTCGGCGCCGGGCACGCGCGAGCGTCGTGCCGATCGACCCGAACGACAGTCCCAGCGCCTCGGCGATCTCGTGATAGTCCAGCCCTTCCTCCCGCATCAGGAGCGCGAGCCGGTCGCGCTCGCCGAGCATCTCCAGCGCCCGTCGCGCCTTCGCCGCCTCCTGCGCCCGCTCGAGCGACGATGGCTCGGTCTCCCGCGACTCCTCGTCCGCCTTCGCCTCCTCGCGCAGCAGCACGAGGTGGCGGCGTCGCCGCGAATCCTTCCGAGCCTCGTCTCGCACCAGGTTGTTCGCGACGGTGAACAGCCACGCCCGCTCGTTGGTCAGGTGGTCCTGCCGGAGGGCGCGAACGAACACCTCCTGGGCCACTTCCTCGGCCCAGTCGCGATCGCCGAGCCGCCGCGTGAGGTAGCGGACGAGCTGGACGTTGTAGGTGCGAAACAGTCGCTCGACGTCGTTCAATGCATCACCATGATTCCCCGAGGCTCCCACCATTGTACGGCGCGACCGGTCCTGAAGGGTAGACGCCTGACCGAGGCGGACTTGCACACCGACCAAGGGGTCAGAGTCGTTGATCCTCTCAGGCCACGCGCCCTCATGCTCGAGATGCCCACATTTCCAGGGCTGAGAACGCCTTCCGGGATAGTTTACCAAATGGTTGACAATTTGGAGGCGCCCCCTCATATTCAACCGCATGGTTGAATCACACCAACGGCTCGACGTCGTTTTCCGCGCCCTGGCGGACCCTACGCGGCGGGCGATGCTGCGCAGTCTGGCGCTGCATCCGCGCAGTGTGGGTGAGCTGGCCGCGCCGTTCGAGATCACGCTGGCGGCGGCGTCCAAGCACATCAAGGTCCTGGAGCGCGCCGGACTGGTGCGGCGCAGCATCCAGGGCCGGACCCACATGTGTCGGCTGGACGCGGAGCCGATGAAGGCCGGCGTGGAGTGGATGCGGGAGTACGAGCAGTACTGGAACGAGCGGCTGGATGTCCTCGACGCAGTGCTTCAGGCCGAGGACAGCGCCGCCGGAAAGCCGCCCCCATCCCGGAAGAAGGGATGAGCCACACGAACCATCACGAGGACCTCACCATGAGCGACGACCGCAGCGACTACGGCAGCGTCACCGAACCAGGAACTCTCCGCCTCGAGCGCATCCTGCCCGGGCCGATCGAGCGAGTCTGGACCTACCTCACCGACTCGGAGAAGCGCGGCACCTGGCTCGCATCAGGCGAGATGGAGCCGCGGGTCGGGGGACGCGTCGAGCACATCTTCCGAAACTCCGAGCTTTCGTCGCACGACGACCCGGCGCCGCCGAAGTATGCGCATCTCGGTGATGAGAGCCGAATGCACGGCCAGATCACCGCGCTCGATCCGCCGCGACTGCTGAGCTACACGTGGAGCGAGGAGTCAGACGTGGATTCCGAGGTGACGTTCGAGCTGTCGCCGCGGGGCGAGCAAGTGCTGCTGGTGCTGACGCACCGTCGTCTGGGCACGCGCGACACGATGATCAGCGTCGCCGCCGGCTGGCACACACACCTGGGCATCCTGGCAGCTCGCCTCGACGACCGCGCGCCTGCGCCGTTCTGGGCCACGCACATGCGGCTGGAAGCCGAGTACGAGAAGCGGATTTCGACCGGTCGCGAGGCGGTTTCGCCGGGCGGCAGGTAGACGTGTCGCGTGCGCTTCGGTGCGCGGACAATGAGCGCACGATGAGCGCCCGGCTCGAGCCCGGGCCGATGAGCAAGGGCCAATGAGAGCCGGCCAATTTCGGCCCGTCGTCGCCGTGGTCGGTCCCGGCGACGACGCGTCGGAGAGCGCGGTCGCCGACGCCGAATCGGTCGGCCGGCTTCTGGCCGACAATGGATGGATCACGCTCTGCGGCGGCGTCGACGCCGGCGTAATGGCGGCGGCGGCGCGCGGAGCGAGCGCCGGGGGTGGACTGTCGATCGGCCTTCTTCCCGGCTTCGATCGCGCCGCCGCCGCGCCGGAGCTCACCGGGGCGCTGCCGACGGGGCTCGGCCAGGCGCGCAACGCGGTTCTGGTGACGGCGGCCGACGCCGTCGTCGGCTGCGGGCTGAATCCTGGAACGTTGTCGGAGCTCGCGCTCGCGTTGCGCGCGGGCAAGCCCACGGTGCTCGTGCATCCACGCGAGGATGCCGCGGCGCTCCTGGCATCGCTCGCCGCTGCTGCGCCGTTTTACGCCGCGCCAACGCCGGGAGAGGCAGTCGCCTGGCTCGAGCGACACCTCGGTCAGCAACCGCGCGATGGATGAGCACGGCGGAGCACCGCCTCAGGGCATCGACGTCGTGAGTCCCGTGACGATGGCATCGGTGTTGTGACCGAACCGAATGCCGTAGATGCCATCGGTGGAATCGAGCCGACCCTCCGTCACGATCGTTGACCTGGGGTAGGAGCCGACCGTGGTCCCGTTGATCGCACACGATACCGAGTCACCCCTGACGGACAGGGCGATCTGCTGCGTCACCGGCTGATTTCTCCCTGCAGCCCTGTTCACCGCCTGGTGCTCCTCACCGCGCCCGTTCAGCTGGAACGACTCGGGCCCGAAGCCGCGCACGATGAATCGGCCGTTGCCGTACGCCGCGCAGTAGAGCATCGATTGCTGATCCGTCCCCATGGCGCTGCCACCGATGAAGAGGCCGTAAGGATGCGCATGGTCGTTGACGTTCATGTACTGCGGCTCGTGGAACGTCGCGCTCACGGTGTAGTCGCCGGTCGCGGTATTGGCGGGATGCCAGTACACCACGGCGGGACCCGTCGTGACGACGAGCGAGTCGCCTCGCTGCTCGAGGCGGGCCTGCTCCAGCGTCGCGCCGTCACGCGCTTCGTTCGCATCGATCCGTCCGAGCCACCCCTCGGCGGCGATGCCGCCGCCGGCGACCTGCCGGGTGGCTTCGGTCGCTGCCACTGACGAGTCGGCGACGGTGTCGGCGTCCTCGGCGCCCGCGCAGGCGACGGCGACGAGCAGGGCGGAGAGAATCATGACGAGCTTCGGCCAGCGTGACATGTGACGACTCCTCGTGCGATTGTGGGCCGTGGACGCGAGCGCATTCGCCCTTCGCGCCTCCGTCGGGAGCATTCGGGAAGGTAGCCGAATTCACGGATCGCGCCATGGACGCGGTGCGCGAGTCTCGCGCGGATGGTCGGTGCCGCGACATATCTCGGCAGACCGTAGCCGAGCCGATCCAGGCTCCGTTCGTCGGAAACCTCGCACATCACGGACTCGTACAGACGGCATCGGGGCCCAGCCGGAGCGACCCTTTACCGGAGACATCCGATGGACTGGCTTCGTGAGCTGCGCCAGGCCGCGCGCGCCCTGCGCCGCGCACCGACCTTCGCCGTCGTCGTCGTAATCACGCTCGCCCTCGGAATCGGCGCGAACGTGGCTATCTACAGCGTAGTGCGCGCGGTGCTCCTCCGCGGCCTTCCGTTCGCCGAAGCCGGCCGGATAGCCGTCGTCTGGGAATCGCGCACCGACCGCGGCGAGAACTACATGTTCGCCTCACCGCCCAACTTCGCCGACTGGCGGGAGCGCAGTCGCGAGCTCGCGCAGATCGCCGCGTTCGCTCCGCGCGAGTTCTTCCTCGCCGCGCCCGATGAGACGATGCGCGTGGCCGGGGCGCGCGTCTCCGCGGAGCTGTTCCCGCTGCTGGGCGTCGCTCCGGCGGTCGGGCGTGGCTTCGCGCGCGACGACGACGTGCCCGGCGCGGCGCGCGTCGTCATCCTCGGCGACGGCTTGTGGCGGTCCCGGTTCGGCGCCGATCGCGGCATCCTCGGCCGCGCGGTGGAGCTCGACGACGGCACGTACACGGTGGTCGGCGTGATGCCGCCGGACTTCACGTTCCCGCCGGCGATCGATCTCGAGGGACGCACCTTTCCGCGCCGCACCGAGCTGTGGGTCCCGTTCGCGCTCGATCCCGCGGCGGCGAACCGCGGTGCGCACTACATGACGGTACTCGGGCGGCTGCGCGACGGCACCGACTTTCCGCGCGCCGAGGCGGAGCTGCGCGCCATCGCGGCGCGCATGGTCGAGGAGCAGCCGGAGACGAACACCGGGTGGACGGTCCGCCTCGTCCCACTCGAGCGCGCCGTCGTCGGCGACCTCCGCTCGGCGCTCCTGGTGCTACTCGGAGCCGTGGGAGCAGTGCTTCTGGTGGCGTGCGTCAACGTCGCCAACCTGCTCCTCGTGCGCGCCCTCGGGCGCCAACGTGAGATGGCGATACGGGCGGCGCTTGGCGCCGGACCATGGGCACTCGTGCGCCCGGTGCTGGCCGAGAGCCAGCTCCTCGCCGTGGCCGGCGGCGTGGCGGGACTGGCGCTCGCCGTGGTCGTACTTCCGTTCCTCATCTCACTGGCGCCGTCGGACATTCCGCGACTCGAGGAAGTCCGGGTCGATGCGACCGTCGCCGGCTACGCGATCGCGCTGTCGGTGCTGACCGGCGTCCTGTTCGGGCTCATCCCCGCGGTGCGCGCGTGGTCGCCGAGGCTCACGTCGATGATCGAGAGCGGCGGGCGCGCGGGGTCGTCGGGCGGCGAGCAGTCGCGCCTGCGCGCGGGGCTCGTCGTCACCGAGGTCGCGCTCTCGTTGGTGCTGCTCGTGGGAGCCGGGCTCCTATTCCGCAGCTTCCTCGCGCTGCGCGCGCTCGACACCGGCGTCGTGGCCGAGCACGTGCTGACCCTGCGCACATCGCTCGCCGCGACACGCTACCCGGATGTATCGCGGGTGAGATCGACGTACGCCGAGATCGAGCGCGCAGTGGCGTCGCTGCCCGAGGTGCAGGCCGCCGGGCTGAGTCTCGACATTCCACTCGCCGGCGACTACCAGGGCACGGGGCTCGTGATCGATGGCGATCCGTTGCCGGGCCCCGGCGAGCTGCGCCCGACACACTTCAGCATCGTGACGCCCGGATACTTCGGCGCGATCGGAATCCCGATCCGGCGCGGACGGGGGTTGGTCGAGGGCGATGTCGCTGAAGCGCCGCCGGTGCTGGTGGTGAACGAAACGCTGGCCGCGATGTACTTCGGCGGACGAGAGCCGATCGGCAGGTCGGTGTCGTTCGGCGGCGTGTCGAGGCAGATCGTCGGCATCGTCGGCGACGCGCGGCTGGAGACGCTGCGCGCCGACCCGACGCCGGCCATGTACTTCCCGCACGCGCAGGTGCCGGCCACCCGCGGGATGTCGCTCGTCGTCCGCACGCGCGGCGATCCGACGGCGATTCACTCCGCCGTGCGCGAGCGCATCCGCGCCGTGGACACGGCGATCCCGGTGTTCGACGTGCGGACGATGGAGGAGATCGTCGCCGGCACACTCGCCCAACCGCGCTTCGCGGCCACGATGCTGTTCGCGTTCTCGCTGCTCGCCCTCGGACTGGCGGCGGTGGGGATCTACGGCGTGGTGAGCTACGCGGTGAGCCAGCAATCGCGTGAGATCGGGATCCGGCTGGCGCTCGGCGCGGGGCCGGCCGACGAGCTCCAGCGGATCGTCGGACGAGGCGGCAAGCTCGTGGCGCTCGGCGTGGTGGTCGGGGTCGCGGCCGCGCTGATGGGCCGGCAGCTGATCGCCGGGCTGCTGTACGGCGTGACGACGACCGATCCGGCGGTGCTCGGCGCGACGGCGGTGGCGCTGCTCGGCGTGGGCGGGCTGGCCTGCCTGGTGCCGGCGGTGCGGGCGAGCCGGACCGATCCGATCGTCGTGCTGCGCGAGGAGTGAGGAGAGCGGCTCCTGCCGGTCGAGGTCAAGGCGACCAGCCGCGTCCTGTGAACGCAGGGAAGACGACGCGCCCGCTTCGAGGCGCGCCATCTCCGCCACCGACCTGCGATGAACTGGCCCTCGCCGAGCCTCAGGCGATCGACCGCAGGTACTCGTCGAGTCGGTCGTAGCTCCGCGACCAGCCATCCTCCATCCCCGTTGAGGTCGCCCGGTCGCGAGCCTCCAGCGACGGGTAGAGAACGGTGGTGGTGAGGGTCGTCAGGCCGTCCTCCTCGGTGAGGACCAGCGTGTTGAGCGTCTCGGGCCAGTCGGCACCCCACGCCTCGGTGTTGACGAGCCGCTCGGGCGGCACGATCTCCCGGTAGACGCCGCGCATGCCCATCTCGGTGCCGTCGCCGCGGCGCCAGACGAAGTGCCACTCGCCGCCCGGCCGGAGATCGATCTCGCAGACGGGCATCGTCCATCCATCCGGTCCCGTCATCCAGTGCGGGACATGCTCCGGATTGGTGTGGCACTCCCACACGAGCTCGCGCGGCGCATCGACGACGCGGACGGCGACGATCTCGCGATCCGATGGCGTGCTGAACGTGGTGGTCCCGAGCTTATTTGCCGTTGCCATCTTTCCGCTCCTCCCTGGCTTGCAGGTGGTCGAGATACTGATCCAGGCGCGCGTAGCTCGCGTCCCAGAACCGGCGATAGTTTTCCGCCCACTCGGCGACCTCCTTGAGCGGCTTCGCCTCGAGACTGCGCGGCCGCCACTGCGCTTCGCGGCCGCGCGAGATCAGGCCCGCGCGCTCGAGCACCCGGAGGTGCTTGGAGACGGCTGGTCCGCTCATCCGGAAAGGGGCCGAAATCTCCTTTACGGTGGCCGGTCCCGTCGCGAGCCGTGCGAGGATCGCGCGGCGCGTCGGGTCGGCCAGGGCGGCGAAGGTCGTGCTCAGTGCGTCGGTGGGCATCTGTATATATCCGTCTGGTTAGCTAACCTAGCGGTTATATACTACGAAGCTTCCGGGGTGTCAAGACACCCCAACCAGTCGAGGGGGCAAGCCACTACGCGGAAGGGATACGAGATGCAGGGATTGAACAGATACTGCGGATGCGTGACTTTTGGCCAGCGAGCAGGGTGGCGATCACCGTCCGGTTCTCGTCGTCTCCAACGATCGGAACTCGAGATCCGTCAGGACATCGAGGACCGGATACTCGAGCATCTTGGAATCGGCTTCGACGACGAAGAGGAACAGCGTACGAGACGGGGAAGCCAATGACGCGGTGCCGGCTATGGCATGGACTGGCTCTCGGAGTGCTGTGGGGCGTAGCCGCTTGCGGCGGATCCTCCGGCGGAGAGAGCCCCGAGCACGGCCCCGCCAATGAACCCGCGGGCGGCGGGCCGGCGACGCTCGCCGAGGCTCCGGCTGCCTCCGACGAGCGCTCGGCGTTCGCTGGCCCCGTGATCGTGTTCATGGAGGCGACGCCCGCGGAGATCGAGGCGCGGCGCTCGACGTATGACGAGGAGCAGGACTACTACACGATGACCGATGATCTCATGTGGTATCGGAGTCAGGCCCACGAGTTCCTGGACAGCCTGTCGTTCGCGGAGGTCATCGTGCGGGAACGCGGGCCGCTCACGCTGGCGGTGGACGGGCGACTTCAGCGATACGACTTCGATGAGTTCACGTTTCTCGACCTGATCGTGGCGTACAGGCCCGCAACGGCGCCGCTCGTCGTCGCTCCGGTCGACGTCCACCGCATCGCCGACTACTTCGCCGAACCGAAGTAGCGGGGTGCGTTGCCTCGCCGTTGCGCCGGCGAACGAGATCCGGCTCGCGGTCCAGGAGCTGGCGAAGCGTGGCCACGTCTCCGGCGGCACAGGCCGCGAAGAAGGCGTCGAGCAACGGACGCGCCGGTCTCAGCTCGAAGGCGGCGTCAGACCGAGGAGCCGCAGGTACGTCACCATGTTGCCGTAGTGCAGGGTGGTGTGGCCGATGTTGGCGATGAGTGCGCCGGGATTGCCGCCGCCTCCGTAGGCGGCGCGACACGGTTCCAGCGACCGGTCCAGCTCCCGAGCGACCGTCGCCTTGTCGGTGCTCCCCTTCTCGATCGCATCGGACCACTGCACCTCTCTGCCGGCGGCTCTCGCGCAGTAGAAGAGATGCGCATCGGCGACGTGGGCGACGAGCTCCCCGAACGTGCGCACCTCCGGCGTCGGCCGGTAGGAATACCGATCGGCCGGTACGAGCTCCGCGGCTCTCGTGACCAGCGCGCTCACCTCGGCGAAGGCGCCCTGGAGCGCCGCGGCGGTCTCGCCGGCGGCCTGCGGTGCCGCCGCGCCGGCCTTCGCGATCTTGAACTCACCCGTCTGGTTGTTCGCGGTCACGTTGCCGAGCGCCGTCCCGGTGACGACCATCCCCTCGAAGACGAAGAGCGATGAGCCTCCGTCGTCGACAGCGACCTCGAACCGCAGCGCGCCGGTGGCCGGGTCGAACGTGCCGGTGCGGATCCGGCCGGGAGACGGCGGGCCGGTCACTGTCCCGGTCACCGATCGGCCGTCGAGCCTGAGCTCCAGGTTGATCACCTGACGCCGCGTGTCACCGCGCCGCGCCATGTCCCCGGTCCATGACCCCGAGATCGGATCCGCGCCGCCGGTCTGCGCCCGGACGGGCATCGCCAGCAGCAGCGAACAGCAGGTCAGAACGCAGTGTTTCGGCATCATGGCAATGCCTCCGGGCTGAGAGCCGGGCGAGGGGAGGGGGACATGCGACTTCTGCTGGATGCGAACTTCAGAGATAGCTCAGCCACTTCGACCGCCGGCGCGCACGCACGCCGGCGTACCAGCGGCACGGGAAGTACAGCGCGATGACACACAGGATGAAGACCAGATACAGGAGCCACAAGCTCCACCGATATCCATCCGGCTGCTCGGGCGGAGCGAGCGGATGGTTGCCGAACAGCCAAGGATTCATCCGGCCCTCGCGCACCAGCGAGACGATCATGGCCGCGACGTGAATGACCGGAATGTGAAGCAGATAATAGAACATCGGCACGCGTCCAAACACCGTCGCCGCCTCGACGGCCCGGCCCCTCCACCCCTCGGCGAGCGCCAGCAGGATCAGCATCGGCCCGAGCGTCATGAGCAGGAACGCGAGCGACGCCGGATACTTGGTCGTCTCCAGGAAGGCGAACGCCGCCGGCAGCCAGTCCACGCCGCGCCAGGGATTCGGGTCGCCGTAGACGTCGGCCGCGCGGAGCGCCACGAAGAGAAGCGTCGCCGCGATTCCAAGCCGGAGCATGATGCCGCGCCTCCGCTCGCTCGGCAGCTCCACCACGCGGCCGAATGCGTAGCCGGCCATCATCACGCCGATCCACGGGACCAGGACGTAGAGGACGAGGAGCGGCGGCCCCGACTCTCCACCGAGCCGCACCGCGCCGCCGGTGTACAGAAACTGAAGCACCCAGGGCGGACCGGCATCCCCGAACGCGGCTCCGATCCGATCGCGGAAGAAGTCCGTCACGTTGTGCAGGGCGATGATCGCGACGCCGATCGCGGCGATGACGCGCACCGGCAGATACACGGCCGCGGCAAGCAGGATCATGCACCAGCCGAGCATCCAGATGACGCCGGCCAGCATGTAGTTTGCGAAATCGAGATTGAACGTCCAGAAGTACCGGATGACCGTGAGCTCGAGGAGGATCAGGAACGCGCCACGGCTGACCAGGAATTTCGCCAGCTCGTTCCGGTCCCCGAGCTTGCGGCCGTGCAGGTACGCCGCGGTCCCGGCCAGGAAAACGAATGCCGGCGCCACGAAGTGCGTGACCCAGCGGGTGAAGAAGACCCCCGGATCGGGGCCGCCGGGCGGCACGCCGGCGAACACGCGCACGTGATCGATGGCCATCAGGATCATGACCACGCCGCGGACGAAATCGATGGACGCGATCCGGCTGCCGGCGAGCGCCGGCGTGCCGGGTTCGAGCGCGGCATCGTAGGTCGCTGCGCGCTGCTGGACGGTCGAAGGCAGGTGCATCGCGGATTTCGTGTGAGCCCGGTCAGGCGTTCCGGAGTGCAGCGAATCGGCCGCGCGGATCGGCGCATGAACCCGGAGGTCAGACCGACTCTGCAAGGATCGACCATGCGAGGCAATCGGCGTTCAGCCGGCGGTCGCCGGGCTGCAGCGAGCGGTCAGCAGGTCAGGGCCCCCTGCCAGTGCCCTCCGCGGTCGAGGCCTTTCTCCCGGTGAACACATCGCGATTCCATGGATCCATCCGCGAGCCCGGACTGAACCCCTCGGCCCGCAGCCAGTCCAGCCAGGCCGCCCGCGGGAACACCCCGAATTGGTGCCGGTCGCTGTCCACGCTCACCACGCCGCCCGGCTCCCGGAGCAGAAAGGCGAACGCTACCTCGTACGTCTCGTCGGTCGGATCCTGATCCCAGGTCCACTGGAGATACCGCAGGCCGCGCCCGTCGGGACCGTCCTCGCCGCCGCTCGAGGTCTCCGGCTCGAAGGTCTCGCGCACGCAGTCGGGCACCACCACGACGGCCCCGCCCGGCCGGCAGTGCCGGTACGCCGTCGCCAGCGTCGCGCGCACGGACGCCGCGTCGGTCGCGTACATGATCGCGTCGTGCACGAACACGAGATCGAACTCCCGGCCGAGGTCGAGCGTCCGCATGTCGCCGAGCAGGTGGTCGCATTCGGGATTGACCTGGCGACTGACGGCGAGCATCTGCGCCGAGCGATCGGTCAGCGTCAGCCGCAGCGCACGCTTGAAGTGATGGCCAAGGCTTCCGCCGCCGCATCCGAACTCGAGCATCGTGGCCGGCGGCGCGTCGGGAGCCGCGAGCAGCGTCGGCAGAAGATCGGCGGCCTCCTCGTCGTAGTGCGATGGCTGCGAGAAGAGCGGCCACCAGGCGGCCAGATCGGTGTACAGTCGCGGCTGGGCGTCGGCGCCGGTCGTCATGCGTCCACCGCTTCGGCGCGGCGATACGGCGGTCCCGGCACCCACCGGCGTACCGCGCTCGCATAGGCCTCGTACGAGTCGCCGAACCGCCGCCGGAGCGAAGGCTCCTCGTGGAATATCACGAAGAGATGGACGAGCAGAAGCCACGGCAGCACGAACAGGAGGAGCACGAGCGACTCGAAGAACAGCACCTCGCCGAGCAGGATGAGCAGCACCCCCAGGTACATGGGGTTGCGCACGTAGCGGTAGAGACCGCGCACGACGAGGATGCGGGGCGGATCCACCGGTGCGGGAGTGCCGCGCCCATGTGCGGCGAAGTCCCAATGACAGCGCACGTAGATGAGCAGCCCCGCGCCGCCGAGCACGAGCCCGAGGATCTGTACGGCGCCCCAGACCTGAGGAATCGCGGCGGTCGTGCCGCGGAGAATCAGGTACGGCACGACGACGGTGACCGTGCCAGGCACCAGGATCGTGAAGAGCAGGTTCTTCACGAGTAGCACGCCATCGCCACGGAGGAGCCGGCCTGGAGGGGACACGGCCACCTCAGGGTCCCTTGCCGATGGAGGAGAGCACGCGGTGGATCGCCCACACGATCAGGTCCGGATCCTCGGTGGGCATGCGATGCCCGGTATGGTTGGACACGACGAGCGTTCCGCGCGGCGATGCCAGCGCCCACTCATTGAGCAGCCGCAGCCGGTGGCGCACGTCGGCCTCGAACTGGAGCCGCTGGTCGTACGGAAGCGGCAGGGCGAGCGGTTCGTACTTGGCCGCGACGAGCACTACGACGGGAACTTGGGGCACGGCGCGGAGATCGCGCTCCGACGGCTCGATCTCCATCAGGTTCCGGAAGACATCGAACTCCGCGCGCAGCGGCGGCCGGAGCCGCTCGAACACCGCGGCCATGCTGGACCAGAGGGCGTCGTATCCCGCCTGTCCAGCGCCGACGGCCTCGAACGGCGCGAGCCGCTCGGTCAGCGACTGCGTGACGATCGGACCCGGGTCGACGTAGACGAGCCCCGCCACGTCGGCCGGATGGTAGCCGGCGAAGTAGCGCGCCAGTGTGCCACCCCACGAATATCCGACCAGAACGTACGGCGGCTCGGCGCCGATCCCGGTCAGCAGCCGGCGGAGCCTCGTCGCGACGTGCTCTGGCGTCGGCGCCGCGTCGTCCCATTCCGATCGGCCGAGCCCCGCACGGTCGTACGCCACGACCGGAGCCGTGGTGGCAATGCGAGCGGGGATGTCGCCCCAGACTTCCAGCGCGTTCGTGGCTCCGGCCTCGAACACGACGATCGGGCTGCCCGTGGCGCGGCCCTGGAGGCCACGGACGACGACGCGCATTCGATGCCCGCTCACCTCCACCATGTGCTCGCCATCGGGCGCGGCGGCCACCTGCGCGTCGGCGGCGGAAACGGCGGCGCAGAGCCACACGATGAGAAAGGCTGGTCCACGGACGTGCGACATCGAGCAATCTCCGGATTCAGACCCCGCCGCAACCAGACTCGGTGAATCGTATTGCGATTCCCCGCGCCTGGTGAGAGATGTTCGTGTAACGCTCGGCCTGCGCGCGATTGGTGACGAAGGGCACCAGTGTGGTGACCCGCACGCCGATCACCGCGTCGGCTCCGATCCGGCGAGCCTGCTCGGCCAGGTCGATCAGGACCGCCTCCTCCGATTCCCCGCGGGCGACCTCCCGATCGACCTCGATTCGCTCGAGCCGCTCGTAACTACACCGCGGTCCCCTCGCGCCAGCACGATAGATCAGAACCCGAGGCTCCGAGCTGTCGGCGGAGACGGCAGGCACGACCGCCGCAGCTGACGAGCCTGGCGGTGACGAGGAAGCGCACGCCAGGAAGAACGCGGCGAGCATCGTGAGGAAAATCGTGGGTTGGGTCAGGCTACGGCGGGGCATGAGGACCTCCGTCTGTGTGCGTTACACGATGCACGCGCGAGCGCCGGCCGCCAATACGCGGCGTTACGTAGGAGTTCTCCCGGTTGGGCTGGTCCGGGACGAGCCGGCGCCGCCCTCTTCGATCAGCCGGCGAAGCGCCGCAGCGCCTCGACGAACCGCTCGCGCCGCCGCCGCCCGAGCGGCACGCGAGTCCCATCGGCGAGGACGACGACCGAGCCGTCGCTCTCCGATCTGAGCTCCCGCACGCACGCCAGATTCACGATCGCCGACCGGTGGGTGCGCACGAACCGCGTCGGGTCGAGGCGCCGCTCCAGCGAGTCGAGCGATTCGCGCACCAGATGGCGCCGCCCCCGCGCGTGCACCGCGGCGTAGTAGTCGTCGGCCTCTATCCACTGGATCTCGACGGGGTCGAGCACGATCTCGGTGCCGTTCCCGGGAACGACGAGCCGTCGGGCGGATTTCGCGGCCTCCAGCTCGTCGGCGCTCCCGCCGGCAAGGAACGACGACAGGCGCCGCGACAGCTCGACCGCATCGGCCGTCCGCAGCCGCTCGCGAGCCCGCGCGACGGCGGAGCGGAACCGGTCCTCGTGCACCGGCTTCACCAGATAGTCGAGCGCGTGCGCGTCGAACGCCCGAACCGCGAACGTGTCGTACGCTGTCACGAATATCACCGCCGGCAGCCGGCCCTCCAGCCGCCGCAGAACCTCGAACCCGTCGAGCTCCGGCATCTGCACGTCGAGAAACACGAGATCGGGTGCGAGCGTGTCGATGACTCGCACCGCCTCGCGGCCGTTGCGCGCCTCGCCAACCACGACGGCGTCGTCGTGCACGGCGAGCAGCTGCCGGAGCCCGCGCCGCGCCACCGGCTCGTCGTCCACCAGCACCACGCGCATGACGCTCACCGGGCCGCCGTCCTGAATGGCAGGGTGATGACGACTTCCGTGCCGCCGCCGGGCGGCGTCTCGAGCGTCAGCGTGGCCGACTCGCCGTAGAGTGCTCGCAGCCGTTCCCTCGTGTTCGACAATCCGACCCCCCGTCCCGGCTCCTCTGCCGCCCCGCGCTCGTCGATGCCTGCTCCATCGTCGCGCACCGACAGGCGCAGCACGTTCGCCTCGACTCGCGCCGAGATCACGACCAGACCGGCGTCAGCTCGGCGGGCGACGCCGTGACGGATCGCGTTCTCGACCAGCGGCTGGAGGAGCAGATCCGGCACGAGCGCCGCGCGCGCTCGTTCGTCGATCGACCACTCGACGCGCAGCCGGTCGGAGAACCGCACCTGCTCGATCGCCAGATACTGTTCGGCGAAGGCCAGCTCGTCGGACAGCGGCACCTCGTGCGGCCGGTCGGGCCGCAGCAGCTGACGCAGCATGTCGCCGAGCAGCTCGAGCATCCGCGACGCCGAGCGCGTGTCCTGCTCGCGCACGAACACGGTGACGGCGTTGAGGCTGTTGAACAGGAAGTGCGGATGGAGCTGCGAGCGCAGCGCGCCGAGCCGCGCTTCGGCGAGCTGCGCGGCGAGGTGGGACGCCTGGGTCTCGCGCTCCCGCGCTTCGTTGAAGTACGTGAACGCGTAGACGCAGCCGAGCACCGTGAAGTACATGAACACCGACCAGGGCACGCTGGTCAGCAGCCAGTTGAAGTACGCCGGGCCGAGCCGGCCCTGGGCGACCCAGGTGTCGAGCAACAGCCCGAGCGCGATGCCGAGCGTCGCCCAGCCGATGCAGAGAGCGAGCGCACCGGCGGCGTGGGCGGCGAGCGTGCGCTTCCAGCGCGCGCGGTCGAGCGGGAAGCGCCGCGAGAGGACCCAGGCGATGGGTGTCAGAGCGCCGAGGAACAGCCATTCGACACCCTGGAAGGTGACGGTGCTCCAGTTGACGCCGGGCGCGTCGTCGAGCGTCTCCTTGAGCCAGGCCTGGCCGGCATCGAGCACGGCGGGCACGATCGAGGCGGCGGCGATGATCAGCCATACTCGTGGTCGCGGCCAACGGCGCATCGAAGGATCGCTCTCTCACGTGGCGGCGGTACACGCGAGCATCAGGAGCCGCTGTGCTGACCTGGTCATGTCGCGGGTCATCGTGCCTCCGTCCAAGTTCCGGAGCAGTACCGAACGTTCCGCTCACGCGCAATGTAGCGCACGGCTCGGCGCACGCGAGCGGCACCGGCATTGCAGGCAACGCGGCGGCGGAAAGTCGGCGTCAGATCCCCCGCAGCGCCGCGATCGGCTCCAGCCGGGCGGCGCGCGTCGCCGGAACCGTGCCGACGCCGATCCCCAGCAGCGCCGACGCCGCGACGCTCAGCGCCGCCGCGCTCCAGGGGATGACGAGGCTCCACGAGGCGAGCGCCGCGCCGGCGAGCGTGATCAACACTCCCAGTGCGACACCGCCGACCCCGCCGGCAACTGCGAGCAGTACCGACTCGGTGACGAACTGTGTGCGGATGTCGCTCCGCCGTGCGCCGAGCGCGCGCCGCAGGCCGATCTCGCGAGTGCGCTCGCGGACGGAGATCAGCATCACCGCGAGGATGCCGATCCCGCCGACCACGACGGCCAACGCTGCCACTCCGACCGTGAGCTGGTCGAGAGCGCGCGCCGCGGCGCGCTCCGTTCGCAGTATCACCGCCTGATTCTGGACGTTGAACGCCTCCGGCACGCCATCGCGGATCCGGTGCCGCGCCCGCAGCATGGCCCGGACATCGGCCTCGAGGGCCTCCAACTCGGCGGTTCCACGTCCCTGGACGTAGAGCGCGTCGACGTACGGCACGTTGACCACGCGGCGAAGCGCGGTCTCGAGTGGGATTGCGAGCGCGTTGTCGAGATCGGCGCCGCCCGGATCGACGCCGCGCGAACGGGCGACGCCGACGACCTCGAACGGAACGTTGCCGATCCGCAGGTCGCGACCGATTGGATCGTCGGTGCCGAACAGCGTCGCGGCGAGGATGGGGCCGATGACGGCGACGCGCCGCCGCTCGCGTTCCTCGTGGTCGTCGTGCACGCGTCCCCGCGCCGCGCTGATCCCTCGGATGCGCAGGCCTTCCGGCGTGGTGCCGGTGACCGCGACCGTAGTATTCCGGCCATTGGCTCGGACGACCAGCGTCCGATGCACCGCCGGGGCCGCGGCTCGAGCGCGCAGAACCTCCTCGAGGATGGCCGGCGCGTCGGCGGGACGGAGCTGCGTCGTCGTCGCGACCTGACGGGCGCGGCCGGCGATCCGCGGCGCCGGCGCCGCCGTCACCACCAGCAGGTCGGTGCCCAACGCGCGCACCCGTTCGACCACGCGCCGCTCGGCACCCCGCCCGAGCGCGACCATCACCATCACGGTGGCGACTCCGGCGATCAACCCTGAGGCGCTGAGAGCGGTGCGGAGGCGGTGCGCGCCGAGAAGCCGCGCCGAGAGCCGCGCCTGCCGCCAGAGGCGCCGGGCGCGCCCCGCGGGAGTCGTCACTCCGCGCCGGCCAGCTCGCGCGCGTCCAGTCGTCCGTCGCGCATCACCATCGCCCGATCGGCGCGTGCGGCCAACGTGGGATCGTGTGTGACGAGGACGATCGTGCGACCGGCGGCCTGGAGCGACCGCAGCAGCTCCATCACCTCGGCGCCGCTGCGCTCGTCGAGGTTGCCGGTCGGCTCATCGGCGAGGAGGAGGGACGGATCGTTGATCAGCGCCCGCGCGATCGCAACGCGCTGCTGCTCGCCGCCGGAGAGCTCTCCAGGACGATGCGTAAGACGGTGCGCCAGCCCGACCGTCTCGAGCGCCGCGCGGGCGCGGGCGTCGCCATCCGTGTGCTCGTCGGTCGCGTACAGCAGCGGCAGCATCACGTTCTCCAGCGCGGTCGCCCGCTCCATCAGGTGGAACTGCTGGAAGACGAAACCGATGTGCCGGCTGCGGAGCGTCGAGCGGGCGTCGTCGTCGGCGCGGGAGACGTCCACGCCATCGAGGAGATACGTACCGGCATCGGGCTGATCGAGCAGGCCGAGGATGTTCATCAGAGTGGACTTGCCGGAACCCGAGGCGCCGGTGATGGCCAGGAACTCGCCTCGCCCGACGTCGGCAGTTACTCCGCGCAGAACGGCCGTCTCCGCCCCGCCCTTCCGGTAGGTGCGCTGAAGGTTGCGAATGGCGATCACCGGTGTGGTGTGTGGGTCGGTCATCAGAGGCGGCGCTCGCCGAGGGAGGTCGCGGGGTCGAGCGCAGCCGCGCGGCGCGCCGGCGGGATCCCGAACAGCAGGCCGAGGGCGGTACAGGCGATCAGGGCCGCGGCGAACGGGATCCAGGTCACGTCCACGGCTGCCACGTCGAGCGCGGCGATGCCGGCAGCGACCGCCGCGCCGATGCCGATGCCGAGCACCCCGCCGCCGAGCGCGATACCGAGCGATTCCAGCACGAACTGGAGCGTGATGTCGCCTCGGCGGGCGCCGATGGCGCGGCGCAGGCCTATCTCGTGAGTGCGCTGGGCCACCGAGAGCAGCATCAGGTTCATGATCACGACGCCGCCGGCCACCAGGGCCACGATTGCGATGCCGATGAGCAGGCTGGTGAGGGTGGTCGAGGTCTCGAGCGCCGCGCCCTCGACGTCCTCCGGCTCGCGCACGAAAAAGTCGTCCGGCGCCCCCGAGGCGATGCCATGCCGCACGCGCAGCAGCCCGCGCACCGCATCTGCTGTCTCGTCCATCCGGCGCGCGTCGCGCACGCGCACGACGACCTGCTCGAGGTACGGCCGTCCGAAGAGGCGCCGCGAGGAGGTGGTGAACGGGACCACGATCCGGTCGTCCCAGTCATCGCCGCCGGCGCTGGCACCCATCTCGATGAAGACGCCCTTCACCACGTACGGGTCGCCGTTCACGCGGATGGTATTCCCGACCGCGCCCCCGGCCGGGAAGAGCTCTCGCGCCACGCGCGCGCCGAGCATCACCACGCGGGCCATTGCCGCCTGGTCCTCCGCGCTCAGGAACTCGCCGTCGGCCATTCCCCAACGCCGGATCTCGATCCAGTCGGACTCCACACCGAAGGCGCGAGTGAGGACGGACCGCTCCCCGGCGACCACGGTGATCCCGCGCTGGTTCTGCACGGCGCTCACCAGGGCAATGTTCGGCACGGTGGACCGGATCGCGCGCGCGTCCTCCTCCAGCAGCGAGGCCAGCCCGCGGTCGGCACGCGGCGCGAAGACCTGCACGTCGCCGCCGGCGCGCACCATCATCATGTCCAGCCCGTGCTTCTGCACGGTATCGAGGATCCGGGCGCGCGTCCCCTGCCCGATCATGATGACCGTGGAGAGGACGGCGACCGCGACGGCGACCCCCGCCATCATCAGGAGAGAGCGCGCGCGATTGGCCCGCAGCGAGGCGCCGACGTCGCGCGCGAGCCGGAGGGTCCGGCTCATCGCCGCACCTCCGGCGCCTGCGGATCGAGCACGACACGCTCGCCCGCCTGCAGTCCCTCGCTGATCTCGATCCACCCGCCGTCGCGCCACCCGACGCGCACGGAGCGCTCCTCCGCGCGGCCGGGCGCTCCGACGTACACCACGCTCCGCCCGTCGACGCGGCGTACCGCGCGCACCGGCACGGCCAGCACCTCGCGCGCCGCCAGCTCGATCCGCACGTTGGCGGTCATCTCCGGCCGCAACACGCCGGCGGCGGAATCGATGCGCACTGCCGCGATGTATTTCACGACGTTGTCCTGGATGGTTGCGGTAGGATAGATCGCCGCGACGATGCCGCCGAAGTCGCGCGCGGGGAACGCGTCCACCGTGAAGGTCGCGCGCTGGCCCACCTGCACGCGTCCGATGTCCACCTCATCCACGTAGGTATCCACCTGCAGCCGGGCGAGGTCGAGGATCGTGAGGAAGGTCGGCGCATTCAGTCCGGCGGCGATCGTTTCGCCTTCCTGCGTGGCCACGGACGCGACAACACCGGTGATCGGCGCGCGGAGCGTGGCGAACGAACGCTGCACGGTGGCCTGGTCGAGCGCCGCACGTGCACGGGCGAGCGCGGCGGTCGCGCTTCCCTGCTGGGCCACCGCCACCCCGTGGCGCTCGCGCGCCACGTCGGCCTCGGCCCGCGTGGCGACGCCCTGCTGCTCGAGCTGCTGGTGGCGGGCGAGCTCCGCGGCGGCGAGCTGCGTCGTCGACAGCGCAGCCGCGACGGCCGCTTCCCAGACCGCGAGCTCGGCGCGGCGCTCGGCGACGATCGCATCGAGCTCCTCCGTCTCCAGTTCGGCGATCACCTGCCCTCGGCGGACGACGTCGCCGATGTTGGCGCCGAGCCGGCGCACGCGGCCGGAGATCCGCGACCCGACGCGCACCTCGGCGCCGATCTGAGGCTTGATGGTGCCGATCGCGGCGACCGTCGTCGCGAAGACGCGTCGCTCGGCGGCGGCGGATTCGGCGCCGCCGGCTCCGGCCTCGCTGGCGCCGCCACCGCAGCCGAGCACGACGACCACCGGCGCCAAGGCACCGATGGTGAGCGCTCGGAATCTCACGACGGGGTCCGGGGCGCCGACGGCGAGAGGGAGCGGCCGCGTCGCATGTAATGGAAACGCATCGGGCGCATGGCACGTTGAAGATACTTCGAACGCCGTCGCCGGGCACGAGGAACTACGTCATCGTGCGATCAGGACTACGCACCTGACGTATGGCATCCGGCCGCTTCTGGCCACACAATTGGCGAGGACCGCGATGACGACCTCACGAGGATCACCGAAGGCAGAGGAATACGGTAATGCGACTCGTATCCGGAAGGACGACGCAACTGGCGGCGATCTTCGCCACCTTCACCCTCGCCTCGTGCGGCGACGGCCCCAGCGCCATCGAGGACCAGGTGGCGACCGTCATCGTCTCCTCGCCGCAGACGCAGCTCCTCGTGGGCGGCACCGTGCAGCTCGTAGCGACGTTGCTCAATCAGACGGGCGCGACGATAGGAGGTTCGCGGCCGGTCACATGGACCAGCTCGAGCGAGACGATCGCCACCGTGAGCACGGGCGGCCTCGTCACGGGCCGGTCGGCGGGTTCGGCCAGGATCTCGGCGAAGAGCGGCGACCGGTCCGCGTCGGTCGAGCTCCAGGTTCTGCCGGTGGACTGCACACCGGCGACCAGTCGCACCATCGGCTCGGAGGAGGTACACAGCGGCACGCTCACGGCGAACGACTGCCTTTTCGTCCACGAGGTGCCCGCCCAGGGCTGGCGTCTCGACCTCGCTTCGACGACGAGCCTTCAGATCGACCTGACCAGCTCGAGCTTCGACGCGCTGGTGGTCGTCACGGATCTGCAGATGAACATCCTCACCTGGGACGACGACAGTGGTGGTGGCACGAACGCGAGACTGCTGGGGACGTTCGCCGCCGGCCAATACATCGTATGGGCAACAGGCTTCGGACCGGCCTCCCGCGGTCCGTATCAGCTCTCGACCCAGGTCGTCACCATTCCCTTGTGCACGAGTCCCGTCGGCACGCTCGCGGTCGGCCAGCTCGTGCCGGGCACGCTGAGCTCGGACGATTGCCTGCTCAATGGCGTGTCGTTCGCGGATCCGTGGCTGCTCGTCGTACCCGCGACGGCCACCCTTCGGATCGACCTGACGAGCCAGGACTTCGACGCCTTCCTGTGGGTGACCGACCGCAGCGGAGGCATGATCGCCGGCGACGATGACGGCGGCGAGGTGCTGAATGCACGAGTCGTCCACACCTTCGCTCCGGGGGAATACCTGATCCTGGCGACGAGCTACTGGCCCGGATCGACGGGCTCGTACCAGCTCGTCGTGGATGCGGCATCCGGCTCGAGTCCGTCGTTGGGCGCCGCAGGGCCACACGCGGGCCGCGCGGCCCAGCCGTTCAGGAAGCTGCTGGAGCGCGCGAAGCGGGAGTGAGCGCGCACCGCTGCAGACCGACAGCACGAGCTCCGCCCGTTCACTGACCATCTTCACCCAACCGACCAGCGTGGGATGCTCCATCTGCCGCCGGGACCCCGATCCTCCCGGCACAACCAGGATTTTCGTCGGCGAGATGCTGGACCACCTGGAGGATCGACCATTTGCCAGGTGCTTCGGGCCTGGTCAGCTCGGCCGGGCTCAGCCCGGCCACCGAGCGCGCCAGGAGGCCGGGCGTCGCCGCCATCACGTCGACCGGGTCGCGACCTTCGACCAAGCCTACCGCCGCCCGCACGTACTCGGCTGCGTTCTCCCTGGAACGCGTGCTCGTGTGATGCAGCCACCATGACCAACGCCCGCTGGGGCCCACTGCAATGAAGCCGGCGCACGACCGCCGCGATGGCGATTCGGCCTGGCCCTGGGACGCCATCGATCACTCTGGTGCGGCAGCCCTGATCGCCGGGCATCTGCCGGCCGCGGACCACACCCCGCTCGAGCCCTTCGGGCAGGGTGTCTTCTGCCTCGCCTACAGGCATGGCCCCAGAGTCGTGCGTGTGGCGAGACACGCCGAGGCGGCGGCCGCCCTGAGGCGAGAGGCGTGCGTTCTCGATCGCATCGCACCGCTGCTGCCGCTGCCAGTTCCCCGGCCGACGTACCACGCACCGGATGGATGCCCGCCGTTCGCCGTGCACGACGAGGTGGCCGGCGAGGCGCTCACGCGACAGCGCTGGCTGAGCATGCCTGCGGACGCGAGAGAGAACGCCGCCGCCGAGCTGGCGAACTTTCTCCGCGCTTTGCACTCGCTGACGACCGGCAGCGGAGTCGCGTGCGGCCTGGAGAAGCTCGACGCCACCGAGCTCGCGCGGCGTCTTCGCGGATCGATGCATGACACGATCGGCGGGCTGTTCGACCGCGAGACCCGAGCGCGGCTGGACGCGGCGCTCGAGCGATGGTCATACAGCGCGCCGCAGTCGGACTCGCAGCCCGTTCTGCTCCATGGCGACATTGGCCCGGCCCACGTGCTCTACAGTGAGGAGACCGGCAGGCTGACGGGAGTGATCGATTTCGGGGACGTCGCGATCGGCGACGCCGCGCGCGACTTCATATTCATGTACGAGGACTACGGCGAGGAGATTCACTCGGCGGTCCTGCGCCGCTATGCTGGAGACGACGCGCCCTCGATGCTCGCCGAGATCCAAAAGTGGTATGTCCTGGAAGCCGTCGCCTGGACGGTCGAGATGCATGCGGCACGACGCGACGCCGACGTCGAGCAGGGAATAGACGAGATCAGTCGCGAGCTCGCCCGGCCTCGGCCTTCTTTTTCGCGCGGCGCTGTTTGATCCACAAGCCTACGCCGATCGCGATCAGCCCCATGCCCGACTTCCCGGCCAACCTGGCCAGGCTCCGCAGCTCGCGCTGATCGTCCACGCGCGCGGCACTCGACCGTTCCACGGACCGTCCTTCGTCGCGCACCGTGGCGAGCGTCTGCTCCATGTAGGCCTTCGCGTCATCGGCGCCGTGCACGGGCGTGACGACATCCAGCCGGATGGTCCCCGAGCGAAGGGGGATGAGCGCCGAGTACAGCATCAGGTCCTTTCCTCCAACCTGCACGCGGGCGCGTGCTCCCTTGACAGTGCGATCGCCCCACCGGAAGCTCAACTTCTCATCGGCGCGCGGCAGCCGGTCGAGGCGCTCGGCGCAGATCCGGACCCACGGGTAGTCCGCGGTCTCGCTGGCGTGCCAGCAGGAGATGAGGCTGGCCGGGGCCAGAAGATCCTCGCCCTGCCGGTAGAAGTCTTCCGGGGGCGAGATCACGAGCCCCGTAGCGTGATCGCGGAACTGCGCGTCCGCGGTCACGGGCGCGCCGAGCAGCAAGATGAGGAGCGCGAGGCGTCGCACGGGTCAGCTCCGGGTGAGTGGCATCCAGCCTGTGTTCTGGACGGGTCTCCCGCTCCGAGGTAACTTGGTGCTCGCTGCAGTAAGGGATGCTGGTGCTCCTCGAGGATCTGCCTCAACGCCGGACATCATGCAGACCGACAGACCGACCGCGGTGAAGTGGATCGTCGCGCTCGCCTGGGTGCGCCTCGCGGTGATCGTCATCGCCGCCGGCGCGGCAATCGCTTTCACGACGCCGGCCGATTCGCCCTTCTGGGAGGGTTTTCGTCGGGGCTGGATCGAAAGGGCCGGCTACGAATTGAGCACCTACGGGGCGCGCGAAGCGGGTGAGATGGTAGGCGCCCTGCTGCTTCCGGCGATACTCGCGGTCCTGCTTCTCACGTTCGTCGCTTGGCGCAAGCTGATCGCGTTGAGGGTGGTCGCCGGCCTCGCCCTGCTCCTTTCCCTTTCGCAGCCGCTCGCCTGGCCGATCACCGTCACCACGTTGGTGCTGACGTTCCGGGATTCTACGCGCGCGTACCTTCGTCGAGCCTCGCCGGCCGTGCCGTCCCCTGCCACTGACCTCGGCCCGCCAACGACGACCGGAGCATAAGGCGACCCGGGAGTGTGACGGAGGCGACATCGGGCGCGTGTCCGTGAGCAGGAAGTCGTGCGCTTGCGGGATCGGCGTGTCCCGGATCCGGACAGGGACCGATCGGCAGCAGGATCGGACGGGTGCGCAGTTCCCGCGAGCCGTTGTGCCCTTTCACGCCGCGCTGTAACGTTTTCGCCAGCGGCAGCACTCGCCCTGCCGCCCTGACTGCGATCCCCGCACCCCGCAATCGCCCATGGCGGAGCTGCATGAGCGACTCGGCGCGGCGCTCGGTGACCGCTACCGGATCGAGCACGAGCTCGGCCGCGGCGGCATGGGCGTCGTCTTCCTGGCGCACGACCCGAAGCACGACCGCCGGGTCGCGCTCAAGGTCCTGCGCCCGGAGGTCGCCAACACGACCGGCGCCGAGCGCTTCCTGCGCGAGATCCGGATCGCCGCGAAGCTCCAGCACCCGAACATCCTCCCGCTGATCGACTCCGGCGAGGCCGACGGACTGACGTACTACGTCATGCCGTACGTCCCCGGCGAATCGCTGCGCGACCGGCTGGAGCGCGAGCACGAGCTCCCGCTCGATGACGTGATCCGGATCGCGCGCGAAATCGCCGGCGCGCTGACCTACGCGCACTCGCAGGGCTTCATTCACCGCGACATCAAGCCGGAGAACATCCTCCTCGGCGGCGGACACGCCCTGCTCGCCGACTTCGGCGTCGCCCACATCCTGCTCACGGCGGGCGAGAAGCTCACCGAGACCGGGATCGCCGTCGGCACGCCGGCGTACATGAGCCCCGAACAGGGCGCCGGCGGCGGGGGGTTCGACCACCGCTCCGACATCTACAGTCTCGGCTGCGTGGTCTACGAGATGCTCACCGGCACGCCGCCGTTCACCGGTTCGTATCAGGTCGTGCTCGCCCGCAAGGCCGTCGAACCCGTGCCGGGGATCCGCGTCGTCCGCGACACGGTGCCGCCTCACGTCGAGCAGGCGGTGATGACGGCGATGGCGAAGGTGGCAGCGGACCGCTTCGCCACCGCGGCGCAGTTCGCCGACGCACTCGCCGGGAGCGGCCATGTGGTGCGAACGTCGGCGGCGCTGCGCGCGAGCCGGAAACGGTGGATGCTCGCCGGCGCAGCGGCGGCGGTGGTCATGATTGCGGGGACGTATGTTCTGATCGCCGGCGTCCCCTTCTCGAGCGGGGCGCCGGAGATGGCCGGCGCCAGGCACACGCTCCTCACCTCCGATCCGGGCATCGAGTGGTTCCCCAGCCTGTCGGCCGACGGCCGCTGGGTCGTCTACGCGGGCGAGCAGAGCGGAAACCGGGACATATATCTCCAGAGCGTCACCGGTCAGATGCCGATCAATCTCACCGCCGACTCGCCGGACGACGACGACCAGCCGGCGTTCTCGCCGGACGGTGAGCGGATCGCCTTCCGGTCGTCGCGGGACGGCGGCGGCATCTTCGTCATGGGGCGCACCGGCGAATCGCTTCGGCGCGTGACGAACGGCGGCTACCGCCCCACCTGGTCGCCCGACGGAGAACAGATCGCGTTCGTCACCGAGAACGTGGAGATGAATCCCGGCAACTCGGAAGGGCAGAGCGAGCTGTGGGTCGTGAACGCGGATGGCGGCGGGGCGCGCCGGCTGCCGACGGGCGACGCGACGCTCCCGGCGTGGTCGCCGGGCGGACATCGCATCGCGTACTATCGCCGCCTCGGTGCGCCGGCGCAGGGGGACATTTGGACGATCGGACGCGACGGCGGCGAGGCGGTGCGGCTCACCACCGAGGCGGAGCGTGACTGGAGCCCGGCGTGGTCGCCGGACGGCCGGTACGTCTACTTCTCCAGCAACCGCGGCGGCAGCATGAACCTGTGGCGCATCCCGGCGGACGAGCGGACCGGCAGGGCGCGCGGCGCGGCGGAGCCGCTCACCACGCCGGCCACGTTTCTCGCACACCCGACGATCGCCGGCGACGGTTCGCGGATCGCCTACGTCTCGGCGCAGGTGACGATCAACATCCAGCGGCTCGCGTTCGATCCAGTGGCGGCCGCCGTCGCCGGCGATCCGGCGCCGGTGACGACGGGGGCGAGGCAGTTCTCCTCGCCCGATCCCTCGCCGGATGGCGAGTGGGCGGCGTACTACACGCTCACCCAACCCGAGGGCGACATCTATCTATCCAGGGTCGATGGCTCGCAGCGGCGACAACTCACCGATGACGCGGGGGCGGATCGCATCCCGCGCTGGTCGCCGGACGGCCAGTGGGTGTCGTTCTTCTCCAACCGCGGCGGCCACCTGCAGATCTGGAAGATCCGGCCGGACGGGAGCGGACTGCAGCGACTCACCACACGGTTATCGGCCTACCATGCGTGGTCGCCCGACGGGCGCCGCATTGCCGCCGCGTCGGCCAGCGCCGCTGACACGGTCATCGTGCTCGACGCATTCGGAGCGGAGGATCAGGAACCGGAGATCCTGCCCACGTCCACCATCGGGCACTTTTTCGTCAACTCGTGGTCGGCCGACGGCGAGCTTTTGGCGGGACAGATCGGCACACCGGGCGGGATGGGACGGGGGATCGCGATCTATTCGTTCCGCTCGCGGCGGTACGAGCGACTCACCGACTTCGGTGAATGGCCCGTCTTTCTGCCCGATGGACGCCGGATTCTGTTCGTGGCGAACCGGAACGCGTTTCACGTGGTGGACAGCCGGACGGGTGAGGTTCGTCAGGTGTGGTCAGTGGAACGCGACATCATTGGGCCTCCGCGACTCTCGGCCGACGGCCGCTGGGCGTACTTCTCGCGCCGCGTCACGGAAGCCGACATCTGGATGCTCACGCTGCCGTCGGCGCGATAGTCGGCCAGCGTTGCGGGTCGCGGCGGTCGGGCGCGGCGAGAGATGCTATGTCGAAGACGGCGAGATGGTCTTCGAGTACAGCCGCACCGTTCGCACCTTCCTGCAGCCGAACGCCTCGACGACTCGCCGCATCCGCTCGTTCTCGGCGGCGACCAGCGAGACCTCGCAGCTGGTGAGCGGCGCGCGCCTGCCGGCGGCTATCGACTCGTGCGCGATCGCTTCGCCGTCGTCGCCAGCGGGACTCCTGGCAGCGCACCGGCTGATCGCGCATACTCAGGGCGACGCCAGCGAATCGAGCGATGCAGCGCTACAACCTCACCGAGCGTGCCTGGAAGGTCCTCGCGATGGCTCGCGAGGAAGCCGTGCGGCTCCGACACGAGTACGTGGGCACGGAGCATCTCGTCCTCGGCATCGTGCGCGAAGGGGGTGGCGTCGCCGCGGCGGTACTCCAGAACCTCGGCGCCGATCCCGGTGACATCCGGGTGCAGGTCGAGGCGGTGGTCAGAAAGGGGACTGGCGATCAGCAGACCCAGCCCGATCTCCCCTATACGTCCCGTGCCAAGAAGTCGCTCGAGCTGGCCATGGACGAGGCACGGGAGCTGAACCACTCATCTGTCGGCACGGAGCACCTCCTGCTCGGACTTCTGCGCGAGGAGAGGGGGATCGCCGCGCAGGTGCTCGTCGCGGCCGGCATCAATCTCGGCGAGGCCCGTGCCGAGACGCTCCGGCTGCTGAGCACGTAGTGCGAATCAACGGCCACGCGCACATCTTCAACCTGCACACGGTCCTCACGCGCCATGCGGTGAAGATCATGGTCGACCGCGTGCGACGGCAGAAGGTCCCCGACTTCGTCGCCGAGGCGCTCGAGCGCTTCCTGGTCGAGCAGGTGCAGACGCCGGAGTATCTGGTCGAGGAGGAGCTCCTCGCGCGCTTCCTCGGCTACATCGCGTCGACGAAGTCGTTCAGGAAGTTCGCGAAGCAGACGCCGCACCTTCCCGTCGAGGTGCGCATCCTCGGCGACGGCCTGCGGGCGGCGCAGATCGGACTGCTGCGCGACATGCTGACGCGCCTCTCCGGCTGGTTCGACGAGGGCGCCGACTCCGACACGACCATCGCCGACGTCTTCGAAACGCTGCGTCTGGCGATGAAGGCCGACGTGACTGGCGTCGCCGCAGCAGTGCTCGGCGAGATGCGCGAGGAGGATGGGCTCATCGCGCTGATGATGGACATCACCTCCGAGAAGGCGCAGGCGGCCGACGAGGCGAAGTTCCTCGCGCAGCTCGCCGGCACCTCCGACGCGAGCGCGGCGTTCCCGGGGCGCGTCTTCCCGTTCGTCGCCGTCAACACCCGCCGAACGAAGCACTTCGACCTGATGCGCGAGGCCATCGAGCGGCGCGGCTTCGTCGGAGTGAAGCTGTATCCCTCGCTCGGCGTGCCGGTGGATTCGCCGGAAATGATGGCCGTGTACGACTACTGCGCGCTCAACGAGGTGCCGATCCTGATGCACTGCACGCTGACCGGTTTCATCGAGAGCGAAGCCACGGCGCAGCTCAGCAACCCGGAGCGGTGGTGGCCGATCCTCGCCGACAGGCCGGAGCTCTACGTGTGCTTCGCGCACTCGGGCGGGCTGCAGCAGGGCGTGCTCACGCCGGGCGGCCCCACGGGGCTGCAGTGGCCGGTGGTGATCGAGCAGCTGATGCTCAGCTACCAGAATGTCTACTGCGATCTCGCCTACCACGTCGATCAGATGGTGTCCGCCACCAGCGAGGGATACTATCTCACCTGGATCCGCCGCCTGCTGGAGAACGAGCCGATCAGCGACCGCGTCATCTTCGGCACCGACGTCTGGCTCGTCCGTCTGAGCATGGCCGACCGTCTGTACTGGGCCTGGTTCGAGAGCAACCTGACGGCGGCCGAACAGGAGATCGTGATGACGCGGGCGCCGGCGGGTTTCCTCGGGCTCCCGCTGGACGGGCGGCCGATGCGGCAGAACATCGAGCGGCTGGTCGAGTTCCTGAAGAGCCGGCCCGGTGTGGGATCGGAGCCGGCCGCCTGGCTGGCCGGCATGCACCACTGGACGGTGGCGCGTGTGCACGCGGAGTGGTCGCCGAACAACGATGCCCACCGCATCGCGTTCGGCTTCTTCCGCGGCTACATGAGCGGCGCCCAGCGGCAGATCTCGTTCGAGGACGCGGCCGCGCTCCGCCTGCGGCAGCTGTCCTACTGGCCCGGCGCGACGAAGCAGGACTTCGACGCCATCGCCCAGACGCTGTTCATCTACTGCACCGGCAGCCGTGGCGCACTGACGGGCGACTACGAGCCGGCGACGGCGATCGCGAAGCTCCGGACGCTCCTCGCCGACGGCGAGAAGACCCTCGCCGATGCGGCGGCGACTATCGACGCGATCTTTCTCTTCCCGACCGAGATTTCCTGATGAAGTCCTCCGTGCGCCGGGCCCTGGCGTTGATCGGCATCGTGGTGGTGCACGATACCGCCGCGGCGCAGCTGCCGCTCGACTGGTCGCTCCGACCCGGCCGGCTGGAAGGCGCGGAGGCGAGCACGTGGGGCCTGCGCTACCGGTTGAACGTCGAGCCGACGCGCATCTACGGAAACAGGCCGCGGTTTCCGACGGCGCGGAGCTACGCCGCCGACCTCGGCGGCGCGGTCGCGCTGCGGAGCGGCGTTACGACGGAGCCGCTGGCCCGCGGTAGCGTGGACCTCGGCTGGCGCATCCAGCTCCAGCACGTCCAGTTCTGCACGCCGGAGGACGATCCATGTCCGCCACCATTCCGGTTCGACTACGGCTACGTGCTGCTCGGGGCGCGGGTGAACGGCGAGGCCGATTCGCGGGCGAACGAACTCCACGGTGCGCTGGGGCTGTCGGCGCTCTACCGCACGCCGCGCGGGACGCAGCGCGGGCTGTGGCCGCTGGTGCCGAGTGCTTCGGTCGACTATGCGATCGTCCGTCCGCTGGCGTCGGAGTTGCGCGACACGCTCGGCGTGGAGCTGCGGGCGCATCAGCGGGTCACGGTGGCGCTGATGTGGAACCGGATCGCGCTCACGACCGGTGTGCCGGACTGGGTGTCGCGAGCCAGGCTCGAGGCGGAGTGGCGGTATTTCGCCGAGCACGGGCTTGAGGATGTGGTCGAGCAGGCGGAGCCGACTCGTGGTACGTACGTCTCGATCGGGTCGGCGTACGAGCTCACGGGGAAGGTCGCGTACGTCCGGGATGTGTTCGTGAGCTGGGCGCATGGGCGGCATCCGACGCAGGAGCGGCGGAAGGCGTGGCTGGTGGGCGGGACGATCGGGTCGAGCCGCTGACCTGCCTCCTGCCGTCGACAGCGACGCCCGGTTGTGAGGTGCCTTACTCGAGGATCTCCCGCAGCGGACACGTGAAGCCCGGCAGCACGTCCTCACCGTCGAGCGAGTCCTCACGAGCGAGGTGCGACTCGGAGCCGTCCGCGCGGTATACCCGGGCCTCGAATCGGGCGGGATCGATTACCCAGACGATCTTCGTTCCGGTGTCGATCCAGTCGGCGACCTTGGCCAGCACCACGCCTGGCCGATCGTCGGGAGAGCGCACTTCGGCGACGAGGTCGGGCGCAAGGCGTGGAAAACCGCTCCGCCCGATCTGAGCGACCCGGTCCGCGGCGACGAAGGCCAGATCGGGTCCGCGGACCGTGTCGGGATCGGATCGGATCCTGAAGCCGGAGTCCTGCAAGACCTCTCCGAGCGCGTGTTTTTCGACGTGAAGGCCGACGCGAATCGTGAGCCTGGCCGAAACACGCCCGTGCCACCCGCTCGGCGGCTCCCGGACGACGAGCCGTCCGCGGACGAGCTCGAATCGCTTGCCGGGCTCGGAGAGCCGCTCGAGCTCCTCCGCCGTCATGATCGAGCCTGCAGTTGTCGTCATTTCGCGCGTCATGATACTTCCGCGAAGAGTGCGGGACGGTAGCGAAGGATTGCGCCCTGCGTCAATCTACCACGGCACGTACCTGGCGCGGTACGCGCGTTCGCACCGTCTCGAGCTGGCACGGGTTTGCCGAAGGACTCGGTCGCCAACGTCACGCAGATCGTGACGCTGGACACGAGCTACCTGTCGGAGCGTACCGGCCGCTTGTCGCCGAAGCTGATGGCACGGGTGGACGCAGGCCTCCGGCTCGTCCTGGACCTCTAGCATCCGCGGCTCGTTTCGGCTGCCATCGATTGGCTCGTGCTGCTCCACGTGTTACCACTCCCGTTGGAGCGCCGACCGCTCGCCCGCCGAGAGCCGCTCCGCACCACCCGCCTCGACCCGGATCGCGATGCTCCGCCCGGCGACCACTACCCGCTCCCCGAGCGCAAACGCACTCCGCAACTCCGGATACATCTCCAGCACCGCGAAGTAAGCCGCCGAGTACGGCGCGATGGCGATCGTCCGCATCCCCTCCCGCCACGAGACGTCCGTCCAGACCGAGTCCCGGAGCTCGAACGTCCGCCCGTCCATCGTCCGACGTGGCGAGACCGCACCCATCGCCCCACCGATGCCGGCCCGAGAACCGACTCCCCCGACCCTCGCCACCTCTGCCTCTGCGATCGTCACCATCGAGTCCACCGCGGCGATGCTCGCCGCCGAGCGCTGCACCGACGCGGCGCGGCCGGCATCGAACTCCCTCCTCCGCCGCTCGGCCTCCGACGCCGCCGGCGGCGGCGTGGCGGCGTTGGCGCCGGTGACGACGATCTCCTGAAGCCGCATCTGACCGGCGGCGTCACGCTGCACGACCATGCCGGGCTCGCGGACGAAGTACGACGTCAGCTCCGTCGGGATCCCATAGCGTTCGCCGAGCGACCGGATCTCGTCGTCCAGCTCACGCGACGGGCCGTGCGTGCGCCGCTCGGCGCTCAGCCAGCCGACCCGCTGCGTCGCCCACAGCCGGGCGACGAACGAGTTCTCGCGCTCGCGCGCCGGCCAGCTCACCGGAACGCTCCACCGCACCGGCCCGTCGGCGCCGCGACCCTCGATGGTGATCCGGCCCGAGCCGCTCCCCTCGTAGCGCGTCAGCACGACCAGGTCCTGCCCGGCGAACAGGTCCAGCGCCTCGGCGGGGTGCGTCTGCACCAGCCGCACGCCCTCGGCCCGGACGCGAATGTCGGTGGCGACGGGCGCGGTGAGCCGGCTGGCGACCAGCCCGACGACGCGCTCGACGTGCTCCTCGGGGCGGACGAAGTGCGCCGTGCCGCGGCCCTCGAGCGCGAGCTGCTCGATCAGCGCGACCTTGACGTCGGCGCCGAGCCCGAAGGTGAAGACCCGCGCGTCTCCGCGGAGACGTGCTGCCAGCGCGGCGATGCGCGAGGGATCCCGCTCGCCGACCGTCGGCTCGCCGTCGGTGATGAAGAGGACCAGCGGCAGCCGGTTCGCCGACCGCACGCCGTTGCCGCGGAGCGCTTCCTCGAGCGCGCCGGCGATGTTGGTGCCGCCCTCGGCGCGGAGCGACTCGAGGTACCGTTCGGCCTCGCGGAGGTTGGCCGGCGTGGCAGCCGTCCACTCGTCGCGGAACGTACGGACGTCGGAGGCGAAGTCGATGAGCCGGAAGCGGTCGTGCGGCTCGAGCGTGGCGAGCAGCCGGTGTCCCGCCTCGCGGGCCTGGTTCATCTTGGTGCCGCTCATCGAGCCGGAGACGTCGAGCACGAAGGTGACGTCGCGCGGCGCGGCGCGGCGGCGCGCCTCCGGCGGCGTCAGCGTGATGAGGGCGAAGCCCGGGTCGCGCGTCGGCGCGTGCGGCAGCACGGTGATCGACGCGGCGGTGGCGCGGCGGACGGGGAGGAGGATCGTGACCTCGCGCGCGTCGCCGCGGACGCGAACGCGCTGCCGGCCGCGATCGCGGTCGATCTCGAGCGAGTGCGTGGGCGAGTACGGGCGGCCGTAGCGGGCGTCGTCGGGAAAGAAGAGCGTGAACGCGACCCTGGCGGCCGAGCCACCGGCTCGCTCGTTCATTTCGCGGTCCGTGCCGCGGTCCGCGGGCTGATCGCCGCGCGGGCGCGGCATCGGCATGGGCATCGGGACGGGGCCGCGCTCGGGCGCGGAGCCCTGGAAGTAGTCGATGCGGAGGGCGTCGCCTTCGCGTTTGGCGACGGCCTGGAAGCGGACGATGACGCAGCGTTCCTCGCCCGGCTGGATCGGGAAGATGCGGGTGCGGAGGAGGCCGCGGCCCATCCACTCGACGAGCGCGGGGTCGCGGTCGCGGCGGACGATCTCCTCGTAGATGCGGCGGGCTTCGTCGGCGCCGAGGATCTCGCCGGCGATCATCTGGCCGTCGATCGAGAGCTTGAGGTCCTGGAAGGCGGCGCCGCTCGGGAGGGGGAAGAGGTAGTCGGCCTCGCCGACACGTCCGCCCCGGTTGACGAAGCGTTCGTCGACTTCATAGTGGAGGACGCCGTTTTCGAGGCTCGCGGTGACGGTGGTGGACGTGCGCTCGATCCGCGCGCCGTCGATCGGGCGTGGGCACGGCCTGGGCGGCGGACAGACTCGGCCGTCGCAGGGGGGCGGAAGGCACGGAACGATGATTCGTCCCTGCGCCGGGAGGGCAGCGGGGAGAAGAAGGATCGCAAGGCCAGGCAACCAGTTACGCACGGGACGCTCCATTGGATTCCAAAGGGAGACGTCCGGGTCGGCCGAACTTGCACACGGCCTGGTTCCCCGCGCATGCATCGCCGGGCGGACCGGGTCCAAGTGTTTGCACCGACGGTGGCGTAGGCTGCGACTGCGACGCATGATACGGGCACTAGCCAGACACTCCGACCGAACAGAAAGCCACTCGATCACTCATGGATCGCAGCTTCGAGAAACAATACGACGAAGAGCGCTACCTCTTCGACTCGGTAGGTCCGCGCTTCCGACAGGAAGGATCGCTAGGGGCGTACGACCTGTTCGCGATCGTGCGATGGAAGGCCAACCGAGCGATAACGAGGGTCGCTTTGCGAATCTCCCACGTGGCTGACGGCGATTTGGAGACTGCCGCGCGTGAGCTCACGCGTGATCTCGCTAGCGCGCACTCCCCGCGCGAGCGGTTCGTGCTGATGAGCGAGAAGTGGGGACTTCGCCTGCCGATGGCTTCGGCCATCCTCGCCGTGCTGTATCCCGAGCAGTTCACCGTGTACGACATTCGCGTCTGCAGTGCCCTCAACGCGTTTCACGGCATAGGCAACCTAAGCAAACCCGACGTGCGCTGGGGTCGCTATCAGGAGTACATCACAGCCGTCAATAGAGCGGCCCCAGCAAGCTTGTCACTGCGAGACAAGGACCGATGGCTCTGGGCACGCTCACGTCACCAGGATCTCGAGCGTTTGATCGCCCGAGACTTCCGAAAGCATCCCCAGGGAAACGCAAAACGCACCTCGAATCCGGCCCGGAAGCCACGCACTCTCAGGTAGAGGAGGCGGGAACCGCTCCAGTCGGGCCGGGCCGAAGTTGCCAACCTCTGGCACCAGCCACAGCTCACGATCCGGATCGTCTCACAAGCCCGGTGTCGTCATTGCGATCGGGAGGCGCCAATGCTGGAGCACGTGCCTGGCCTGGCCAAATTCTTGTCGATCGTCGCCGCATTCGCTACGCGCTTTCGGCGACAGGGGCAGCCTCTGCCTGTCAGCGTGCCGTCCCAGCGCCTCCTGGAGCTGAGCCGTCCACTTGACTTCGAGCTGATACCGATCTCCTTCGAGATTGCGACAGACCAGCGGCCGCCCCGGATTCAGGTGTGTTTTCGCGCAGTCAACTACCTTCGAAAGAAGCTGCGATTCAGCGCCGTCATGGTGGATCGACTCAGCCTTCCGGATGGTCCATACCTGTCCGCCATTCCGGGGACGCACCTCGTCGAGATTCCAGTGCGACGCTCGATGCTTGTCTACTGCGAGCGAGCGATTTCGGACACTGAGGTCAGTGCCCTTCAAGCCACGCACCCTCTGCATCTGCTGAGCGGCGCACTCACTGTTTCGGCGCTTGGCTTTGCCGGCCGCAACGCGGTCGCGGGGACCTTCGGGAGCATGGCAATACTCGGAAGACTCCTGCGCACCAATGTCGCCCAAACGCGCACTTGACCAGCACTTGACCGGCTATCTTCCTCTTGACACTCAAGAGTACCGCCCGAAAATCGTGAGCGCCACCCTGCACGCCCGCAGCCTGATCGAGCGGCGTGAGCCGCGCGAGCTCCCGCTTGTTGGGGACCTAGAAAATGAGCCGCCCGTGCACATCACAAGCATGCCGGCCCATTTGCCGACTTGGACGTGCCGCTGAGAATGTCCGCTCCGTGATGGATGGCTCCTCGTCCAAGGCTCTCATCTCGATGCACGCCGGTGGGTGTCCGACTACGGCCTAGCCGTACCCGGCCAGACGTGAGTCGTCAGTCGCGAGGTATGCTCGTGCAAAGGGTGAGGCGTTTCACCCAATGTACTGAACAGCTCTTCCGGGCCGAGCCTCAGAACGTCATCCTTGGCGCCATGCTCGGACCAGAGATCGTAGTACGGAGTTTGTCCGTCCCGACCATCGCGGACGACTACGGTAACGTCTGGCAGTACTTTCCACAGAGCGACCGCCACTCGAAGGTGGCGTGCTGGACGATTCTGTTCGACCTACTCCAGCGCTGCCCATTGCTTCGTCGGCACATAGCGGAGGAGAAAGTCGGCTTCGGCATCAATCACACCATGATCGACTTTACGGCCGACCGACAGAAAGATCTCGATCTGGTGCTTACGATCCCGCGTGCCGAGACGCCGGGAGCACCCGTCGGAAGGATTTTCGCAGACCTCGCCGACCGGTACGCCATCGTGCTCACCGACGCGGAGCGCGAGGTGTTGCGAGGTCTGCCGGAGCTACGGGAGCGGCCCGTCGGCGAGGTCCTCGTCGCCTTGGAGGCAAAGGCGACCATGGGCGCTCACGTACGCGCCGGACCGAGGCTCTTCGACGAACTGACGTCCGCCGGGCAGTGCATCAACGGCAGTGCACCGCACGCCATCGCCATTGGCTTCGGAATGGTGAACGCATCCGTGGAATTCGTTAGTCCAGGGATGAACAAAGGTCCCTTGGCCGGTCGGGTTTCCGTCGTGAGCCGCGAGCGCCAGCCGAATGGCGTCGAGCGCACGATCGGCCGCTTTCGCTCGCTGCGCGTTCGTGGCCATGCAACGGAAAGGGGATATGACGCGATTGGAGTAATGACGATCGTCGCACGCAACGACGGAACCCCGATTACTCTCGCTCCCATTCCGCCCGCACTGCCGCCCGGCGACTCGCTCCACTACGAAACCATGGTCCTGCGCGCTTCTGGACTCTACGACTCGCGGTTTCTCACCCGCTGAGGAGCAACCTACGTAAGCGCTTCTGCACACGTTCCGGCCACTCCAGCTCGCACTCCCACACGACGACGGCCTGGAACCCCCGTCGCCTCAACGCCAGCAGGGCTCGTGTGTCGCGCGCGCGATTCGCCACGAACTTCGCCTCCCAGAAAGCGCGGTTTCGCTTCGGCACGGTTGCGCGCACACAGCCCTCGTGTGCGTGCCAGTAACAGCCGTGGACGAACACTGCCCAACGTCGTGTTCGGTTCGCGAGGTCGGGCGAGCCAGGTAAGTCGCGGTTCTCGGTACGGTACCGTAGCCCCAGACTCGCGAGTATACGACGTACGAAGAGTTCGGCGCTCGTGCCCCGCTGCCTGATGCGCGCCAGGCGCTGCGACGTCGCGGCGTCGACGACCAGTCCGTGGCGAGCCGCAACTCTGCGTCGGCTCCTGCGATCATCAGCGTGCCGCTTTCGCCTCGCCACGCCTCATGCGCTCTTGGTGTGCACGGAGCGCGCGAAGAAACCGCGGCAGCTTCCGAAGATTGCCCGCCTCATAGCGACTGAGAAAACCCGAGACTGCCTTGTAGGAAAGCGGAGTGAGGTCAGTCACCGTGAGAAAGTCGTGCAGGTGTGGCCCGGGCAAGTGTACAGGCCACGCGGATACGTCTGCATAGAACCGTCCCTCGCCCACGTTGTATGCGGCCCGCGGCCAAGGTACCCCCCGGCGAAGCGGCTCGTCGAGGCGTGGTGCGTACCGACCCGGCCTCCCGAGTCGCCGCCCTAGCCACTCGGCCACATCGACCGTCACCGCATTGCCGACAAGCCGCCAGCGGATGCTCGGCTTCGCGACTTCCTCGGCTGGCTGCGTCCAGTCTGCTGGTAGACCCTGCATCCGCTCCGCGTCCCGGATGCCCGGCTTCACGATCTCGCCGCTCGGCAGCAAGATGCCTGGTGGCGAGGCGATCCCGATCGTGGATCCGTTCTTAAGGGTCGGAACCGCGTCGACCGCCCAGCCGAGGCCGCCCCGTCCTTCGGTCCAATAGAAGCCGACCGCGAGATCCTCCGTCCAGACGCGTGGTGCGGGCACACCCACGTCGTCGGCGAGGAGCACGTCCCGCGGGTCCTCCTGACGCGAAGCAACGAAATAGACACGCTCCCGGCGCTGCGGGACTCCGAAGGCGTGGCTGTTCACGACGCGATAAGCCCAGCGGTAATCGAGCGATTCCAGCGTTTCGATGATCACTTCGAGGGCCTTGCCGCGCGCGAGGTGAAGCATGAACGGTACGTTCTCTAGGAGCACCCAAGGCACATCGTGCGTCATGAGGAGCCGGAATACTTCTCCGACCAAGCCCGACCGTGCACCCTTGATGCCGCGAGTTCGCCCAGCCTGACTGAGGTCCTGACAGGGGAACCCCGCGGAGATCAGTTCCGTACCGCGTGGTAGGTGCTCCATGTCCTGCACATCGGGCGTGTTCTGGACGTGCGGGAAACGCGCCGAAAGCACGGCGCGCGCGGGAGGGTCGATCTCGGAAAACGCCGTGGTACGGTGACCAGCACGCTCAAGGCCGAGCTCCAGACCGCCAATGCCGGCGAATAGCCCAGCCGTGCGTAGCGAACGTGCAGGCGTCTCACGTACCGCTCGGGTGCGATGCTGGGCTTCAGGCTCTGTAAGGATGCTCACAGGTAATCCGTATGGCCTCGGCAGTGATGTCATGAACATAGCTACGCCGAACGCGCGGAGCGATACCCCTGCGCGCGAATGCCCCGTTGCAGTATGCCGGAACGAGGGCTACGCCGCGCAAGCCTCCGAGTCGGCCGAGGGCCAATATCCTGCGGCCGGATCCTTTGCCACAACGGAGCAGTCGACTCCGTGCACAGGGAGCCTGCGGCAGGCGGTCTAGCCCGGTCTCCTCCTTGCTTTCGCCCTCCACCCCCTCTCGGGGAGTTCCCCGGACGACTCTTCCTCCGCCGTAACGGGACGCCTTTGGGTCGGGCAATCTGGATCGACTCTGCGACGCCGCGGCGATGCACTGGCGTGCGGGGACCTGCTGTCGTAGTACTATGGCGGTCACGGCAGCGTGCAGGAGCGTAACGAGCGACGCTGAGGCGGCTTGCGCTGCCTCTCGGTTCGAACCTGGGCTGGAGCTGGTGTATGCGGACCCTCGTCTACAAACGAACTCACCCAGGGGATCCCGATGCGGAAGGTCGCTTCGGCATCCACGACTGCATGGGCCGCGTCCGAACCTGGAGTTTCGACGCCGTCATCGGCGTAGGCGGTATCGGAGACCAGGCTGCCTCACACGGACTCGATGGGAAGGTGAACTGGATCGGCATTGGCCCGCACAAGAGGCCAGCCCGTGGCAAGCGCGGGCCCGTCGTCACATTCGACCACTTCCTCTTCTACGGAGTCGACGGACCCAGTATCGCGGAGCGTGCCCCGAAGCTCGCCCACAGGCTTTACTCGCGGAACGTGCGAGTGCTCATGGGTGGCGTCACTCCGCAAGAACTGCGGGAGATCGAGTCACTCCTCGCTTCGGCGAAGCGAGCACCGCCGTCTTCCGCTCGCGTGAGCCGAACGAGATCGGGACCGTCGACGCCGTGCTCGCCCCGAGCTTCGCGCTCCAAGTCGCGCGCGAGTTGTTGACGCGAGACCCGGACGTGCATGACTGATGCCCTTGCTTGCTCACTTCCGCACAGGCCCGGCAACCAGGATACCGGCTCTGTCATCTGCGCGGTGCCGTCGCGCGACTCCGGTTGCCCGCAGGTGGCGATCCGTATCGTACGTCGTGGCTACGCTTTCTGCTCGCTGCCTCATGCCTGGTGATTGGAATCGCACCGAAGTAGAGGCTCTCGTAGCCGACTACCTGAGCATGCTCGCCAGCGAGCTGCGGGGCGAACCGTATTCCAAGACGTCGCACCGGCGCGCGCTTGCGCCGCTTCTTCGCGGTCGGTCGGATGGCTCGATCGAGCGGAAGCACCAGAACGTCAGTGCGATCCTCATCGAGCTGGGCTATCCGTACGTCTTCGGCTACAAGCCGCTCGGCAACTACCAGGCGCTCCTGGCCGAGGTCGTGGCCGATCGCATCGGTACCGACTTGGCTCTGGCGGCCACGGTGCGCGCAGCCGTGGACGCTCCGGCGCCGTTGCCTGCAGTCGCCGATCTGATCTCCCGCTGGGAGCCGCCGCCGGAGGCCGCTCCCGCACCCGCCTATCCTCCCGCGCGGGAGAGATGGCAGCCCACCCGGCCGCCGGTCAACTACCTCGAGCGCGAGGCTCGCAATGCCTCGCTCGGGCGTGCGGGGGAGGAGTTCGTGCTTCGCTTCGAGCGGGCGCGTCTCCTGGCCGAAGGACGGGAGGTGCTCGCCGAGAAGGTCGAACACATCGCGGTCACCGAGGGTGACGGGGCAGGTTTCGACATCCGTTCCTTCGAGGTCGACGGTCGCGATCGTCTCATCGAGGTCAAGACGACCGCGTACGGGAAGCAGACCCCCTTCTTCCTCTCGCGCAACGAGCTGGCAGTCTCCCGGCGATTCTCGGAGCAGTTCCATCTCTACCGGCTCTTCCGGTTCCGGGAAGATGCACGATTGTATGGATTGCGGGGCGCTCTCGATCAGGTGTGCCACCTCGACCCGGTGCAATTCGCCGCACGCGTGAAGGCAGGCAGTTCCTGAGAATCCGAGTCGCTTACTCCGGTGCTGCGTGTTATCCATCCGGCGGGCAGTCTTCGGCACAGCGATGGACAGGGACGGGGATTTGATGTTCGCGTGGTACAGCGGCGGTACAGTAGGTGGCAGCCGCTCAAGCATCTCTCGAACGCTGAGAGTTCCGATTTGCAGCTCACCGACGCTCGCCCAAAAAGGGAGCACGTGCGATGCCGAGATCCTGACGCCGTCGGTCAGTCTGGCGGTGACCTCGGTAGAGGTGCGGTGCACGACCACGGTCCATCCGTCCGGAAGCGCTGACGCGGATCGAAAGGGCGATCGTGAACGGAGTACGGCGTTACGTCGGGTGTAGGCACGACACGTGCCGACTTAATAGTGGTATCGCGCCTGAACGAACACGATCCGGTCGTCGAACACGACGTACACGACGCGATGCTCCTGCGTCAGCCGGCGTGACCACGTGTTGGGAGCCAGATGCTTCAACGGCTCGGGCTTGCCGATCCCCTCGAACGGATCGCGCAGCGCTGCCTCGATGATCGTCAACGCCCGGAGTGCGACTCGCCGATCGGTCTCGACCCACCACCGCAGATCGTCGAGGAAGTACCGGTCGACGTGGCACGCACGCTCCTTCCTCCGGCCGCTGCCCTCGGACTTTGCAGCTCCGGTCACGTGCGCCTCGCCGATGGACTAGCGGTCTTCGGAGATCTTCAGCTTCCCACGAAGCGCCGAGGGATCGATCTGCTCTCCCTGCCCCTCGTAGGCACGCGCGAGGGCCTCCAGCAGCCGGCGCGCATTCTTCGGCGACCGCAGCAGATGCGCCGTCTCACGAAGACCTTCCAGCTCATCGGCCGGAATCAGCGCGAGATCCTGGTGTCCACGCCGCTTCACGATCACCGGTTCCTGCGTGCTCTCGACTTCATCCCACACCTCGGCGAGGTTCTCCCGCAGGTGACTGTACGTCGTGGTGCCCACCTCGGTGACTCCTTGTCGTAGCGTCACTTAGACCGCCTGCGGCCCTCCGGGGCGGCAGCTGACTTGTACAGGCTTACTGTACGTATCTGACGCACGAATGTCAACGAGGTTTCGCCCCCGGCGCGCTGTGGGCGAGCTTATCGATCTTGGCTTCGTCACGGGAACGATGCGCGGCATCGGTCAGACCGTATCATCCGACCCACGCCACCTGGCGCTTCGCACCGCAACGGCGCATCGTCGCCTACCCCCGGTACGCTCGGCCTCCACGACGCCATGGATCCTCTCCACCCTGGCCTTTACGAACATCTCGTTACCCAGCTTCTCGCCCGGCGCATCGATGCACTCGGCCGCGCCCTCGATCGCGACCTCACCACTTTGCGCGGCGCCGACGCCGCCGACCGGATCGCGCTTCACCTTTCGCACGTCATCGAGCGCGCGTGCCGCTTCGGGCGAGGCGAAGAGGACCAAAAAGCGACTCTGATCGAGGCCAGTCTGGATAGCGGGCCACAAGGCTGGGGTCGTCGCCAGCGTGGCATCATCACGAAAGACGCGAGGGGCACGAAGGGCACGAAGCCGATACCACGGTTTTGCGAAGCCGTGGAGACCGGCCTGAATGGCGGTCGCGAGTCTCCTGTCGGCCGCATGGCTGTAGGAGATGAACGCGTCAAATCGCGGCGCTTGCGCGTGGTCCGCCGCTATTGAACGGTCGGTCTGCTCGACCGCGGACGCCGAGGCGTGTTCTTGCGCTCGAGAGCTCATGCTAGGCATCCGAGACAGTCGCGCCCATCTCTGAGGTCAGCTCCGCGGCTGGAGCATTGCACGTGTAGCCCGTTCCCGATCCGAAACGAGCGCCTCCGCGATCACGACGCGAAGCCGCTGAATCAGATCGCGAGTTTGTCTGCGCCGCGCCGGACCTGGCGGAGCCTGCCGCGCCGGGTATGCAACGACCTGGAGTCTCCGCTGCGTTTCGATGCCGGCCTCGCTCGCGATGCGAGCTCCCATCTCGGCCTCTCGAGCTTCGCCACCGCCATCCGACTCTCGCTCACGAGCGAAGATCACGCGCTCGGGTGAGAGAATGTCGAGTGCCTGCCGGATCTCCCACCGCAGGTGCTCGGTGAGCTCGGAGACGTCAATGATCACGACATCGGCGCGCAGCAATGCCTCGCGAACCACATCCTGCCAAACCTCATCATCGCACTGCATCACTTCGACACCGAGGCCTCCAGCCCGTCTGCCCTGCTTCACGCGATCGAGGTCAGTAGCCACTTGGAGTCGAGCATCCGGGCCGCGATACGCGCGGTATCCGAGTCTGCGGGTGAGCCGCACCGCCGCCCATCCCGTGGCGATGTATAGGATGATCACGACGAGCAGGAAGGTCTCGACCGGGGCCGACGCCATCGCGAGCGGCACGACGGCCACGAGCATGGCGGCCATTGCCGTCAGGAATGCGAGGGGCGCGATGAACCATCCCCGACCCGTGAAGCCGTCGATGAGCGACGAGCGGTAGGAGCGGTCCTGGATCGTGACGGGGTAGACCAGGCCGGAGCACGCTTCCGCCAGCGCCCGATGGAACCTGAAACGGCCCTCGTAGCTGGGACGGAACCGCCGGAGCCAGACGAGCAGTCGCGGCTTCACCGCATTCGACGATACACCACGAACCCGACCAGAGGCACCGCGATCATCACCGCGTTCCACACGAGTAGCGCAATCTCGATCAGGATGCTTCGACCCTGAATCGCCTTGAGCATCGCGTAGACTCCGAACGCCGCCGCCCAGACAACGAATGTCGCGAGCACGGCGTGGTTCACTGCGCGCTTGCGCCGCGCATCCGCGTCGTGGAGCACTTTGGCGGCGGCTACCGACTTGTTCGTGTGAGGCTGGGTCATCGGCCTTCTCCGGAAGGGGCTCTATTCCATGGGCCACGAGGCAGAACGACCATGGGAGCAGGCAAGCGACGATCTACACTTGAACGAGAGCGCGCGAAACGCAATAGCCTCCACGCAACGCGTCCGTCCATTGCGTCGCGCAATCACAGGTCGTACGCTGTAGCTCGTCATGCCGAGCAAGGAATCCTCGCGTGGAACTGAGCGGCAGGGCCCGTCCTCGCCCCCACCCGCAGGTCACGAGCATGCGGCTGGGATCCGCGGCGCCATTGTCGCCCTCTCGGGCCGTCGCATCGATCCCGCCGGCGCCCGGCCGAGCCGTTTTCCGCTCGCCTCCGCCGATGTCGTGGGAGAGCGCATTCACGCCTTCCTCGCCCGGCACTCCCCGAGCGCTCTGGTGTCCTCCGCCGCCTGTGGCGCCGACCTGCTCGCCCTCCACGCGGCAGGCGAGCTGGGCATTCGGCGCTACATTGTCCTCCCTTTCGACCGCCGCCGATTCCGTGAGACATCCGTCACCGACCGGCCGGGTGGCGACGATCGCTGGGGTCCGCTCTTCGATCACATCCTCGACGACGTTCCCGAGGACGACATCACCACGCTTGGCGAGACGGGGAATGGCGACGGCGCGTATCGCGCGACCAATGCATGCGCGCTCCAGCAGGCGCAGACGCTCGCCGACGAGCGCGGTACCAGGGCCGCGGCAATCGTCGTCTGGGAAGGCGCCGCGAACGGAGCCGGTGATCTGACCGCCTCGTTCGTCGAGGCGGCACGCGACCTCGGGATCGACGTGTACGAGATCCTCACCCGCTGACGAGGCAGCCGGCGCGGCGTTCATGCCTTCCGCACCGGCTGGTCCGCCCTTGGCAGGCGACCACCGGGCGCTCCGTCTCCGTCGCCCCTGTGAGCATTCCCCGGGGACTCGCTCGGATCGATTCCTGACGCCTCGAACGCCCGGAGGGCGCCGCGCCTCAGGAAGATCGGATCGAAGATCCAGAGAAACAGGCGTGTCACCACGAACCCTCCGAGTACCAGCAACAGGCTCAGGCCGTACTGAACCAGCGTCTTCTCGAAATTGATAATCGCGCGGACCTTCTTCACGATGCCAATCCCGAGCAGCCCGGCGACGATCGTCAGGGCCAAGACGCCCAAGGCACCAACGGTGGGTCGGGGAACGGGTACGATCACGTCACGAAAGCGGACGAACGCCCAGGCGGCGAGGCTCGCCAGCGCGACCAGTAGTGGCCACTTGATCGCGCGGAGTACGGGATCGGTCTTCCACACCCTGAAGAATCGGCTGCCCGCGGCCTGCAGATGCAGCTCGAGGCGGCTCGCGATCGGATCCGACCGCGATGTGTGCCGCACCGCGTGGGAGAGCCGCAGAAATTTCCAGGACCCTTGCACGCGCCCGGCTGCCACCCTGTCGAGACCACTCGTCTTCACCTCGACGGCCGTCATTTGGTAGCCGCTCTGCATCAGCGCGTACGCCTCGGCATCGCTGAAGCTGTCGAGGTCCGTCCGGATGCCCGCAAGGAACGCCTGTGCCCGCCGGTTCACGCCGTAGAAGGTCCGGTGCTCGGCGCTGGCGCGCGGCGTCGCCTCGATCGGGAAGTCGCCGAACTGCTCGTGCGGTTCATCGCAGCCAATCCAGTCCACGTGCTCCACGCCGAGGCCACTCTTGAGGTGCAGCACGAACGGCGCGTCGAGAGCGCGGGGCCGCCGCGACGCGAGGGCGTCGAACTGCGCGATGCGCACGCGAGCACCCTGCACGCTCGCCGAGCGCCCGAGCACCGCGAAAGGACTTCCCTTCGGCTGATCGAGTGCCTCGATCTGGCCGCTCGCATCGCTCACGAGCTGCACGCTGCAGTCCTGATCGTTGAGACTCGCCACCCCCTGATTGTCGTGGACTCCGCCATCGACGAGACGCACGAGGATCGGTCTCGCTCCGCCGCGCTGCGCATCGTCCTCGCGGATGACCGATCGATGTGCATACAGGCCGGGCAGGTCGACCGGATCGAACAGGCCGGGCACGGCGGCCGACGCGGCCACGGCATGGCCCAGCCGGACGGGCGCGCGCGTTGCGTACGGCTCTGGCGCCTCATCGTGGTAGAGTCGCCGCAGGCGATACGCGAGGTCATTGTCCTCGTCGATGTCGGCCGGCGGTTCACCCATCCATGTCGCCGTGAACTGCCACGCATGCCCGGTATTCAGCGTCGTCGCGTTGATCACCAGCACGGGCACCTTCGCCCTGCGCCGCCAGTTGTGCCGGAGTGGATGAAAATCGACGCGCTCGTCCTTCGGCCTCACCAGCAGCTCCTTCATGTGCATGACCCGGCGATCGCTCACGGTTCCATCCCCGCGCATCCGGGAGAAGATCTCCTCCTCGAACAGCTCGCCCGCGCGTTTTGTCCGGGTGAACCCCCGCTCGAAGAGCATGCGGACGCTGGTCGTGAGCTCGGCGAAGAGCCGCATGCGGATGTTGCGCTGCACGCCGGCCAGGAAATCCGCTTCGAGGTCCTGCACCAGCTTCACGTAGTCGGTTGCTCCGATCTCGGCATCGCTCCTGGCCTCCAGCAGCTGCTTGAGTTTCAGATAGTAATGGGTGCCTACGATCGAGCCGCCCGACACACACGAGATCACCTCGATGTGTCGCAACAGGTCGAGCTCCGCGAGCCGGGCAAGCACGCCGATGTGAAAGAGCGCCGCCCGGAAACCGCCACCCGAGAGCGCGAGCCCCGTTTTGCCGACGAGCTGCCCGCGAAGCCCCATCGCGTCGGCGCCAAGAAGCCGCCCGACCACCTGCCAGGCGCGGGAGCGCGCGAGCTCATCGACCGACTCGCCCACCTGAAGCCGGGCGAGCGTGGCAAACTGCTGAGTGGTGGACTCGAGCTCCCACTCATCGGGACGACCGCGGTCGAGCGCCTCTCGGAGCGTCACGTCCGCCGACTCGTAGTCTCGCAGCCCGAACTGCGCTTCCGCGAGCGTGGCAGCGAACCACCACTTGCCGGCGCTCGGATCGCCACCGTGGCGAGCGACGGTCAGCAGCGCGATCACTTGGCGGCGGAGTTCCGTCGCGTCCACACGCCGGGCCACGGCACTGGCCACATAGGCGGACGCCGCTCCCGCCAACCGCTCCTCCTCGGCGGCTAACAGTTCGAGCACCAGCGCGGCGTTCACGGCGGAGTAGCCGTAATCGGCATCGATCCCCATTGCCACGGCGGAGGAGTAATAGGCCAGCGCCCGCTCGAGATCCTGTTTGCGTCCCGTGGCCTCCCAGCGGCGCTTCCAGATCCCGCCAGCGATCCCGAGCGTCTCCTGCTCCGCGCCTGGCTTGTCCGGATCATCTGTCGCGCAGAGAATGCGATACGCCCGATCGAGCCGACGCTCCACGGGGATGTCGGTATCCTTGTACGTACAGAGCGCGTGCTGCTGACCGAGCTCGATGAACGAGGGGTGATCGGGGGAAACACCGCGCCGGAATCTGTTGAGTACACGGCGCGCATAGTCGAACTTGTACTCGCGCTTGAGCCGCTCGATCAGGTCGCGCACCTCGGCTGGCCGTGCATCGCGGCCCGTTCCGTCGAGAATGCTCCGGGCCGTATCGACCGCGGGGCTCCGCCGCCGCCTCGAGGCACGCTGCTGTGTGGGCATTCGATACGTCCTTATTCGCGGTCCGGTGTCGTCCACCGCAGCAGGCGTCATCGCGAGTCCGTGGGGCAGGCTCAGCGCTCCGGGCGGCCCGCCGGCGAGGTGGTGAAAGTCCCTGGTACTACGATGGCCTCGGAATCCCGGTACGCAATGGCCGTCTGCGCGCAGTCGCGACGGGCCGGAAGGGACCACGCCAGAATCGACTCGTGGCGGACTGGCGCCGTGGAGCGGCGGACATTATGGTGGTCGGAGCCCCTGCGCCCCCGGAGCGATGCTGCTCCCGCCCATCGTGCGCGGAGGGCCTGCGTTCATGCCGGACGCAAATATCAGCGACGGGGTACGCGTGAACCACGACACGCGAACGCCTCCCTCGACTTCGCCGGCGCCCGCCAGCCAGGCCGGCGGCACTGCCTCGTCCGCCCCTTACCGGCGCGGACGACGCCTGCGGCGAATCGGAACGACGATCTTCTGGCTCTCCATCGCGGGCTGGATTCTCCCGACCGCCTTCTCTTCAGTGCTGCCGTTGTGGGCGCCGCTGGTACTCATCACCGCGGCTGTTCTCGTGAGCGCGATGGCTGTCGTCGTGATGCGGCGCGGCCGAATGCTCATGGCGACCGGAGGAGATCAGAAACTCGCAGCGGATGGTCGGCCACCGGTCCTCTACCTGCGCGCGTTCAGCAGGGACACCGTGGGCGCGGGAGTGATCAGCTCCGTTGCCCTGCTGCGATTCGGGTACTTCACAGACGAAGAGCAACTCGCCACAGTGATGAGCGAGATCGGACCGTTCGTGGCCATCGGGGATCCGGAGGAGACCCTCCCGCGTCTCGGAGCCACTCGCATCTATGTACAGGATGGAAGCTGGCAGGAGCGGGTCCGGGATCTCCTGGTTCGCTCGCGACTCGTGATCGCACGGGCGAGTGTCTCGCAGGGCCTGTGGTGGGAGCTGCAGACTGCCAGAGCAGTAGTGCCCCCGGAGCGATTCCTGTTGCTCGTGCCTGCCGACAGGCGGGATTACGCTGAGTTTCGAGAGCGGAGTGCCAGCCTGTTCCCGCATCCGTTGCCGGACATCCGGGAGCGCACACGCCTGTTGAGTGGCGCCAGGACCATCATCGAATTCGACGGGGACTGGAGTCCGAGAGTGTTGCCCGTCGTGCGATCCTTCGTGCGTACACCGTTCAGTGCGCCGTACCTCGCGCGACTGAAGCTCACGCTCGCACCCGTATTCGATCGGTTGAGAGTGCCCTACTCGCCGCCCCCGATTGCGCTGGCGCGCATGGCCGCCCTGGGCGTGTCGCTGGTCGTCTTCGTGCTCCTTGCCTCGATATCGATCGCGCTGCGGCTGGAGTCTGGTTTCCGGTCCTACGATGCGGCATATGCGCCGTCGTACGGGCCGGCACCCGGTGTTCCGATCGACATTGACACGCCTTCAGGCGTACAGGGCCGCTCGGCATTCGATGATGCAGCCGCGCGGTTCGGACCCAGGCTACTTGAGATGAGCGAGTTTCAGAATCGTGCGACCTCCCTTCACAGCCCGAGCGAGGCGCACGCACTCGGACGGGAATTGACATTGCGAGGACTCGGCCGCTTGTCGAACGAACGCCTACTTGACCACGTCGTTCTGATGGGTCGAGTTCTGGAGTTGGCCGACACCCACACGTGCGCCGCCACGGCAACCGGCAGATCCGACGCGGATTTCGTCCCGGCAATCCGCCAGCTCTCTGCGTCGGAAACAGAACGCTGGTTCGAGTTGGCGTTCGAAGCGGCCGTGGCGGAGCTCAGGAAGGTTCCGACCATCGATGCGCCGGATCAGGCGCAGGTGGAGAGTGCATTCGTGGCCGTGACGAGTCGACTGTCTGCCGCTGACGCCGATCTCCTCATCGCGGTCATGACGGAGCCACAGGAGGCGTCGGACGACGACGCCTGCACCGCGAGCCGGCTCTTATATTCGACGCTGGTCGACTTGCCCGAGCCCCATCGGTCGGTTCTCGCGCGCGTACTCGTGATAGTCGAGTGATGCCTGTCAGACGGGCGATCTCCCCTCCGGGCTTGCGTCCTCCTTTCGTCGGCGTCCGGCACCTCCTGCTGCTCATGTACCCCCGATCACCACCCCAACGTATATAGGACGGGAGGCGGCGTGAAGAACGCACGCCAACGTGCCCTGGTGACCCCGGAGTAACCAATGGCCGCGAACCGGACCGCGCCCGCTCCACCACCGGAGGTGGAGCACACCGCGACCAACTGCCGCGCCCGCGAGATGATCGTGCGCGTCGCCGACAAGTGGTCGATGTACGTCATCCACGTGCTGGCCGAGTCGGGTCCGATCCGGTTCAGCGAGCTGCGGCGGCGGGTGGATGGGGTGAGTCAGCGGATGCTGACCGTCACGCTGCGCGGGCTCGAGCGGGACGGGCTGGTGAGCCGCACCATGTACCCGGAGGTCCCGCCGCGTGTCGAGTACGCGCTCACGCCGCTCGGCGCGACGCTGCGTGAGATCGTGGGCGCGCTGATCGAGTGGTCGGGTGCGCACCTGGCGGAGGTGGATGCGGCGCGCGCGCGGTACGATGCGCGGGTGCGGGCGTGGGGGGCGGAGAACAGCTGAGCGGAAGCCATTGCCTTCGCAATTGCGGGAATGTCATCAGCCGGCTATGACTTTGTGCACCCCCTACGCGGCCGAGCTCGCGCGCCAGCGTGTCATCGCGCTCCCCGCCCGATCCGCCTCTGGACGTAACCGGGCCACCATGGACCGGAAAAGGAGCACGCTTCAGTTCCGGATCGCCCTCGTCGAAATCGAGCCCGTGATCTGGCGGCGCATCGAGGTTCCGGCCAGTTACAGCTTCTGGGATCTCCACGTCGCGATTCAGGACGCCACTTCGTCCCCGAAGCCGGTCGGTGGCGCCTCCTGCTCGCGGATCCCGATCTCGAGACCACCGGCCCGAAGCACGCCTATGGAGAGGTGCTCGAAGCTCTCAACCGCACGCAGGGTTCGGAGGGTGCCCTCTGGCTGGGAGACATCGCGGTGATCGATGCGGACGATCCCCTCCTGCGGCTACTGCGGCCTGCCGTTCCGCCCGGTCCGGTGACGGGCGCGATTCGATGATGGAGTTCGGCCGACCTGGTGAGCGTCCCTCCCTCGCGGCGCCGAGATCGGCGGGGACATCGTTGACCCTGCGAAGGCGCGATCAGTCGCGCCGTTCCTGCGACAGCCGAAGCGTGAGCCGAGAACTCGAGCTCCTGCCGGCTCCCGAGCGGCCCGACTGCCGCGCGCTCCGAGGAGATTCGAACCGGCCCGACGCGGTGCTTGTCCGCTGACCGCAAATGGCAGATCTTGGGTCATCCCCAGCCACCGCGGGGTTTCAGATGTCCGATCTGCCAGCGGGTCTCTCGGCCGCACTCGCGGACCGGTACGTTCTCAAGCGCGAAGTCGGACACGGCGCGATGGCCACTGTCTTCCTGGCCGAGGACCTCAAACACCACCGGCCCGTGGCCGTAAAGGTGTTGAGGCCCGAGCTCGCGGAAACCCTCGGGGCCGAGCGCTTCCTGCGCGAAATCGAGATTGCGGCACGCCTTCACCACCCCCACATCCTTCCACTCTACGACTCGGGGGTGACGCGCGGGTCCCTCTATTACGTCATGCCTTTCGCGGAAGGCGAATCGCTTCGCGATCGGATCGCCCGCGACAGGCAACTCCCCATCCAAGAGGCTCTGCAGATCGCCCGAGAAGTGGCCGACGCGCTGACCTACGCGCACGATCACGGCGTCGTGCACCGGGACATCAAGCCGGAGAACATCCTCGTCGACTCGCGCCACGCGGTTGTGACGGATTTCGGCATTGCGCGAGCTGTCACGGCTGCCGGCAGAGAAGACATCACGGCGACCGGGTTGGCCGTCGGTACGGCAGGATACATGAGTCCGGAGCAGGCGGCGGGCAGCAGGGACGTCGATGGGCGCTCCGATGTCTACTCACTCGGCTGCGTGCTGTTCGAGATGTTGGCCGGACGGCCGCCATTCACGGGACCCACGGTCGAGAGCATCATCCGTCAGCATCTGGCCGCCGATCCTCCGGAGATCACGAGCTTCCGACCCGCCGTGCCGCCCGCGGTGGTCGAGGCACTCGAGCGGGCACTCGCAAAGACCCCGGCCGATCGCTTCGTTTCGGCGGCGCTGTTCGCGGACGCGCTTTCG
>DATKCV010000136.1:0-71003 GCA_035513015.1 Gemmatimonadaceae bacterium
GGACGTGCTTCACGCCGCCGTCGGAGTGCGCCAGCGGCCGCCAGGCGCCGTTGGCGGTGAGATTGGTGGCCAACGCGCTGCGTCCCGAGTAGCCGTAGCGGAGCGCGATGACGTCCCACCGGCCGGTGTGCACGCGCGCCAGCATCACAGCGGTTTCGATCGCCTCGGTTCCGCTGTTGGTGAAGAACGTGTGCGTCAGTCCCTCGGGCGCGATCGACGAGAGCCGCTCCGCCATCGCAACCTCGTTCCCGGTGGCGTAGAGAGTGGACGTATGCCCGAGAGTCTCGACCTGCTGTTGCACGCGGGCCACCACTTCGGGATGGCAGTGCCCGACCGACGTCGTGAGGATGCCGGCGAACAGATCGAGGTACTCCCGTCCTCGCGCGTCCTCGACCCACACTCCGTGAGCCCGCACCGGTACCAGCGGCTCGTCGTAGAGGCGCGTCTCGCACGGAAAGAGATGCGCGCGCTGTCGGTCGATCAGCGTGCCGGCGAGTGCCTGGTCTGGTACGGAGATCGTCGTCATCACGTCTCACCTCGGTTCCACTTGACGGTCGTTTTCTTCGCCCGGGTCCACAACTCGATGGACCCCTCGCCGGTGATGTCGCCGACCCCGAACTTCGAGTCGTTCCAGCCACCGAACGAGAACGGCTCGCGCGGCACCGGCACGCCGACGTTGACGCCCACCATCCCGGCGCTGGCGCGCTCGACGACGTAGCGGGCCAAGCCCCCGCTCTCGGTGTACACCGACGCGGCGTTGCCGTACGGCGAGCGGTTCTCGATCGCCAGCGCGTCATCAACGTCGGCCGCCCGTATGATCGCCAGCACCGGACCGAACACCTCCTCCTGCGCGATCCGCGAGTCGGGCGGCACGTGATCGAGGATCGTCGGCCCGACCCAGTACCCGCCCTCGCGGCCGGGTACGCTCGTGCGGCGGCCATCAACGAGCACGTGCGCTCCGGCCGACTCGGCCTCGGTGATGGCTCGCTCGATCCGCTCCTTTGCCTCGCCGGAGATGACGGGCCCCAGCGTCTCCCCCGGCACCAGCGCGCGCGCGTGCTCGACCAGCCGCGCGATCACCGCGTCCGTTCCGGCGACGGCGACCATCACCGCCGCCGCCATGCAACGCTGGCCCGCGCAGCCGGCCATCGATGCGACGACGTTGCCAGCGGTCAGCTCGCGGTCGGCATCGGGCAGCACAATGAGGTGGTTCTTCGCGCCACCGAGCGCCAGCACGCGCTTGAGCTGCGCCGTGGCGCGCCGATAGACGACCTTAGCCACGCGCGTCGAGCCGACGAAGCTCACCGCCGCGATGTCGGGATGGTCGCAGATCGCCTCGACCGCCGACTGGCCACCGTGCACCACGTTGAAGACACCGGGTGGGAGCCCAGCCTCCGCCAGCAGCTCGGCGATCCGGTTCGCGCTCAGCGGCACCAGCTCCGACGGCTTGAGGAGCATGCAGTTGCCGAGCACGAGCGCGTTGGGGATCGTCCAGTTGGGCACCATCAGCGGGAAGTTGAATGGCGTGATCGACGCGACCACGCCTGCGGGGTGGCGGTCGATGCGGCACTCCACGCCGCGGCTGACCTCCATGACCTTCCCGGTGACGATCTGTGGCAGCGAGCAGGCGAACTCGGTCTGCTCGATGGACTTGAGCACCTCGGCCAGAGACTCTCCAGCGACCTTGCCGTTCTCCTCGCTGATCAGTCGCGCCAGCTCGTCCGCGTCGCGCTCGAGCAGCGCTCGATAGCGATAGAAGACCAGAGCTCGCTCCTTGATCGGCGTGGCTGCCCAGCCGGACAGGGCGCGTTTCGCCGCGGTCACGGCGGCGGCGATCTCGGCGCTGCCGGACAGCGGCAGCCGCGCGATGACCGTGCCGTCCGACGGATCGAAGACGTCCAGCGCGTCGCCGGACACCGGAACGGCGCGGCCCCCGACGTGGTTCTCCAGCCGCCCGTACCGCGGGGGCGTTGCGACGGTCATCGGCATCGCGAGAGTCGATCGAGGATGATGATCGCACGCCGCTCGCGAAGGCGGTGGCGCGCGACCGCGTGACGTTGGTCAGGACGTTCGAGGACGTCCTAGCTTGCGCCCCAGGGGGGCGAGCGTCAAGCGCGGCCGCGCGTCGGTCGTCAACGAATCGCCCGATCCGTGAAGAAGGACAGTCCGGCGAATGCGCCAAGCCTCCAGGCGCGGTTGTCGAACCCGTAGCCGGTATTCGCCTCGAGGCGCCAGGCGAGATCCTGGCGCCACGGGATCTTCACCCCGAACCCCGCGCCGACGCTCACCTCGTTGTCGCCTGCAGAACCGGTGTATCCGTCGACGCCTATGAACGGCCGCAGGTAGCTAACGCTCACGCCCTGCTCACGCAGGTCGGCCCCGGGACGAAAGTGGCGGAGCGCGCCGAGCTCGAGACCATAGAAGAGAACGCCGTCGGCGCCCTCGACCTTCACGTACGAGAGTCCCAGCGCCGGCTCCCACGACCAGCGCGAGTCGCTCTGCATGAAAAAGCCCATGCGGGCCCGCGCCGCCGGCAGGTTGATCACTACGGACGATCGACCGCCGAGGGCGATCGTGGCGCCGGCATCGATGCCGAGCTCCTGAGTACCGGCGGGCTGCTGGCTCCGCGCGTCGCCGGCCGCGACGGCGATGAGCGCCGTCGCGACCGCACCGAAGGCGGCGCCGCGAACGATCCGGCGAAGACGAACGATAGGCATGAGGTATCTCCATGAGCGGGGAGCACGCCGCGCCGGCCAGGGACAGGCCGGGCGGTTGCTCGTTCGCGTCGCGGGGCGCAAGTTCGCGGCCAGATACCGTCAAAGACCAGGAACCACCTTGAACGGCCTCGAGCCCCTCGAACTCGCTTGATTCCTCGAGTTGCCGGCTTCAGCGGCGATTCGGGCGCGCGCTGGGCGCTGGCATGCCACCTCGTCCCGCGCCGCGGCGCAACTGCCGCGGAGCCGGACCGCCTTGCCGCGGTACCATGCGCGCACGCGTGCCGCCCATCTCCCATGCCAGGGCCTGCTGCTCCGGTGTGAGCACGGCGAGCGCGTCGCGCGTGTCGGCCCGTGCCAGCTCCCGCTGCCGCTCCATCGTCGTGCGCATGCGCTCGGCGTCGCGCGCCCGCGCCGCCCGCGCCGCCGAATCCATCGGTGCCATCGGCCGGGCCGCGCGCGCGATCGTGTCCATGCTCGCGCGCAGTGCGCTCCGGCGCTCCTCGGCGCGCCGAGCGATCGCGGCGAGCCGCACGACCTGCGCGTCGGTGAGACGGAGCTGTCCGGTCCGCGCGAGGAAAAACTCGGCGCCCGGCGCGCCGGCAGCCATGCCGGGTCCGGCGCCGCGAGCCGGCGGGGCGCCGGGGCCCTGCGCGTCGACCGGAACCGACCAGACGAACAGGGCTGCCGCAAGCAGCCCAAGACATGCACTTCGCATTCGAAAACCTCCATCTGAGCAGCGTCCATCGGGACGACTTGTCCCACATTCGATTGGACGTTTGGGGACGGGAAGCGTTAAGGGCGGGATGGGGGTCCGTGTTGCGCGTTTCGTGTTTCGTGCCCGTTAACCGTTGACCGTTAACCGTTGACCGTTAACCAACTGACCGTTGACCACTGACCGTTGACCACTGACCGTTAACCACTGACCGTTGACTCTGCGACCTCGCCGCGGTGCAGTGCCATGCTCGTCATGGTAGCTGGCGGCCACCGGTCTTGTCCGGAAACGCTGGCCGCGTAGCCGCAGCCCGAGTATTTCGCAGCTGCTCCATCACGACCTCGATCGCCCGCTCGAGCTGCGGATCCCGGCCCGCGATCACGTCCGCCGGCGTCTGCTCCACGTAGATGTCGGGCGGCACTCCCTCGTTCTCCACCACCCATCCATCCTCGGCCGTCCAGATCGCCAGGTTCGGCGCCGTGATGGTCCCGCCGTCCATCAGCACGGGGAAGCCAAGGGTCCCGACCAGGCCACCCCACGTCGGCTGTCCGATCAGAGTTCCGAGCTCGAACTTCCGGAACATCCACGGCAGCAGATCGCCGCCGGAGCCGGCGGTCTCGTCGATGATCATCGCCTTGGGTCCCTGAATGCTCGCCGCAGGGGTCCGGAGATCATCGCCGTACCGTGTCGCCCAGTGGCTGATCAGCGGGCGGCGCAGCACGTCGATGTAGTAGTCGGCGATCAGGCCGCCGCCGTTGTAGCGCTCGTCGACGATGATCGCGTCCTTGTGCGCCTGCGGGTAGAAGTACCGCTTGAAGTACGAGTGCCCCTGCTGCGCCGTGTTCGGCACGTAGACGTACGCAACGCGCCCGCCGGTGGCCGAGTCCACCTTCCGCAGATTGTCCTCGACCCAGGCCCGGTTGCGCAGCGCGCTCTCCGAGGAGAGCGGCACCACTTGCACGGTGCGTGAGCCGGTACCGTTCGCGTTCGGGCCCACAGTGATGTCGATCAGCTTTCCGGCCGTGTTCTCGAACGCCGAGTGCAGGTTGGCCGGCGGCCGCAGGTCGCGGCCGTTCACCGCCAGCAGATACTCGCCGGCGCGCACGTTCACGCCCGGCTCGGTGAGCGGTGAACGCAGCTCGGGCGTCCAGTTCAGGCCACCGTAGACGCGCGCGAAGCGGTAGCGGCCGCTGGCGATCGTGTAGTCGGCGCCCAGCAGCCCGCCCTGCACCATCCGCGGAGTCGCGAGCCGGTCTCCTCCTCCTCCGCCGTGGTGGCCGACCGACAGCTCGCTCATCATCCACTGAATCACCCGCGTGACGTCGCTGCGCACGGCCGCGTGCGGAAGAAGCTCGGAATACGTCTTCCTGGCCTTGTCCCAGTCCACGCCGTGCATGTTCGGGGCATAGAAATAGTCACGATTGATGCGCCAGGCCTCGTCGAAGATCTGTGCCCACTCGGCGCGAGGATCGATCCGCACCTCGACGTCCGCGACCGCGAGGCGGCCCTCACCGGCGGTGATGCGTGGTCCGGTGGCGACGATGAACCAGTCGCGCCCCTGGCGGTAAAGCATCTTCTTCCCGTCCGCCGAGAGCTCGTACTGGGCGACCTCCGGCAGAAGCTGCTCTGCGCGCCGAGTGCCGAGCTGCCAGCGGTGCAGCGAGGTGCGTCCGTCGGCGGTGCGCAGGTAGTACACGTGTCCGGATTCGCCCGTGGCGATGGCGCTGAGCTCCGCCGGGGGGACGGGAAGCGCCAGTATGCGGTGCCCGATCCCGTCGAGGTCGATGCGCACCGGCTCCGGCCGCGGCGGCGTCTGCGCGCGCTGCGCCGTCGCGCCGCCAGTTCGGCCCGCGCCGGTCCCGCCACCGGCGCCCGGGCGGGCACTGTCGCCCTGCGCGCGGGCCGAGTCGGCGGCGGCCGGGCCGCGCTCCTCATCGCTCTCGCGGGCGAGCGGGTTCGGCAGGTCGTTCCGCAGGACGACCATGTAGATCCCGCGCGTCCGTCGCATGTCTGCGTTCGACTGGGCGAACCAGTCCTGCACCGGGCCGGCGTCGGTGGACGCGAACAGGTAGAGGTACTTTCCGCTCCGGTCGAACGCCGGCTGCGTGACCTCGCTCAGGCCGTCGGTGATCGCGTGCGAGCGGTCGCGCTCGACGTCGTAGACGTACAGCGTCTGTACCAGCGGCTGCGTGTTCACCGAATAAGCGAGCCATCTCGAATCGGGTGACCAGGCGTGGCTGGCGTTGCTCGCGAAACCGGGAGTGTAATAGCGGTTACCGCCGACGCGCGTCGCCCGGCCGCTGGTCAGGTCGAGCACGAAGGTGCTCTGTGAGTTGTCCGAGTAGGCGACCCGGCGTCCGTCGGGCGACCACACGAGGTCGAAATAGAATCCGCTCCCCGCGGGCTTGTATCGCCGCGGCTCGCCGCGCCCTTCCTGTGGTCGCACCTCGAGCTCGTACTCTCCGGTGGCGTCCGAGAAGTAGGCGACGCGCGTTCCATCGGGCGACCAGGCCGGCGAGCGCTCGTGCGCCGCCGGCGTATTGGTGAGAACGCGCGGGTCGCCTTTCTCCGCGGGCACGGTCACGATCTCGCCCCGCACCTCGAATGCCGCGCGCGCGCCGGTGGGCGACAGGGATGCGCTCCGGATGTAGTCGGCGCCGCGCACCCAGCGCGGACGCGTCTCCCGCAGGTCGGCGGCGACCCCGATCGCCAGGCGGCGGCTTTGGCCCGACGCCAGCTCCATCACGTGCAGCCACCCCGCCTGCTCATAGACGAGGCGCGACCCATCGGTCGCCGCCCTGAGCACGGGGAAGTCTTCGTGCCGCGTGATCCGGCGTACCTGCTTCGTCCGGGAATCCCAGGCGTAGACGTTGAACTCACCGTCGCGATCCGAGCGGAAGTAGACGGTTTCGGCGACCCACATCGGATCGACGTCGTTGGCCCGCGAGTCGGGTTGCGGAATCTTCTCGATCGCGTGCGTGCGCGTGTCGTACAGCCAGAGTCGCGACACGGTGCCGCCCCGGTAGCGCTTCCACTGCAGGAACCGCGGAGCCAGCGGATTGTAGGCGATGCGCTGGCCGTCCGGCGAATACGCGGCTCGTGCGGCGTTGGGGATCGGCAGCCGCTGCTCGACACCGCCCTCCACGGGCACGGTGAAAAGCTGCGTGTAGCGCCCGGTGTGCGACTCGCGTCCCGAGGTGAAGAGCACCGAACGGCCATCGGGCGTGAACGCCTGCGCGATGTCCGGACCGGGATGCCAGGTCAGCCGGCGCGGAACACCGCCCTCGGCGGGAATCACGTACACGTCCACGTTCCCATCGTAGTTGGCGCTGAACGCGATCGATCGGCCATCGGGCGAGAACACCGGGTTGGTCTCGTCGCCGTCGGCGGTGGTCAGCCGGCGCACGCCGGTGCCGTCGAGCCCCGCCGACCAGAGGTCGCCGGCATAGATGAACGCCACCCGTTCGCCGGCGATCGCCGGCTGCGAGAGCAGGCGTGTGTCGGTTGTGGAGAGCTGTCCGCCGGCGAACGACGGCACGACGGTCGCGAACAGGAGTCCGGCGACGAAGCGGTACGAGAAGCTCATGGGACCGGGGGCGGAGGGATGACGCGTATCTGGACGGGCGGGGAGGGGCACTCTACAGTACGGCACGCCCCGAAATCGGCAACCTCCGGGCGACGATGCGAGCGCACACGGGCCGCCAGGCCCGGACGCGTCGCCGATCCCGCGCGAAGCACACATCATCATCGATCACGGAGTCCACATGTCGTCCGCCGGCTTCGATTTCGACGCCGAGTACGGCGCCAACTACGACCGGATAATCCGCCAGGTCGTGCCGGCCTACGACCACCTCTTTCCGATGGTGCTGGCGCTGCTGCGCGACCGCGTCCGGCGCGATGCGCGGGTGCTCGTCACCGGCGTCGGATCGGGAAGCGAGCTGGTGACCTTCGCGTCCGCAGAGCCCGGATGGCTACTGACCGGCGTGGACCCGTCGGCTCAGATGCTCGCGATCACCCGTGCCAAGCTCGCACAGCGGGGAGTCGCATCGCGCGTCACGCTGCATCAGGGAGTGACGCAGGAGCTGCCGCCGGCCGCGCCGTTCGATGCCGCGACGCTCATCTGCGTGCTGCACTTTCACCCCGATGACGGCGCCAAGCTCGAGCTGCTGCGCGCGATCGCCGAGCGTCTGCGACCGGGCGCGCCGCTGGCGCTGATCGACGGGCGCGGCGAGCCCGGCACGCCGGAGTTCGAGGCGATGTTCGCCGCCTGGATGCGGTTCATCGAGCTGATGGGGATGGATGATGAGGGCCGCGCCACCTACCGCGCACAGCTCGAGGCGTCGGTGCGCTGGATTCCCGAGCGGCGGCTGCGCGAGCTGCTCGCCGAGGCGGGTTTCGGTGAGGTCGCGCGGTTCTACGAAGCGCTGGCGTTCGGGGGGTGGCTGGCGGTTCGGGCGTGAGTCGAACGACACCGCTGCCGAAGCGCCAGCGAGTGCCGCCGACCGCGCCCGATGAACGTCTCCGCTGTCTCCGGCGACGCGCTGACCTCGATCGTTCCTGGCATGGGCCCTCCGCCGCTCAGGGCGCGACCACCACGCTGCCGTTCATCCCGGCGTGGTTGCTGCACGTGTATGACCACGTGCCGGCGTCGGGAAATGATCGCGACCTCTCACCGGTCGCGAAGTTCTCGATCGACGTCGGCGCACTGGCCGAGCTGAAGGTGACGTTGTGCAGGACGCCCGTACTGTTCGACCAGGTGACCGTCCCCGAGCGCACGATGCTCACCTGTCCCGGCGCGAAGGTGTGCGATTCGCCTCCGTAGCCGTCGCCGGTGCTGTTCATCGTCACCGTGGCCGAACCCGACGGCCCGCCGGGCGGATTGGAGGGCGGCGGTGGCGTCGGACCCGGGTTGTCCGCGCCATCATCGCCCCCTGAACTGCAGGCGACGACTAGGGCGAGCAGCAGCGTCGTACCAGGCAAGCGCATGTGTACGTCTCCGGTATGGACCGCGTGCGGCGGTCGGTGGCGCGAATACAGAGAGGGCGAGCGAGCCGCCGCTGGTGCCGGCGGCGCCCGCCTTCGTGGCGCCCGATGTGTACGCAACGTACGATACGGGGAGTGGAAGCACCCGTTCTTGCAGGATCGTGAGCGGCTTGTACGAGAGTGATCGGCGCGTCCCGGCCTTCCGCCGGACGCCGGCGCAGCGGAGGGGGCTCTCATGCCGACAATGGCTCCGATGGACGGTACCGCGGGGCCCGTACCTCGAACGGTGCGAATACCCGGCTTCGTGCTCACCCTGGGTGTACACCCGGCGCGAACCGAGCTGCCGCGCCACACTCACGACGACCCGACGCTTTGCTACGTGGCCCGCGGCCGCTTCACCGAGTACTCGCGCGGCCTGGCCTCGCTGAGCGAGGTCGCGTTGCTCGCCGGGCGGGGATACTAGCCCGGCGCCGGCGACGCCGCCATTGGAGACGCCGCGCGTCGCCGGCAACTCTTTCAGCCCTGCGTCGTCTGAATGGCCATCAACTTGGCTCTTCAACCCGTGCGCAGCGATCCGGGTTGGAAGACTCTGGCTGCTGGCGACAATCTTGCATGAAGGGCACCGCATCTTCACCATCTCGCCGTACGTGCAGTGCTGCTCCCGAGGGCCGCTGCGCCAGGCAAGACGCAGAAGTGGAGGCCCTTCAATGCGGCACGTGCGCCTCGACCCGCTGCACCGGCCTGCACGCATCACGCTTGCGGCCGTGTTCGCGGTGACGATCGTTGTTGCCGTCGTTGCTGGTTTCACGGCGGGGGCTCCCGCTTCAGGCGAGGGATCGCCTACCGGGTCCGGTCCGCCGACCGGATCGTGGCATCAGGGTGGAGACGGACAATCCAACCCGAGTGCCATACCGCACACGTCGCCAGACTCACAACTCTGGATCGAGATCCGGAACGTCACGATGCACCTCGACGAACGGGCGACGATCCGCGTACGGCAGCTTCGCGGCGAGGTGGTCAGCACGTCGGAGGGAGAGCCGGCCGTCCTCGACGATAGCGAATCGTTCTCCATCCGCGTCTCGAGCGGCAGCGTCGCCCTGACCGGCGCGGATCTCACGAAGCTGCTCAACGACTTCATCTTCGCCTACCGGGGCGCGCCGCTCAGGAATCTGCGTGCCCGGGCGGAGGCGGGACACGTTCTGCTCAGCGGGACGATGCGAAAGGGTGTCAACCTGCCCTTCGAGATCACGTCGACGATCTTCCTGATGCCGGATGGGATGATCAGGCTTCGGCCGACTCGGACCCGCATCCTGGGCATCGACGGCCAGAAGCTGATGCGGGCGCTGGGACTGCACCTCGATGACCTGCTCGACCTGAATGGGTCGCGGGGCGCATCGGTGAAGGGAGACGACATCTATCTGGATCCAACGAAGATTCTTCCGCCGCCGGCGATCGTGGGCAGGCTGGCGGTGGCGGGCACACAGGGGAGTGAGGTCGTCATCGAGTTCGCCGACACACCAGCGGACTCGGTCTTCGGAAGCCTTGTCCGTCCGGACTCGGCGACCCCGAACTTCGTCTACTTCCGCGGGCAGCCGGCTGCGCTTCGGAAAGCTTCTGATGATCGACACCGACCTGCTCATCGTGGATGCGAATCCGGCGGATCCCTTCGATCTGAACCTAAAGGAATACGCGAGGCAACTCATCGCCGGAACATCGCGGACGCTGCCCAACCTCGGCCTTCGCGTGGAGATGCCCGACTACTCGTCGCTCGAGGCCGACAGGGTGGCGCACGGCACGGAACATCGGCCACGAGGCCCTCCGGACCGTGATTAGCGGGCGACTTCGTCCCCGACTAGGCTGCGCGTGTAGCGGGATCGACGCCGTCGCACCGCCGACCATGCCGACGACCGCGAGACCTCGCCAACGCGCTGGCGCACCGGCGCAGGACCGGCATCCCGTCGCGCTCGACGGGCCTCCGGAATCCATCGAATGGCTGATCGACAACGCCGAGGCGTATGCCCGACTGCTTCAGGCACTGCGCGGCGCACGCCGATCCGTTCGCATTGCGCAACTGGCGCTGGACGCGGACTGCGTCGCATTCGAGCAGCCGGACGACGTCGCCGGGGCGCCCTCACCGCGCGCCGGCGGCGACGTTCTCGCCGAGACGCTGTGTGCCATTGGTGCTCGCGGCGACCTGGAAGTCTCGGTGCTGCTCAATGCGACGCTGCTGCTCGACACGGCGAAGTCGCTGCGGCGCTTTCTCGCATCGGTCGGGGCGCATGGCATTCAGCTGCGCGGGGTCGGGCACTTTCCCCGGCTCCTCCACGCGAAGATGATCATCATCGACGGAACGGATGCGTTCCTCATCGGCTCACCATTCGTCAACGGGTATTGGGACGATCGGCGTCACCGTCCGGTCGATCCGAGACGCCCGCGCCGCGAGCTCGCGGGTCGCCCGCTGCACGACGTGTCCGTTCGAGTCACCGGGCCTGTGGTGGACGGCCTGGACGCCATGTTCTGCGAACTGTGGAACGACGCGCCAGTCGTATCCGCCGATGAGACGCGGCCACTCGCACCACATCGAACTCCGGCATCGATGCCGTCGGTCGGCGGAGCGCTGCGACTCGTCCGCACGTTGTCGCCCGGGGCATCGCCGGGCATGCCCGAAGGCGCGACCGAGATCCTCGACGCCTGTCTCGACGCAATCGACAGCGCCCGATCGCTGATCTACATCGAGCAACAATATCTCAGCGCGCGGCCCGTGGTCGCGGCGCTCGCCGCCGCTCTCCGGCGCGAGCCGGCCCTGGAGATCGTCGCGGTGCTCAACCAGAATCCCGACATCACCGCCTATCGAGCCTGGCAGACGGCGAGGCTGGCCGAATGGGGCCTGCTCGAGCATCCACGAGTCGGCGTGTTCGCGCTCTGGAGCACCGAGCCGCGCGACACAACCGGGCGACTGGCGATCAATCAGGTGTTCGTGCACAGCAAGGTGCTGGCGATCGACGATCGCTGGGCGACGATCGGGAGCGCGAATCTCGATGGCGTGTCGCTCCATTCCTACGGCGACGATTTCCAGGGCTGGCTGGGACGGCGCCTTTTTCGCGGCGTACGCAACGTCGAAGCGAACGTCGTAGTGGACGAAATGAGCGGCGGCGTGAGGCTAGCGGGCGCGGTCGCAGACCTGCGCCGGAGGCTGTGGAGCGAGCACCTCGGCATGTCGGACGACGACGTCGCCGAGGGGCGCTCTGGACCATGGCTCGAGCTCTGGCGACAGCGCGCGTCCGGAAACGTCGCCGCGCTGAATGCCGGACTCGCTGCCGCGACCACCACGAGTGGCATGCGCGGGTTCGTGCTGCCGTACAGTCCTCGCGCGGCGCCGGCCGAACAGCTCGCCGACGTTGGCGTGTGCGCGAGCTCGGCAGGGCTGGACCTTTGCTTCGATCCGGGATGGCTCGAGCTGCACCTGAGTCCGTACTGGGTCCGGAACATGTTCTCATGAGCGTCGAGCGAGACACGGCCATCGTGGGCGCGCCTGAACGAAGCGCTCTTCGTCGGGGAGGCACTCGCCGGGGACGTGGGATCTCGGAGGCCGGGGTGGACGCCGCCTTCCGCGCGTTCGTGAGCGACCGCTGCTTTCCGTGTCTCGGTGCGGCGAGCGTCGGACGGCGGCGGGCGTATCGGCTGCACATCTACGGCGCGCTGGGAAGCGCGAAGTCGGCCGGGCCGCTCGCGCGCGATCTCGGCGCATTCGTGCGGGAGACGCCGGCCGGTGGCGGGGTTTCGCGGGCGTTCATCGCGGTCTTCCCGCAGCGTCGCCCGGCGAGCGAGCTGCTGTTCGAGCGGCGACTCTGGGCGCAACTGCAGTTGCTGCACGAGCGTGACGACCCCGCGGCGGCGTGGGATCCCGCCGTCAGCGCGGATCCCGGCGACCCGCGTTTCGCGTTCAGCTTCGCCGGCCGGGCCTTCTTCGTCGTCGGTCTCCACGATCGCAGCTCGCGCCTGTCCCGGCGCTTTCAGTGGCCGACGCTCGTCTTCAACCCGCACGCCCAGTTCGAGCGGCTTCGAGCCGAAGGACGCTATGCGCGATACCAGGCCCTGATTCGCGAGCGGGACCTCGCTCTCCAGGGAACCGTAAATCCGAGCCTCGCGGACTTCGGGGAAGGCTCGGCGGCTGGTCAGTACTCGGGCCGCGCGACGGAAGCCGGGTGGCGATGCCCGTTCCACAGGCGAGCACCGTGACCATCCGGCGACTCCATCTCGATCCGCAGACGGGCATCGGCGTCGAGGTTCGGCGCGGCGAGCTGCTGAGGATCATCGATCCCGAGAGCGAGCAGGTGGCGGACCTCGTTTCGTTCGCCAGTGCGGATCGCGCCGAGTGGCTGTCGTCGGGACGCACGATCGACTACGCCAATACGATCTATGTCACGACGGGGCATGTGCTCTACTCCAATCGCAGCCGGCCGATGTGGACGATCCTGGACGACACCGTCGGGCGACACGACTTCCTTGTCACTCCGTGCAGCCCGGAAACGTTCGCGATCCTCTACCGGACGACGGGACACCACCCGAGCTGCTTCGAGAATCTCACCCGGCATCTGGCACCGTACGGGATCGCGCCGGATTCGATACCCACGACGCTCAACGTGTTCATGAACGTCGAGGTGCTTCCCTCGGGCGAGCTGCGCATCCTGCCCCCACGCTCGCGGCCGGGGGACTACGTGGTGCTGCGCGCGGAGATGGATCTCATCGTCGGCATCACGGCATGTTCGGCGGAGCTCTCGAACAACGGGCGGTTCAAGCCCATCGACGTCGAGATTCATGCGGCGGCGGAGCCGATGCCGGACCAGGCGCCGAGCCATGCCGCTCGCGCAACACCCGCATCGGCGTAGCCGCATGGCGCAGCACGACGCCACGATATGGCACTCCTCCCAGCGCGATTCGCGCGCCGATGGCCAGCCATGCGCAGATGGTGCGTTCCATCAGCCACGCGGGCCCGAGAAGCGACGCCGTGGCGGGAAAGACGCGCCGGCCGGCGGCTCGTCGTCTGCCCATCTCGGCGAAGCCGGCCACGGCGGCGGAGCCGGCGAGGAGCCACACCCAATGGCCGGTGAGGGCGAGAGCGAGCACGGCAGGGAGTACGGCGGCCTGCGCCGCGAGGCGGGCGGGGCGCGCGAGCTCATCGTACGCCTGGCGCACGCGCTGCGAGCAGAAATGACCCACCGTCGATGGTCGGCGGAGCACGAACGTGTCGAGCAGTACCGCTTCGCGTCCACCGGCGGCGAGAACGGTGCGGACCAGCTCGAGGTTCTCGAACATCACGCGCCCATCGTATCCGCCAGTCGCACGAAGAATCGATCGCCGTACGCCGAGCGTGCCGGGCCAGTCGCCGCCGCTAATCCTGTTGAGCAGCATGCGAGCGGTATCCCAGCGCGCATGCCAGGGAAGGGGAGCGAAGTAGTTCTGCGGTCGTACGACATCCGCCGTGCGCAGCGCGTCAGCGACACGGTCGAGCGACGCGGCATCGTAGCGGACATCGTCGTCGGCGATGATCAGGCGTTCGTGCGACGCGGCCCGAACGCCGGTGAGCACCCCGCCGACCTTGCCCATGGGTGTGGCGAGATCCTCGGCCGGAGGGATGTGTCGAACCGAGCGGCCCCACGTCCGGGCATGGGCCGCGAACACCGCCGGCGGAGAGCCGTCGACGACGATCACCTCGGCGCGAGCGGCGAGCCAAACGAGATATTTGGCGAGATCTCCGTCGATGACAGGAACCGATACCATGATCGGCACGATGCAGGAGATGTCGGCGCACTGCGGTCGATTCATGCACCGCCACGCGGCAACAGACGTGCCGACCGGTGAGGGGCCCGACCTGCCCGGCCGGAGTGACTGCGTGCTCGGGCCGCTCGGAGACCTGCCATCGGACGTGCTGCGCGCGCATCTCCACCGGCTGGCTGACTGGGTGGCCGACTACCGCGAGACCATCGAGCGTCGCGCGATCGTCACGGCCGTCCAGCCCGGCGATGTGAGCGCGAACCTCCCGGGCGCGCTCCCCGACTGTCCCGAATCACTCGACAGGATTCTGGCGGACCTCGATGCGGTGGTGATGCCCGGGATCGTGCACTGGGGCCACCCGGCTTTCCTCGGCTACTTCGGGAGCACCAGCAACGGGCCAGCGCTGCTCGGCGAGATCGCCGCGGCGGCGCTCAACGTGAGCGCGATGACGTGGCGGACATCCCCGGCTGCCACCGAACTCGAGACGGTGGTGGGGGCCTGGATTCGGCAGATGGTGGGGCTCCCGGAGGTCTTCTTCGGCATTGTGTACGACACCGCGTCAATCGCCATCGTCCACGCGCTGGCGGCCGCCAGGGAGCGCGCCGGAACGTCGGTGCGGTCGCGAGGGCTCGCCGGGAGGCCGGAGCTGCCCACTCATCGTGTCTATGCGTCCGAGCAGGCCCACGGCTCCATCGAGAAGGCGATGATCGTCCTCGGGCTTGGCCAGTCGAACCTCGTTCGAGTCGCGACCGACGCGGAGTTCCGGCTCGACGTGTCCTCGCTGCAGGCGGCCATCGTTGCGGACCTGGCGCGCGGTTATCGGCCGATGGCGGTGGTCGCGACCGTGGGCACCACGTCCACCGCGAGCGTCGATCCGGTCGTCGACATCGCCGCGCTCTGTCGGGCCCACGGCGCGTGGCTTCACGTCGATGCCGCCTATGGCGGCGCACTAGGCATCCTCCCAGAGGCTCGTTGGGCCATGGCGGGCGTCGACGAGGCCGATTCGGTCGTCGTCAACCCGCACAAGTGGCTTTTCGTTCCGCTCGACTTCAGCGTGCTGTACACGCGACATCCCGATCTCCTGCGCGCCGTCTTCTCGCTCACGCCGGAGTACCTACGCGGCGACGCCTCGGCGAGCGGCGCCATCGACTATATGGACTACGGAATCCAGCTCGGCCGCCGGTTCCGTGCGCTCAAGGCATGGATGGCGCTCCGGGCGATGGGCCGCGACGGTATCGCGACGCGAATCCGCGAGCATTGCCGCCTCGCCCGGCTCTTCGCCGGATTCGTCGATGCCGACCAGGCGTTCGCGCGCGAGGCGCCCGTCTCGATGGCCGTGGTGTGCTTCCGCTACGCACCCGCGGCGCTCGATGATGAAGCGATCGACAGGCTCAACGAGGCGATCGTCGCGCGGGTGAACGCGGCGGGCGATGCGTACATCACGTGGACACGGCTTCGCGGACGCACCGTGATGCGCGTGGGTTTCGGCAACGTGCTGACGACCGAGCGACACGTGGAGCGTGTGTGGGGGCGAATACGAGAGGAGTCACGCGCGACGTACACCGGAAGTTGACCATCCGCTCTCCCGTTGTCGTCGAGCGAGACCAGCCTTCGCAGGGATCGGAAGGGGATCCCAGGGGGGATTCCGGGATCATCAATGCTCGAGATCCGGGGTCGATCCCGGTCCGGGCCGCGAAGGACCCCTGATGCGGTGGCAATGCGAACCGCGGTCAGATCGACCGCTTCGGGATCGTCGTCCAGAACGAGCACACTGACCATCCTGTCGTCGGACACCAGCGACGGCCCGAACGCGACACAAGCTCCTTTAGTGAGAGCGGTGCCCCCTGCGAAGCGCTGGCGTTCGGGGGTGGCTGGCGGTGCGGACGTGAGAAGTCAGGGCGCGACCACCACGTTGCCGGTCATCCCCTGGTGGTTCGTGCAGGAGTAGGCCCACGTCCCCGCGTTCGGAAACTGCCGCGACCTGTTGCCGTCCAGGAAGCCCTCGATCGACGCCGGCGCGCTTGCCGAGCTGAAGGTGACGTTGTGCAGCACGCCCGAGCCGTTCGACCAGGTGACGGTTCCCGAGCGAACGATGGTCACCTCGTTCGGCGAGAAGGTATGCGATTCGCCTCCGTACCCGTCGCCGGAGCTGTTCATCGTGACGGTGGCCGACGCCGACGGCCCTCCGGGCGGATTGCTGGTCGGCGGCGGGGGGGTCGGCCCCGGGTTGTATGCCCCATCATCGGTCCCGCCGCTGCAGGCGACGAGGCAGGCGAGCAGCAGTGTCGTACCAGGCAAGCGCATGTGTGCATCTCCGGTCTGGACCGCGTGCGGCGGCCGGTGGCGCGCGCGCGAACGAGGCGAGGGAGCCGCCGCTGGCGCAGGCGGCGCTCGCCTTCGTTGCGCCCGATGTGTACGCGACGTACGATAAGAGTCATGGAGGCGGCCGTTCTCGCAGGATCCTGAGCGGCTTGTACGAGAGTGATCGGCCCGTCCCGGCCTTTCTGCCGGGCGCCGGCGTAGCGGAGGCTCTCATGCCAACGATGGCTCCGATCGACGGTACCGCGGGGTCCGCAGCTCGCACCGTGCGATTACCCGGCTTCGTGCTCACACTCGGCGTGCATCCGGCGCGAACCGAGCTGCCGCGTCACACGCACGATGACCCGACGCTCTGCTACGTGGCCCGCGGCCGGTTCACCGAGTACTCGCGCGGGCTGGCATCGGAGTGCGAGTCCGGCACGCTCAAGCTGACGCCGGCCGGCGAGCCGCACTGGAACCGCTTCGCCGACGCCGAGACGCGTGGCCTGCGGATCGACGTGGACCGGGCGCGCTTCGCCGAATCCTCGCGCCTGTTCCGGGTGCTCGACGAGCGGCTGTACGTCCGGCACGGAGAGGCCACCCTCCTCGCCGATCGTCTCCTCGACGAGCTGTCACGCAGTGACGAGTCGGCGCTGGTTGCCGCCGAGGGGCTGATGCTCGAGCTGCTCGCGCACATCGGCCGCGTCCACGATGCCGGGCCGTGGCGGCGGCCGCCGCGCTGGCTCGCGGACGCGAACGAGATCGTGCGCGAACAGTGCACGACGCGCATCTCGCTGGCCTCCGTCGCCCGCACGGTGGGAGTGCAGCCGGAGACGCTCGCGCGGGCGTACCGCCGAACCTACGGGCAGTCGGTTGGCGAGCACATCAGGGCCCTGCGCATCGAGCACGCCAGCCGCTTCCTCGCCGAAACGCGCCTGCCGCTGAGCGAGGTCGCGCTGCTCGCCGGGTTCTACGATCAAAGCCACTTCACGAACACGTTCCGCCGCCATCGCGGGATCACGCCTTCGGAAGCGCGGGTGCGGACGGCGGCCCGCGTGGCTCGGCGCACGGGCTGACCGCGTCCCTCCTTATACCAGCGGGCACCGACCGCCCCGGCATCCGATTGATCGTCGGGATCTCGGCGCCCGGACCGCCGGGCCGATCACCTTGGCATCTGGTACCAGAATGTGTACCACTTGCCGACGAACGGCAATCTCCGGTTCGGAGCCTGGCCGCGCCCCGCCGTCGACCGAAACCCGGTCGCCGCCGCGGCCGTACCGGAGTGAGTCACCATCTACCGGCGGTCATCCCATGCGACGCGCTCCCACGATCATCCTGAGCGTGCTCTTCCTGCTCGGCGCAGTAGGGGCACAGGCACACGGCCAATCGGCGGCCGACCACGAGGGCGTCCGGCGCGCCGTCCTGGACTACGTCGAGGGCTTCTACGAGGGCGACACGGCGAAGCTCGTGCGAAGCATTCGCCCCGATGTCCAGAAGTTCGGGTTCTGGATGGCACGCGACTCGGTACGCTATGGGAGTCAGGCGATGCCGTGGCCCGAGTTCCTCTCCTATGCCCGTCACGTCCGCGAGAGGGGAACCCAGGCCCCTCCGACGGCGCCGAAGGCGATCACCGTCTTCGACGTACAGGACCAGACCGCCAGCGCGAAACTCACGGCGTCGTGGGGCACGGACTACCTGCTTCTGGCCAGGTACGACGGACGGTGGATGGTCCGCATGGTCCTCTGGCAGACGCCCCCGGTCGTCGATCGTCCCTGACCTCTGGCGCCCGTCGGATACGCATTTATCGTTGAGTCTGCCCTCGACCCCAAGGTAGACACCGATGCTCGTCCGAGATCTGCGCTACGCTCTCCGAACCTTGGCCCGGGCGCCCGGCTTCGCCCTCGCCGTCGTGCTCACGCTGGGCCTGGGCATTGGCGCCAACACCGCCGTGTTCAGCGTGGTCCGCGGCGTCCTGCTGCGGCCCCTTCCCCACGCCGACGGTGACCGACTCGTCTACTTGCGCCAGTCGGCCGAACAGGCCGGGCAGGAGAACGTGCTCTTCTCGGTACCGGAGATCATCGACTACCGCTCCGCCTCGCGGACGCTGGGAGCGTTCGCCGAATTCTCGTCGTTGCGGTTCAACATGCTCGACCACGGGGAGCCGGTGCAGGTCCGGGCCGGGATAGTCACCGGCAACTTCTTCGACGTCCTCGGCCTGCGCGCGGTCGCCGGGCGCACCTTCGACTCCCGCGACGACGGTCCGGGCGCCGACCCGGTCCTGGTACTGACGCACGACTACTGGCAGCGCGCGTTCGGCGGGGATCCGGCCGCGATCGGGAAGGTCGTGCGCGTCAACGGGCGGCCGCTGACGATCGTCGGCGTCGTCCAGCCGGCGCCGCACTACCCCGAGCGCACCGACGTCTTCGTCAACATGGTGACCAGCCCGCACCACATGAGCGCCACGATGGTGCAGGGGCGCACGCACCGGATGACCGAGGTGTTCGCCCGCCTCGCGCCCGGGGCAACGGTGCCGCAGGCCCGGGCGGAGCTCGCCCAGCTCCAGACGCGAGTCCACGCCGAGCACCCGGAAGCCTACGAGGCGGCGTCCGGTTATCGCATCGCGGTGACGCCGTTGCGCGACGAGCTCGTAAGGCGTGCGCGACTGACGCTGTACCTCCTGATGGGCACCGCCGGCTTCGTGCTCCTGATAGCCTGCGCCAACGTCGCCAACCTGACGCTGATGCGGAACGTACGCCGGGAGCGCGAGCTGGCGGTGCGCGCGGCGCTGGGCGCCGAGCGGAGCCGGCTGCGCCGGCTCCTGTTCTCCGAGAGCCTCGTGCTGGCGGTGGCCGGCGCGGTGCTCGGGCTCCTCCTCGGGTTCGTGGTGGTGGACGTCCTGGTGGCGTTCGCCGAGCGGTTCACGCCGCGCGCGGCCGAGATCCGGATCGACGGCGCGGTGCTGGCGTTCGCGCTGCTCGTGGCGACGGCGGCCGCCGTAGCGGTCGCGTTCGTGCCGGCATTGCCGCGGGAAGGCGGTCCGGGAATCTCCCTGGTCGGCGCCGGGATGCGATCGACGGGCGGGGCAGCGCGACGCCGCATCCAGCGCGCGCTCGTCGTGACTCAGCTCGCCGTCACAGTGATCGTGCTGACCGGTGCCGGGCTGCTGGCCCGCACACTCCTCAACCTGTACGACATCGACACCGGCGTGAACCTGCACGACGTGCTGACGATGGAGGTGCCGATCGCCGGCACCGGTCGTTCGCGCGCCGACGTGCTCGGTCTGTACGATGAGATGCGGAACCGTCTCATCGCCGTGCCCGGCGTGGTGGAGGTTGGCATCGGCTCGACGATTCCGCTGCGCAGCACCGGCTTCATGCTCGAGCTGAACGCGGAGGGGCGGGTCCCGCTCGACGGCGAGCCGACGCCGCGCGCGCAGTACCGCACGGCGACGCCGGAATTCTTCAGCGCCGCGGGGATTCCGGTGCTCGCCGGACGCGCCTTCGACGCCACCGACCACGCCGCGTCGCCGCGGGTCGTCGTACTCAACAAGACGCTGGCCGACCGGCTGTTCCCCGACCGCGACCCGATCGGCCGCCGGGTCGCCTGGACCGGCGACGTCCTCCGGTTCATCCCGGTGTCCGGCGACTGGCGGACGGTCGTCGGGGTGGTCGCCGACACGCGCGACGGCTCGCCCGACGCCGATCCGCAGCCGGTGGTCTTCCAGCCGTTCGCGCAGGAGGCGTTCACGGGCGGCTTCGTGATTCGCACGCGCACCGACGCCGCGGCGCTGGCGCCCATCGCGACGCGCATCGTGCGCGATGTCCTTCCCGAGCAGCCGATCGAGAACGTGATGACGCTGGAAGCGATCCGCTCGGAGAGCATCGCGCCGCGGCGGCTCAACGCTTTCCTCGTCGGAGCGTTCGCCGGCCTCGCGCTCCTGATCGCCAGCGTCGGCATCGCCGCGGTGCTGGCGTTCTCGGTCAGCCTGCGCACCGCCGAGTTCGGGATACGGATGAGCCTCGGCGCCACGCCAGCGCGTGTGCTGCGGATGGTAATCGGCGAGGGCGGCGCGCTGCTGGGGATCGGGCTCGGCGTCGGCATTCTCGCATCGCTGGGGGCGGCGCGGGTGCTGGCCGGGCTCCTGTTCGGCGTCGCGCCGCACGATCCGGCGACGATCGCCGGCGTGCTGCTGGTGATGGTGACGGTCGGGCTGACGGCCTGCAGCGTGCCGGCACTTCGGGCGGCGCGGGTCGACCCGGTGGAGGCGATGAGGACCGAGTGAGCGACGGGTGACTCATCGCCCCGCCGCCGTCCCCTGGTTCGCGTTCCGCGCCGCGGTGTACGGCGCCAGGAGTGTCTCGAGATCGGCGCGTATCCAGCGGGCCGCGGTCCCCTTCTGGTACATCGCCCACTGCATCATGGACCCGCCGATGATCGCTTCCACGGCGCGGGCGAGCGCGCGCGGATCGGTCCCCCCCACGATCTCGCCCTCAGCGACCGCATCGGCGATCAGCGATTCGAGCGCGGCGCGCGTAGTCCGTGCCTGCGCGAGCAGGTGCACGCGGAATTCCGGATCGGTGAGATCGATCTGGAGCCAGGCGAGGTTGCGGGCGAGAGTGGCCGGAGTGCTGGCGAGCTGCGCCAGGCATTGGGCGTAGCTGCGCAGCGCGGCAAGCGGTGAGCCCTTCGTCGCGCGCTGCTCGCGAATGAAATCGGCCGAGGAGCCCGCTGCGCCGGCCGAGAGCGCGAGCAGCAGCGCGCGCTTCGAGCCGAACCGCTGGACGAGCGCGCTGGCGGTCACACCCGCCTCGGCGGCGATCTCGGCGAGGGTGAACTCATGGGGCGGGAGCCGCGACATGGCGCGGTAGGCCGCGGCGAAGACCTCCTCGTCGGTGACCTTGCGGGGTCGGGGGCTCATGCCGTCGGGGGCTCTTGACGTATCTAAAACTTGATTTAGTATGTTGCTGAACGCCGGTTAAGTATAGGCCGCGGTGCCGCCGCGCGCCAGCCGGCGCGGACTCCGAACCCGGGAGGCGGGATGCGGACGGTGACGTATGGCGGGGCGTGCAGTCTCGACGGCTTCATCGCCGGCCCGGATGGCGCGATCGATTGGCTCCACTTCAGCCCCGACGTGCAGCACATCATGACGGAGTACTGGAAAGGTGTGGACGCGATCGTCATGGGGCGGAAGACCTGGGAGTTCGCCGCGGCGGCTGGCGCGGGTGCGGCTGGGACCGGCGATCCCGGGTCTGGCGAAAGCACTGGAGACGGCGGGCAGCCGGAGATCGCCACTTACGTCTTCTCGAGAACCCTCGGATCGATCGCCGATCCCCGGGTTCAGCTCGTGTCGGAGGACGCGGGCGCCTTCGTCCGCCAGCTCAAGCGGCGCAAGGGAAAGGGGATCTGCGTGCTCGGCGGGGGCGAGCTCGCCCGATCGCTCCTCGAGGCGGGCGTGGTGGATGAGATCGGGTTCAACATCCATCCGGTCCTGCTCGGCTCGGGTGTGCCCTGCGTGCTTCGCGGGGAGCGCCGGATTCAGCTCGAGCTCGTGGAGTCGCGGACGATCGCCGGTGGGTGCGTTCTGTCTACCTATCGGGTCAAACGCGTCGCGCGGCCGACAGGAGCCGCGCGCGCGGGTCGGACTACGAGGGCCGCGGGCTAGCGGCGAGCCTCACCGTCGATAGCTGCTCACCGGTGGCAATCTCGCCCCCGTGCCGGGAGGCGGTACGGCGCCTGCCACCACCGGCATGCGCAACGTCCCGATACCGTCGATCGTCGCGACGATCTCCTCGCCAGGCTTCAGGAAGCGCTGCTCGCCGCGCACGGCCGTGCCCATGCCGACGCCGCCGGACGTGCCGTTGTTGATCACGTCGCCGGGATACAGCGTGATGATCGATGATGCATACTCGATCAGCTCGTACAGGGAATGAATCATGTCGCCGGCGCGAGCTTCCTGCATCTGGGTGCCGCCGACACTCAACGTCTGCCGTAGTTTCACCATCGGATCGCCGTAGAATTCCTTCGGCACGATCCACGGTCCCATCGGCGCGAACGTGTCGTGGCCCTTGCCGACGAACCAGTCCGACTGGAGCGGGTTGCCGCCGGGCGGACGCCCGCCGCGATCGGAGATGTCGAGCGAGACCAGGTAGCCGAAGATGTAGTCCTGGGCGTCGGCGGCCGAGACGTACTTCGCCGCCCGGCCGATCACGGTCCCGAGCTCGACCTCCCAATCCGTGCGGTCGCGGCCGTGGGGAATCACGACCGGATCGCCGTTGCCGATCACCGCGCCGCGGCTCGGCTTGAGGAACAGGTATGGCACGCCGCGGTTCTCGCGTCGCTGGCGTCTCGCCTCGGCGATCTGTTCGGGCGTGCCCGTTTCGTTGACGTGCGTATAGAAGTTGACCGCGGCATTCAGGATCTTTCCCGGATACATGATCGGCGGCAGCGTGCGCACGTCGGCCAGATCGTGGATGTAGGCGGGCCGGCGGTTGGCGGCGAGCCGCCCGGTCGCCACCAGGTCGTTGACGATCTCGTAGAGCCGCGGCTTCATCCCGTACTCGTAGCGGCCGATCAGCTCGAGCATGTCGGCCGGCATCGGGATCTTCGTGTGAGCCGGATCGAGCTCGAGTGCCGCGTTGGCCGCGCCGAGATCGACGATCAGGTTGTCGCGCAGCACGATGCCGACCGTCGGGCGGCCGCCTATGCCGAACGTCCCGACCTTGAACGGCTCGGCGCTCGTCACGGCCGGCCCGCCCTGCGCCGACGCGATGAGCGGGATCGGCAGAGCCACGAACAGCGCGAACGCCAGCTCGAGTCGCATTGTGTCCCCCGTTGAGACGAGTTGTCGATTTCAGGGGGATACTACGCCGATGCCTGCGGGCGCGCCATTGACCGTCCGGGCGCGGCCGCGTCCCCGTTCGCGGGATCGGGCCGCGAGCCTTCGCACGCCGGCGGCATCTCGATCAGCCCGCCATTCGAGGCGTCCGGCGCGTCGCCGGCAACCCTTTTCGCCCTGCGTCGTCTGAAATCGAGAGTCGGCGGCCTGCGCTTCCTGCCTCCGCCTCGGCGCGCGGTATGTCGTCAAGCACATTCGCGTCTCAGCCAGTCGGAGGCAGTCTACACGGAGGAAGTCGCATGACGTTCGTTCCCCTGTTCGTGGCCGCGCTCCTGGGCATCGGAGTCGAGGAGACGCGAGTAACGCATTCAGAGCTCGGCTTCACCCTGATCGTTCCCGATGGCTTCGTCGATGACGCCGAACTCCTCCTGCAACCCGACGTGGTTTTCGGGTGGTACGAGCCGCGTTCGGAGTACGAGGGCACGATCGTGCTCGCCGTGCAGCGACTTCGCTACACCCTCGGACGCGACAGGCCGAGCGCAGCCGATCTCCCGGATCCAGCGATGGAGCTGGTGACGTTCCGGTGGCGTGGCTTCGACCTCGATGGCGTCAAGGCGATAACGGAAGAGGGCGAGGTGGTAACGTTCCTGATCCAGGTACCACTTCGGCGAGAGGCGATTCAGCTGATCGTCTCCGCGCCGATCGACGAGACGGATCGCGCCCGCGCGCTCGCGACGTCGATGCTCGCGTCGCTCGACGGCGAGACGAACTGGCTGACATCGACCGAACGGGCCGAGCGGCTTGGTGAGACGGCGGGGCGGCTGCTGCTCATACCGCTGGTCATCGGCCTGATCGTGTGGAGACGCCGGAAGCAGCGCGCGACCCTGGCACAGGCCACCGCCCGGTGAGCACGCACCTCGACCAGGCACCGGGCATGGCCAACTGGACCTCGGCGCATTCGCTCGCCAGGGCTAGCTGGATCTGCCCGGTACTCATAATCGCGATCAACTTCGCGCTTCAGCCCGTGCGCAGCGATCCGGCGTCGTGGGCCCTGGCATCGCGGCTCTTCGCGGTAGCCGGCCTTGCGCTCGCGATTGCCGGCCTCGGGTCGGGCCTGGCCGCCCTGTCGGGTGTCCGCCGGCACGGCCGGCGCGGCATCCTTTTTCCCGCGCTGGCCGGCTCGGTGGTGAGCAGCATGTACATAGCGGTCTTCATCCTGGCGTACCTCTGAGGCGCGGGAATCCGCCCGCCGGAAAAGCGAGGCGCGGCCGATTCCGCCGGTACCAGTCAGGGAAGCGTGATCGCCAGTCCGTACTGGAGGATGTTCGGGTTCAGATTGAACCCGGTCGAGACTTCGTTGATGTTGAGGCCGACCTCCATCGAATTGACGAACGTCACGTACGGAGTGAGCGCAACGGCGCCGAATGGGATGTCGTAGCCCACTCCGATCTGCCAGGTGAGCCCCGTCCCGACGGCGACGTTGTTGTTCGTGTCTTCGATCACGGCGCGAATGCCCCCGAAGCCGGATCGGACGAAGAAACCAGTCGTCTCCGACGGATATCCCACGAAGACCACGGACAGCGCGGCGATGCGGCGCTCGAGACCGTCGCTGTTGTGCATCCAGCCGGTTCCCTCGACACCGGCGAAGAACCTGGGCGACGCGTATCCACCGATGCGCAGGTAGCCCGAGATCCCGTTCATACGATCCTCCTCGAACTCCTCGCAGCCTTCGCACGTCACGCCGGCGGAGCCCATTCCCAGGCCGAGTGAGAGCCCGAAGCCCGAGCGGGATCCCTGTTCGGCTTGTGCGTGCAGCGCATCAGTGGTGGTCAGCGAGAGGAGTGCGGCGATGACCAGCGTGCTCGTGAACCGTCCCATGACAGAACCCCCGCGTCGTTGAGGATGGGACCGGGCCGCGTGCGCGGCACCGGATGGTGGTGAGTCTCTACCCTGGGATGCGACGAACCGGGTCGATTTCCCTCATCAGGCGCAGGTCGGCGCAGGGGCGATCAGACCTCGTCCATCGCCAGCGCCGAGCGCAGCGCGTCCCACCGCCCACGTGCCACCCGCAGCCTGACACCACTCTCGAGCACGAGCATCCCGCCGCCGTCGGCGTCCCGATGCAGCTCACGGATCCGCTGGACGTTCACGATCAGTGAGCGGTGCACGCGCACGAAATCGACTCCCTCGAGCGCCACCGCCAGCGTGTGCATGCGCTGAACGACGAGGTGCACCCGACCGGCGGCATGGATCCGTGCATAATCGCCGTCGGCCTCGATCCAGTCGATCGTTGCGACGTCCACGAGGATCGTCTTCGCGCCGGTGCGCACACCGAGCCGGCGGGGCGGCGACGGGCGTTGCTCGTCGCCGGCGGCCTCGTCGAGCGCCAGCTCGGCCGCCGGCCCGCGCCCCGCCACACGATCGTGGGCCATGCTCGCCAGCGTGTGCCGGAGCGTCAGCGCGTCGAGTGCCCGTAGCCGCTCGAGCGCGCGCGCCACCGCCGCCGTGAACCGCGGCCTCCCGAACGGCTTCAACACGTAGTCGAGGGCGTGCACCTCGAACGCCCGGATCGCGTGCTCGTCATGGGCGGTGACGAACACGACTCCGCGAGGCACGGCTGGTCCGAGCGCGTCGAGTACGCCGAAACCGTCCTGGTCCGGCATCTGGATGTCGAGAAACAGCAGGTCGGGACGCGTCTCGCGGATCAGCGTCACCGCCTCGCGACCGTTCGTCGCCTCGCCCACCACCCTGATCTCCGGGTGGTCGGCCAGCAGGGTGATGACCACGGCCCGCGCGTCAGGCTCGTCGTCCACCACGACCGCGCGCACATCGCCGTCGCGCGCGGCGGCCGGCTCAGCTTTCGCCGGCACCGTCGTCCTCCGCCGGTGCCGTCGAGCGGGGGAGCTCGACCACCGCGGTCGTCCCGGCCGGCGACGCATCGAACCGCAGCTTGGCGCGCGTTCCGTAGAGCTGCGCGAGCCGTTCGCGCGTGTTCCGGATACCGGTACCGCTTCCCGGCGACGGCGTGACCGCGCTCATTCCCGGCCCGTCGTCGCGCACGATCAAACGGAGCGCCTCAGCGTCGATGGTCGCCGAGACCTCGACGGTCCGCGCCGACGAAACCGCCGAAACGCCGTGCCGGATCGCGTTCTCGACCAGTGGCTGTAGGATCAGCGGCGGTACCAGACAGGCCAGAGCGTCCACCGGCGCGTGCACCGACGTGCGCAGCCGGTCGCGGAATCGCACCTGCTCGATCGCAGATACTGCCGCACGAGCTCCAGCTCCTCGGCCAGGGGCACCTCGAACCGCGACGTCGAACGCTGTACGCGGTGGAACAGGCCGCCGAGATCATCGAGCACCCTGTCCGCCTCGTCGCTCCGCCCTGACCGCCAGAGCTGGCCGATCGTGTGCAGCGTGTTGAAAAGAAAATGCGGGCGGAGCTGCGCCGTCAGCGCCTGAATCTGTGCCCGCGCCAGCTGCCCCTCGAGACGGGCGAGCCGGAGCTCGCGCTGGCGCGCCGCCCGGTAGTAGAGCACACCCTGGGTCATCGCCAGGATGGCCGCGTAGATCAGTAGCGCGACGTGGAAGCGCACCGTCGCCCACAGCGCGCCCTGCCGCGCCAGCGTGCCGAAGCCGCCGAAGCTTCCCTGGCTGGCCCAGAATCCGAGCACCACGAGCACGTTGGCGGCGAACGCCAGCAGCGGTGCGGCGGCGAGATGGATCAGCGCGTGCCGCCGCCAGCGCGCGCGCGACAGCGGAAACCGGATCGTCAGCCCGATGATCGCCAGCGTCACCGGGATCCACGGCAGCGTCTGTACGAGGGCGACGCGCAGCGCCGAGCGCAGCGGCACCGGACTGGCGCCGGTCATGGTGGAGCCGAGCGCGGACTGTGCGCCCCAGACCACGCCCGCCAGTGACCAGGCCAGGCAGACGATGAGGACCACGCGCACGGGGGAGGGAAGGGCCCCGAGTCGCGGCGACGGGGACGTGTGCAGGGGCGCGCCGGTCATCGGAAGCACCCCGCCCAGCGTCCCCTCACTCCTCGTTCCCTCCTCCACCGACTTTGCGCTAGAACCCGAAAGTGTGGCTGTACTTGAGAATGAACGCGCGGGCCAGCGACCGCGGCGCGCCCTCCCACCCCGGAGCCCGCGTCGGCTCCGTATCGAGCCCCTCGTTGTAGACCAGCCACAGGTCCGTTCCTTCGGCGAAGGCATAGCGCAGCCGGAAATTCACATCGAGCCGGTCGCTGGTCGAATTGTACTGCACGAACGCGTTCGCGGACATGCGCGCGTCGAGTGCCGTCCGGACGCGGAGCCGGGCGAGGTGAATGTCGGTCGCCTGGTCGCGCCGCCGGAACCGCAGAGCGGTGAACTGGTAGTCGCCTCCCAGCTCGAGGTGCCGGGACAGGTTCCACGTCGGGGTGACGATCGCCTGGGCGCGGGTCCCATCGAAGTACGTACCGGCGCGGGCGTCCACGAACGCCCGCAGCCGCGCACCCGCCGGCATGTGCAGCACTAGCTGGAGATCGGCGAAGTCGTAGCTGCCGGCCGGGATCAGCGCATCGCCGATCGGGAACGGCGTGACGACGTTCTCGTGGAACAGCTTCGGCTCGATGAACCCGCCGCCGCCGGCCTTCGTCTCCCACTGCAGCCACACCGCGTACTGCCCCGACTCCAGCACCCCGTCGGCGTTGCGGAAGGTCGAGAACGCGAGCATCCCCGGCCAGACGCGGCGGAAAACCGGGTGCGAATCGGTGAACCGGTACCAGTTGGCGAGCACGTTGGCGCTGGTGAAGTCGCGCCGCGCGAGAAAGCCCAGCTCCGGCCGATACTCGCTCCCCGAGCGGCTGAACGACAGCGTGTAGGCGAGCCCGCGGCCCGTGCGGCGCTCGAGCTTCGCGTACAGATGGCTGCGGTCGATGAGTGCGACGCCATCAGGATCGGCGTCGTCCATGCTGCCGGCCCACTTGAGGGTGAGGTAGTCGTCGCCGCGGACGCGGAACGATCCGTCGCCGGCCACCACGACGTTGCGCCGTTCTCCTCCGTCGTACGCCGTCGCCATCAGCCCGGCCGTCGACCACTGGTTGAGCACCGGCCGCCGGAGACGCACGACGCCGAAGTGTTCGGCGGCATGCTCGCCGAAGGCCCTCGTCCTCATGTCGAGCAGACCGACGTCCCAGGCGCCGACGCGTCCGACCAGCCGTGCTCCCCCGAGCACCGGAAGCGGCCGGAAATCCGGTGTCAGTCCGATGCGCCGCGAGTGAAAGACACGCGTCGTGCCGCCGGTCGTGAAATCGAAGACTCCGCTTCCCTCCTGAAAGAAGCGGCGGCGCTCGGGAAAGAACAGCGGGAAGCGGTCCAGATTGACCTGCTGGTCGTCGGCTTCGACCTGCGCGAAGTCGGTGTTGTACGTGAGGTCCAGCGTCAGCCGGCTCGAAAGCGGGTAGCGGACGTCGACACCCGCTTCCCGCGAACTGGCGCGCGCCATGCGGACGACGGTGCCCTCCTCGAGGAGGGCGTTGCGCGCTGCGCCGGCGAGCGCGTACGGCGTAACGTACAGCGGGCGCCGCGTCCGCACGTTCCGCAGCACGACCTCGCGCGCCACCGAGGGCCGCCGGAACTCGAACGCCGGATCGATCGCCGGGAAGGTGACCCGCTCCTGGTTGCGGGATATGAGACGCGTCACCGTCAGCCCCATCACGACGGTGCCATCATCGGCGGCGCGGAAGCCGAGCGTCGAGAACGGGATCCTGACCTCGGCGAACCACCCGGAGTCGGTGACGGTCGTCCGCGAGGCCCAGAAGCCATCCCAGCTCGCGTTCAGCGTCGCCCCGTCGTCCGAGATCAGCTGGTCGAACCGGATCCCGCCCGGTGTCGTGCCGAACCACTTGGCGTTCTGCTTGTCGTTGAAGGCGTCCACGTAGACCGCCAGCGCGTCGTCACCGTTCCAGCGGTCCCGGTACAGTGAGTTGATGCGGATGCCCGAGGCATCGGTGTCGTGGAACCAGCCGGCGATCCACAGATGCTCGTCGTCGTAGGCGACGCGGATCTCCGTGCGCTGTGTCGGCGTGCCGCCGAACACGGGACTGTACATCGTGAGCGGGAGCGGCGGCGCGAGTTGCCACGACGGCTCGTCCGGAACACCATCGAGCGTGATCGGGGAGGCGAGTCGCGGGAGAGCGAGCGGCTCCGTGTCCTGGGCGGCGAGCGCGGCGACCGGAGCGGCGAGCAGCATGGCGGCCGCAACGAGACGTCGGGTGCCGATCGCGAGGCAGGGGGGCATGCGTCCTCCGTCCGGTGAGCGAATGCGGTCGGAGGCAATTCCGCACGCCGTCCCGGCTTCCGGACAGCGTCACTCGACGAGATGTGGAGCCCGTACGACGAACGGTCGGCGACGAGGGCCGGACCAGAACGCGCAGGGCGTCGCGGTCACTGGGGCCGTGGCGCCGCATGGATCACCGAATACGCGACCGGGGGGTGGGCATCGAGCCCACCCCCCGGCAACGTTCGACATCGGAGCCGTCGGACCAGGCCGGTCCGACGGCACGAACAAGCGTTCAGGCCTGCGTGGGGTTGCACATGTCGATCGAGTAGTTCGGGTTGTTCACCTCGTCGAAGATGACGGGGAACGCGACATCAGCGCCGAAGTCGGACTCGCCTCCCCGGAACGGCCCGACCGGGAAGACCGTGTTCGACGTTCGTCCGTGGACGCGAACGAGCCGGCGCATGTCCCCGAGCCGCGTCCCGGTGTTGTACAGCCAGAAAGCCCGCTCCCGGTAAAGGAGGTCCAGACGCGTCGCCGCCGCGCCAGGATCGGTCAGGGGATCGAGCGTCGTCGTCGGATTGTTAGGTCCGGGCACCCAGGTGCTCCAGTGCGGGAACATGCCCGTCATCAGTGGGCCCACTTCGGCCCGCAGATCGTTCAGACGGGTGAGCCATGCCGGGTCATTCGCCAACAGGAGCGCCTCGGCCTCGATGAGACGAGCCTCGATTCCGGTCGCCAGCGGCACGTGGGTGGCGAAGGCGACGTATCGACGGCTGTCGTACATCGGGAAGCTCGCATCGAAGCCGTTCAGGGGATTCTGGGTCCAGGGCACCCGCGGATCCTGCGCGCTCCGGAAGGGCATGCCGTTCGTGCCCTCCAGCTCGGACACGGCGTACCGCCGATTCTGCTGGAGCGAGTAGATCGGGTTCTGCTGCCGGCCCGAGTTCGCTGAGTGTTCGATGAAGTGGACGAAGGTCGTCGGCACGCCGCTCACCGCCGCAGCCGCGTTCCCAGCCTGACCGAGGTTGAGTAGCGCCCGTGCCTTTCCGATCTTGGCGAGGTTGCTCGCGGCGTTCGCACCAAGGGCCTGATCGAAGATACCGACCGCGGCCTGCATGACCTCCTGGGTCGAGAGCGGGACCCCGAACTCTCCTGGAGCACCGCGGTCGGTCGTGCTGAACGGGATTCCCGAGCAGAAGCCCTCGCCGAGCGCCACGTACGTGTACGCCTCCAGGGACTTCAGGGTCGAGATCCTGGGGTCGTTCGGATTCTCCGTGATGCGCTCGACGGCGCTCGCCGCATCCTTCAGCGCGCGACGGGCCCGATGCAGGTTTCTGTACGCGCCGTCGGACGTGTTCCCCTGTGCAGTGGGGAACTGATTGCGCTGGTCGGACGCGATCCGGGTCGTGAAGGTTCCCGCCGCGAAGAACTCATCCGTGAAGACGGCCGATACCGAGAGGAAGGCGTCGCCACCCGCCCCGCTGTACGAGACCTGAAAATCACCGATGGCGCCAGCCACGAGGGTTGGAAGTGCAGCGGGAGTCTCCAGGGACCCGGGGGAAGCCGTCACGGGATCGGTGACTTCGAGCAGGGAGTCACACGCTGAAATCGTCACCGCGAGAAATGCCCCGGCGACGAGCACTGCCGCTCGAGGCCGGAGGTGCCTCCGGTTGTGTGTAATATCATTCATTGATCGATTCCTCTGGGCCGGGGATCAGAATACGAAGTTGAGTCGGACTGCCAGGTGACGCAGGGGCGGAGCGGTATTGAACTCGCCCTGGTTGAAGTTCGCGCCACCTCCCGTCTCGTTGATCTCCGGATCGAGACCCGTGTAGTCGGTCCAGGTCGCCAGGTTGCGTCCCGAAACGGTCAGGCTCGAACCCTGGAGAAGAGGAACCCGCCGCGCGAAATCGTCGGGCGCGAAGAGCGTCAAGGCGATCTCACGCCACTTGATGAAGTCGGCTTTTTCGATGTAGCCATAGTCGGTCGCATGGAAGCGCGAAGCGATGTGCCGCGCCTGGATGTCGAGTGGCGCGTCCGGATCGCCCGACGCGGCGCAGTGTCCGCGGGTCGACCGGGCAGCCCCGGTCCGGCAGGCGAATGCCTCGGTGGCGTTCGACTGATAGTGCCCCGCGCGGCGGTCGAAGAGGGTCGAGATCCTGATGTTCCGGAAGACCGTGACGTCCATGGAGAGCGACTGGGAGTTGGTCGGCAGAATGGGGCCGATGAACACGGCCGTATCCGACGAGAACTGCACCTCGGCGGGGGCGATCAGGCCATCACCGTTGGCATCTTCCCAGGTGTAGGGCCGCTGATAGTAGGCGCCGGCAGAGGAGCCGTTGGTATGGCGCTGGAGCCCACGGTTGAAGATGATCGGCTCCACGTTCTCGCCCAGGGACTTGATGTTGTTGGACAGGGTCGAGTTGGAGAGCTGGACATTGAGGCTGACGTTCTGCGTCTCGACGAGCCCGGCGCTCAGCGTCATCTCCGTTCCCTGATTCGTGACGGAGCCCAGGTTGTCGAAGACCGAAGCCGTGAGACCGAAGGAGGGGGCCAGACGCCGGGAGATCAGGGCGTCCTTCGACTCCTTGTTGAAGTAGGTGAAGTCGAACGAGACCCGGTCATCGAAGAGTCCGGCGTCGAACCCGAGCTCCCACTCGGTGGAGCGCTCGGGCTTGAGTGCCAGATTTCCGGTGGTGTTCAGGGTAACGGCCGAGACATCGTTCCCGGCGATCGTCACCGAGACCGCTGACAGCGTGGTCACCGCCTGCCGGAAGTCCGGGCGGAGCCCCGACTGCCCGTAGGCGCTCCGGAGACGCAGGCTGCGCAGCGAGGGCAGCTCGGGGAAGAAGCTCTCTTCCGAGACGACCCAGGAGACGCTCGCCGACGGGTACGTCACGAGGCCGAAGTCGGCGCCGAAGGCACTGTTGTCGTCGCCACGGAGGCTGGCGGCGACGAAGACCCGGTCGTTGATCCCGAACTGCTGCTGGATGAAGGCCCCGATCGTGCGCGTCTCGGTAAACTGCTCTCCGACCGTGAACAACGAGCTCGTCGAGCTGCAGGACCTGGTGCCCTCGAGTACGCCGACGCCAAAGCAGCTCACGTTCGTGAAGCGCTCGCGGTTGAAGCTGACTCCGGCGGTGGAGGTGGAAACCACGTTGTGCCGGACCTGGAAGGTCGACGTGGCGGACGCGTTCGAGGTCAGAATCAGGTTCCTGTTGGCGACCGCGCTCCGCTGGCCCGGGGTGAACGTCGCCGCGATCGGCAGACGGTCGGGCTGAAGGGTCCGGGTGTCGAGCCGGCTGAACCAGTCGAGCCCGAGGTTCACGTTGGCCGTGAGCCAGGCTCGCGGCGTGTAGTTGAGGTTGGACCCGATGATGAACCGGTCGAGGTTCTGGTCGACCGGATACTCGACGAAATCCTGATTGTAATAGCCGAAACCGGCACCCGGACGAGCGCCGGGGGTCGACGCGGCGATCAACTCCGGAGTGGGCTCGAAGGGGCTCGCCAGGATCCCGTTGATCAGGGGACTGAAGATGCTGTTGTCGTTCGAGTTGATCCTCAGTCCCGAATTGATGTAATTCGAGCTCACCGCGATACGAAGGGCATCGGTCAGTCTTCCATCCATGTTGGCCCTGAGGCTCAACCGGTCCAGGGTGTTGAACGATACGGCACCCTGCTCCTGCTCGAGGTCGGCCGAAAGGAAGAAGGTCGCCCCCTCCCTGCCACCCGAAGCGCTCAGACCGTACTTGTTCCGGTAGCCCGATGTGAAGGGTCCCTGTGGCGAATTGAAGTAGTTTCGCCGAAGTGTCACGTCCTGGTCGCACAGCCCTCGTGCGGCGTTCTCGTTCGCGCACGACGTGTAGCCTGCCGTGTTCAGCGTGGTCCCATTCAGCGTGAGGGGCACGCTCGGATCGTTGATCTGATAGCTGAGGAAGTTGTCCTCGTACTGGGTCTTGTCATCGAGCGTCCCGAACTCGGAGTAGGCGCGGAACTGCGCGTTACCGGCCCGGCCGCGGCGCGTGGTAATGAGAACGACGCCGTTTGCCGCCGCGGTACCGTAAAGCGCTGATGCCGCGGGGCCCTTCAAAATCTCGAGGGTTTCGATGTCGTCCTGGTTGAGGTCGTTCAGGCGGGAAACGTCCTGCCCGCCGGTTCCCAGGGAGACACCCTTCGAGTTCGTCGAAAGAACGCCATCGATGAAGATCAATGGCTCGTTCGACAGCGACAGGGAGTTCGCGCCGCGAATCCGGATTCGCTGCGATCCCCCGACGGTTCCCGAAACGCTCTGGAGGCTCACGCCCGGTACGCGGGCCGTGAGCGCCGTCGAGACCGAGGTGATCGGAGCCAGCTCCAGCTGCGAGGAGGTGAGGAGCCCCGAGTTCGTGCCGAGCTCCCGGCGTCGGGCGGACTGTCCGGTGACGGCGCTGATCAGCACTCCCTCGAGAACGACCGCGGACGGCCGGAGCTCGAGGTCCGCCGTCACGGTCGCGCCGGGGGCAACCTGCACCACCCGCTCGCCGGCGGCGTATCCGATGAACACTACGCGAATGGTGCGCTCGCCGACGGGAACGGCGGGAAGGAGGAAGCGGCCATCTCGGGACGTCGTCGTACCGAGCTGGGTTCCTGCGACCGTCACCTGCGCGGCGACGATTGGTTGGCGGGTCGTCTGGTCGATGACTACGCCCGCGACCGAGCCGCGCTCTTGCGCGACGAGGGTAGCGGGGAGCACCACCAGCACCGACGCCAGGAGCATACGAAAGCTCTTCATGCGAACGGCCTCCGGGTGGGGATGATGGAACGGGGCAGTCATTTAACTGCCCGGAACGGGATCTTGCCGGGCGCAACCTGCGGGAGGAGGGAGTCCCCGACGCCCCCGGGTGCTACGGCGGACGATGTCGCGCGTGCCGTCAGGATCGGACGAACGTTCCGACGGACTTTCTGACAGGCTTCGCGGCGTCCCCAAGGATACGGTCCGTGCAACTGGCTCGCAAGGATGTACGCCTCGACCCCGATACCTGCGGCCCGTCCCAGGGACCTTGTCAAACCGGTCGGACGGACGCGAGCTTCTCCTGTAGGCCAGCTAAAGGAAGCCGCCGCTGACGCCGTACCGCTCCTGGGTCCCGGAGTCAACGGGGTGCTCCGCTTCTCGCTCCCGGAGGATGACGTGGCCTGGTACAATGCGCTCGGCTCGGCATTCGAGGACCTCATCCGCCGCCGCCGGCTCGACTCGGAGATGGACGAGGAGATGCGCCACCACATCGAGATGGAGGCGCGCCGCAACGCCGAGTCGGGTATGACGTCCGAGGTCGCGCGGCGCTCGGCCGTGCGCGCGTTCGGCGGCGTCGAGCGATACAAGGAGGAGGTGCGCGACGCGCGCGGCGCCGGCTGGATGCAGGATGTCGGGCAGGACGTGCGCTACGCCGCCCGTTCGCTGCGCCGCCGCCCGGCGTTCACCGTGGTCGCCGCGCTCACGCTGGCCCTGGGCATCGGCGCCACGACGGCGCTGTTCGGCGTGGTCAAGGCGGTGCTCATCGCGCCGCTGCCGTACGGCGACCCGGAGGGGATCGCCGTCGTCTGGTCGTCGTGGCGCGGCTTCGAACGGACGTGGGTGTCGTACGACGAGTACGAGGCCTACGAGACGGAGATTCCGGCGTTCGCCGCCGTCGGGCTGTTCTCGGATGGTGCGGCGAACCTGACCGAGGGCGACGAGCCGGAGCGCGTGCGGACCGGCTTCGTGATGCACCAGGTCTTTCCGATTCTCGGCGTGGCGGCGGTGCTCGGACGCGGGTTCACGGCCGAGGAGGACCGGCCGGGTGGGCCGCCCGTCGCAGTCCTCGGCTACGGGCTCTGGCAGCGCCGCTTCGGCGGCGATCCGTCGATCCTCGGACGCGACATCCAGGTCAACGGCCAGGCGCGCACCGTGGTCGGGATCATGCCGGCCGGATTCCGGCTCCCGCTCGACTTCGGCGCCCGCGGGACGAGCGAGCTTTGGCTGCCGCTGGCTACGACCGCGGAGGCGTCGGGTGCGATTCCCGGCCCGGCGATGCAGCTGAACGGCGGCAGCCACGGTTTCTACGCCGTGGCGCGGCTCGCCGACGCCGTCACCGCTCAGCAGGCGAACACACAGCTGAACGCGTTCTTCGCGCAGAAGGTAGCCGAGGGCGCGTACACGGCCGAGCAGCAATTCCGCGCGTTCGCCGTGCCGATAGAGGAGCAGGTGACGGGCGGCGTGCGCGATGCTCTGCTGATCGTCTTCGCCGCGGTTGGTTTCGTGCTCCTGATCGCCTGCGCCAACGTGGCCGGGTTGCTGATGGTGCGCGGCGAACAGCGCCGGCGAGAGCTGGCGGTGAGGGTTGCGCTCGGCGCGGGCGCGCGGCGGCTCGTCCGGCAGCTGTTGACCGAAGCGATGGTGCTGGCCGCGATCGGAGGCGCGCTCGGCGTGGCGCTCGCCGTGCTCGGCGTGCGGCTGGTGCGGGCCACGGCGCCAGCCGGGCTGCCGCGCATTGCGGAGACGAGCATCGATCCGGGCGTGCTGCTGTTCGCCGTCGGTGCCGCGCTGCTGGCGGCGTTCCTGTCCGGCGTGCTGCCGGCCCTTCAGGCGAGCGGCGTCGCGCCGGGGGCGGCGATGCGCGATGGCGCTCGCGGAGCGACCACCGGGCGCGCCAGACTCAGGTGGCGACAGGCCGTGGTTGCGATCGAGGTCGCCCTCGCAGTCGTGCTGGTGACCGGCGCCGGTCTCATGATACGCACGGTCGCCAACCTGCTGGCGATCGACACCGGCTTCCGTCCCGAGGGCGTGCTCACGATGCGGCTCTCCACGCCGGCCGCGTGGTACCCGGATGCGCCCCGCGTCGCCGCGTTCCACGACGAGCTGCGGCGGCGGGTGGCGGCGATCCCCGGCGTGCAGGCCGTCGGCGCCGCGCGCATCCTGCCCCTGGCGACGGACATGGGGGATTGGGGCGTCCAGGTGGACGGCTACGTGCCGCCGCCCAACGAGGGTTCGCCGGCCGACTGGCAGGTGGTGACGCCCGGCTACTTCGAGGCGATGGGGCTACGGCTGGTGGCCGGGCGGTTCCTCGACGAACGCGACGCGATGGACGCGCCGCTCGTTCTGATCGTCAATCGCGGCTTTGTCTCGAAGTACTTCGCTGGCCGCGAACCGCTCGGCGGGCGCGTGCGCATCAGCGGCGGCCCGAGCGACGCTTTCGCGACGGTGGTGGGTGTGGTGGACGATGTGCGGCACAACGGACTGACCACGGACGTCAAGGCGCAGTTCTACGCCCCGCATGCCCAGTTCGCGGTCTCGCCCGGGAGCACGCAGCGCACGATGAGCCTGGTCGTGCGGACGACCGGCAATTCGCGGGCGCTCGTCGCTCCGGTGCGGTCGGTGATCAGGGATCTCGACTCGCGTCTTCCGGTCTCCGAGGTACGCACGATGGAGGAGATCGTGTCGGAGGCGATCGCGGCGCCGAGCTTCGCGCGAACGCTGCTCGGGCTGTTCGGGGTGCTGGCGCTGGTTCTGTCGGCGATCGGGATCTTCGGCATCGTCTCGCAGGTGGTCGCGGCCCGCGCCCAGGAGCTCGGGATTCGCGCCGCGCTCGGCGCGACGCCGGGCGCGCTCGTCCGGTTGACCCTCGGCACCGGCGTGCGGCAGACGGTCGTCGGGCTCTCGGTGGGCGTCATCGCCGCGATAGTGTGTACACGGGCGATGATCGGGCTGCTGCACGGCGTGGCGCCGTTCGATCCGGTCACGCTCGTGGCCGTGCTGGGCGTTACCGGCGTGGTGGCGATCGGCGCGGCGCTGGGACCGGCGTGGCGCGCCGGGCGGACGGACCCGATGTCGGTGATGCACGAGGGGTAGGGGTACGGCGCGGCAGAGAGCACCCGCCGATCTGGTTGCCGGGAGGCGACGTAACTCCCGGCACCCGGTGGCCGCGCTGCCCGCGCTCTACACCAGCGCCTTCAACGACGCCTTGACCACGGCGAGGAAACCCTTGTAGTCGAGCGGCTTGGCGATGTACCCGTCGCAACCGGCAGCGCGAATGCGCTCCTCGTCGCCCTTCATCGCCAGCGCGGTCAGCGCGATCACCGGAATGCCGCGTGTCGTCTCGTCGGCCTTCAACAACGCGGTCGCCTCGAGCCCGTCGATGCCGGGAAGCTGGATGTCCATCAGGATCAGGTCGGGGTGGGCCTCGCGGGCGATCGCCAGGCCGACCTCCGCATTCGGCGCCGCGAGCACGGTGTGGTCCGCCGACTCCAGGAGAAAGGTCGACAGCTTCATGTTCGTGGCGTTGTCCTCGACGACCAGGATCGTGGCCATTTCAAGCCTCGACCGGGCGGCCGGCCATTGCGCGGCGGACCTCGCCAATGAACCCCTCGCCGTCGAAGCCGGCCTTGCCGATCACGCTGGCAACGAAGCCGTTGAGTCTCGCCCGCTCCTCGGTGGTGACCACCGAGGCGGTGACGACGACCACCGGGATGCAGGCAGTCGCCGGATTCGCGTTGAGTGCCTCGACCACGTCGAAGCCATTCACCTCCGGCATCATCAGGTCGAGCACGATCAGGTCGGGCAGCTCGCGCCCGGCAACCTCGATCGCCTCGAGTCCGCCGTACGCGCGGATCACTTCACTCGCCATACCGGCGATCCGAACCGCGATCAGCTCGACCGCTTCCGGGTCATCGTCCACGATGAGCACCTTGATCATCCTGTCGCCGGACACCGGCGACAAACCGAGCGCGACGAGCGTGTCGTACAGTTCCTGCCGCGAGACCGGTGACTGCATCACCGCTGCCGCGCCCAGGGCAAAGCCCTTGGTGCGATCGGCGAGAATCGAAATGATGATCACCGGCACGAGTCCCAGGGTCGGAGTGCTCTTCAGCCGCTCGAGGAAGAGCCAGCCGTCCACATCGGGCATCATGATGTCGAGGGTGATCAGGGCGAGCGGCTCGCGCCCGGCGATCATCAACGCGTCCTCCGCGCTCCGGGCGTGTATCACCGTGAAGTTTTCCGCCTCGAGCTGTACCCGGATGAGCTCCGCCGATCTGTAGTTGCTCTCGACCACCAGCGCGATGCGTGTGACTCCCGGCGTCTCCCGGCGACCCGCGGCCGGGACGCTGGATGCCTCGATCTCCGAGTCCGACGGCGTTCGCATCGGGATCCAGGCGGTGAAGCGCGACCCCTCGCCGACTGCGCTCTCGACGGCGACCGCTCCGCCATGAAGGTCGGCGAGCAGCTTGACCATCGCCAGTCCGAGACCCGTCCCCTGGAAGTGTCGCGCCAGACTGCTGTCCACCTGACTGAACGGCTTGAACAGGTGCTCGAGTGCCTCCGGCGACATCCCGATGCCGTCGTCGGTCACGCTGAGCCGCAGAAACTCCGGGTAGTCGCTCTCGGCGAGGGGAAAGGTTCGTCCCGGCCACGGACCGGTGAGGAGGCCGACGTCGGCGCGCGGAACACGATCGGCGCGCAGGATCACCTCGCCGCCGTCCGCCGTGAACTTCACGGCGTTGGAGAGCATGTTGTAGACGATCTGCTTGACCTTGCGCGCGTCGGCGCTCACGCTGCCCAGCTCTTCGGCCAGAAGCATGTCGAGCCGCACGTGCCGCACCGCCGCTTGTCCCTTGACGATCGACAGGCTGTTGCTCAGCAGCAAGCCGATGTCCACCGAGTCCAGATCGAGCAGCATCTTTCCCGCCTCCACCTTGGAGAGGTCGAGAATGTCGTTGATCAGCGACAGGAGATGCTTGCCGCTCTTGAAGATGTCACCGATGAAGCGGCGCTGCTTGTCGGTCATGTCGCCGAGCAGGCCATCGCCGAGCACTTCAGAAAAGCCGATGATCGCGTTGAGCGGTGTTCGAAGCTCGTGCGACATGTTGGCGAGGAACTCCGACTTCATACGGCTGGCGTCCTCGAGCTCCGCGTTCTTCTGCTGGAGCGCCCGTTCGATGGCCTTGACCTCCGTCATGTCGCGCGCGGAGGCGAACACGCCCTGCAGGCGCCGGTCGCGATCGTGGAATGTGGTCGCATTGTACGAAACGACGGTGAGCGTGCCGTCGCGGGCGCGCGCCGTGAGCTCGTAGTTGGTGACCTTTCCTTCGCTGAGCACCCGATTGATCCCCGCTTCCGCGCGGCCCGGATCGGTGAAATAGCTCTTGAACGGCGCGCCGATCAGCTCGTCGCGCGTGCATCCGGTGAGCGCTTCCATCTGCTTGTTGACGTCGGTGACGATGCCGCGCGGGTCGGTAGTCATCAGCGCGTCGATGTTGCTCTCCAGCAGGGAGCGTGTGTAGAAGTGCTGGTCGCGCAGCCGCTGGTCGAGCTTCATGCGCTCGTCCTCGATCTGCTGGCGGGCCGTGTTGTCGGTGCCGATGAGCAGGTAGCCGATGATGTCTCCCTCGGCGTCGCGAAGCGCCGTCACCGACACGACGGCGGGAAACCGCGTCCCATCCTTGCGAATGTAGGTGAGCTCGTAGATGTCCTCGATGCCGCGCGAGGCCTTGAACACCAGCGCCTCGAATCCCGGAGTGATCGCCGTGCCGAGCTCCACGCTCAATGCCTTGGCGCGGGCGACCACCTCCTGCGGATCGGACATGTCCGCCGGGGTGATCCTGTCGATGACTTCATCGGCCGCGTAACCGAGCATGCGCTCGGCGCCGACGTTGAAGATCTGTATGACACCCTTCTCGTCGGTGGCGATGCTGGAGAAATTCGCGCTGTTGAAGATCGCGCTCTGCAGCGCGCCGGTGGTCAGCAGCGCATCGGCGCGCCGGACATCCCCGGGGCGACGCTCGAGGTCGGATATTGCTGACGTTGTGTGCATGGGTCCTCGGTGCCTTCGTCCCGGTTCCCGACACCCTGACGCAGGCCGTCACGGAGGATCGATCGAGGGGGCAAGCGGCTGGAAAGCGTGGTCAGCGGCGATTGTGGCGGCTGACGATCAGGAGCGGGAAGTGCACCTTGGAGAACTGCAAGGAACCGGCCGGATGGGCCGGAGCGAGTCGAATGTCGAATTCCCGGCAAGGGCTGAACCCTCGCGCCAGCCGGCCGGACCAGCCGCACGCCTTTGCGCCCTGCCGCCGCCGCCGTACCATCCACACCCGATCGACCGGGCGTTTCGTTCATCACGGATGCGCTGCGAGCCATCCATGCGACGCTGAACACGCCCGTCCGAACGGCGCGCCGGCAACCTTGCGCACGGCGTGCACCGGCCCTAGCTCAGGGAGTCATTCCCGGGCCCCGTGACCGACATTCTCAGCGAACAGCTCCAGGCCTCGCTCGGCGCCGGCGTCGTGATCCAGCGCGAGCTGGGCGGCGGCGGAATGTCGCGCGTGTTCCTGGCCGACGAGCTCGCGCTGAATCGCCGGGTGGTCGTGAAGGTATTGGCCCCCGAGCTCGCGGCCGGCGTCAACGCCGACCGCTTCCGGCGCGAGATCCTCCTCGCCGCCGGCCTCCAGCATCCGCATGTCGTACCGATCCTCGCCGCCGGCGAAGTGGCCGACGCTCCCGGTCCCGGCGCGAACGTCCTGCCGTATTTCACGATGCCATTCGTGCAGGGCGACTCGCTCCGCACCCGCCTCACGACGACGGGGCGCCAGCCGATCGCCGACGTCATCGCCATCCTCCGTGATGTCGCGAAGGGGCTCGCCTACGCGCACGCCCACGGCATCGTGCACCGCGACATCAAGCCGGAGAACGTGCTGCTCTCGGGCGGCTCGGCGGCCGTGACCGACTTCGGCGTCGCGAAGGCACTCTCATCGGCCCATCGCAGCGGTGCGGGCGACGCGCTGACCGTCATCGGGATGTCGCTCGGAACGCCGGCGTACATGGCGCCGGAGCAGGCGGCCGGCGATCCGACCACGGATCACCGAGCCGACCTGTACTCGCTGGGGCTCGTCGCGTACGAGATGCTCGCCGGTCGCACGCCGTTCGGCGCGCGCGCGCCACAGGCGATCATCGCCGCGCACCTGGTCGAGCGGCCGGAGCCGGTGGACCGGCTGCGGAGGGACGCACCGGCCGCGCTCGCGACGCTCGTGATGCGCTGTCTGGAGAAGGATCCTGCCCGGCGGCCGCAGACCGCGGAAGAGTTTCTCGCCTCCCTGGATGCGGCGCCGGCCATCGCCGCGAGCCGGCGAATGCGGCGCGCCGTCGGCGCCATCGCGCTGGTCGCGGTCGCCGCCACCGCGTGGATGTGGTACCGAACCACCGGTACGCGCGCCGCCGGCGCGGATGCGACGGCAATCGCCGTGCTGCCGCTCGTCAACACGACCGGAGATCCTCGCGACGAGTATTTCTCCGACGGCATGACCGATGAGCTGGTCTCGGCGCTGTCGCGCGTGCCGGGTTTGCGTCTGGCGTCGCGGACCTCGACCTTCGCATTCAAGGGCCGACGCGACGTGGACGTGCGCGAGATCGGCCGCCGCCTCGGCGTCGGCTCGGTGCTCGAGGGTACGGTGCGCCGGGACGGTCCGCGGCTCCGGCTCGCCGCACAGCTCACCAACGCCGCCGACGGACTTTCGCTGTGGTCGGACTCCTACGAGCGCGAGGTGCGCGACGTCTTCGACGTGCAGGACGAGATCGCGCGGGCGATCGCCGGCGCGCTTGCGCCCCGGCTGGTGGCGCCCGACAGCGCACTTCTTCCGGCCACCACGGCCGGCGCCGCCGCGCATCGGCGCACGACCGATCTGGCGGCGTACGACCACTACCTGCGCGGGCGATTCTTCTGGCACCAGCGCGGCGAGCCCGCGCTTCGGAGCGCCGAATCGCACTTCGAGCAGGCGATCGCGCTCGACTCCACGTTCGCCGCCGCGCACGCGGGCCTCGCCGACGTGCTCGCGCTTCTTCCCGTCTACGGCACGACGCCGGGTGATTCGGCCTATCCGCGGGCGCGGGCGGCGGCTGAGCGCGCGATCGCGCTCGACGGTACATCCGCCGAAGCACACACCACACTCGGTCTCGTCCACAAGAGTCTCGGCGAGTGGGAGGACGCCGAACGGGTCCTGACGCGGGCACTCGAGCTCGACCCCGGTTCGGCCGCCGCGCACCAGTGGCGCGCCGAGGTCCTGGTCATCACCGGGCGGTTGCGCGAGGCGGCCGCCGCGGCACGACATGCCCACCAGCTCGACCCTTTCTCGGCGATCGTGGCGGCGGAGCTGGGCTACATGCTCACGCTGGCCGGCGAGCCGGACGCCGGCATCGAGATGGGACGGCGTGCGATCACGCTCGCGCCCGATCTCTGGGCGGGGCATGCGTTCCTCGGGTCGTCGTTTCTCTTCGCCGGCCGGATTGCGGAGTCGGTGGCGCCGCTGGAGCGCGCGGTGCAGCTCGATCCGAACGTCTCACTGTTTCGCGGCGTGCTCGCCTATGCCTACGCGAGAAGCGGCCGGATAGACGATGCCCGGCGCCTCGGCGAAGCGCTGGAGCACGAGGCCGAGCGGGGCGGTGCGTCATCACCCGTCTCGATCGTCTACATCGGCCTCGGCGACACGACGCGGGCGCTCGACTGGCTGGAGCGTGCCGCCCGGCAGCGCGATCCCTACCTGCTCCAGATGTCGATCACGCCGGCGTGGTTCGATCCGCTCCGTGGCGAGGCGCGGTTCGCCGCGGTGGCGGTGTCGCTCGGCCTCGACCCGCGGATCATGGCCCGCCCGACCGGTCGCTGATCGGAGCCGGCCGAACGCCACGATGGCCGGGCTGGTCCGGAACCTCGGCGACTTCCATCGACGGCGAGGCACTCACGGCGAACGATCGCGCGGCAGGAGCCTCGGCGCCCCGACGATCGACACCGCGCCGAAATCGCGAAGGTCGAGCGTCGCGATTGCCGGCGCTCGCAGCCGCTCGGCCACCGCGATCACGACGCCATCCACCAGCCCGAGCTCGAGGGCGGTGTAGCGCTCGCACAACGCGCGTGCCCTGGCGAGGTCAGCCTCTTCGCCCCACTCGACGCTGAACGCGCCCTCTGCCAGGTCGCGCAGGAACGCGCGCCCGGCGCTCGCGCCCACATGTCGGAGCAGCAGATGATCGACTTCCGGAAGAATGGCCCACGGGAGAATCCAGGCGCCGGGGTCTTCCTCGAACAGCGCCCGCAGCTCCTCGTGATACCGATCGCCGGCATCGACGAGTGCGACGATCGCGCCGGTGTCGGCGACGATCACTCGTCGCCGCCCATCCCGTCGAGCAGCTCCTCGGCGCGCTCGGCAACGTCGCCCGTGCGGCTGCGTCCGGCGCCAATGCTGGTCGGCTTCGCCGGGACAGCGTGCCGGCGCGCGTATTCAGCCACGGCCTCCCGGACGAGCTCTGCCGCCGGCCGGCCCTGGGCGCGGGCGAGCGCCTTGAGGCGCCGATAGTCTGCCGCGTCGAGATACACGGTGGTTTTGGTGTCAGCCATATACGGTAACCATATATGGGGAGACCGACGTTGGCAAGGCCTCGAGCGGCCCGAACCTTGGCAGCGTCCAAACGGGCTCGAGTGTGGTTCGGCCTCTGTGGGTCGCGGTCCCGGCAGGCGATCGCCGTGATTTCAGCGGCGTCGGGCGACGAGGTCGCGCGGACGGGCACCAGCCGCCGTCTCCCAGGCCTCGGCCAGCGACAGCCGCCAGCGGTCGCCGTGGAGCGGCGGCGCCGGCGCGTCCCGGAGCGAAAGGGCGACGCCGGCGATCCGGCCGTCCGTATCGCGGAGAAGGAGGACGCCGCCGCCTTCGACCGTCAGCACGCCCCACTCGTCGGTGATCCGTGCACTGGCGTAGACCGTCCCGACGCCGTCCAGCGGTTCCGCCTGATTCGGGTCGAACGAGTACCGGAACGGCTCACCGACGGGCAAGCGGAGTGTCGGGCCATCGATGAAGCGGCCGCGAAGCTCTGCCGAGCGTGCCGCGAGGCGTTCGGCCCGACGCGTTTCCTGGGCGATCACGAACGCACCGTCGTAGGCGGCGGCGCGCGCATCCGCTCGGCCCGCCAGCTGCCCCGAGATGCCGTGCGCACGCGCGAGGAGCGCGGCGAGGTCGTCGCCGGCGCGGAGGCCGCGTCGCCACGGCGATCCGGCGTCGTCCAGCAGGAGCGCGTAGGCGGGCCCGGTCGCGTACGCGAAGCTGCGGGCGAAGCTCTCGCCCGCCTCGGCCGACCCGAGTCGGACGGCCGCCCGGTCGGCGAGCACGTGATCGGGCAGGCCGCTGACTCGCCACCCGGTGTACTCCGCCAGCCCCTCGTTCAGCTCCAGCGCGGCCTCCTGCGATGCCGCATCGCCGAACTCCGCCTGCCGGCGGGCGCGGAACGCCAGCGCGTCGGTGATCGCGGTTTGCCGCTCGTCTCTCTGGCGGATCAACGCCTCGGCGAGCGCGCGCATCTCCAGACGCAGCCAGATCCGTCCGTCGCGGCCGGCGAGGTGAGCGTTGGACGGGTCGCTCATCGGTATGCCGAGCGCCGGCTGCACGCGGTGAAACAGCTCGTGACCGATGAGCCGCCGCCGCGCGTAGCCATCCCGCGGTAGCGGCGCGAGGAGCATCGTCCATTCACGGCCGGCCCAGCTCACCGCCGTGTTGGCCGCATTCTGCTCGGGGGGCAGCGTTCCGACGTACACGCCCTCGCACGCCGTCAGCCGGCCTTCAGCGTCGGCGACGTTGGCGACGACCCGTCGGGTGGCGCGGTCCACGAACAGAACGGGCCCCGACAGCGCACGGCCCCACAATCGATGCGCCTCGGCGTCCATCCCGCCGACCTCCGCCAGCCAGGTGCGGACGTCGGCCGGATCGATGGCGGGTTCGGTACAGGCGGACTGTGCCGCGACGGCCTGCGACATTGCGGACATCGACACGAGAAGCAACCGGAGCCCGACTACGAGTGTCCGACGTGATGCGTGCATGAGTGTGAGCCTCGCTTCCTGTATGGTGGGACACGGCATCCGGCCTGCCGCGCCCGGGGTGGCTGACCCTCAGAGCGGCGCTGGAATGGGAGCTTTCGTTCGACACGCCGGCCAGGTCAAAGGGTTTCGGATCCTGGTGCCCGGCCCGTGGCGTCGAACCCATGTCGCATCGTTGCGCCGCGTGCGATCTTGTCGGCAGCGCCCACGCGCGCGCCTCGTCCCCCATCATGGCATTCCGGCGGGAGCCCGCAAGTGTCGGACGAACTGGAATCACGGCTTCAGCAACAGCTGGGAACGGCGTACGCGCTGGAGCGCGAGCTCGAGGGCGGCGGGATGTCGCGGGTGTTCGTCGCCCGCGACAATGCCCTGTCGCGCGCGGTGGCGATCAAGGTCCTGCGGCCCACGCTCGCGGCGACGATGTCGGTGGACCGGTTCCGCCGCGAGATCATGCTCGCCGCGGGACTCCAGCACCCGAACCTGGTTCCGGTACTCAGCGCGGGCGAGGTGGACGGGCTGCCGTACTTCATCATGCCGTTCGTCAAGGGCGAGTCGCTGCGGGTACGCCTTCGCCGCGGTCCACTTTCGGTGCGCGAGACGGTGGGCGTGATGCGCGATGTCGCGCGCGGGCGCTGGTGGACGTCATCTCCGCGTGTCTCTCCAAGGATCCGTCGCTGCGGCCGCGACACGCCAGCGCCATCGCTCGCACACTGGACGATTCGGCGGTGACGAGCGGCCCGGCGGCTGTGCCGAACCTCGCCGCGGCTGCCCGTCTGCGCCGGCGGGCGCCGGCGATCATCGGGGCGACGCTGGCAGGCGTCATCCTGGCGGTCATCATCTGGGGCGCGGCGGGTGCGGATGACGTGTCCGCGCCGCCGCCCGCCACGGTCGATCGGCCGAGCCGGTCCGTGGCCATCCTGCCACTCCGCACGTCGTCCGGCGACCGGCAGGCGGCCGAATTCGTGGCCGGGCTGCTCGGGGAGCTGACGGTTTCGCTGGGCCGGATTCCCGGCATCCGGATGCCATTGCGGCACCCGGCAGACGGCATCGCCGACCCGGCCGTGGCGGTGGTCGGCGGTGCCGATGCCGTGGACATCGTCGTGGATGGCGTCGTGCAGCGCGAGCGCGATCGCCTGCGCGTCAACGTCAGGCTGGTGAGCGTGGCGGCCGACTCGACGATGTGGGGCGGCACCTTCGAGGGGTCGGCGGACGACCTGTTCGCGCTTCAGCGCTCGGTCGCCGACGCACTCGTGGCGGCGCTGGAGCGCGCGCCCACGTCGGCCTCGCCGGCGTCCGATCGACCATAGCGGAGCGCGTGACGACGGCGGCACTCCGGCCTCAGTGCCGGTGCGTTGCCCCCGCCGAATCGCGCGTCTGATGGTGCGGGTGCCGCTCGATGTGCTGTCGCAGCAGGTCCTTCCCGTAGTCGTTGCCATTTGGCGTCCGCACCACGGTGTGAATGTGCTGACGCGTCGGCCCCTCGGTCCGCGGTAGCGCCACCGGCCGCTGGTGGTCGAACTCGATCAGGATCACCGGACTGTGGATTCGGTAGTAGAACACCGCGTCGTCGCCGGACTCGCCGATCCATCCGAAGTACGTCGCGTCGAGATGCGCTTCGACCTCCGACATGCGCACGCGCGCGTGCCCCTCCTTCATGTTGGCGACGTACTCACCGATGAGATCGACGAGCTGCCGGCGCTGCCGCGCGTCGAGCTCCGTCGCCCGGATCCCGGCGTGGTCGAGTACGACGTTGTCGCGGTACGCCTCGGTGAGGTTGTTCGTCGGCCCCTTCGCCGACGCGATGCGCGCGCGCGCCTGTTGCGCTTCGCTCAAGGCGCGCATCATCGCGACGCCCTTGTCCTGCTCGACCTGGAGCACCGACGTACCGGCGTACTTGCCCGACGCAGCGACCACCGGCTCGGAACCCATGAACGTCGGCGTCATCACAACCTGGTCGCCGAGCACGAAATAGTTGACGATCAGATGGTGGCCGTCGAGTTGCCAACCCCACGGCTCGGTCGGCGATGGCGCGCCCATCACCGTCAGGAAGTACAGCCACTCGCCGTACGCCTCCCAGTTGTTGGTGATCTCGGCGATCGTCTCGTTCAGCCGCATGATGTCGCGGCTCGTGCGAAGCCCCTTGGCGCTCAGCCCCGCGCGCAGGAGGCCGAACGCGAGCTCGCGCTGCTCCCCGGTCATGTCCTTGAACGACGTTCCCTGCCGTGGCGGGCGGCTGCGGTTGTCCCACATCCGCCACTCGTCGTCGTCGGCCGCGAAGTGCGTAGCGCGGCGCTGCGCCTCGGTGAGTCCGGCGAGGAACGCCTCGGCCGCCACACGGACCGGTTCCGTCGAGACGCCCGTCGAGCGGATCCCGAACAGGCCGGGACGGATCGTGCCGTCGGTAGTGATGCCGCGGAACGGCTCGTCGAGCGGCTCGCTCGCCGCCGTCGGGCGGAACACCGAGGAGGCGGTGGCGGCCGGCGCCTGTTCCCGCGGGGCGGGAGCGCAGGAAAGCATCAGGGCGCCGAGGCCGAGGATGACGGGCAGGAAGAGTCGGTGGCTCACGATGTCGCCCTCGCGGTCGGGTTCGTCCGGTGAATCGGGAGGATACCGCCGGCGACCGCGAGTGGCCAGACCTCCGCCTCCCGAGCGCGGCGAGCGCGGGCCGCGCTTGACGTGCCGCCCATGCCGGCGCTACGTATGCCGCCGCGCCCGTCATCTCCCGCGCGGTGCAGCCGCCGCGCGTTTCGACTGCGCGCCCACACTTCGCTCCGGCCATCGCCGCGTGACCGACGCGCCCCACTCCGATGCGGCGACAACATCACCGTCCGCCGGGCGAAGTATGCAACCGCAGCCCCCCGGCGCCGAGCGGCCGTCCCTGACACGCGCGCGGGTCGGGCTGTTCCTCGGCGTCGCGCTGTTCTTCGTAGTGCTCCTGCTTCCACCGCCCGGGGGCATGCCGCTCCCGGCATGGCGGACGGCCGCCGTGGCGGTGCTCATGGCGACGTGGTGGGTATCGGAAGCGGTGCCCATTCCGGCCACCGCGCTGCTCCCGCTGGCCCTCTTCCCGGTGCTCGGCATCATGCCGATCGGCGAGGCGTCGGCGCCGTTCGCCAACCCCGTCATCTACCTCTTCCTCGGCGGATTCCTGCTTGCGCTGGCGGTCGAGAAGTGCGGGCTGCACCGCCGGATCGCGCTGCGCGTGATCGCCGTGGTCGGCACGCGACCGGCGAATCTGATCGGCGGGTTCATGGTGGCCACGGCGCTGCTCAGCATGTGGGTCAGCAACACGGCGGCGGTGATCATGATGCTGCCGGTCGCGCACTCGGTGATCCGGCTGATGCGCGGCCTCGGCGGCGGCGGGAAGCGCGACGATGCCAATTTCGCGATCGCGATCCTCCTCGGCGTCGCCTACGCCGCCAGCATCGGCGGGATCGGGACGCTGATCGGCACGCCGCCGAACGCGCTGCTCGCCGGGTTCATGTCGGAGGTCTACGGCGTGCGAATCGGATTCGCCCAGTGGATGCTGTTCGGCGTCCCGATCGTGGTGGTCGGGGTGCCGCTGGCGTGGGTGCTCCTGACGCGGCTCGTGTTCCCGGTCGGACGCGATGCCGTGGTCGGAAGCGCCGAGCTGATCGACGACGAGCGGCGCGCGCTGGGGCGGCGGACTTCCGCCGAGACGCGTGTGGCGATGGTCGGCGCGGCGATGGCGCTCGCCTGGATGACACAACCGCTGCTCGAACGTGTCGTTCCCGGGCTCTCCGACACCGGGATCGCGATCGGCGGCGCGCTACTGCTGTTCCTGATGCCGGTGGACTGGCGGCGTGGCCAATTCGCGCTGCACTGGAAGGAGGCGGAGCGACTTCCGTGGGCGGTGCTCGTCCTGTTCGGCGGCGGGCTCTCGCTGGCGGCGGCGATCCAGGGCACCGGGCTGTCGGCCTGGATCGGCGAGCAGATGCAGGGTCTCCAGGCGCTCCCTCTGGTGGCGGTGACGCTTCTGGTAGTGACCGTGATCGTATTCCTGACCGAGTTGACGAGCAACACCGCGACTGCCGCCGCCTTTCTTCCGGTGGTCGCGGCGACGGCGGTGGCGCTCGGCGCCGATCCGCTCGTGCTCGCCATTCCGGCCGCGGTTGGAGCGAGCTGCGCGTTCATGCTGCCGGTGGCCACACCGCCCAACGCGATCGTTTACGGCACCGGCGACGTCACGATTCCGCAGATGGTGCGGGCGGGGTTCTGGTTGAACCTGATCATGATCACGCTGTTGACGATTGCGGTGTTCACGGTCGGCCGCGTCGTAATCCCGGGTTGACGAGGGGCCGCGCCGTGCCGTGCGCTGCCCCTTGTCGGTGCGCCGGTCCCATGCCGTGTCGACGCACCGGTCAGCGCGCGCCCGGCCTGTACCGCGTCACCGCACCCGCATCGACATCGCGCGCCAGGAAGAGCACCCGCTTCATCTCCCCGCGGGCGAACATCGCCGCCTGGTCGCCGAAGTGGGGCGAGTCCTCACGGTTCGAGTTCCCGTAGGCGAGCACCGAGTACGCTCGCGGAGCGTCGCGACCGAACTCCACGGCGAGCACCCAGCCGTCGCCGCCGATCACCGAGCGCTTCCCGTCCGGGTCGGTGCGGAAGTTGAGAACGCGGAAGCACCCGAGCGCGCCGCCGCAGCCGCCGACCGGAACGTCGGTGGCACCGATGCGAACGCGGTGGACGTCGCCCCACGGTACGTCGAACGAGCCATAACGGCTGGTCGCTTCCTCGACGGCCCGGGCGAAAGCCTCCGCCGCGCGCGGCGGGTCCCTCAGTCCGGCCGGAGTCGCGACCGGCGCGTCGGGCGACCACGGGCGCGCGAAGGCGCTGTCGGGCTGAAGTCCGCGCGTGTACTGCTGCCACCACATCTGGAACAGCACGCCGCCGCGGCTGTCCGGCGCCGTCGTGTTGTCCCACCGCTGGAGTAACGTCAGCGCCTCGGCCACCGTGCCCGAGGGCGACGTCGCCCGTACCGCCGCCACCAAATCCGGCTTCACGCGGTCGGCGAGCAGCATCCGGTAGGAGTGCTTGAGCCGAACCACGTCGTCGAGGCTCAGCTTGCGATTGTGGTCGATCAACGCGATCCCCAGTTGCGAGCGGAGGCGCAGATTCGGCCGCTCCGGAAACTCCGTCCCCCACCGCGCCGGGTCGAGCGGCGGATGCATGTTCCCGTAGAACGGCGGATCGTTCTCGTTGTGGACATATCCACGGCGCGGGTTGAGAAACTGGGGTAGGGAGTCCCACGGCACGTAGCGTGTCCAGACGTCGCTCGTCGCGTGCGCCGGCGTGGCCAGAGTGTCGCGGCCGTTGGGGTGGGGGATGTCGGGTAGCGACGCGTTCCAGACGTAGAGGATGTTCCCGGCCCGGTCGGCGTAGGTGAAGCTCGACGTCACGCGCTGCCGCATTCGCATGCTTTCCTTCCACTCGTCGAGACTCGTCGCTCGCATCATGCGAAGGAACTGCTCGCCGGCGCGGTAGTCGCCGTCGCCGGCGCCCTTGACCACCCAGATCTTCCCGTCGGCGCGGTGCACCACCGGACCGAGAGGCGAGCGCCAGAGCTCGCGGGTCTCGGTTGCGATCCCGTCGCCGTTCTTCCACTCGACGGTGACGAGATGGCGCGTGAGTGCCACCGACGTGCCATCGAACAGGTAGTGGTCGGCGCGCTCCGGATCGACCGACAGCTCGTAGATCTGCGCGAGTGTCGGCGCGTTGTTCGTCGTGGCCCAGCCGAGGTCCCTGTTGAAGCCGCCGATCACGCTGAACGGCCCGCCGATGCGGAAGTCGCCGTAGAAGTCGAGCACGCCTGGCACGGTCATGTGCGCCTCATAGTAGCCGGCGGTCCAGGCGAGGTGTGGGTTGCGGAGGAGGATCGCCCGGCCGGAGGTGGTGCGCGATGGCGCCAGTGCCCAGGCGTTCGAGCCCTCCTCGATCGGATCGGCGTCGAGCGCATTTCCGGCCCCGGCATCCTCGACGGCGTCGAACGCCGGCGACGCGTCACGCTCAGTATCGGCGTTGGCACGGATGACCGAGTCGGCGCGGGCCAATCGGGCCAGAAACCGGTTCGCCGCGCTCTCGCGCGTGAACGTCACGTCGCGCGCCAGGACGTCGTAGGCCGTGAACCGCGGTGCGAGGCCGTCGACGAACTCGTGCGGATTGAGCTCGATGTAGCGGTTCACGCCGGCGGCAAATCCCTCGTACGCGGCCCGCGTCGCGTCGTCGAGACGGTGAAAGTTCTCCACCGCGTGGGCGTACTCGAGCCGGGCCTGGAAGTCGCCGCGCACCGAATCGCGTCCGAACCAGCGCCCCATCTCGCCCCGGGCCCGGAGGAGATTGATCGCCGTGTTCGGCCCGTAATCCTCGAGCTGCACCCACGCCAGCGCGTAGTACGCCGAAGCGATGTCGGCGGCGCGTATGTGCGGCACGTGGAAGGCGGTGCGAATGATCTCGACGCGGGCGGCGTACGGCTCCGCGGCGGACTGGGCGTTCGCGGAAGCCGGTGCCGCGATGCTGGCAAGCAGCAGAAGCAATCCGGCGGCGGCGTGTCCGTTGGTGATGGTGCGGGTCGGCATCTTGGAGCTCCGGCAGCTTCTGAAACGTGGGGAACCCGGGGGGATGCCGATAATATGCACCGGACGCCGCGGTCGCTAATCTCCTTCCTGCTCTCACGTCGCGCCGGGTGCGGGGCCCGGTCCACCGCCAACCCACGATCATCCGTGCCGTCCCAACGCGACCAGCGGCCTTCGCGGCGCGACGCCGCAAGTGCCGGATTGCTCCTCTTCCGCCGGACCACCGGCGCGCTCGAGCTGTTCCTGGCCCATCCCGGCGGTCCGTTCTGGAGGAATCGCGATGCGAACTCCTGGACGATCCCGAAGGGGCAGATCGATCCGGGCGAGGAGCCGCTTGGCGCGGCGGTGCGCGAGTTCGAGGAGGAGACCGGAATCGTCCCGGTGGGTCCGTTCATCGCTCTCGGCAGCATCAGGCAGAAGGCGGGGAAGGTTGTGCACGCCTGGGCATGGGAAGGAGACGCGGATCCGGCACGCGTCGCGAGCAACGTCGCCAGGTCGGAGTGGCCGCGCGGCTCCGGACGCTGGATCAGCTATCCCGAGGTGGACCGGTGCGCGTGGTTCGATCGGGGCACGGCGCGCGACAAGATCATCGCGGCCCAAGCCGAGCTCATCGCGCGTCTGGAGTCGATGCTCGCATGAGGTGCCATCGAAAGGTCACGGCCGCACGGGCGTCGATCGAATAGCGGAACTCCGCGCGGCCGACACGCACGCTGACCCTGCGCGGCGCCGCCGCGGTGTTGACGGCGATCAGCACGAACGACCCGTCGTCCGGGTTCCGGAAGGCGACGCTCTCCACTCCCGACGCGCCCGCCGTGGACTCGATCCTCCGTGCGCCGGGCAGGACGAACCGGCTCGCGTGCGCGAGTGCGTAGTACTCCTCGTTCCTCGTGACGGCACCGTTGCGCGAGTCTATCGTCACCACGCCGCGGCAGTCGCTGCACCCGCCGAGGTGTGGCCCGTGGGCCTCATCGAGCGCGAGGTTCCACAGCAGCACTCCGCGCGCCCAGTGGCGGGTGGCGCCGATGATCAGCGTGCTGAGATTCCACACGAGGTTGTCGCCGAAACTCGGCGCCCACTCGCCGCCCGAGCACTCGGTGAAGTACGTGTCGACGTCGGGGTGCCGCTCGCGCACCAGACTCTGGGCCGAGACGTCTCCACCGTAGCAGTGCCAGGCTACGCCGGCCACCCAGCGGCGCGCGGCCGTATCGGCCAGTACTCCGAGCGGCGACTCCGGCTCGTCCCAGTTGTGGTCCCAGTCGAAGATCAGCGTGCGGAGTCCGCGCTGCTCGAAGGCCGGGCCGACGTGTCGCGCGATCAGACGCGTGCGCTGCGCGGGATCGAGCCGCATGCCCGGATAGTCGTCAGGTACGTGATGCGGCTCGTTCTGGAGCGTTATCGCCCAGATCGGCACCCCCTCGGCGGCGTACGCCTCGATGTAGCGCCGCAGGTAGTCGGCGAACGCGTCGTAGGAGTCGTCGCGCAGCGTACCGCCGATGAGGCTCCCCGAGGTCTTCATCCACGCCGGCGCGCTCCACGGGCTGGCCATCACACGGAGTCGCGGATTGATCGCCAGAGCCTGGCGCACCGTCGGGAGGACGGTCCCGCGGGTGGGCTCGATCGAGAAGTGCTCGAGCGACGGCTCGGTCGCGTCCGCGGGCGGGTCGGCGAGGGAGTAGTGGGCGAGTGAGAAGTCCGAAGCGCCGATCGTGAGGCGCACGAAACTCAGGCCAATGCCGTTTCCGCGACCGAACAGGTCGCGCATTAGCGAGTCGCGCTGTGAAGGGGTCAGCCTGGTCTGGATGAGCCAGGCGGCGGCGTCGGTCACCGCGGCACCGAAGCCGACCATCTCCTGGTAGGACGCGGTCGTATCCACCTTGATCGTCGCATCGGCGTCGGACTGGACCGGTGCGGCGGCGTTGGCCGCACCGAACCGGACATCGGTCTGGCGGGCGAGGAGCGATGTCCGGTCGCCGGTCGTGAGCCATACTTCGACCGGCGCGCCAGCGAGTGTCGCCGCCGGACTCGCCGGTGGCGTCGTGACACAGGCGGCGAGCACGAGCGAGGCGGCGGCGCTGGCCGCGGTCATGAACGACACCGCGGCGAAGTGCGGGAGAGATGCCGCACGCGAGCCGCCGGAGCCAACGCGCGGTCTGCTTCGTTCGCTCACGCCGTTCTGCGCCACCGGAAGATGCGCCTCAGCCACCGCCGGAGTGCGCCGACCACCAGCGGCATCGCATCGACCGACGGGCGCGAGTGCCGGCCCGATTTGCGGCTCGCATCCGCCGCCGCCGGCGTACCGGGAGCCGCCGCCGCGTCACCCGCCGGCGCGCCATTCGCCGGCGCGCCATCCGCCGCCGCCGTCTCCAGCGTCGTTCGCACGCAGCCGACGAACTGGCGGAGGAGCTGGCGCGAGACGTCGTCGATCAGTCCGCGCCCGAACTGCACGATCCTGCCGCTGAGCTCGACCGTCGCGTCGAGCTGTACGTCGGCCCCACCGTCGGTTTCGGTGACAGCGCTTGCCAGCGTCATACGGGCGGCGCCGCTGCCGCTCCCCTCGCGTCCCTCGGCCGTGAGCCGCACCGCGTGCCGCTGCTCGTCGAGCTCGTCGAATCGCCCGCTACCCGTGTATCCGATCATCATCGGGCCCACCTTGACCGTAACGCGCCCGCGAAAGCTGCGATCGTCCTCCACACCAGTGAGCTCTGCGCCGGGCACGCACTGCACGACTTCGCCCGGCGTCACGAGATAGCGCCAGACGCGCTCCACCGGGGCCTGTACGTGGAAGCGTTCGCTTATGACGATTGCCATGGGGGCGCCTCGCTGAGTCGGATGCGACGTCGGCTGCTGGTGCCGGCTCGGACGGCCGGAGGGCAGGCGATCGCCGGCCCCGAACCTTCCGGCTCGCCGCTCGCCGCGTCAACCCCGCGAGCCTGGTGTGGCTTGCGCCTCGGCGTCGCCGCCCCGTACCCTACCTCAGGCACCCACCAGCGAGGGCAGGACTCGATGCGCGCGGAGATCCGCAGGATACAGGAGATGATGGAGCGGGAGGCGTACGTCACCGATCCATCGATCGCCACCGCGGTGCATCTGGCCATGGTGCTCGGCAAGCCGCTGCTGGTCGAGGGGCACGCCGGCGTCGGCAAGACGGAGATCGCCAAAGTGCTGGCGCGCATGCTCGACACGCGATTGATCCGGCTCCAGTGTTACGAGGGCATCGACGCCGCCGCCGCGCTCTATGAGTGGAACTATCCGAAGCAGCTGCTCCACATTCGCCTTTCGGAGCGAGGTGTGACGTCGGTCGAGGAACAGGAGGCGGCGATCTTCGGCAGCGAGTTCCTGCTCGAGCGGCCGCTGCTCCAGGCGTTGACCGCGGACGTCGCGCCGGTCCTGCTGATCGACGAGGTGGACCGGAGCGACGAGGAGTTCGAGGCGTTCCTGCTCGAGGTGCTCTCCGACTTTCAGGTGACGATACCCGAGATCGGGACGATCAGCGCGCGGCAGCGGCCGCACGTGGTGCTGACGTCGAACCGGTCTCGCGAGCTGTCCGAGGCGCTGCGCCGCCGTTGTCTCTTCCTCTGGATCGGGCATCCGTCACTCGACAAGGAGCTGCGGATCGTGCGCGCGAAGGTGCCCGGGATCGGCGAGCGGCTGGCGCGCGAGATCGCGGCGTTCATGCGCTCGGTGCGGGAGATGCGACTGGCCAAGCAGCCGGGGACGGCCGAGACGCTGGACTGGGCGGCGGCGCTCGTGGCGCTGCACGCCGATGAGCTCGACGAGACGCTGGTTCGCGAGACGCTGGGGTGCTTCCTCAAGGAGGAGGCGGACCATCGTGCGCTGGCGGCGTCGCTCGACGAAGGCCGGCTTCCGGCGATGGCGAGCCTCTGAGATGGTCGGCCGTCGCGACGTACCGACCGCGGTGGTCCGCTTGTGCCGCGCGCTCCGTGATCGCGGCGTGGCGGTGACGCCTGCCGAGTCGGTGAGCGCGGTCGCCGCTCTCGACCACCTGGACATCGCCGACCGGGCCGAGCTGCGGCGCGCGCTCCGCGTCGTGCTGGCGCGCCGGAGAGAGGACATCGCCATCGTGGACGAGCTGTTCGACGCCATGTGGGCGCCGGCGGCCGGAGCCGGCGGCACGCAGCCGCCGCGGGTCCCACGGCCCGCGATCGCGACGCGTCCTCCGTCGCCGCCTCGAGCGGCCTCGGTGTGGGTGGACCGCTGGGCCCCCGCCGGGCAGGCGGACGACGAAGGCGAAGAGATCCCGCTACGGGCGCCGAGCGACCGCGAGTCGCTCCGCCGCCGCGACCTCGCGTCGCTGGCCGGCGAGGATGTGGACGCGATGCTGCGAGTGGCGCGGCGGCTCGCCCGTCGCCTCGCCCGCCGGCCCAGCCGACGCTGGCGCGCGGCGCGCGGCGGCGCGTCGCTCGACCTCCGGCGTACCGTCCGCTGGTCCCTGCGCACGGCCGGTGAGACGGCCGAGCTGGCGCGCCGCGAGCGGAAGGTGCGCCGCACGTCGCTCGTCATCGCCTGCGACGTCTCGGGCTCGATGGAGCTGTACAGCCGATTCCTGCTCCAGTTCCTGTTCGCGATGCAGAGCGCGTTCGCCCGCGTCGAGACGTTCGTCTTCGGCACGCGGCTGAGCCGAGCCACCGGAGACCTGCGCACGCCGGAGTGGGAGGAGGCGCTCGCCCGACTCTCGGCCGGTGTGCACGACTGGGCGGGTGGGACGCGGATCGGAGCGAGCCTCGACGCCCTCGCCCGCGACTGGCCGGCGGTGCTCGACCGCCGCACGATCGTGATCGTGCTGAGCGACGGGTGGGACACCGGGGATCCGGCGCTGCTCGGCGATGCAATGGCGGCGATCCGCGCGCGGGCCGGCAAGGTGATCTGGCTCAACCCGCTGCTCGGCAGCCCCGACTACAGGCCGCTGGCGCGCGGGATGCAGTCGGCGCTGCCGCACGTGGACGTCTTCGCGCCGGCCCACGATCTGGCGAGCCTCGAGTCGCTCGCCTGCCACCTCGTGATCTGAGGCGATCGTGGACGACACGTTCGAGCAGCTCGACCAGCTGCGTCGCTCGGCCGAACGGGTGGCGATGGCGACGCTCGTCGCCACGCGCGGCACGACGCCGAAGCGCGAAGGCGCGAAGATGTGGGTCGGCGAGGGCGGCCGCATCCTCGGCTCGGTGACGATCGGCGGTTGCGTGGACGCGCGGGTGATCGAGCTCGCCGAGCGGGTGCTCGATGATGGCACTCCGCAGCTCCTCTCGATGTCGCTCGGCGACGACGACGCCTGGGAGCTCGGGCTGACGTGCGGTGGCACGGTGCAGGTGCTGGTCGAGCGGCTCGATTTCCGGCGGAAGACCGACCCGGTCGTCGCGGCATATGCCGCGGTGCGCGCCGAAGTGGAGAATGGGCGCCACGTCGCCGTCGTCTCGCCGCTCGGCGGCGCGCAGGCGCGGCTCGTCGTGCGGGCCGATGGCGTCACCGACGGCACCCTGGGCGATCCGGCGCTCGATGCCAGGGCGCGAGAGCATGCCCTGTCGTTGATCGCGCAGGGCGTCTCGCGCACCGTTGACCTCGGCGGAGAGGCGAAGCCGTACGAGGCCTTCGTCGAGGTGCACGGCCCGCGCCGAACGCTGGTGATTTTCGGCGCCGGTCACGTCGCGATGCCGCTGGTCGCGCAGGCATCCACGCTCGGGCTGCGCACGATCCTCGTCGATGCACGGGAGCGGTTCGCCACGCGCGACCGGTTCCCGCAGGCCGACGAGATCCGGGTCGGCATTCCCTCCGAGATAGCCGCCGAGCTCCGCTACGGCCCCTCGACGTTCGTCGTGCTGGTGGCCCACGACTACAAGTTCGACCTCCCGATTCTCCGCACGGTGCTGGCCACCGACGCCTCCTACATCGGACTGCTCGGCAGCCGTCGGCGGGGCCGGGCGATCCTCGAGCATCTCGCCGGCGACGGCATCGGACCAGAGGCGCTGGAGCGGGTGCACGTCCCGATCGGGCTCGACATCGGCGCTCGGACGGCGGCCGAGATAGCGCTCAGCATCCTCGCCGAAGCGCTCGCCGTGCGCGCCGGCCGGCAGGGCGCGCCGTTGCGCGAGCGGACCGCGACATGAAGGCTCGCCGCATCGAGCGCAACGGAGGCGGCAGCCTCCCGAAGCCGGGGATGATCCTTTGCGCGGAAGTCCGTGATGACAGCGGCCGAGCCGTGCTGCGCAAGGGACAGGTACTCGGCGCCGAGGACGTGATTCTCCTCGATCGCCTCGATTGGCGGGAGCTGCACGTGATCGAGCCCGCGGCCGGCGAGCTCCACGAGGAGGAAGCCGGCCGCCGCCTGGCCGCCGCCGCCGCCGGCGACGGCGTGACCGTGCAGGATTTCGCGGGCGGGCACTGGGGCCTCGCCTCCACGCGCCGCGGGATGCTCGCGGTCGCAGTCGATGCCCTGAACCGCGCCAACCGCGTCGAAGGTGCATGCCTGTACACGTTCTACGACGGGCAGATCGTCGACGTCGGGGACATCGTCGGCCGCGCGAAAGTCACGCCGTTCGTGCTCGCCGAGGAACGTGTCAGGGAGGTCGAAGCACTTGCGCGCGAGGCGCGCGGTCTGGTACGCGTGGCGCCGTTTCGTCGGGCGCGCGTCGGCGCGGTGGTGCAGGAGCGGGTGAACGAGCAGGCGCTGTCGCGATTTCGCGGCGCGCTCGAGGAGAAGCTGGCGTGGCTCGGGTCCGACATCGTGGACGTGCGCGCCGTCGCGGCGGAGGCCGGCGCCGTGGCCGCCGCGGTGCGCGCGCTGATCGACAGCGGCGCCGATGTCGTCGTATTCGCCGGCACGCGGGCGATGGATCCCCTCGATCCGGCGTTCGTCGCTCTCGACGAGCTCGGCGCCACGCTGGAGCGTTACGGTGTCCCGGCGCATCCCGGGAGTCTCTCCTGGAAGGCTACGCTCGCCGGCGTGCCGCTGATCGGGATGCCGACGTGCGGCCTGTTCGCGCAGGCCACCTCGTTCGACCTGATCCTGCCGCGTCTGCTCGCCGGCCGGCCGGTGGATCACGCGTCGCTCGCCGAGCTCGGACACGGCGGGATGCTGACGAAGGAGATGAGCTTCCGCTTTCCTCCCTACCGCGCCGCGGCCGGGCGCGGCGCGGTGGAGTGACGCCCCGATGTACAGCGAGCTGATTCTCGATCATTTCCGGCGCCCGCGTAACAAGGGCGCTCTCGAGGCGCCGGACGTGTCGCACGAAGGGGTGCACGCGCTGTGCGGCGACCGGATCCGAATCGAGATCGCCATCGACCACGGGAGGGTTGCCGCGGCCAGGTTTCGCGGCGATGCCTGCGCGATCGCGACCGCCGCCGCCTCGCTGCTCACGGGCATGATCGACGGCCGGGAGATCGAGGCCGCGGAATCGATCGCCGACGAGACGATGATCGCGTCGCTGGAAGCGGAGGTGCCGGCGGGACGCCGCGGATGCGCGCTATTGCCCATCCAGGTGATGCGGAGGGGAATCACGGAGTGGCGAGAGCGGACTCGGCCGTAGGGACGCTTTTTCAGCGCGGGGGTCGTTTTGGGCCGCGGATGGGCGCGGATCGCGCGCTGCGCGCGCGAACGCGGATCGAGGAGGCCTGTTCGACGCCAAGGCCCAGCCGAAGAAATGCGGGCATCTCACGCAGGAGGCGCTGGCGCGTAGCAAGAGACCGCGGAATTCGAATCTGGAGAGGCCCCGACGCCGCAGGCCGCGGGCTCGCGGCGTCAAAGCGCCTGCGCCGACGGAGTGAGGTGCCCGCATTTCGGTCGGGATGCACGCGTGCCGGTGAGGGCGCTAATCGAGACGTTTGCGCCCGGAACGACGGCGCCGTACATTCGCGACCCCGGGCCTGTTTGCCCGGCTTTACTGCTCCGACGTGGTCACGAGGCTCGGTGTGATGACCAACGCGACACCTACCGTCGGCACTGCAGGGTCTCTCGAGACGACGCGCGCGCGCAACCGGTCGCAGCGCGCACCGCCCCGCCAATAGTCGTGCATCCGCGGCCTCCCCCGTCGAAGGGAGCCGCTCGAGCCATCGCCATCGGAGGCATCAGGATGTCGAAGATCAGGGTGACCGTGAACGGGGTCGCGTCCGAGCACGACGTGGAGCCCCGCATGATGCTCGTGCAGTTCCTGCGCGAGGTGCTCGGCCTGACCGGCGCGCACGTAGGCTGCGACACCAGCCAGTGCGGATCGTGTACCGTGATAGTGGATGGCGTCGCAACCAAGTCGTGTACGATGCTGGCCGTGCAGGCCGATGGAGGCGAGGTGCTGACCATCGAGGGGCTGGCGCAGAACGGCCAGCTGCACCCTCTGCAACTGGCGTTCAGGGAGGAGCACGGGCTTCAGTGCGGCTTCTGCACGCCGGGCATGGTCATGGCCGCGTACGAGCTCCTGCAGCACAACGCGGCGCCGACCGAGGCCGAGATCCGCCACGGGCTGGAGGGCAACCTCTGCCGCTGCACCGGCTACCACAACATCGTGCGGGCCGTCCAGGATGGCGCGCGCCGGATGGCCGAGGGGCGGCCGGCGGTCCACACCCCGTTCTCCGTGCCGGCGGTCGAGCGCACGGCGTCGTCCACCACCACGGCCAAGCGAGGATGACGACCATGCCGACGACGGAGACCAGCGGGCGCCCGTTGGGCGCGAGTGTCAAGCGCCGCGAGGATGCGCGCTTTCTCACCGGACGTGGCACGTTCACCGACGACGTCAAGCTGGCGGGCACGATCCACGCCGCGTTCGTCCGCAGCCCGCACGCGCACGCACGGATCCGCGGTATCGATACCGGAGCCGCGCGGGGACACCCCGGCGTGCAGGCCGTGCTCACCGGCCGCGATCTGGTCGCCGGGGGCGTGCAGCCGATCCCGGTAGCCTGGCTCCTTCCGGGGCTCAAGATGGGCGAGCATCGGGTGCTGGCGCCCGAAGTCGTGCGGCACGTCGGCGAGGCCGTGGCGATGGTGATCGCCGACTCGCCGGCCGCGGCGCGCGATGCCTCCGAGCTGGTGCAGGTGGATTACGAGGTCCTCCCCGCGGTCGTCGCGACCGACGAGGCGATCGGCTCGGACGTCAGGGTGCACGACCTCGCCCCCGACAACGTCGCCTTCGAGTGGAGCATCGGCGACGCGGCGGCAACGGACGCGGCGTTCGCCGGAGCGCACACGGTGGTCAGGCAGCGGCTGATCAACCAGCGGTTGATCGCCAACGCCATCGAGCCGCGCTCGGCGCTCGCATCGTACACTCCGGCGAGCGAGGAGCTGACGCTGTACGTCACGTCGCAGAACCCCCACGTCCATCGCCTTCTGATGGCGGCGTTCGTGCTCGGCATTCCCGAGCACAAGCTGCGGGTGATCGCGCCGGATGTCGGCGGCGGATTCGGGTCCAAGGTCTTCGTCTATCCCGAGGAGTGCGCGGTGACGTTCGCCGCCAGGTCGCTGGCGCGTCCGGTGAAGTGGACCGCCGAGCGGCGCGAGAGCTTCGTCACCGATGCGCACGGCCGCGATCACGTCACCGACGCCGAGATGGCGCTCGACGCCGATGGGCGGATTCTCGGCCTGCGCGTGAACACGATCGCCAATCTGGGCGCGTACCTCTCGCTGTTCGGCCCCGCCGTGCCCACGTACCTCTACGGCACGCTGCTGTCCGGACAGTACGCGATGCCGGCGATCCACTGCACGGTGCGCGGCGTCTACACCAACACGACCCCGGTCGACGCGTATCGCGGCGCCGGACGTCCCGAAGCGTGCTACGTCGTCGAGCGGCTGATGGACCTCGCCGCGCGCGCGATGGGACAGGACCCGGCGGCGCTCCGCCAGCGGAACTTCATCGGGGCGGACAGGTTCCCGTACCAGACGCCGGTCGCGCTGATGTACGACAGCGGCAACTATCAGGCGGCAATGAACCGCGCGCTGGAGATGGTCGGCTACGAGGCGCTGCGCGCCGAGCAGGCCAAGCTTCGCCAGGAAGGGAAGTACCTCGGGATCGGCTTCTCCAGCTACATCGAGGCTTGCGGGCTCGCGCCGTCGCAGGTCGCCGGTGCGCTCGGTGCGCAGGCCGGGCTGTGGGAGAGCGCGACCGTTCGGGTGCACCCGACTGGGAAGGTCACCGTGTTCACCGGGTCGCACAGCCACGGGCAGGGGCACGAGACGACGTTCGCCCAGCTGGCCGCCGACGAGCTCGGGATAGCCGTCGACGACGTCGAGGTCGTGCACGGCGACACCGGCCGCGTCCCGTTCGGCATGGGGACCTACGGCAGCCGGAGCGGTTCCGTCGGCGGCACGGCGATTCACATGAGCATTCAGAAGATCGCCGAGAAGGGAAAGAAGATCGCCGCCCACCTTCTGGAGGCGGCGCCCGAGGACATGGAGTTCACCGAAGGCAAGTTCCGCGTCCGGGGCTCGCCGGACCGGGCGAAGGCGTTCGGGGAGATCGCGCTGGCCGCGTATCTCGCGCACAGCATGCCGGCGGGGGTCGAGCCGGGGCTCGAGGAGACGTCGTTCTTCGACCCGTCCAACTTCACCTTTCCGTTCGGCACGCACATCGCCGTCGTCGAGGTCGACAAGGAGACCGGCGACACGTCGCTTCGCCGATACATCGCGGTGGACGACGTCGGCAACGTGATCAATCCGATGATCGTGGACGGACAGCTCCACGGCGGAATCGCTCAGGGGGCCGCGCAGGCGCTGTGGGAGTCGGCCGAGTTCGACGAGAATGGCCAGCTGCTCACCGGTTCGCTGATGGAGTACAACGTTCCGAAGGCCGACCAGCTCCCGATGTTCGAGACCGACCGCACGGTGACGCCGTCGCCGGTCAACCCGCTCGGCATCAAGGGCGCCGGCGAGGCCGGGGCGATCGCCTCCCCCGCCGCCGTCGCGAACGCGGTAATGGATGCACTGGCGCCGTTCGGCGTCACACACATCGACATGCCCCTCACGCCGGCCAGGGTATGGCAGGCGATGCAGGGCTCGCCGGGGAGGTGAGCATGTATCCCGCAGACTTCGAGTATCACGCCCCGGCCACGCTCGACGAGGCCGTCGCGCTGCTTTCGGCGCACAAGGACGACGCGAAGCTCCTCGCCGGCGGTCACTCGCTGCTGCCGATGATGAAGCTGCGGTTCGCGCAGCCGCGGCATCTGGTGGACGTCCGTCGCATACCGGGACTGTCGGAGATTCGTGCCGAGGCGGATGCGATCGCCATTGGCGCACGGGTGACGCACCGCATGGTCGAGCGGTCGGAGCTCATCGCGCGGCGGCTGCCGATGCTCTCCGAGGCGGCGGCGATGATCGGCGATCCGGCGGTGCGGAACCGCGGGACGATGGGCGGCAGCCTCGCCCACGCCGATCCTGCGGCCGACCTGCCGGCCGTGATGCTCGCGCTCGATGCCGATCTCCGCGCCGTCGGGCCGAAGGGCACGCGTCTCATACCGGCTGAGAATTTCTTCCTTTCACTGCTGACGACTGCGCTCGAGCCGACGGAGGTGCTGTCGGAGGTGCGCATCCCGCTGCCGTCGGTGCGGAGCGGCGGCGCGTACGAGAAGCGCCGGCATCCGGCGTCGCGGTTCGCCATCGTCGGCGTGGCGGCGCTCGTCGAGCTCGATGCCAAGGGCGTCGTGTCGGCCGCGCGTGTGGCGGTGACCGGGCTCGGATCGAAGGCGAGCCGCGCCACGAAGACGGAGCAGGCACTGGTCGGCCGGAAGCCCGATGAGGCGGAGCTTGACGCCGCGGCCCGCCAGGTGGCCGACGGAATCGAGCTGCACGACGACCGTCAGGGGCCGGCGGCGTACCGGGCGCACCTGGCGACCGTGTACGCGACGCGGGCGCTGCGTCGGGCCGTGGAGCGCGCACGCGCATCGTAGCGCCGCACGCTCCGGTGGAGGGGATCGCGCCGCGGACCGGCCGCGGCGCCGATTCCGCGGCCGGCCGGCGGCCTCCCACTAGCCCGTGATCGCGGCGGTCGTGCTCGCGGCCGGACTGGCCCGGCGCTATGGCAGCGCCAAGCTGCTGGTGCCGCTCGACGGCGCCCCGCTCATTCGACGGACCGTCGAACGCACGCTGGCCAGTGCCGTGTCGGAAACGGTCGTGGTGATCGCCCCGAACGATGAGGCGATTGCCGAGGCGCTCCGCGGATTGCCCGTCCGCCTCGTCGAGAATCCCGACCACGCCAGCGGGATGGCCGGCTCCATCGCCGCGGGCGTTCGTGCTCTGCCGCCTCGTGCGCGGGCGGTGCTGATCGTGCTCGGAGATCAGCCGACTGTGCCTCCCGACGTCATCGGCCGATTGGTCACCGCATGGCGGGAGACCAGCCAGCCGATCGTGGTGCCGATGTACCACGGCACGCAGGGCAACCCGGTGCTGTTCGATGCAGCCGTGTTCACGGAGCTGCGCTCGCTCGTTGGGGAGCGGGGAGGGCGGGAGGTAGTCGAGCGCGATCAGCGGCGGGTGGCGACGATTGCGGTCGACTCGCCGCCGCCGCCGGATCTCGACCGGCCGGAGGAGCTCGAGGTGGTGAGGCGGGCGTGGAAGGAGGGCCTGTAACGCGGATTCCCGGGTGACATTCGCGATTTGCGTTTGCTGTTCGGGTTGTCCGTGCGTTTCGTGTTGCGTGTTTCCTTCCCGTTCCCCGTTCCCCGTTCCCCGTTGCCCGTTGCCCGTTGCCCGTTGCCCGTTGCCCGTTGCCCATAGCGTCGTTGAAGGAAGCTGGGCCGGGCTAGGGTGAGGCCAGGACCTTGGCGCGGAGGCCACAGAGCATGCGGCGGACGTCCACTGTCTCGGTGGTGAGGCGCTGCCATTCGTCGGGGCTGAGTATTCCGCATGCTCGGGCAAGGTGCAGCTGGCCCTCGAGCTCCGTGCTCGACTTGATGCTGATGTCGAGGAACCGGGCGAACTCCTTCTGACTGCTCGCACCGCAACCCTCGACGGTGTTGGAGACCACGGACTCGGCGGCGCTGCACATCTGCGCCCGTAGCGAGCCGTACCCCGGCCGCGGAAAAGTGCTCGTCGCCCGCCGTACCTCGACAGCCAGCGACTCCGCCTTGCTTCAGACCCTGAGCTTCCGGTGATCCTGCATGCCGGTAATGAGGGGTCCCCGCCACGAACGAGCAAAACCATTTCAAGCCACCCCGCACCGAACCGTCCCGGCCTCCACTCCGACACCACCCGAACCCTCGACACTCAACGCACAACGGAAAACGACGGTAGTCGCGTAACGCGTAACCAAAGCCGGCAGTAGACACGTAACGCGAAACGGAAAACGGGCAGTAGACACGTAACGCGTAACGGAAAACGGGCAGTAGACTCGCAACCCGTAACGGAGAACGGGCAGTAGACTCGCAACGCGTAACGGAAACTCGGGAGTAGCCCTTGACAGCCCCACCCCCCGGCCCCACTCTGACTACAGACTCTGGAGTGTCGCCGAATGCCTACCCCCCTGCCGCTCGTCAAGGGTACCCTCGACATCCTGATCCTGAAGACGCTGTCCTGGGGCCCGATGCACGGCTTCGAGATCGTCGACTGGCTGGAGCGCCGCTCGGACGGCGTGCTCGGCGTCGATGACAGCGCCCTCTACCAGGCGCTCCACCGCATGGACGCGCGCGGCCTCATCGCCGCCGAGTGGGGGATCACCGGGAACAACCGGCGCGCTCGCTTCTATCGGCTGACCATCATCGGCCGGCAGAGACTCCGGGCCGAGGCCAGCACGTGGCGGCGCTACTCCGCCGCGGTCACCGATGTGCTCGGCGCGACCTCGCGCACCATCTGACGCCGCGCGCCCGAGCCATGGATCGATCAAGGTACCGCAGACTCTTCCGCCTTCTCGGCGGCCGGCGCGAACGCCTCGCGGCCGAGATCGACGAGGAGATGCGCCTGCATCTCGAGCTGCGGATCGCGCAGCTCGTCGAGCGCGGCTTCACCCCCGAAGCGGCGCGGATGGAAGCGCTGCGCCGCTTCGGTGATCTGGAGCAGGCGCGGCGCGAGCTCACCCGCATCGAACGACGAAAGGAGGCCAGCGTGCGCGTCCGGGAATGGCTCGACGGTCTGCTCCACGACGTACGGTTCGCCGCGCGCTCGTTCGTCCGCTCGCCCGGCTTCACGGCCGTCGTCGTCGTCACACTCGCGCTTGGAATCGGTGCCAATGCCGCGGTGTTCGGAATCGTGGACCGGCTGCTTCTGCGCGGCCCGGAGCACGTTCGCGAACCGGACCAGCTGGTCCGCCTCTACCTCACCCACCGCGACCCGATGGGCGAGCCGTTCACGGGGAGCTGGCTGGGATACGTCAGCTATCTCGCGATCGGCGACGGCTCGCGCACGCTGGAGGGTGTCGCAGCCTATTCGCGCAGCGAGGGTACGCTCGACCGTCGTGCCGAAGCCGCGCCTATCGACGTCGGCCATGTGACGGCGGATTTCTTCCCGCTGCTCGGCGTGCGGCCGCACCTCGGCCGTTTCTTCGGTCCCGACGAAGATCGTCCCGGCGCGGCCGAGCGCGTGGTCGTCCTGAGCCACGGCCTCTGGCAGGGGCGGTTCGGCGCCGACCCCGATATCCTCGGCCGTACGCTCGTCCTCGGCGACGAGACGTGGACGATCATCGGCGTCGCCCCTTCCGGCTTCACTGGAGTCGAGCTCCTCCGCGTCGATGTCTGGACGCCGATGAGTCTGCGCGGAGCGACCGCCTCGCCCGACTGGACGACGACGTGGGACGCGCAGTGGCTCCAGCTCGTCGGGCGCGTTCGGCCGGGCACCACGCGCGAGCAGGTGGCCGAGGACCTCACGGCCGTGCACCGTGCAGCGTACACGGATACCGATCAGGCCGTGGCCGAGGGGCGCATGTCGGGCGCGCCGCTGCGATTCGATGCGAGTGCCCGCGAGACCGGCGAGGTCGGCGTCTCCCGCTGGCTGATCGGCGTGTCGGCGATCGTGCTCCTCATCGCCTGCGCCAACGTCGCCAACCTCTTGCTCGCGCGGATCGTGAGCCGGCGGCGCGAAGTGGCGGTCCGGCTCGCGCTCGGCATCGGACGCCGGCGACTCGTGCGGCTGCTGCTCGCCGAGAGCGCGCTGCTGGCGGCGGCCGGCGGCCTCGCCGGACTCGCCCTCGCGTACTGGGGTGGACGACTGATGCGCGTGACGCTGCTTCCACACGTCGCCTGGAGCGGCTCGCCGGTCGATGGGCGGGTACTCGCGTTCACCGCCATCGCGGCCCTCGGGACCGCGCTGCTGATCGGGATCGGCCCCGCCGTGCAGGCGACCCGACCCGATCTCACCGGGGCGCTGCGCGCCGGGGCGCGCGAGGGCGGCGGGCGGCGCTCGCGCCTTCGCACTTCGCTGACAGTCGCGCAGGTGTCGCTCTCGGTGGTGCTTCTCATCGGGGCCGCGCTCTTCGTGCGCAGCTTGTGGAACGTGCGCACCCTGGCGCTCGGGCTCGAGCCGGAGCGCGTGCTCGCAGTCTCGCTCTCCTTCCCCACGCTCGCCGGCGCCTCGGACGGGGAACGCGAACTCGAACGGGCGCGCCGCCGCGCCTTTCACGATGTCGCCCTCCAGCGAGTGCGCGCGCTCCCCGGCGTCGAGCGGGCGAGCGTCGCCGTCGGGACGCCATTCCGCATGCGCTTCGGCGTTCGGCTTCGAGTCACCGGCTGGGATTCGATCCCCCGTCTGCCGGGTGGCGGACCGTTCATCGCGGCCGTGACCAGCGACTACTTCCAGACGGTCGGCACGCCCCTCCTGCGCGGTCGGGCGTTCACGCCGGCGGACCACGCCAGCAGCGAGCGGGTGGCCGTCGTCAACGAGACGATGGCACGCACGCTCTGGCCGGATCGTGACGCGCTCGGTCAATGCCTGTTCATCCAGACGGCCGACTGCTCGCGGGTCGTCGGTGTCGTCGCCGATGCCCGGCGCGCGGCGCTGCGCGAGGAGCCGGCGATGCAGTATTTCATCCCCGCGGGTCAGGAGAGCGGCATTGGCGGGTCGCTGCTGCTCGTCCGCCCGCGAGGGGAGCCGGCGTCGCTGGTTTCCGTACTACGGCGCGAGCTGCTCGCGCTCGAGCCGAGCCTCATCTACGTCGACGTGTGGCACATGCAGGAGGCGATCCTCGAGCAGACGCGCCCGTGGCGGCTCGGAGCCACGATGTTCGTGGTGTTCGGCCTGCTCGCGCTCCTCGTGGCCGCGGTCGGGTTGTACAGCGTCATCGCCTACGGTGTGGCGCAGCGCACTCACGAGCTCGGGGTTCGATTGGCGCTCGGCGCGAACCGCGGCGACATTGCCCGTCTGGTCGTCGGCCATGCCGTGGCCTCCACGGTCGTCGGCCTGGCGATCGGAATCGCGCTGGCGCTGGTCGGCGGACGGTTTCTCGTTGCGCTCCTGTTCGAGACCTCACCCCGCCATCCGGCGGCGTTCGTGGGGGTGAGCATCGTGCTGGTGCTGGTGAGCGTGGCGGCGAGTCTGCTGCCCGCCCGCCGCGCCACGCGGCTCGATCCGGCGATCGCCCTGCGGGCCGAGTAACCGGGGGGCGCCGCCGGCCCGGCTCCTATCCGATCGCGCGGCGGCCCATTACTCTACGGGAGCCTTCTTCGGGACGTCGATCGTGCGCAGGACTCTCAGCCGGATATTCACCGAGTACGGGCCAATCGCCGTCGCCGTGTACCTGACCATCTTCGTCAGCGTGCTCGGCGCGTGTTGGGCCGCGATCTCGATGGGCTGGCAGCCGACGGGCATCGGCGCCAATGTCGGCGCGTTCACTGCGGCGTATCTGGCGACAAAGGTCACGCAGCCGGTCCGCATCGCGGCCACGGTTGCCGTCACGCCGCTCGTCGCGCGGGCGGTGAGCCGGCTGCCGGGGCGCACACCGCCGGCGCCGGGGTGAGATTGGCACTCATCCCGACTGGCGCTGACGCAATCGTCTCGCCGGGTCTGGCCCGTCTTGCGTCGATCGGAGTGGCTGCAGTGGCGCTGATGTCCGCCGCCTGCGGCCCGAACGCCGATGCGCAGCAGGTCCACGAATCGGAGGAGCACCGGTTCCGCGTGGACACGGTCGCCACCGGACTGGAGAATCCGTGGGGCATCGCCTTTCTCCCGGGCGGCGACATGCTCGTCACTGAACGTGCCGGTCGCGTTCGCGTCATCCGCAACGGGGCGCTGCAGGCCGAAGCCGTGCCGGGTGCACCCGAAGTCCGCGCCCGCGGTCAGGGCGGGCTGCTCGACATCGCGCTCCACCCTCGCTTCGCCGCCAACCGCTACGTCTATCTCACCTACTCCAAGCCCGGCCCGATTCGCGCGACGACGGCCATTGCGCGCGCGCGCTTCGATGGGCAGCGACTGGAGGGGCTCCAGGACCTCCTGGTCACCGACGCCTGGGGGACGGGCGGGAATCACTTCGGCTCGCGGATCGTGTTCGACAGCGCCGGGATGATGTACATCACCGTCGGCGAGCGGAACGAGCGGCAGCGCGCGCAGAACCTCGGCGACCATGCCGGCACAGTGCTCCGGCTGCACGACGATGGCCGGGTCCCGCGCGACAATCCGTTCGTGGGACGCGCCGGCGCGCGGCCGGAGATCTACAGCTACGGCCACCGGAACGCGCAGGGCGCGGATCTGCATCCATCCACGGGGGAGCTGTGGCTCAACGAGCATGGCCCGCGCGGGGGCGACGAGATCAACATCGCTCGTGCCGGTCGTAACTACGGCTGGCCGGTGATCACCTTCGGCCGGGAGTATTCCGGTGCGCAGATCACCGCCGACACCGCGCGGGCTGGAATGGAGCAGCCGGTTCTGCATTGGACGCCATCGATCGCCGTCTCGGGGATGGCGTTCTATACCGGCGACCGGTTTCCCGGCTGGCGAGGCAACGTGTTCAACGGCGCGCTCGCCGCGCAGCACCTGCGGCGTGTCGTGCTGGACGGGAACCGGGCGGTGCACCAGGAGTCGCTGCTTCCGAGGATAGGTCGGATCCGCACGGTGAAGATGGGGCCGGACGGCTACCTCTACCTGCTGATCGACGCGCCGAACGGCTCCGTGCTGCGGCTCGTACCGGCGTGAGCCGGCGCCTGGACGATCACTCCGACGACCAGGACTCGCGGAACGCCGGGTAGAGGGTCAGACCGCCGTCCACGAACAGTGTCTGCCCCGTGATGTAGGCTGCCTCGTCGGAGCAGAGGAAGGCGGCGGCGGCGGCCATCTCCTCCGGCTTCCCGGCGCGACCGAGCGGTATGTTGTGCTCCACCTCTTCGCGCTTGGCCGGGTCGTCCACCCACGCGCGGTTGATCGGCGTTTCGGTGGCACCAGGACCAATCGCGTTCACGCGGATGCGGCGATCGGCGTATTCGAGCGCCAGGGTCTGCGTGAGGGCGCGCATCCCGCCCTTGCTGGCGGCGTAGCCGGCGAAGCGCGGTTTGGGGATCACCTCGTGAACGCTGGAGACGTTGAGGATGATCCCCGGCCGGGCCGACTCGATCCAGTGCCGGAGCACCTCGCGTGCGCAGAGGAACGCGCCCCGCAGGTTGACGGCGATCACGCGGTCGAAGTCGGCCACGGCGACCTCGTGCGACTCGCCGGCGACCTGGATGCCGGCGTTGTTGATGAGGATGTCGAGCCCGCCGAGCTCGTCGATCGTGGTGCCCACCATCGCCGCGACGTCGTCCGCCTTCGAGACGTCGGCGCGGATGCGGGCCGTGCGCACGCCGCAGTCGCCGAGCGCCGCCAGGCAGCGCTCCATCGCCCGCTCGATCAGCTCTTCCGTCTCCCGTGCCTCGCGCTCGCCGCTCCGATAATTGATTGCGACGTCGGCGCCCTCCTCCGCGAATCGCACCGCGATCGCCTGCCCGATCCCCGAGCTCCCGCCGGTGACGAGCACCTTTCGTCCTCTCAGCCCCCGGAACGGCATATGGTCGCTTCCCCTCGCGGTATGGTTCAGAGTGCCGAGGCAGGGCAGGTTCCGCGCCCTGGCGGCGGCGGCTGGCGGGCCGGCG
>DATKCV010000137.1:0-15948 GCA_035513015.1 Gemmatimonadaceae bacterium
GCGATCAACGACTCTGACCCCTTGATCCTCGGGCTCCCCCTCTCCTGACCCCAACCCTGTATCCCGGGCCCGGTTGCGTCGTCCACATCAAGGATGGGCGCCAACCACCACAGAGGATACAGGCCATGACACCCCGCACACTTCTTCTCTCCACCTTCTGCCTCGCGATCGTAGCCGTCGCCACGCCGGCATTCGGGCAAGGCAGCATCGAGCTCGGCGCATTCGGCAGCTACACCCGCTTTGACACCAGCCTCGCGCTCGGCACGGGCACCGGAGGCGGAGGCCGGATCGGCGTAATCTCCGGCCAGGGATACAACTCGTTCGTGCTCGAGCTCGAGGGCGCCGTGGCGATGCGAGAGATCGCCGGACAGACCATTCGGTACCTTCCCGCCCGCGCCCGTCTACTTTACGCCCTCCCCGTCTACGGCAATTTCTCGATCCAGATGGGTGGCGGCGCGGTGCGCAACGACTACTACGACGGCGTCGCGGCGGACGTGGAGTGGGGTTACACCGGGATGCTGGGACTCCGAATGGCGCTCGGGACCTACATGACGCTGCGCGTGGATGGCGTCCTGGACTACATGGCCAATCCGCTCAACGAGACGCCCGATCTGAAGTACACGATGAACAAGGGCGTCCAGGCGGGTCTCCAGTTCCCGATCTGGACCGACCAGCGCGGGCGTGATCTCCGGCGCGAGAGGGCCGCTCCACCTCCGCCGCCCCAGCCGGTGGCGCAGGCTGAGCCCCCACGCAGGCCGGAACCAACGCCGGAACCGGCACCCGCCGCCGCGCCGATCCGGGATGCGGATGGAGACGGTGTTCCCGACTCGCAGGACGCCTGCCCGGGCACGCCACTGGACGTTTTGGTCGACAAGGCCGGTTGCCCCGTGTATCGGGACAGCGATGGCGATGGCGTGATCGACTCGCGCGACCTCTGCCCCGGAACGCCCCGCGGAACGGAAGTGGATGGTCGGGGCTGCCCCATCAAGGAGCCGGTCAAGGAGCCGGTCAAGGAGCCGGTGAGGGAGCCGGTACCAGAGCCGGTCAGAGACTCGGACGGCGACGGCGTTTTGGATCCGGCGGATCGCTGCCCGAACACGCCGGCGGCAACGCAGGTGGACGCGAATGGCTGTCCGATCATCTTCCGGCCGACCGAGCGTACGGTGACGCTCCGCGGCGTGACGTTCGCCTCGGGCCGCGATGAAGTGACCCCAGGGTCGCTCGCGATCCTCGACGACGTGGCGCGTCAGCTGATCGCGGCGCCGGCGATCCGGCTCGAGGTGGCGGGACACACCGATTCGCAGGGCGCGCACACCTCGAACGTGCGGCTGTCGCTGAAGCGCGCCGAGGCGGTGCGGGCGTACCTCGTGATGAAGGGCGTGCCGGGCGACCGTCTGGAGGCCCGCGGCTACGGCCCCGACCACCCGGTCGCCGAGAACACGACGCCGGGCGGCCGCGCGATGAACCGCCGCGTGGAGTTGCGCCGGCTCGACTAGGGGCACGTCGCGGCGCATTCGCGTCATGTGCAGATCGAAACCCCGGACCGTGCCGAGCACGGTCCGGGGTTTCGCATCGAGACCGGTGCAACCGCCGCAACGCCAGGTGCGGTAGCTACCAGCTTCCGGACGCGGCCGGCGACCCGTAGCTTCGAATCTCCCGCCTCCGTTCGTCGCGCAGCGACCCAGCTATGGCCGACATCCGCTCGCCCTCTCCCTCTACCCCTCCCTCCCCATCCCGCTCGCCTGACGCGGAGATCGCCGCCAGCTGGGACGCCAACGCGGCTGGGTGGACGGCGCTCGTTCGCCGCGGTGGAATTCCGAGCCGCCTTGCGGGTACTGACGACGCGATCCTGACCGCCTGCGCGCGCGCCGGCGCGCGCGCCGGCGCTCACGTGGCGGCCCCGCGCGTACTCGACGTCGGCTGCGGTGAAGGCTGGCTCGCACGAGCCCTCTGCACGCGAGGCTTCGAGGTGCTCGGCGTCGACGGCTCGGCGTACCTGGTCGCGCGGGCGCGCGAGGCAGGGGGGCCGGCGAGGTTCGAGGTCGCCAACTACCGGCAGTTGCGGGAGGATCCGGCACTGGCCGCCGGTCCGTGGGATCTCGTGATCTGCAACTTCTCGCTGTTCGGCGAGCACCTCGACCGTTTCCTCGCCGCCCTTGCCGGGCGAGTGGCTCCGGGCGGGGCGCTGCTCGTCCAGACCGTTCACCCATGGCCGATCGCGGCCGCCGAGCCGCCGTACGACAACGGGTGGCGGCGGGAAACCTGGTCGCGATTCGGGGACGACCTGGCGACGCCAATGCCGTGGTATTTCAGGACGCTCGGGTCCTGGATCGCGCTCCTGCGCGCAGCAGGTCTGGACATCGCGAGTCTCGAGGAGCCGCGCGATCCGGCGACGGGCTGGCCGTTGTCGCTCCTGTTCGAGTGCCGGCGTTCGGGAGAGGAGCGGAAGTAGGACCCTGAACATGACTCGCGCTGCCGCGCTCTGCCCGCTGTTGCTGCTCGAGCTCCGACCTCGGCCGCCGCGTCGCCAGGTTCGTTCCGGATCACGGGCTCGCTCGCGGGTTTGACTCCTCCGCCAGGGCGGAGTCAACAGCGCCCAACGCCAGCGTTTGCGCGCCCGAACGCAATCGGGCTTCCATTCAAACCATTTGTTGACATAGATTGTCTATCCCCTTGACTGTCTATGGCCCGCCCATGCCACCGACCCCCAAGCGCGACCTCCTGCCCGGCATGCTCGACATGCTGATACTCAAGACTCTGAGCATCCAATCGATGCACGGATACGGCCTCGCCCAGCACCTGCTTCGCCTGTCGCAGGACGTGATCCGCGTCGAAGAAGGCTCCCTGTACCCGGCCCTCCAGCGCATGCGACAGAAAGGCTGGATCAGGGCCGAGTGGCGTCAGACGCCGAACAATCAGCGCGCCCGCTACTACACGATCACGGCCTCGGGACGGCGCCAGCTTGGAGAGCAGGAAGATCGATTCGAGGAATTGATGGCCGCTGTGCGCCGCGTCATGCGTCCTGCCTGACAGGTTCTCTGCCACCCATACACGAGACCGGCAATGCGTGAATGGCTCGCCAGGACGATCGACTGGTTCCGGCGCGATGCGCTGGACCGTGAGCTCGCTGAGGAGCTGCGCTTCCACCGCCAGCACCTCGAGCGCGACGCGGCCGGCGAAGCCGCCGGTGCGGACGAAGCGCGGTACGCGGCGCGACGCCGGCTCGGCAACGCGACGCGAATCGCGGAGGACGCGCGCGAGCGATGGTCAATCCCGGTGCTCGACCGGCTTCAGCAGGACGTGCGGTACGCACTGCGAGGGCTTCGCCGCTCTCCCGGCTTCACGGCCACCGTCGTCATCACCCTGGCCCTCGGCATCGGCGCCAACGCGGTGATGTTCAACGTGGTGGACCACTTGATGTTCCGGCCGCATCCCTACCTGCGCGACCCGGGCAGCGTGCATCGCGTCTATCTCCAGACGGCGGGATGGAACCGCGACAACGTGTACGCGACGTTTCCGTATACGCGCTACCTAGACCTCCAGCGGTGGACGACTTCCTTCTCGCAGCTCGCCACCTTCGCCCCGGCCACCCACGGCGTGGGAACCGGTGACGCGGCACGCGAGCGGAGCATCGTCGGCGTCAGCGCCAGCTTCTTCGATTTCTTCGACGCGCGTCCCGTGCTGGGCCGTTTCTTCGGCGCCGCCGAGGACAGCATCCCGGTGGGCGCGAACGTGGCCGTCCTCGGCTTCTCCTTCTGGAACGCGGACCTCGGCGGCCGAAACGTGCTCGGCGAGTCGATCCAGGTGGGGAACGTTCCGTACACCGTAATCGGCGTCGCGCCCGAGAACTTCATCGGCGTCGCCGAGGACGACCATCCGGCGGTCTTCGTGCCCATCACCGCGTACGCGGCGAACGAGGGCGGTGGCAGCCGGTCGGACTACTTCCTCAGGTACAGTTGGGACTGGACGCAGTTGATGGTGCGGCGTAAACCGGGCGTGAGTCACGCCGCCGCGACGGCGGACCTCGGCGCCGCCTTTCTCCGGAGCTGGAACGCCTCGCGCGCCGTTCATCCACTGTATCGCACCGCGGAGCTGGCGCTGCCGCGCGCGATCGCCGGCCCGCTGAAGACTGCCGCCGGCCCCAATCCCGGTCTCGAGGCCCGCACGCTCCTCTGGGTCGCGGGCGTCGCCGTCATCGTGCTGCTCATCGCGTGTGCGAACGTCGCCAACCTCTTCCTCGCCCGCGCCCTGCGCCGCCGGCGCGAAGTAGCGCTCCGGATCGCGCTCGGCGTCTCCCGCGGCCGACTGGCGGCACAGGCGTTCACCGAGAGCGTGGTGCTCGCGCTTCTCGGCTGCATCGCGGGGCTCGCGGTCGCCCAGTGGGGCGGGCTCGCGATGCGGCGGCTGTTCATCGCGAACGCGACCGCGTTCGATGTGCTCACGGACTGGCGGACGCTGGGCGCCGCGATGGCGGCGGCGCTTGCCGCGGCGATCGTCACCGGCCTGGCGCCGGTGTTCTTCACCGGCCGCGAGGACATCAACGCTACCCTCAAGGCGGGCGCGCGCGAGGGGACGTACAAGCGCTCGCGCACTCGCACCGTGCTGCTCGTGGCGCAGGCGGCCTTGTCGGTCGTGCTGCTCGTCGGGGCAGGACTGTTCGTGCGAAGCCTCGGCAACGTCCGTGATCTGCGCCTCGGATACGATGTGGACCCCGTTCTCCTGGTACGATGGGAACGGCGCGGTACGCCGATGGATTCGACCGATCGGGCCACGCTCCGCCGGAGGTTGCTCGAGACGGCACTCGCCCGGCCCGACGTCGAGCGTGGTGCGTGGGTGAACAGCGCGCCGTTTGCAGCGGGTACGTCGATCATGACACTGGCCGTCCCGGGCATCGACTCGGTGCCGTTGCTCGGCCGCTTCACCTACCAGGTCGTTTCGGCCGACTACTTCGCGACGATCGGCACGCGAATCCTGCGCGGCCGCTCATTCGGCGAACACGATCGCGCCGGCGTCCCTCGCGTCGCCGTCGTGAGCGAAGCGATGGCCGCCACGCTCTGGCCCGGGCGGGAGGCCGTGGGCCAATGCATGCGGATCAGCTGGCAGGCGACCGGTGCCGACACCATGCCCTGCACCACGGTCATCGGCGTCGCCGAGAACGCGGTGCACGCCCCCGTCGCGGACCTTCCCCTCCGTTACTATCTGCCCGAGGAGCAGTGGGATTTCGGAGCGACCTGGCTTCTGCTGCGGATGCGCCGCGATCCGGCGGGGGCGGCCGAGGACGTCCGGCGTGCCCTGCAAGCGGCGATGCCGGGGCAATCGCACGTCAAGGTGCAGCCGGCGCGCGAGCTGGTGGACGCCAAGCGGCGTTCGTGGCTGGTTGGCGCGACGATGTTCGTCGGCTTCGGGATCCTCGCCCTGCTCGTTGCCGCGGTCGGGTTGTATGGAGTGATCGCCTACGGCGTCGCCCAGCGGATGCACGAGCTGGGCGTACGCGTCGCGCTCGGGGCGCAGGCCGGGCACGTCGTCCGGCTGGTCGTGATCCAGGGTACCCGATTCGCGCTCGCGGGGGTGGCGCTCGGGGTCACCCTCGCGCTGCTGGCCGCCCCGTGGATCCAACCGTTGCTCTTCGATCAATCGGCCCGGGACCCGGCAGTCTACGGCGTGGTCGCTTCTCTCCTGGTGGTGGTGGCGTTGCTCGCCAGCGCGGTGCCGGCAATGCGAGCGGCGCGGGCGGATCCGACCACGGCGCTCCGAAGCGATTGATCCGGGCTTCGACCGCTCACGTCACAGGTGCGAGAATGGCTGGCCGGAGGAGTCGTTTCCTCGGCCGCGGCGACTCATTCCGCCCGCAGGGCGGTCGCTGGATCGATGCCGCTCGCTTGTCGGGCAGGCCACCAGATGGCCATCCCGCACGCGGCCGTCAGCGCCAGTGACGCGACGGCGATGGTCCATGGGTCCACAGCCGCAACGCCGTACAACTGGCTCTCGAGCACCCGGCCGATGCCGAACGCACCCGCCGCCCCGACCCCGATCCCGACGGCCAGCAGGACACCGCCCTCGCGCGCGAACAGGCGCATGATCGCCCCGCCATCGGCACCCACCGCCATCCGTATCGCGATCTCGTGCTCGCGCTGGCGGACGGCATAGGCGATCACGCCATAGACACCAATGCACGCCAGCATCAGTGCGAACACCCCGAACCCGGTGAACAGCGAAGCCAGGAAGCGCGGCCGGGCGAGCTGGTCGGCCGCGACCGCGTCGAGGTGCCCGACGTTGGCCAGCGACACCTCTGGATCGATCGCCCGGAGCGTCGACCGCAGCTCGCCGGCCCACCACTCCGGTGCGCCCGGTCCCTTGATGAAAAGGTTGGCGAACCGCCCGCCCACCTGGAGCAGCGGAAGGTACGCGTCCACCATCCGCTCATCGGTCGGCGACTGCCGCACGTCGCGCACCACGCCGACCACCGTCCGGGATACGGTCGACGCCTGAACGCCCATCGTCGCCGGCCCGTCGCCCACGCGAACGCGGCGTCCGATCGCACTCCCATCCGGCCACAGGCGGCGCGCGGCGGATTCGCTGAGGATTGCGACAGGCTCACCGCCGGCGCGGTCACGGTCCGTGAACCCGCGCCCCCGCACCATCGACATGCCCATCACGCCGAAGTAGTCCGGCGTGATGACGAACACTCCGGCGAGAGTCTCGGCAGCCTCGCTCGCGTCGTCGGCCCGGATCACTCGCGGGTTCGGTTCGGTGAGCGGACCGGGGGTGCCGAATGCGGCCGCGGTCACCCCCGGCCTGTCCCGCTGCGCGAGCAGCAGCCGCTCGTAGAACCCCGCCTGCAGCTCCGCATCCGGGTAGTTGCGCTCGCGGAGCGCGACGCCGCTCGAGACTACGCCGGCCGGCTGCAGTCCGAGGTCGACAACGAGCATCTCGACGACCGTACGCAACATCAGCCCGGAGCCGACGAGAAGCGCCAGCGAGCCGGCGATCTCCAGCACGATCAGCGAGGATCGCGTGCGGCGCCCGCCGGCACCCTCGGCGCCGCTCTGCATCCTGCGGCGCATCATCGAGAAGAGCGTCAGGCGCGAGGTGACGGCGAGCTGCGCGAGCGTCAGCCCAACCGCGATCAGCGTCGCCAGCGCGCCCACCGCCACCGCGACACCGAGGTCGATCGACAGCGCCGATGTCCCGCCCGGGACCGGCCGCCCGAGCTGGCGCTCGATCGCCGGCCCGAACTGGCGCAGCATTCCCACGGCCAGCAGCATGCCCGCGAGCGCGGCGGCGCCGGCGAGCAGCAGCGATTCGGTGGCGAGCAGCCGTGCGACGCGACTCGTCTCCGCGCCGAGCGCGAGCCGGACCGCCATCTCCTTCCGGCGGCGCATCCCACGGATCAGGACCAGGAACGCAACGTTGGCGCAGGCGATCAGAAGCACCAGAAACACCGATGCACCGACGGCGAGGAGCATGGGTTTGACGCTGCTCGCGTAGGCGGCGTGGACCGACCGGAGCTCGACGCGCCAGTCCGTCGGCAGCGCCGCGCCTCCGGTTCGCACGAGGTCGGCGATGCGCCGCTCGGCGAGCGCTGGCGGTATTCCCTCGCGCAACGTGACGTAATAGGGATAGGTCGCGGCGCGGAGCGGCGTGAGCACGCTCGTGTACGGATTCACGTGCCAGAATCCCGGCGGCAGCACCCCGACGATCGTGAACACCTCCGGATCGTCGGGCCGGTCGCTCACGTACGCCTCGAACCGCCGCCCGAGGACGGCCGTGTCGCCGCCGAAGCGGTTTCGCCAGAGCTCGTGGCCGATCAGCGCCACCTGCGGCGCACCCGGCGCGAATTCCTCGGGCGCAAACGCGCGGCCGAGCGCGGGCCTGATGCCGAGGCCGCGCATGAATCCCGGCGTCACCCACGCGCCGCGGACGGCCTCGGGATGGACGTCGCCCCTCAGGTAGAATACGTCGAGATCCCAGGCGATCGGATGCTCGACGACGTCCACTACGGCGTCCCAGTCGAGGTCGGCCAGCCCCGGCGGCTGCGCCTCGCCCGGCCTCGCGTACGACACGGTGAAGAGGCGGTTCGCGGCGGGGTACGGGAGCGAGCGCACCAGATAGGCGTTGACGACGGCGAGGACGGACGTCTGAAACGCGATTGCCAGCGCGAGGATTGTCATCACCGCACCGGTGAATCCGCGCGCTCTCGTCAGAGTTCGCGCGGCGATGCGCGCATCACTCCATGAATCGCTCATCGGCATGGTCTCGACTCCTCGATCGGCATTCCTCCTGAGATGCCGGTGAGGACGCAGGCGTTTGGACCCGGAGCCGTGGCCAGGCGATTTCAACGCGACATCTCCTTGTCCGCGACCCGGTCGCGGCGGCATTTTGGGGGCGACGTCACCTCGAGTCCCACACCGCCCGGGAGTCCCCCAATGCAGGCACGCTCGCGCGCCACCCAGTTCCCGCTCCGCGCTCTGGCGCTGTTCGCCATCGTCATCGTCCTCGCGCCGGCGGCCGCCGCGCAGACAGCCTACTTCCCCGCCCGTGGAGACGCGTGGGAACGGCGCACGGCCGAGCAGGTCGGACTGGTCGCGGCGCAGGTGCAGGCCGCGGTTGACTTCGCGATCGCCAGCGCCTCCAGCGCGCCGCGCAACCTGCTCGAGCAGCACCTGCGCAGTTTCGGCCGCGAGCCGCATGGCGAAGCGACCGGTCCGTTCCGCGAGCGGGGCGAGCCGACGGGGATCATCGTGCGCGGCGGCTACATCGTCGCCGAGTGGGGCGACCCGCACCGCGTGGACCCGACGTTCAGCGTGACCAAGAGCTTTCTCTCGACGACCGTCGGGCTGGCCTGGGACCGAGGCTTGGTGGGCGACCTGCATTCACCCGTGCGCCCCTCGTTCGCGCCCGTAGTGGCGCTCGTGGGCGCACCGGGCGGCCGGGTCGCCCCCGGCGTTGCGATCCCCGCGTCGGGCCAGGGGTTGCCGACCGCCGACGGCGATGCGCCTCCGGTGCCGGCCGGCGTCGCATACGATGCATTCGAGGTGCTGCTCCCGTTCGAGTCGGGGCACAACCGGAAGATCACGTGGGACCACCTGCTGCGGCAGACGAGCGAGTGGCAGGGCACGCTGTGGGGGAAACCCGACTGGGCCGACCGCCCGCGCGGTGACGTGGCCGCATGGCGCGTGCGGGAGCGCCCCGAACCGGGGACGGTCTACACATACAACGACGTGCGCGTCAACCTGCTGGCGCTGGCCGCGCTCAACGTCTGGCGGCGTCCGTTGCCGCAGGTGCTGAAGGAGCACCTGATGGACCCGATCGGCGCATCGCACACCTGGCGCTGGTTCGGCTACGACAACTCGTGGGTCGTGCTCGACGGCCAGCTCGTGCAGTCCGTGAGCGGCGGCGCGCACTGGGGCGGCGGGATGTGGATCAGCGCCCGCGACATGGCGCGGTTCGGCTACCTCACGATGCACCGCGGCCGCTGGGGCGACCGGCAGATCATCTCCGAGGAGTGGATCGGCTTCGCCACCACACCCGGCGTGCAGCGCACCTACGGGTTCATGAACTTCTTCCTGAATACCGACCGCCGGCCGCTCCCGGCGGCGCCGGCGGACGCGTTCTATCACGTCGGAGCGGGAAACAACCTGATCTACGTGGACCGCGCGAACGATCTCGTGATCGTGACGCGCTGGATCGCCAGCACGAACGCGCTGAACGGCGTCATCGAGCGCGTCCTGACGGGCGCGCGCCCTCCCGCGCGCTGAGGGCGGACTCGGGAAACCGCCGTGCGCGGCGCTGCTACGCGGCTCGGGCGTCGCTCACAACAACCCGGCCATCAGCGTCGCCACACCGAGGAAGCTGGCGAATCCGACGACGTCGGTGACCGTCGTGAGCACGATCGACGATGACTGCGCGGGATCCTGCCCCAACGCCGTCAGGACGATCGGCACGAGCACGCCGGCAACGCCAGCGGCGATCATGGAGAACACCATCGCCAGACCGATCACCAGGGCGAGTCCCGTCGAGCGGCTCCAGACGTACACGCCGGCCGCCGTCGTGAGCGACACGGCGATCCCGTTGATCAGCGCGACGCCGGCCTCCTTGCGCACCACGCGCGGCCACTGCCCAATGCGGATCTCACGCATCGCGAGCCCGCGCATCGTCACCGCCAGCGCCTGCGCGCCGGTGTTGCCGGATTGCCCCGCGACCACGGGAAGCAGCACGGCTAGCGCGGTGAAGCGCGCGATCGTCCCCTCGAAGATGCCCACCACCGAGGCGGCGAGGAACGCCGTCGCCAGGTTGATCTCGAGCCACGGGAGCCGTTTGCGCACGGCGAACGTCACCGTCGAGAGCGCGCGCTCCTGACGGCTCGCGCCCACCATCGCCTGCATGTCGGCCGCTACGTTTTCCTGCGCCGTCGTCACCAGCGTGTCGTAGCCGATCACGCCCAGGAGGCGTCCCTCGAAATCGACCACCGGCAGGCTGGCCAGGCGACCCTTGGTGAACCGCTCCACGATCTCATCCTGCGGATCGGTGGCCTGCACGGCCACCGGCGGCTGCGCCAACGACTCGAGCAGCTCCCCGGACTCGGCGATCGCGAGCGTCTGGAGCGACACGCGCCCCGTGAGCCGCCGCTCGTCATCGGTCAGGAAGACGTCGGCGATACGGCGCCCGCGCACGTCCCGCAACCGGGCCTGAGCCTGTCGCACAGTCGTGCCCGGGCGAAACCCGACCGCGCGCGGATCCATCAGGCGGCCCGCGGTCTCGGGCGGATACTCGGCCATCCGCCGGAGCTCGCGGGCGAGTCCCGGATCGAGGCCATCGAGTAGCGCCGCGCGTGGCGCCTCGTCGATCCAACCGAGAATCGGCTCGGTGCGGACCGGATCCATCGCCGACACGATCGCCCGCGCCGATCCGGCCGGGAGCGCCATGAGCACATCGGCCGAGACGTTCGGCGCCAGCCGTTCGAGCACCGGAACGGCGTAGCGCACCGGCTCCGCGGCGATGAGCTGCGCGACCTCCGCGGCCGGTAGGTCGTCCAGATATCGTGTCGCCTCCGCCGGAAAGTCGTGCAGATACGTTCGCGCCAGCGACACGACGCCGGCGGCGGCTGTTGCCGCATCAAAGCGCATCGTCCACCTCCGGCCCCGGGTCGTTCGATTCGTCCGGCGACGTCACGGGCGCGTCGGGCGCGGTGTCGGGAGCGGCCGTGGCGGTGGCGGCGACCCCGGCCACCAGACCGGTCGTCCCCAGGTGGAACAGCTCGCCGAGCGCGCGCGCGGTCAGCAGCGCGGGATCGGGGCCGCGGCCACCGGCTTCGCGCTCCAGCCGGCGCAGCACCTGGTAGCGGATCGCCCCGAGCAGGCGATCCTCTTCGTCCACCACCGGCATCGCGTGATAGCTCTGCCAGCCGCCGTGCTCGCGTACGAGCGCCACCGGCATCCACGCCTGGAGCCGGTCCACGTCGCGGTGCATTGCCGAGCTCACGCGATCCCGCGGACGCGCGAGCATCAGCTCGCGGATGTCGAGCACACCGACGAGGCGATGACCGCGATCGACGACGTAGAGATAGTAGAGTAGTTCGCGCGCGTGGCGTCGAAGTCGCGTGCGTGCATCGGCGACGAGGATCTCCTCGGGAAGGTGCAGGATCCCCGGATCCATGACCGCCCCGGCGGTCCCTTCCGGGTATCGCAGGACGCGCGCGATCGGGTCCCGCCGCTCGGCCGGCAGGGCGGCCAACAGTCGGTCGCGACCGTCGCCCTCGGCGGCGCGCAGGATTCCGGCCGCGTCGTCGGCCGCGATCGCCTCCAGGATAGCCGCCGCCTCGTCGGGCACGAGCAGCGCGAGACACGCGGCGGCCTGCGGCGGCGTCATCGCGCCCAGCGCCGGCGCGACCGCGCGCACCGGCATCGCGCGCAGGACGGCCGCGGCCTGGTCAACCGGCAGCCGCTCGAGCGCCATCGCCGCGCGCGCCGGATGCGAAGCCAGGAACGCGTGGGCCAGGCGATCGGCCGCCGTCACGCGCCCCCGCCCTTCACCACCAGCATCGACGGCATCTCGTCGAACTGCTTCGCGGGAATGATCATTCGGCCGTCGGCGACGTCCAGGATGACGGCGGTCGGCGTGAGCGCCGCGATGATCCCCTCGATTCCACCGACCCGCACGGTCTGCCCGACCTCGAACGTCTGGCGCAGGTAGTGTGAGCCGATGATGTTGCTGATGGCCGTCCGCGCGCCGAGGCCGAACGCCAGCGCGAAGCCGCCAAGGAGTGCGGCCAGCGCGACCGAGAAGATGGCGGTGAGGAGCCCGATGTTCACGCCCAGCTCGGCGGCCGCTATCAGCGCGGCGGCGACGAGGATGGCGAGCCGCACGACCTGTCCCAGCGCCGGGGCGAGGGCCGTGCCGGCGGTGGCGGCCCCCGCGGTCACCGTGCCGCGCACGACGTTGGCGATCACGATCCCGATGACCATGATCAGTGCGGCGGCGAGCACGCGGGGAACGTACCGCAACACACCGTCGATCGCCGCGCTCAGCAGCGGGAGCCCGAGCGCGTTGACGGCCGTCGCGATGAAGAACAGCAGGACCGCCCAGAAGACGATCGCGCCCACGATGTCCGAGACGTGCCGATCGCGCCCGACGCCGCCGAACGAGATGCGGAACCCGCGCCCGGGAATCGCCGCTTCGATCGCCCGCAGCGCGCGCACGGCGATGGCGCGAAGGAGAACGGCGAGTAGCGCGCCGATCACGAGCAGCACGAGCGCGGCGATGAGCCGCGCCTGGTTCGCCGCGAACCAATGGCCAAGATTGGAGATCGGGCTCTGGAGATTGGTAGTGAGCTCGGTCTGCATCATCACCTCTCCGTGCGGGGTCGGAGTGAGCGCGGTGTGGCAGGCGCACGACCGCGCGCACGAGCAGCGGGCGCAAGCGCGTCAATCATGCAGACGCGCCTGCTCCCGCGCCACCAGTGCGACGAATGAGACGAATTGGACGAATGAGACGAATGAGACGAATGAGACGAACCGGACGGAGGTTTCGTCCAATTCGTCCAATTCGTCCAATTCGTCTCAGGATCGCGTCAACGCGCGCGCGATCGTTCGCTCGATGAACGAGCCGGCGTCGTCGCCCGCGCGTACGAGCGCTTCGACCTCGTAGGCCAGATCGGCGTCGGTTGCGCGACAACGGGCGAAGAATGCGGACCGCGCCTTGGAGTCGAGGACCACCCCTTCCTCGAATAGCGCCTGCAGGCGCGACCACCGGTCGGGCGGTATCGCCCGGCGTCCGGTTGCACCGTCCTCGGCCGAGCGGTCTCGGGACACCATTGATCGCTCCTCTGGTCGTGACGCCTTGGGGGGCGGCTGCCATGCGCGCGTCGTCCGGCAGCCTCCCATTCCTGAGAGCGCCGGGGACGCCACTATTCCCTCACGGTAAGCCGATGTGACTCGTAAGAGGCCCCTATCGACGCGGCGGCGGCAGTTTGACAGGGCCGGCCATCTCAAATTGACGCAACGAGTTGACCTCTGCTCCACACGCTCCGAGCGATCGTGACGAGCCAGCGTCGCGCCATCTGTTGCGGGCCGGCGGAAGGTCTCGTATCGTGGAACACCTGACTCATTGCCGCCCCCCTGACGCCGAGATTCCGTGGAGCGCGCGCCCGACCTCGTGCCCGATGGAGAGTCCGTGACCGCGCTACTCACCGCCTGGCGCGGGGGCGACGACAGCGCGCGCGACCGGCTGCTGATCGTCGTCTATGGCGAGCTCCACCGGCTCGCCGAGCGAGCACTGCGCGGCGATCGGCCGGGGCACACCCTCCAGGCTACGGCACTCATTCATGAGGCGTACCTGCGGCTGGTGGACGCCGACGTTCCATGGGAGCACCGCGCGCACTTCTACGCGGTCGCCGCGCGCACGATGCGCCGAATCCTAGTCGACCATGCGCGCGCGAAGCGGCGGCTGAAGCGCGGCGGCGATCACGTCGACGTGACGCTCGAGGAGTCGGCCATCATCGACCCCGAGCGACCGCCCGATCTGGAAGCACTCGACGAGGCGCTGGAGCGGCTCGCCGGGCACGACGAACGCAAGGCGCGGGCTGTCGAGCTGCACTACTTCGGCGGCTTGAACTACGACGAGACGGCGCGCGTGCTCGGCATCTCCACGGCCACGGTACACCGGGATCTGCGCATGGCGAAGGCCTGGCTCTACCAGCAGCTCCGCTGAGCAGCCCATGGACCGTTCACGCTGGCAGCGCCTCGAGTCGCTCTTCGATGCTGCGATCGAGATGCGTCCCGTCGAGCGCTCGGCCTGGCTGGGCGCCCGGTGCGCCGACGACCCGGCGCTGCGCGAGCAGGTAGAGTCGCTGATCGCGGCCAGCGAGTCGGGCGCCGGCTCGGCGAGCGCGCTGCTCGGCGGGGCTGTTGAAGATGCGGCGCACGATCTGGCCGGCGACGCCGCCGTCGGCGAGCGCATCGGACCGTGGGAGCTGGTGGAGGAGCTGGGACGCGGCGGCATGGGTGTCGTCTATCGCGCGCGGCGCGCCGATGCCGAGTACGAGCGGGAAGTCGCGATCAAGCTGCTCGGCGGGATCCGGACGTCGGAGCATCTCCGCCGCTTCCGTGTCGAGCGCCAGATCCTCGCCGGTCTCGAGCACCCCAACATCGCGCACCTGATCGACGGCGGCACGACACCGCGCGGCGTGCCGTGGGTAGCGATGGAGCTCGTCCACGGCATGCCGCTCGACCGCTACTGCGACGCGCACGGACTCGGTGTCGAGCAACGCCTGGCGCTGTTCCTCGACGTCTGCGCAGCCGTGCGAATCGCGCACCGGCACCTCGTCGTGCACAGGGACCTCAAGCCGGCCAACATACTGGTGACCGCCGACGGCACGCCCAAGCTACTCGACTTCGGCATTGCCAAGCTGCTCGCGTCCGGAGTCGGGGACGTGGGTGAGACCGGCACGGCGGTGCGGCTCTTGACGCCCGCCTACGCCAGCCCGGAGCAGCTGCGCGGCGAACCGGTGACCGTCGCCACGGATGTGTACGGGCTCGGCGTGATCCTGTTCCAGCTCCTCACCGGCCGGCTGCCGCACGAACTGGCGGGAAAGACGCTTGGCGAGATCGAGCGGCTGGTGTGCGAGGAGGAGCCACAGCGACCGAGCACCGTGGCGGCCTCGCCGGCGCTGGGGCGGCGGCTGCGCGGTGATCTGGATACGATCGTCCTCACTGCTGTGAAGAAGGACCAGCACCGCCGGTTCGAGTCGGTGGAACGGCTGGCCGACGACATTCAACGGCACCTGACTGGGCGCCCCGTGCGCGCGCGGGGCGACACGAGGAAGTATCGGCTCGGCAAGTTCGTGCGGCGCCATCGCGTCGGCGTCGCGGCGACGGTAGCGGCGGCGGCGGCGCTGGCAGTGTTCGCGGTGGCGATGGGGGTCCAGGCGCGTCGCCTGGCCATCGAGCGCGATGCGGCGACCCTCGCCCGGACTCATGCTGAGCAAGTGGCCGGACTGCTAACCGGGATCTTCGAGGTGGCAGATCCGTCCCAGTCGCGCGGCGAGAGCGTCACCGCACGCGAGCTGCTGGACGAGGGAGCGCGCCGCGTCGAGGCCGACCTGGCGGACCAGCCCGAGCTCCAGGCGGCAATGATGCGGCTCATCGGCGGCGTCTACCACGGCCTGGGCCTGGAGTCGCGAGCGCGGCCGCTCCTCGAGCGGGCGCTGGCGCAGTACCGAGCGCTCCATGGCGATGAGCATGGCGAGGTCGCGACGAGCCAGATGGCGCTCGCCTACACACTCCAGGACCTCGGCGACCTCGCCGGGGCCGAGCCGCTGTATCGGGACGCGTTGGCGACTCGACGGCGGCTTCATGGCGCCGAGCACCCGCTGGTAAGCGAGAGCCTGAGCGGGCTCGCCTATCTTATCGAGACGCAAGGAGATCAGACCGACGCCGAGCTCCTGTTCCG
>DATKCV010000138.1:0-2062 GCA_035513015.1 Gemmatimonadaceae bacterium
AAGGGTCCGGACCCGACGAACACCGACGCGACGTTGGCCGCGCGAAGCTGGTTGCGCGGCACCTGCCCGAGCACGTGCTCCGGAAGCACCTCGATCTGATAGGCCGCGTCGTAGAACTGCTCCGGCGTGCGCTGGCGGAACCACACGACCGCGGTCAGTGAATCGGCCACCGTGATCGAGTCGATGTTGGCGATCAGGGGTCTTGTGGGAGACGACGTCAGCGGATCCTTCAGGAGGCCAAGCGTGAACCTTACGTCGCTGGCACGCACCGGCCGGCCGTCGTGCCAGCGCGCGCGCGGATCGAGCGCGAATGCGATCGACAATGAGTCCGGCGCCCACGACCAGCTCCGCGCGAGACGCGGCGTGAACCCGCGGTCGCCGAGCGTGTTCAGGTCCTCGCCAATGTCAGCCAGCCGCTCGAAGACCTGATCTGCCACCGACCGCGACATGGCCTCCTGGATGATCGGCGGAAGCGACGGAGTGAACCCTCCCGGCACGGTGATGACGACGGTTCCGCCCACCTCGCCAGCGTCGGGATCGCTGGAGCGGTCGGCGCACCCGAGCAGACCGAACGTGGCGAGCAGGAAGGCGGGGTGTGCTGAGCGCATGGCGAACGTGGGATTGCGGGAACCGGCGACGACGGGAGTGCGACTACGATACCAAGTCGCCGGGTAGGGTCAAGCGATCAGCGCCGCCAGGTCCATGCATCGGCGCTGTAGGAGGCGCGCAGTGCCGCAAGATCGGCCTCGAGCGCGGCGTCCGGCGGCAGCAGGCGTGGCTCATGCCGCGCCGACTCGCGCAAGGCGGGACGCAATGCATCCGCCATCTCGTCCACCGACGGATCGCGGCCGAGCGCCTGGTGCAGCGTCGCCGCGCTCCCGGCGCCCGATGCCTGCGGCGTGGCCAGGAGCCGGTGGATGAGCGGCTGATCATCGCGCACGAGAATCGAGCCGTGCTGCAACAGGGCGCCGCCGCGACGCCACTGCGCGCTACCGACCAGCTTGCGCTCTCCCAGCACGATCTCGTGCTCGGCGGGCACGTCGAAGCACGGACGAAGTCCGGGAGGGATGGCCTGCGCTTCGGCCGTCAGGCGCGCCGGCACGCCGAGCCGCGCGAGTCCCGCGATCAGGATGCCATTGATGAAGCCGTAGGCGGCGCGGGCCGAGGCGGCGTCCGCGGCGGGCAGCGTGGCGCTGTAGGTGATTTCCCGGTGGTGCAGCAGCGCGCGTCCCCCTGTGGGACGCCGCACGAAGCCGACACCGGCCTCGCCGGCCCGCGCAAGATCGTAGCAGTCGCGGGCGCGCTGGTTTCGGCCGAGCGAGAGCGTCGGCGCGGACCAGCTGTACACGCGAAACACGGCGTCCCCGGTCCGCGCCGCTCGCCGCATGAGCGCTTCGTCCAGCGCCATGTTGGCGACACCGGCGGCGGGGGGCGAGACCATGAAATGCCACTGCATCGACGGAAGCATAACTTTCAATCCATGAACCCGACTACTCCCGCCGCCGCGCCTGCCAGTCCCGGCGCTGATCGTTTCGTCGATCGCCACATCGGTCCCCGTGCGGACGAGACGCAGGCCATGCTCGAGCTGCTCGGATTCGATAGCATCGACGCGCTGATCGACGCCGCCGTGCCGCGTCGCATCCGCATGAAATCACCACTGGCCATCCAGGCGGCCATGAGCGAGTTCGACGCGTTGCGCTCGATGAAGCGAAGTGCCTCCAGGAACGAGCTGTACCGGTCGTACCTCGGGATGGGCTACGCCGATACCATCACGCCGCCGGTGATCCAGCGGAACATCCTCGAGAACCCTGGCTGGTACACCGCCTACACGCCCTACCAGGCGGAGATCGCGCAGGGCCGGCTGGAAGCACTGCTGAACTACCAGACCATGGTGATGGACCTGACGGAGATGGAGATCGCGAACGCGTCGCTGCTCGACGAGGCGACCGCGGCGGCGGAGGCGGTCGGCCTGTCGCACGGCGCCAGGGCGGGGGACCGCACCCGGTATTTCGTGTCCGACGAGTGCCACCCGCAGACCATCGACGTGGTGCGCACGCGGGCG
>DATKCV010000139.1:0-2272 GCA_035513015.1 Gemmatimonadaceae bacterium
CTGCGCTCGCTCTTCCCGAAGGGCCTGCCCATCGGCACCGTGGTGGCGATCGACCGCTCCGAGAACGCCGCCTACGTCCGCGCGATCCTGCTCCCGGCCGTCGAGCTCCGGCGCCTCGAGCAGGTCCTCATCGTCAAGACCTACTGAATTCGACACCGTCTAGCGGTGTCGTCCCAAGGGCCCGGGCGTTATACCCGTGTCTTAGGGAAAGGGGGCCTCGCTTGCTTGCACTCCGCCTGACCGCGCTGCTCGCACTGCTGGTCGCCCTTTCCGGGGCGGTCCCTGTTCGTGCCGGGTACGACACTTTGAGAGGGTCAGAGGCGACCGGGGGCGCCCGGGAGCATCTCTCTGCATTGGGGACCGTGGTGGATCCGCATCAAATTGATGCGGACCCGCATCAATTTGATGCGACAACACCACAGGCGCTCACGCACAGCCGCCTCCTCGTCCGGTTCCGCGCGGACGCGACCGCGGAAGCGCGGGCAGCGGCGCTGCAGAGCATCGGCGGGCGGACCCTGGCCGAGATCGCCCAGCTCGGCGTGACCGTGGTGGCCATTCCCACCCAGGACGTCCTGGGTGCGGGCACGTCCGCTCTCCTTGTCGTATCCGGTCACCCCGCGGTCGAGTGGGCCGAAGCGGACGGCACCGTGCGCCTCGCCTTCCAGCCGAACGATGAGCACTACCTCACGCACCCCGCGGCGAGCGACGGGCAGTGGGGGATCAGGAAGGCCTTCGTGGACAAGGCGTGGGACACGATCCGCGGCGCCGCGAGCGTCACCGTCGCGGTCATGGACACGGGCGTGGACCCCACGCATCCCGACCTGATCGCCGCGCTGGTGCTGGGCAACACCTTCGTCAGCCAGCCGGATGGCGAGTGCACCGCGGGCACCACGCGCGACGACAACTCCCACGGCACGCACATCGCCGGGATCATCGGCGCCACCGGCAACAACGCCATAGGCATCGCGGGCGTCGCGTTCGGCGTGCGCCTCATGCCGGTGAAGGTCCTCGACTGCACCGGCCAGGGCAACCTGTCCGATGTCGCCAACGGCCTGGTGTGGGCGGTCGACAACGGCGCGAAGGTGATCAACCTCTCCCTCGGCTCCACGAGCGACAGCCCGACGCTCCGAAGCGCCATCTCGTACGCCGCCCAGCGCAACGTGCTCGTGGTCAGCGCCTCGGGCAACTGCGGCACGACCGGTGACAAATGCCTGAGCCTCAACCAGCTCGAGTACCCCGCGGCGTACACCGAGGTCCTCGCGGTCGGCGCCACGGACACGGACGACAGCATCGCGTTCTTCTCCACGCGCAACTCGAGCGTGGACGTGTCCGCGCCGGGCCGGCGCATCGTCAGCACGACGCCCTCGTACGCGACGTACCTCTCGCAGCGCGCCACCAACCCCGCTTCGCTCGAGTACGCCGTCTTCAGCGGGACCAGCCAGGCGGCGCCGTTCGCGGCCGGCATCGCCGCTCTCATCTGGAGCGCGGAGCCGAGCCTCACCGCGGCACAGGTCGTCGAGCGCATCCGGTCCACGGCGGACGACCTCGGCGCGGTCGGGTACGACGAGTCGTACGGCACGGGTCGCGTGAACGCGCAGAAGGCGATCGCCCAGAGCGGCGAGACCTACGGCGTCACATACGACACGACGGCGCTGCCCACCGCGGCCAAAGCCGCGAGCGCGTTCACCGCGCGCGTCACCGTCACGAACACGTCGAGCTTCACCTGGCGCTCGGCGAACCCGAGCGCGGTGCGCCTCGAGTGGACCTGGCTCGACGCCGCGGGACAGCCGGTGCCGACGCTCGCCGGCGTGATGCCGCTTCCGGCCGACCTGCCGGTGGGAGCGACGGCGGCGCTGTCCGGATCTATCCCGGCACCGGCTATCCCGGCCGCCACGGCTGGGCCGACGCCGTTCACGCTCCGGCTCGACCTCGTGCGCGACGGCGTGACCGCGTTCAGCGCCAGGGGCGCGACGCCGGGCGCGGTCACGATCGCGGTGGGCAGCGGCTTCGGCGCGACATACGCACCGGTGGCGCAGGCGGCGACCTTCGACTCGGCGACGACGGGTGCCCTCGAGGTCCGCGTGACCAACAGCGGGACCGTGGCGTGGCCGGCGGCGGGCTCGAGCCCGATGCGCCTCTCGTACCACTGGCTCAGGGACGGCTCGCTCGTCGTCTGGGACGGGCTTCGCGCCGCGCTCGCCAACGACGTCGCGCCCGGCGCGACGGTGACGCTGTCGCTGCCGGTGCTGCCGCCGGAGCAGGCCGGCAGCTA
>DATKCV010000140.1:0-36896 GCA_035513015.1 Gemmatimonadaceae bacterium
CCGAACGAGCTTCTCACCAACAGGCGGTCGGTCGCGCTGAAGTCGGCGAATACGTTTCCGAAGAGTCGCGTGTTCTTCGACTCGTTGTTCCTCGCCTCATAGGCAAACTTGAGGGGGTTGGTGCTGTTGCCCAGGCCCACGGCCTTACCCGAGGCGAAATTCCCCTGGATGTCGTAAACCGGGACGACCGGCTGCATGAGAATGTTCTTGCCGAGGATGCCGCCTTCCGCGAATCCGCCCGGGTCATCGGGCAGCCCCCCGGTGTGGCGGTCGTGCGAGAGCGCGACGTTCTCACCGAAGCTCAGCCGGCCGCGGTCGAACGCCGTGTTGACGCGAATGCTTCCCCGGCGGAACTGGTTGTAGGCCGCCGTGCCATCCTGAGTGAAGTAGTTGAAGGAAACGCCGTATCTCGTCTCATCACCACCGCCCGCGACATCCAGGTTGTAATCACCGACGAACCCCGTACCGAAGACGGCGTCCCACCAGTTCGTGCCGGGGCTGCCGGGCATGATGAGACTGGTGGGGAATGCATAGGAATTCGGGTCGAGGCTCGTGCACACACCGGGAGTGGGCGAGCCGTCCGCCGCCAGCGGCCCGCAGTTGTTCGGCCAGATGAACGGCGGAATCGCCGGGTTGTTCGGATCTCCGTAGATGTTGGTCGGGACCGCCTGCCCTGCGTTGACGTAGCTGCGCCTGAGGACCTCGTGATACTCCAGCGCGTCGGTGATCAGAAAATCGTCGTAACCGCGGGTGGGAGAAGCGATACCGGTCCTCACCCGCATCGTCGCGCGAGGAGCCCCCGTCACCTGGCGCCGGGTTTCGATGATGATCACGCCGTTGCTCGCCCGCGCGCCGTAGATCGAGGCCGCCGACGCATCCTTCAGCACCTGAACGGAAGTGATGTCGTTGGGGTTCAGCCAGTTGATGTAGGAGTCCTGAACCGGTACACCGTCGACGATGTAGAGAGGTTCGTTGTTCTGGAAGGAGCTGACACCGCGGATCCTGACGGTGCTCCGGGAGCCGGGCGACCCGCTGGACGCGACCGTGACGCCCGGTACCGACGCGTCCAGCCGCTGGAGCACGCTGGCCGTGGTCTGCCGGGAAGCGGCCTCCATGTCGACACTGGCGACCGCTCCGGTGATGTCCGCCCGCCGCTGTGCCGTGTACGCGGTGACCACCACCTCCTCCAGGAAGGCAATGCGCTCCATCGTGACATCAATGGTCGTGCGCCCGGCGATCTCCTCCCGAACGACGCGCTGGCCGATCAGGGCGAAGATCAGAACGCCATTGGCGGGAGCCGTTATGCGATATCTCCCATCCGCGTCGGTGACGGTGTAGTTGGCGCCCTCCGAGACGTGTACCTGAACTCCCCGAAGGGGAGGACCGGCCGCGGAGGTCACGGTTCCGGTGATTCCTATCTGCTGGCCCCACGCCGTTTCGCTCAGGGTGAGCATCAGCAGCATGCTCATCACCATGAGGCAAAAGCGGTTTGCAGGCTTGTTTGGCAACGAAGACCTACCAGGCAGCATCGTCTCCATGGCTATCCTCCCAGTAGCACACGTGCGTACTCATCCTCCGGGGCGTCGCATGGCCTGCAGCCCATGCATCTCGATCAACTGACGATAGGTCAGGAGGCGGATGTTGCGCGCCTCGAGCGCCTCACGAAACCGCCGTGACGTGAGGGCATCCAGCTCTCCCTGACGATTCCTGCTCATTTCGGGGAGAGGATTGTCGGTGTTCATGTCCACCAGCGCACCGAGCTCCGCATCGTCGATCCCGACGTGAGTGATCACGCCGTGAAAGCCCGGCTGGAGGCGGCCGATCATTGCCACCAGGCTGTCGATCTTGCTCTGCGGCGCCGCCCAGTACTGGGGACTCTGCATCGTCTCCCCGAAATACCCCGACATGCCGAAACCGAACTCCCGCGCGAGGCGCTCGGTCAGCTGACGGACATCGGGGCGGCGAACCACGGTACCCATGTGGTAATCCACGTAATCGATCCGGAGGCCCGAGCGGCGCGCCCGCTCGATCTGCGCCCGGAGCTCCCTCTCGATCTCCTGCAGGTCGGGGTCGTTGCCGTACAGCGCCTCGCCCGACTGGAAGAAGTAACCATCCGCGTCCACGAGGGTCGGCACCGCACCTCCGCCCAGCACCGGACCCCACCGGTAGTTCTTCCATTCGGAGTTGAGCGTCAGGTGAATGCCTACGGAGACATCGGGATGGCGCTTCAGGATCTCCACCGTCTCCTGGTACCAGGGACAGGCGAACATGACCGAGACCGAAACGGGAAGTCCAGTCTCGATCAGTCGCTGCAAGGCCCTGTTGACGCTGTGGCTCATGCCGAAGTCGTCACTGCGGATGAGCAGGTAGACCTGCTCGGGCGTACCCGCAGGTCCCCTCTCGCCGGCCTGACCCACGGCGTAGGTCGGTGAGCCAGTCAGCGAGACGGCGCAAAGCAGTAGAGCGAGCGAACGAGGCAGTTGCGTAGGACGCCCCTGGGCGGAAGGAAGTCAGGGTCTGTCTACTTCAGGTCGCGTTGCCCGAGCCAGGCAGCTTAGGAGGGACGGCTCGATTGACGCCCTCTATTACGACCGCGTCTCGGAATTGTCAAGAGCGGGTCGGCGAAGGTAACAGCACGTCCGGCGAACGGTGGCGGCGCCTGGCGCGCGTGTGCATCGTCGTCGTGGCAGAGACTCAGCGCCACCGCGTCGGGCATTCGCCGACGACGCCAAGAGCCGACGCATAACTGTGCGTCGGCTCTTGTCTTGCAGGAACAGAAGTGGAGCGGACCGGGATCGAACCGGTGACCCCCTGCTTGCAAAGCAGGTGCTCTCCCAACTGAGCTACCGCCCCCAGATTCAGGACGGTTCAATATACATTTCGGCTACCGGGATCGGGAGAGAGCATGAGCGAGACGACAGAGACGACTACCGCCGCGCCCAGCAGGGGCATCATGGTCCGCTGCCAGTTCTGTCAGAGCTGGAATCGCGTCGATCCGTCGCGCGTGCCGGACCGGCCGAAGTGCGGCAAGTGCGCCAAGCCGATGCTGCTCGACCGGCCGATCGCCCTCGATGACGAGACGTTCGAGCGCACCATCGCCGAAACCGAGATCCCGGTGATGGTGGACTTCCACGCCGACTGGTGCGGCCCCTGCAAGGCCATGGCGCCGGCGGTCGATGAGCTCGCCCGCAAGGCGCAGGGCAGGCTGCTCGTCGCCAAAGTGGACACCGAGCGTGCCCAGAAGACGGCGATGAAGTTCCGCATCTCCGCCGTCCCCACCGTGATCGTCTTCGAGGGCGGGAAGGAGGTGAACCGGCAGGCGGGTGCGGTGCCGCTGGCCGGGTTGGAGAAGCTCTGGACGAATGAGACCAATTAGACCAATTGGTCCAATTCGTCTAATTGGTCCAATTCTCACTCATGTGCCGGCAGCGGGTCCAACGTCTTCGGATCGTACGGGACCTGCACCTGGTCGCGATACGGCGACGTCATGAGCGTCACCCGCATGCGCGGGAACGCATTCATGAACGCGAAGTATGACACGCCCCAGAGCCCCAGGCAGAGCGCCAGCACTCCGAGCTCCCAGATCCCGAACGGCGCCACCACCGACTGGTGGTAGAGCGACGGGTAGACCTCGATGTAGCGGAGCAGCCAGGTGCCGGCCAGGCTCAGCACCGCGAACAGGATCATCGTCGGGAACCAGACCTTCGCGGCCCGCGACAAGAGCCCGAAGAACGGCAGCACGAAGACGAGAAAGACCATCGTCAGCGTGATCGCCTTCCACGGGTCGATCAGACGCAGCCGCATGAAGCCCGTCTCCTCGGGCAGGTTGCCGTACCAGATGACCAGATACTGCCCGAACGTGAGATAGCCCCAGAATGCGGTGAAGGCGAAGCACAGCTTCCCCACATCGTGGAAGTGGGACTCGAGCACCAGCCCCTGCGCTCCGAGCTGAGCTCGCCACCACATCATCAGCATCGAGAACGTCATCATCGCGCCCAGCATCCCGCCCATGAAGAACCACCACCCGTAGAGCGTGCTGAAGAAGTGGAGGTCCAGCATCTTCGAGAGATCGAAGGCGAGGAAGCACCACCCGAAGCCCCACACCAGGGCGAGAATCACCGCCAGCCGCCCCTGGAACGAGTGCGTGCCGTGGATCTCCCTGCGCTCCTCGCCCCACGAGCGCCGCATGCTTTGGCGAAGCCCGCGCGCCCACCGGGAACCCCATTCCGGTGCGACGCCGACGTCCAGACGAACGCTGCTCCAGACGTACCACAGGCTGAGCAATGTGATCAGCCCGAACACCGCGAGCACCCGCACGGTGAAGAACGTCTCGTCGAGGTAGACCTGCTTCTCGTGATGGTGCGGCGTCTCGTGCGTCCACGGGAAGATCCACCCCTTGCCGATCACCACGATCAGCACCAGCAGCACGAACGCCACCGGGAGGAAGGCGACGAAACCCTCGAGAAAGCGGATGACCGGGCGCGACCAGCGGGCGGTGGTGATCCGCTGGATGGCGACGAACATCACGCCGGCCGACGAGATCATAGTGAAGTACAGCCAATTGAAGTGCAGCGCGCGCCAGGCCCGGTCCGGCGCGATGAGGACGCCGGCGATGAACACGATCAGCCCGATCACGCCCAGCGCCGCGGCGATCAGGAACGGCGCCCGGGAGACTGGACGGGACGAGACGGCGAGAACTTCCTCCCTGGTCGGCTCGTGCGTCAGATGCGTGCTCATTGGCGGCCCCCAGGCGTGGCGGACCCGGATGGAGCGAGCGTCGGGATGTCGCGGCGGGCGCTGTCGGGCGGGACGAACGGAGCCGGTCGCGTCGGTGCGACGCGCGTCGGGCCGGGAATGAGATCCCCGGTCTGGCCCGGTCGCCCGGGTGGCAGCGTGTCCACGGTGAAGCCGCCCGCGCCCTGCAGCGCCCGGATGTAGTTCACCACATCCCAGCGATCCATGTCCTCGATGCGGTTGTAGTTGGGCATCAGCCCGCGGCCATTGCGGATGATGGCGTAGATGAATCCGTCGGTGCGCCCCAGTGCCAGCCCGGAGGTGAGTGGAAAGCCCGGCATCCCGAACGCCGCCGCCGGACCGTTCCCCTGCCCCGCCAGCCCGTGGCAGACGGCGCAGTTGATCTGGTAGTGCATCCGGCCGTTGGCCAGCGACGCTTCGCTCATCGGCGTGGGATTGCGCAGCCCGGACATCGAGTCGAGCGTCGCCGGCAGTGGCTGGTACGACACGACGAACGCCGGCACGCCGACACCGGTTATCGGCACCGAGTGCATGGGGTTCGCGCGCGGTGGCACGGAGTCGCCGGACGCCGACTCCCAGGTGGAGATCGACGGCTGCTCCTTGAAGTCGGTGAACCACGGGCAGCCGCCGAGCCCCAGCGTCAACGAAAGTAGAGCGACGGCGCGGCCTGGTACCCGCGGTTGCCCGGCGCGGCGCCCGACGAATCGGTCAGCGCTCACCGCGCACCTCCACCGCACCGTGCGTGCGGAGGATCTCCTCGGCGTCACGCTGCTTCGCCGGCGGGCACTCGACGAATATCCCGAACTCACCGCCGCTGAACCTGGGATCGTAGCCGACCATCATCGACAGCCGCGGCAGTCGCGACAGGGCGAACAGACCGAACACCGTCGCCAGTCCGCCGACGAGCACCATCACCTCGAACCCGTAGATCGTGTAAGGCACCCACGACGCGATCGGCTTGCCGCCGACGACCATCGGCCAGTACTCCGATGTCCAGATCGCGATCCAGTAGCCGAAGGAGGCGCCGAGCAGCCCGCCGATCAGGGTGAACAGCCGTACGGGGCTCGGCCCCGCGTGCATCGCGTGCTCGATCTCGTGCCGCGGTGTCGGCGAGTAGACGGTGACGACGCCGAGCCGCCGCTTCCGCAGCTCGGCGATCGCATCGACGACGGAGTCGAGCTCGCGGAACACTCCCAGTATGCCGCGCATCAGTCGTGTATCCCCGGAGTCTCGGGCATGTACTCGCCGGGCGGATCGGCCGGCGGGAGGTGCCGTCGTCGCAGCCGCGGCGGGATGATCTCCTTCACCTCGGCGATCGCGACGATCGGCAGCTGCTTGACGAACAGCAGGAACCACATGAAGAACCACCCGAAGCTGCCGAACAGGATCGCAAGATCGACCCACGTCGGGATGTAGGTGGTCCACTGCCAGGGCAGGAACTCGTGCGACAGCGACGGGATCACGATCACGAAGCGCTCGAACCACATCCCGATGTTGATGGTGATCGAGAGGATGAACAGCCAGATCGTGTTGCGTCGCAGCGCCTGCGAGAACAGCGACAGCGGCAGCACCATGTTGCAGATCAGCATGATCCAGGCGGCCCACCACCACTGCCCGAACACGCGGTTCCAGAAGTAATCCTGCTCGATCTGGAGTCCGCTGTACCAGGCGACGAAGAACTCGAGCACGTACGCGCACCCGACGACGAGCGACGTGAACAGGCACAGCTTGGCCGCCGCGTCGAGGTGGTTGAGCGTGATGTAGTGCCGGAGACCGAACCAGCGCCGGAGCGGGATGATGATCGTGAAGACCATCCCGAGCCCGGAAAAGATGGCGCCGGCGACGAAGTACGGGGGAAAGATCGTAGTGTGCCACCCCGGCACGACGCTCATCGCGAAGTCGAACGACACGACCGAGTGTACCGAGAGCACGAGCGGGGTCGAGAGGGCGGCGAGAAAGAGATACGCCCGCGCGAAGTGGCGCCACTCGGTGTCGGTGTTCCGCCAACCCAGGGACAGGAAGGCGAAGATCCGCTTGCGGATCGGATTGGTCTCCTTGTCGCGGAGGACCGCGATGTCGGGAAGTAATCCGATGAACAGGAAGGTGCTGGAGATCGTGAGGTAGGTGAGGATCGCGAAAACGTCCCAGACGAGCGGGCTCTTGAAGTTGGGCCAGATGAGCCGCCAGTTCGGGTACGGGATCAGCCAGAAGAACTTCCACGGCCGGCCGAGGTGGAGGATCGGGAACAGCCCCGCGGTCATGACGGCGAACACCGTCATCGCCTCGGCGCAGCGGTAGATCGTTGTCCGGAAGCCGGCGCGGAACAGGTACAGGATCGCCGAGATCAGCGTCCCGGCGTGCCCGATGCCGATCCAGAAGACGAACGTGATGATGTACACGCCCCACATGACCGGCGGGTTGTAGCCGGCTACGCCGAGGCCCATGTAGATCTGGTAGATCCAGGCCGCCGCGCCGATCACCATGATGCCCGCGGCGATGAGAACACCCACCAGCCACGCACCGGTCGGGCTCAGCGTGCGGATGATCTCGCGATCGACCTGCTCGTAATCCCGGACGGCCGGAAGCTGGATGTCGGCCGAGGGGATGTTGGGGCGCCGGAGCGCGTCGTCGGGGAGCGGGATGCTGGCCATGGTCGCTCCCTCAGCCGCCCACCGGAACGGGCACGCCCACCGGCGCGTCGGCCGGCGGGTGGTTGACCTTCTTCAAGTAGACCACCGCCGTGTAGGTGTTGAGCTCCTCGAACACGTGGTACCGCCGTTCGTCGCCGAGCTGGCGGGCGACCGCCCAACGACCATCGGCGGCGTCGCCGAAAACGATCGCCCGCGACGGGCACGCCTGCGCGCAGGCGACGGTGAACTCGTCCGGCCGCAGCTCACGATCCTCGGCCCGCGCGACGTGCTCGCTCTCGCGGATGCGCTGGACGCAGAACGTGCACTTCTCCATCACGCCCTTGGCGCGCACCGTCACGTCGGGATTGAGCTGCCAGTTGAGCGGCTCCGGGAACGCGTACTGTGGCCGGTCCGGTTCGCCGTACCCGAACCAGTTGAAGTAGCGGACCTTGTACGGACAGTTGTTGGAGCAGTACCGCGTCCCCACGCAGCGGTTGTAGACCTGCACGTTCAGTCCGTCGGGGGCGTGGTAGGTCGCGTACACCGGGCAGACGGGCTCGCAAGGCGCGTTGCCGCAGTGCTGGCAGAGCATCGGGACGAATCGCGTCTCGAAGTCCTCGTCGGCGTTCACCCCGCCCTCGAAGTAGCGCTCGAGGCGGATCCAGGTCATCTCGCGGCCGCGCAGGATGTTGCCGCCGGCCATCCGCGGCACGCCCGGCGTGTGCCGCGTCTGGTGCGGCGCTCCGACGGTCGGAATGTTGTTCTCCGCATAGCAGGCCGTGATGCACGCCGAGCAGCCGGTGCAGCGGGCGAGATCGATCGTCATCGCCCACCGCCGGTTTGCCATTCCGCTCCAGTGCTTCGGGTCGTACATGCCGGTTTCGACGGCTGCCTGCGAGGTGAGATCGCCTTCCGCATCGGCCGCCACGGGTGCCCGGAGCCCGGGGAGGAACTCCGTCGGCGGTTGGCCCGGCGGCGGCGACGGCGCGTGTTCCTCGGGCGGCTCCTGCGGCCCGGCGCCCCGGATCAGCTCGCCCTCCACGGCCGCGCCGGGATCGGTCGTCTGCGCCGTCGGCGGGAGGCCGAGCTCCGTGGCCAGCAAGGCTTGCGCGATCCCGCGTCCATGCTGCCGCGCCGAGCCCTCGGTCGTGACGACGGGTTCGCTCCGTCCCGTCGGCGTCACCCGGGCGCGCGTCACGCCCCACGCGGCGGCACCGGAGCGGGCGTCGGTCGACACCGCCATGGCGTCGAGCGCGTTGACCCCGATGCCGGCCGCGTAGCGCCCATACTCGGTGTGCCCCTGTCCCAGCGGCATCGCGACCGTGTCCTGCCGGATGCCGAGGAAGACGAACGCCGGCGCCTCGACCGCGCCCGCCGACGTCTCGACACGCAACACGTCACCGTGACGCACGCCGAGCCTGCGCGCCGAGGTCGGGTGGATCTCGATCCACGACTGCCAGCAGATCTTGGAGACCGGATCGGGCAGCTCCTGGAGCCACGGTTTGTTGGCGCCTCGTCCGTCGCCGAGGGTGGGCGACGGATACGTCACGAAGTAGAAGTCGCCCGACGCCTGGTCGATCGGCGTCGGCGCCGGGCCGGCCGGCACCGCACGAGTGGGAGCATCGCTGATCGCTACCGAGCCCGCGGCGATCCCGCTCTGCAGCGCCTGCGCAAAGGCGGGCGCGCCGCCGGGGAACCGCTGGAGCAGCCAGCTCCGATAGTCGGCCATCGGATAGCGGCTCGCCGCGGAAGGATCGGCCTTGGCGATCGCGATCAGAACGTCGGTGGTGGCGCGCGTATCGAACACCGGGTTCATCGCCGGCTGCTGCAGTGCGACGATGCCGGGCCTCGCCTGAGCGTCGCCCCAGCTTTCCAGGGCGTGATGATCCGGCAGGATCAGGTCGCAGAGCACCGTCGTCTCGTCCGGATAGCTGGAGAAGCTGACCTTGAACGGAACGTTGGCCAGCGCCTCTTCCACGCGCAGTGCGCGCGGCAGCCCGTGAACGGGGTTGGCGCCGCGGATCATGAGCAGCGGAACCTGCCCTGCGCGCATGCGCTCGATGGCGGCGAGGAGCTCGGCGGCCGGCGCGGTCCGCTCGTATCCGGCTACGGCCTGATCGGAGCGGATCGTCGTCCCGACGTTGCCGGCTGTCTGGTTGAGTTGTGCAACCGCTGCCACCAGCGCCGCACCATTCGGCCCGGCTCCGCCGGCGAGGACGATGCTCGGTGCCCCCGAGGTGAGGTCGCGGCGGAGTCGCTCGAGCGATTCCACCGCGACGCCGCTGGCCTCGGCCGCTTCGCGCGTCGAGCTCGACCCGCGGATGGCGTTGACGATCGCGAGCTCGCTTCCCGGCCGCGCCGGGATCCACTCGTCGGCGTTGAGTCCGGTGAGCGACCGGCGGGCACCGACGTAGACGAACCGCGGCGCTCCGGCGAGGCGGGCACGCGCTTCGGCGAAGGAGAGCTGCTGGGGCACCACGGCGCCCCACCCGTCGAGGAAGTCGGCGCCGAACGAAATGATCAGGTTCGCCGCCGCGAAGTCGAAGCCCGGCCACGCGACGCCGTACGCCTGGCGATGCGCAGCGATCGCCGCGACGTCGGCTTCGGCATCCCAGCTCAGTGCCGGCGGCATCCCGAACGCACCGAGCCACTGGTCGATGAACGCGGCCAGGCTGCCGGCATCGTGATTGTTGACGAAGACCGCGTTGCCCAGACTGCCGGCGCCGCGATACTCTCCGAGACGCTGCGAGAACAATTGCAGCGCTTCCTCCCAGCTCACATCGACGAGCTGCCCGTCGCGCCGCACCCTTGGACGACGCAGGCGGTCGGGGTTGTAGAGCCCCTGCACCGCCGCCTGGCCCCGGGCGCATAGCGCTCCGCGGTTCAATGGATGCTCGGGGTTCCCCTCGAGCTTGATCACGCGGCCGTCGCGCGTCTCGGCGAGCACGCCGCAGGAAGCCGAGCACTCGCGACAGGTCGTCGCGTAGTAGCTCGAGACGCCCGGTACGGTGTTGTCGGGCGAGACCAGATAGGGGATGAGTCGTTCGACCCGCCCGCTCCCGCATCCGACGGTAGCCGACGCGGCACCGGAGGCGCCGAGAATCTTCAGGAACTCGCGGCGCTTGACGCCCGCCGGCCCGGAATTCTTGCTCATTCAGTCGGTCCTCGAGCCACGGACGGGATGAGCCAGCCGCCGTGCGCGCGCGGTGAGCCGCACTGTGCTGGCGCTCATGGCATCAGTAATGGCAGATGGCACAGTCGTACCGGGCCCGGTACTGGATGTGGCAGTCGACGCACCAGCCCATGTTCAGGCTCTCGGCCTGATAGACGGTGGTCATCTCCTGCACGGGCCCGTGGCACTGCTGGCACTCCACGCCGGCGTTGACGTGTCGCATGTGCGGGAACTGGACGTAGTCGGGAAGGTTGTGAACGCGGACCCAGGGGATGGGCCGCTGCTCCCGCGCGTACGTCTGGAGCTTCTGGATCTCCGGCAGCTGCGCCCCGATGACGATGTGGCATCCCATGCAGGTGGCCACGGCGGGGATGCCGGCGGTCGGCGACTTGTTGGCGGTGTAGTGGCAGTAGAGGCAGTTCATGTTCATCGCGCCCGCTGCATGCTGGGGATGCGGAAACGCGATCGGCTGTTCGGGAGCCCTGCCCTGTGGCGACGAGGCGCCACTGTATGCCGACAGCAGGGCGGCCGTCGCCGCGATGGTGAGCAACCCGGGGAGGGCCGCCCACTTCCCCCTCATCGTCATCGCATCCTGGTGCGCGAGGTTGAACCACGCGCTTGTGAAGGAATTCACAAGCGGGCATACGGCCCGAAAAATGTCCCGACAGGGCGCGAGCCGCAAGAGGCACTGGGCAGCACGTATACATTCCTCGGCATGGCGCTCCCTTTCACCATCGGCGCAGTAGGCGCGGCGGCGGCGGCGGCGGCCGGTCTCGGATACCTCGCGTTGCGTCGCTTCTCGCTGTCGATTCTCCGGACCCGCCGCCGCCGGTCCGATCGTACCGCGGCATCACTCGGGCTCGACACCACGTCGTTCGAGCTGACGACGGCGGATGGCATACTCCGCGGCTGGCACGTGCGCGGTGGCCCCGGCCCGCGCACGACGATCATATTCGCTCACGGGTGGCACGCGAACGCCGGCGAAATGCTTCTGTGGGCGGAGCCGCTCGTACAGGCCGGGCACAACGCGATCGTCTACGACGCGCTCGGTCACGGGGAGAGCGACATCACGGAGTACACGTCGCTCCACCACCTGCGACAGGACCTGCGCGCGGTCGTCGCCTGGGCCCGCCAGCGCGACGATGCCACGCCCGGGCTGATCCTGTTCGGTCACTCCATGGGCGGTGCCGCGGCCATCCTCGCCGCCGAGGATGCGCCGGAGATCAAGGCGCTGATCGTCGCCGGCGCGCCGGTCGATCCGCTCGAGATCACGAAGGAGTGGCTCGACCAGCGGAAGCTGCCGGGTCGGTTCCTGGTGGCGGCAATGGGGCACATCTGGCAGTCGGTGATCCGCACGCCATATGCGATGCTGCGTCCGGTCGAGCGTATTCGATTCCTGCGGCTGCCGATCCTCGTGCTGCACGGCGCCGCCGATCGGCGGGTAGGAAAGCACCATGGCGAAGGGCTGGCGGCGGCCAACGCGGGAGCCGAGCTGCACATCTTCGAGGGCGGGGATCACTACAACCTGCCCGCGGATCGGTCGTATCCGGACCTCGTGACGGGATTCGTGGAGCGCGTGAGGGGCATCGGTGGCGGGCCGGTCGCCGCGGGCGAGCGCTGACGGGGCGGCCGGAGGAACACACGCTATCGCGCCCCCGCCAGGCGAACGATGTCGTCTGGATCGGCCAGCTTCGGGTCCGCCACATCATCAGGCAGCAGCGCGAGATTCGCGCGCGGCGTCTGCGCCAGCCTCAGCGGCCAGTGGGTCCCGTACACGAATCGGCTGGCGCCGACCGTCCGGAGGAGATGCGCCAGGTCGTCCTCCGGCGGACCCCAGATCCACGAGATGTCCCAGAACAGTCGCGCGCGCTCTTCGGGCGTGAGACCCCAGTGCACCTCCTCGATCAGCGCGCGGCCGGCGGCGGTGACGATGATGCGGGCGTCCGCGGCACGCACGATGTGCCGGATCGCCGCTCCGCTCAGATCGCCCGCCGCGTCCATCCAGTGGCGCTGGCGCGCATCCTCGAACCGCACGGTCAACAGGAGAACGAGGCCGGCCTCGGCACAGGCCCGGGCGAGCGCCGCCATGTGCGCGTCGTCCGGACCCATTCGCCACTGAGGCGGATACGCGCGAACGGCTGGCGCCCCGCGCGCATTCGCCTCGGCGACGGCGCGCTCCCAGCCGGGCCAATCGGGGCGGACCACCGGCACCGGACGCAACTTCGGTGAATGGGACGCGAGCGCCTCGTAGAGACGCGCGTTGCCGGGCAGTGAATCGCGCCAGAACGCCGACGGCAGGTGACCGACCCAGGCCGCGCGAATCATCTCCCGCTCGAGAACGCGAAGTAGTATCCCCGGCTCCGGGTGCGGGATGTCGCGAAACGGATGGCCTCCGATGAGGGCGTTGACGTCCACGAGCCCGCCGCTCACGCCGTCCGTGCCTTGCGCACGCCCCCGCCGAGGCGGGCAAAGCTGCCCGGCGGGAAGACACGCGCCGCGGTTCGCCACCGCACATCCTCCAGACCGGCCGGCGGGAGTCCGAGCTCCTCGAGTGCGAGGAGCTTGGCAAGGCCGGTCTCCATCGTGATGTCGGAACCCCAGACGAGCCGCTCCGTCCCCACGGAGGCGACCGCGTCGTCGAGCATCCCGCGGTCCACACCGCTGCCCGACAGGTCGAACAGGATGTTGGGTACGTCGCCAGCCGCCGCGAAGGTGTGGCGGTAGTCTCCGCCGCCGCCGATGTGGGCGAGGATGAACCATACCCGCGGGTGTCGCCCGGCGAGTCGTGCGAGCTCGACTCCATCCGAGGCTTCCTGGCCCGGCCACTCCTGCCGCCGATGCTGCCAGATGTGATGCAGCACCGGAAGCCCGTGGTCGGCGGCGAGCTCGGCGATCGGATCGAGGAGCGGGTGGTCGGCCCGCCGGCTCGCCGCGAGCTTGATGCCGATGGCGCCGCGGGCCACGCAGCGCTCGATTTCGTCCAGTGCATGCCGGCCGTCGTTGGGATTCACCGCCACGTAGGCGCGGACGAGCGAACCCTCGCCCTCGGCGATCGCGAGCATGGCGTCGTTGCCGGTGGTCACATCCGCCGGTGACGGCAGGTACGTGGGTGACGTATGGCCGAAGGAGCCGAGGATCGAACCGATGTGACAGCTGATGCCGATTCGCGCGCCGGCGCGCAGGCGCGCACGGTTCGGTGCCTCCCAGTCGGCGCGTCCGGTGCCCGGGTGCCAGAAGTGGGCGTGCACATCGATCAGCGGGACGTCGCCCGCGGGATGATCCGGCGCGACCTCGCGCGGGCTCACCGGCCGGCCTCCAGCCGCAGCGCGACGAAGGCTGTGCTGGCGGCATGCTCGATCGCCGTCAAAGCGTCCTCGTCGTGAGCGAGGCACGGAAAGTTGTACGCGCCCCGCTTGAACAGCACGCCCTCATCGAGCGCCAGCTCGAGAAACCGCGTCTCGCGCGCCGGGTCGTCGAAGCGGAGAAGCCACATGGGGTCGATCCCGGCGAGCTCGACACCGTCGATCCCGCTCGCCTCGATGGCGCGCCCGACGATCGCCCGCATCTCCGCGCCGGTCTCCCACAGCCCTTCACACACCTCGGCGCGCTCGTGCCAGGCGAGAACGGCTTCGGCCGCGGCCAGGGCGGTCGCTTCGCCGGCGAGAGTACTCGAGATCCACGTCCGCCGCGCCGCATCCATCAGCTCGGCGCGGCCCACGACCGCCGCCAGCGGATAGCCGTTCGCCAGCGCCTTGCCGAACACGGCGATGTCGGGCTCGATCTTCACGAGCTCCTGATAACCGCCGGTGCGCAGGCGAAAGCCGGTTTTGACCTCATCGAATATCAGCACTGCGCCGGCGCGGTCGCAGATCGTGCGCGCATCGCGGATCCAGTCCTCCGATGGAAGCCGCTCGACGACCGGCTCGATGACGATCGCAGCGAGCCGGTCGCCGGCGTCGCGCGCGGCGCGGTCCAGCGCCGACCGGTCGTCGAACGGCACCATCGTCACATCCTGCCGGGCGGCGGGCGGAACGCCTTCGGCGTCGCTGGACCAGTCGAGCCAGCCGAAGTAGCCGGACGCGATCACGTGGGAGCGTCCGGTGTAGGTGCGCGCTACGCGAATTGCCGCTGCGACTCCCTCGGCGCCGGTCTTCAGGAACCGAACCGCCTCCGCGCACGGAACGACGTCGCACAACCGCTCGGCGACGACGACTTCGCGCACGTGTGAAAGCCCGGCCACGTGACCGGCTGCCGCGGCGCGGACGACTGCGTCGGTGACCGCCGGCTCGGCATATCCGAGTGCCACGGCGCCGAGTGCCATCGTGCAGTCGAGGAGGCGATCGCCCTCGCGGGTCGTGAGCTCGCAGCCGGCGGCCGACACGAAATGGGTCGGGCCGTCGCCCTCCGCCCCGTAGAGCGCCTCGGCGCGCTTGCTGCCCGTGGATGCGCCGCCGGGAATGACAGCCAGACGCTCGCGCCAGATCGCCGCATCCGCGGCGTCGCTCTCCGGCGGCAGATCGTCTTCATCGCCGTCGTCGCTTTCGTCCTCCTCGCTCTCCGGCTCCGGCGGCGAGGGCTCCTCGGGGCGTGGCTTTCGCTTGAAGAACATGGGCTGGGAAGTGAGAGGGCGTCGGGAACGGAGTCAAGACCGCCGCTCGAGGAACCGTACGACCTCGATCGCCATCGCGCGGGCGAGGGACAGCTCTCGCGCATCCGGACGCGCGCGGTGGGCCAGCGACCGGACGGTTCGCATGATGTGCTCCGTCTGCCGCGTCTTGAAGAACTGGATGGTATCGAGCGCATGCTCGACGTCGGTGAACAGCTGCTCGAACTGCTCGTTCGTCGGCGGCGGCGCGTCCTTGCGCGGCGGTGCCAGTGCCCGGGTAGCGGTCGCGGCGGCGCGGTGGAGCTCGTACAGGCCGACCAGCGCGGCCTGCGCGAGGTTGAGCGAGGCATGCTCCGTCGTCGGAATCGTCACGACGACGTGGGCCCGATCGAGCGCCTGATTGGGGAGCCCGCTGTCCTCGCGGCCGAAGAGCATCGCCACCGGTCCCTCGCTCGCGTGATCGAGCAGGTCTGCGGCGGCGGGCCCCGGCTCCACCATCTCCCGCTTCGCCGCCCGCCGGCGAGCGGTGAATCCGGCGACGCGAACGCAGTCGGACAGCGCGTCCTCGAGCGTCTCGAAGTGACGGATCGCGGCGATCACATCGTCGGTGTCGTGGGCGATCCCTTCCAGACGCTCGGGGTCGTAATCCACGGGCCGCACGAGTCGCAGCCGGTGGACGCCCATGTTCTTCATCGCCCGCACGGTTCCGGCGATGTTGACGTGATCCTGCGGCTCGAAGAGGACCACGTGCACGGCGTCGAGGAGCGATTCAGTCATTCGCGATGACGAAAGGAAGGTAGCGCGATGGCGGGTGGCGGTCGCCGCGCAGATAGACCCACTCGCCCACGGCTCCCCCGAGCACGAGCTGGCCAGCACGCCGCTCACGGCCGGGCGTGGCGTGATTGACGATCAGCCCGAGCGAAAAGACCGCACCCGGTACGGGTTCGACCAGCGATCGCAGCGGCAGGAGTACCCGCAGGGCCCACCCGTCGGGCGTCCTCCGCCACGCGGTCTCGGGCGGTGAAGTCTCCGCATGGCCGCGGATCGCGCGCACGCGTGCGTCCGCGCCGCCCTTGCGCGGGACGATCACCCAGGCGCTGCTCGGCACGGGTGCGGCGCGGCACGCGACGACGTAGAACTGCACGCCGGCACCATCGATGTCCGGCTCCTCGTTGTCCAGCGCGTTCTCGGCGTCGAGGGCGACGAAGCTCACGTAGGGCGTCGCGACCGCGATGTCCATCTCGAGCGCCTCGGGACGCGCGCCGAGCAGCAGCGTCGCGACAGGCGCGCCGGCATCCGCCCAGGGCTCCTCCGAGCGGCGGTACGACTCCTCTCCGAGCACGAGGCGCAGTGCGCCGCTTCCATCCGGCTCGTCCAGCAGCCACCGATTCCCGCCGCCGATGCGCGGCACGATGAGCGGCGCCAGCTCGGGCGCCGGCAGCGGATGGGGACGCGGCGACTCCGGCTCGACGCGCGGGTCCCTGGCTCGCCGCAAGCCACCGAGATCGATGCTGCTTCGCGCGCCGCCGGCCGACAATTCGACCCGCCACCCATCGGAGGTCGGCGAGTGGCGATGGACCGCGCCATCGGCGAGGCCGACGACGATCGCCTCACGATCGCCCTCGAGCGAATCCACCGCCGGACGCCAGCTCCACGCCGAGATGATGCGCCCTGCTCGTCCCCGCTGTCGAAGGATGAAGAACGACGCGTCTCCCTTGCCCGGCGCGGCCGGAGCTGTCGCCCGCCACCATTCCGCGCCTTCCGCGTTCACGTGGGCAGCGACGGCGAGGGCGTCCACCCCGTGCTCGTGCTGGTCCCCGACGGCGCCAGCCAGCCCGCCGTGCTTCGAGGCGCCCGCCACTCCGGTGTTCCCGTGCAGCCTCGCCACACCCCCGCCGATTCCATCGGCGATCGCGGTATCGCGAAGAAAGTCGAATCCATCCTCCAGTCCATCGCCGCCCGGGAGCGGCATCGGACGCCATCGTGCTCCCACCAACTCGCCATCCAGATGAACCGGCAGGTCGAGCGTGATGTCCCGGTCGGCGCTCCACTCGAGCACGTCGAGCAGGTAGTCGGAGAGCGCGACGACCGTCCGCGAGGCATCGACGCCCGGCGCGATTCCCGAGACTGCGGCGCGAACCCAGCCTGCTCCGCCACGGTCCTCCCAGGCGCCCAGCATACCGTGCACGCGCGCCTGTGAGCGACCATCGACGAGCGGTGCGCAGTGCGCCAGCGTGCTGCGGTACCAGTGCAGCGTGCGGTCCACGTAGGAGCCGGTACCCATGTCGTCGAGCCATCGCCGCGGGCCGGCGGCGAGAACCAGGTTGAGGCGATCCGGGTGGCCGTGCCCGCCGCCGGAATGGCCGTAGTCGAGAGAAACGTAGACCCGGCCCGCATCGCGCCGAACGATCGCCAGTCCCTGCCCCTCGAGCAGTGCCGATCGAGCCGGCTCCGGCGCCAGCGGTGGCAGCACGGCGCGCGCGTGAAGGAGCGAGCGCCAGCCCAGGTCGGCGCGGGAGAGCGCGGATGCCGGGACGTTGCGCTCGACCTCCGCCGCCGACCGATCGCGCCCGGTCGCCCGGCGCGGAATGTCGCCCGCGTAGAGTGCGTGGAGCGCGCCGCGGAGCCGGTGGTCATCCCGCCGCGCCAGGCCGAGCTCGCACAGCTCGGCGAACCGCCACTGCCGCAGCGAAATCGCGTACTGGGAGTCGCGGCGCGAAGGCAGCGTCAGGTCGGGCAGCGCGGAGAGAAACGGTGTCGCGAAGCCCTCCTCGAATCGCGCCACCAGCGGCGCGGCGAGCTCGATGCCGGCGCGTTCGGCGAGCGTGACTCCGTACCACAGCCCCCGGTGCGCGAACAGGTGGTAATTCTCGCCCTCGTACCACGTGCCATCGGAGAGCAGGCCTTTGGCCAACTGGGCGGCGATGCCGCTGGACCCGTGCACGGCCAGCTCGGCTCCCCTTTCATCGCCCAGCAGACGCGCCGATGCGAGAAGGGCGGCGGCGTTCCAGACCTGACGGTTCGAGCCGCGCTCGTCGAAGCTCAGGATCAGCGCCCGCGACGGCTCCACCAGCCGGTCGCGGATCATGCCGCCGCGCACGCCCGCATGGCCGGCGGTCTCCAGAAGGTCGAGGGCGATCACGCACTGGAGAAGCCAGATCGACTCCAGATACGTGCTGAAGAAGAGTCGCGTGGGGCCCAGCGCGTTGTCGCGATTCGGATAATCGGCGTAGAGCTCCGACCAGCGCTCGAGTAGCGAGGCAGCAAGCGCGCCCTGTGTCGCGCCGCCACGCAGCAGGTGCAGGAGCGCACCATGCACCGCACGCTCGCCGAGCCAGAGCTGATACCACATGATCCACATGCGGTCGTGCGCCTCCCCCCGCTGCACCGTGCCGCAGACGGAACACCGGTGCGCGCGCGGCGACCACGGATCGAACTCGAGCATCGCGCCATCCCGCGGACACCGGAGGCCGACGCGGGTCAGTCGGGCCTTGTCCCGCGGGATATCGGGCACGCGCTCGAGAAGCGGCGCGAGCTCGGCGTCGAGCGCGTCGGCCAGTGGAGCGAGCGTGGTCGCGGCGGCCTCGCGGCGTTCGGCGATCAGCTCGTCGGCGATCAGCAGCGACATGGGGCGAGGCGTCGGCGAGTGGGCGTGGGCGGCGGCTTCCTCAGCGGTGCGCCGAGGTCTGCCCGGCGCGGGCGCCGACGGTCCACCGGGCAAGGGTCGGCAGCTCACCTCGAAGGTCCATCTCCACACCCTCGAGCCTGCCGGAGATCCCCTGGAGGCCGCGCGAATGGTAGAGCCAGACGGCGGGTCGCTCGCGCGCGAGCTCGCGCTGTACCGCCCGCCATCCATCGCCTATCGCGCGCTCGTCCTCGGCTTCGCGGATCCGACCGAACAGCCGGTCGAGCGCCGGCGTATGAAACCCGCCGTAATCGAGGGCTCCCCCGGCGAGACGACCGTCGTACATCCCCGATACGTAACTCAGCGATAGGTCGCCGGGTACGCCGGTGATGAGCGCGTCGAACCGTCGCTCGCTGGCCCGCGCCTCACCGAGAAATGCACCATGCTCCATCTGCCGGATCTCCATGCGAATGCCCCTGTCGGCGAGGTCGGCCTGAAGCAGCTGCTCGATCGCGTTGTCGGCGCTCCCCACGGTGAGCAGCGTGAACGCCAGCCTCTGCCCGCCGCGTTCCCGCCATCCGCCGGTGCCACGGGGCCAGCCGGCGGCGTCGAGCAGCGAGTCGGCAACGGCGGGTTCGTGCCGCGCCGTCGCCTCGAGGGCCAGCGGATTGCCTGGCGGCACCGGGCCCGCGGCCGGAATGGCGAAGCCGGCGAGAGCGGCATCGATGATCCGCTGCCGATCGACCGAAAGGTCGAGGGCCTCTCGCACGAGTGGCGAGTCGAACGGCGGGCGTGACGTGTTGAACACGATCGCCGTCGCGAACAGGACGGGATAGGTGACCACGCGCAGAGCAGGGTCGGCCGCGACGAGCTCGGCCTGAGTCGGCGCGATGCCGGCCACGTCCAGCGCGCCACTCACCAGTCCGGCGAACTTCGTGGTCGCCTCATCCACGACGGCGACGACGAATCGGCGGATCCCGGGAGGGCCGCCGAGTGACGCGGGGAACTCCTCGTTTCGCTCGAATACCCAACGCCGACCGGCCTCGCGAGTGACGAACCGGAACGGTCCGTTTCCGACCGGCGCGAGGTTGAACGCCGCCCGCCGCATCTCGCTTCGCGGGACGTCGCCGAGGAGATGAGCCGGCAGCAGCGGGAGCTCGCAGAAGACGAGCGGGAAGGCGGGCTGCGGCGCGGCGAAGCTGAGGACGAGCGTCGAATCATCGGTCGCCTCCACGGCGACGAGGTGGGCGAGGTCACCGTATCGCGGGTAGCCGGTGGCCGGGTCGCGTGCCGCATCGATCGTGAACGCCGCATCGCGCGCGGTCGTCGGCCGGCCGTCATGCCACCGCAGCCCCGGCTCGAGGTGAAAGGTGAGCCGCCGCCGGTCGCTCGTCCATCGCCATTCCCGCGCCGCGTACGGTTGCGGCGCCAGCAACGAGTCGTAACGGGCCAGAGTGACGAACAGAGCGTACCGCTGCACCTGCCGCGCCATATTGTGCACGGTGACGAGCGGGTTCGCCGACTCGAGGTCGGCGCCGGATGCGTAGACCACCGTGTCGACGGCACGGGATGGGCCGCCGCAGCCGGCAGCGGCCACCGCAATGGCGACCGCCGCGACGAGCCCGGTGTTGCCGGTGGTTGACGACTGCGACGGAATGCGGAAGTTCAGGGCGTGTTCCTCCTGCTGAGACGTCTCGGTGGCGCGGCCATGCTCCTCTGGCTCGTGGTCACCCTCACGTTCGTGCTCATCCGGCTCGCGCCCGGCGACGCCGCCGAGCTGCTCACACCTCCGACGGCGACCGCGGAGGACGCGGCGCGCTTCCGCGCCGAAGCAGGACTCGACCGGCCGGTACTCGTGCAATATGCGCGGTGGCTGGCCGGCGCGCTGCGGGGCGATTTCGGCGAGAGTCTGGCGACGCGGCGCCCGGTCAGCGCCATGCTCGCCGAGGCACTGCCGGTCTCGCTCGCCCTCGGCGGCGTCTCCCTCGCCCTCACGTTCCTCATCGGCGTCGTCGTCGGAGCTCTCCAAGCGGTATGGCGCGGGCGGCCCGGCGACTCCGCGCTCACGGTGCTGACGACGACGGTGTACGCGGCGCCGAGCTATTGGCTCGCGCTGACTCTCATCGCCGTGTTCACCTACGGCGCCGCGCGGTGGGGGTTCCCCGCTCCGCTGCGCCTGCCGGCGTTCGGGATGCGTGACCCCGCGGGCGAGGCCACGGGCGTGGCCGCATTGTTCGATCTGGCTCGTCACGCCGTGCTGCCGGTGATCGTCCTGACGGCGATCGGAGCGGCGGGAATCGCTCGCTACGCGCGCACGAGCATCGCCGACATCCTGCGCATGGAGTTCGTGCGCACTGCCTGGGCCAAGGGGCTGACCGGACGCGCCGTCCATGGCCGGCACGTTCTGGCGAACGCGCTTCCACCGCTGGTCATCCTGCTCGCGCTGTCCCTCCCGGGCGTGGTGGCGGGCTCGATCTTCGTCGAGAGCGTGTTCGCCTGGCCTGGAATGGGGCGGGTCATGCTGGCGGCCATTGCCACGCGCGACTATCCGGTGCTGATGGGCGCGGCAGTGCTGTACGCCGCGCTGGTGATCTTCGCCAATCTGGCGGCGGACCTCGTGCTCCCGCTGCTCGATCCGCGGCGCGCGTCGTGAGAGAGAAACGGTGACGCCAGTGGCGCGGGTCGCGCTGGCGCTGCTGGCGGCGATGACGGCCGCGGTCATCGTCGTCCCGATTCTCTCATCATCGGATCCGCTGGCGATCGGAGACGTCCTGTCCACGCGGCTCCTCCCGCCGCTCAGCCTCGGGCCCGACGGGCAGCTCTACCTGCTCGGCACCGACAGGTTCGGACGCGACCTGTTCACGCGCATGATGCTGGCCGGCCGGATCTCCCTGGCGATCGGCGTCGCCGGGTCGATCCTGGCGGCCCTCCTCGGCACGATGGCCGGCGCGCTGGCGGCGTGGCGCGGCGGCGTGCTCGACCGGCTCCTGATGGCCCTGGCCGACACACTGCTCAGCGTTCCGCGGCTGGTGCTGCTGCTGGTCGTCGCGTCGCTGTGGAGTCCGGGGATCGCCACCGTGGTAGTGGTGCTGATCGCCACGGGATGGATGGGCGTCGCGCGGCTCGTGCGGGGGGAGGTGCTCGGTGTGCGCGCGCAGCCCTACGTGGCCGCGGCAGACGCGCTCGGCGTACCGTCGACGCGAATACTGGTGCGACACGTGCTCCCGAATGCGCTGGGCCCGGCGATCGTGGCGGCGACCCTGGGGGTCGGCAACGCGATCCTGCTGGAGAGCGGGTTGTCGTTCCTCGGGATGGGAATTCAGCCGCCGGCACCGAGCTGGGGCAACATGATCGCCGGAGGCCGGGACCTGATCGTCACCGCGCCATGGGTGGCGATCGCGCCGGGGCTCGCGCTCATTCTCACGGTTCTCGCCTGCACCCTGCTCGGCGACGCGCTGCGCGACCGCCTGGCGGGCGAGCGGCTCGGCATGGATCAGGGACGGGCGTGACCGGGTGGATTGTGCCGATTGCCATGCAGCGGAATCTTCGCGCGCGGCCATGCACGATCGGCTCACCGCACGAGAACCGTGACGACGCCTCGCGGTGGTACGGTGATCTCGATCCCGTCCGGCGATGGGGCGAGCGGATCGAGGGGCGTCTCGTCCAGCCGCGCCCGCCGCATCTCACGGATCGCGCCGGACACGCGCCAGCGTCCGGCTGTTTCCCGATCGAGCAGATTCGCGCACCGGAGCACGAGCCAGGCGCCATCCTCGCTCTCCTTGATCGCCGACACCGCCAGCCCTTCGCCCTCGAGCTCGATCCCCGGCGTCGGCTGAGGCACGGAGAGCGCTGCGCGCACGGTTTCGCCGCGGAGAGGGAGCAGCACTTCATCGGCCGTCCGCTCTATGAGGTCGATCGTCGGCGGATTCCGGGCGCCGTGCAGCAGGACGGCCAGCTCGGCGGCGAACGGTCCGAGGCACTGCGCGCCGGGCGTCGGCGTCGGCCATCCGGCGTGTCCCGGGCGCTCGCGGATGTCGTTCCGCGACAGCGAGCCGACGGCGCGCACCAGTGTGACGGCGATGCCGCCGTCGGTCATGGCCTCGTACTCGGCGAGACCGTCGGAGAAGAGAGTCGCGCCGCGATCCTCCGCCACGACCGTCACGTAGCGGTGCAGCGGGCCGGTAGTGGGCGGTGTCTCGATCCCGGAATCGGCTGCGGTCACCGTGATCGGCTGGCGAACCACCGGTCCGAATGCCGCGTCGGCGACGACCGTGCCATCGCGCACGTCGGTTCCCACGCGGACGCGGAGCCGGTGATCCGGTGCGGTGTTCTCGCCGCGGACGCCGATGCGAAGCACCGCGGCGGCGGCGTCGAGCGAGAGCCGCGTGAACACGTATAGCGGCCCGCGCCGGCCCCGCCCCCGCCGGCGATCTCGAGCGTCGCCGGCCGCGACCGGCACGCGCCAGCGCAGCGCGATCGTCGCGCGCAGCGGCCCGGCATGGAGAACGCGCGCTCCGAGCAACTCGGGTGGCGGCGGCGGTCGTCCGGACGGAGAATGCGTGTACAGGTCCCCTGCCTCGCCGACATCGTCGAACCAGAGCAGGCGCTCCACTCGCCGCCCGGAGACGTGGTCGAGCAGCGTCGCTCCGCGCTCCCCGATCTCGACGCGGATCCGACCGTTGTCGAGCACCGTCTCGGTGGCCACGACCGGCTCATCGACCACCAGGGCCGGCGGACGGCGCGAGCCGATGGTTACCGCCCGCGTGCCATAGCCCTCGAGCGGCGGTACCCACACCACGGCCTGGACGAGCGACACGAGCTCGTTGCGCGGATAGTGACGCGGCGACTCGACCCGGCGATCGACCTTCGTGCGCGACAGGACCTGTATCGGCATCAGGCCGTCGTCGAGGGCGATCGCCCGTGGATGTCGCAGCTGCGCCGAAACGCCTCCGGAGCCCGGACCGACGGGAACGTGCCGGAGCGGGACCTGAATCTCGACCTCGGCGACCCCACCACGCCGCCGCGCCGCCGGGTTGCAGAGGAGGAGTATGGGTTTCCACGCCTCGGGCCGGGTTCGCGCCTCGACACGATCGTGGCCGATGAGATCCAGCAACGCATCCTGCCGGATGCCGAGTGCCTGTGCCCGCGCATCGGCGAGCCGGGTCTCCATCGCCTGGGCGACCTCGTCGATCGAGCAGCCGCAGAGCGTGTCGTGCGGATGGCACTGTAGCAGTGCTCGCCATGCGGACGCGACAAGGTGCGTCCGGGATCCGGCACCGGAGCGCGCGGCCAGCGCCGACCATGGTTCGGCATCGCGCAGGAGCAGCCGCTCGACGTGCGCGTTGTCGCGCTTTTCGTGCGCACGCGCGCCGAACGTCCCCTGCAGTGTCCACGTGTAGCCGTACGAGTCGCGCAACTCGCCTTCGACCACCGGAAGATCGGCCGAGCGCGCGCGGACGTCGAGCTCGGTTCCGAAGGCGCTAAGCGAGCTGCTCACCACGCGATCGGGGTTGGCGGCGGCGGTCAGGGCACGAACAGCCTCATCGCGTCGCGACTGCAACGCGTGGTGGTCGGCGCCGTTGGGAACGAGCACCACCCCGAGCCGCGCGCGCGGCCCGAGCTCGGTCCGCATTGCCTCCCAGTGTCGCGCCGACTCCTGTGGATCGACGGGAAGGTTGGATCCGAATTCGTAGCCGGTACGAGGCAGGTGATGGAGCACGACCTCCGATCCATCGAACGCTCGCCAGCGCGCCGTATCACCGTGTGGCCATCGGCGGCCGCCGAAACCTCGCCAAACGATGACTACCGGCGCACCGAAGCCACGGGCGATCAAGGGCAGCGCGGCGGGGTGGCCGAAGGAGTCGGGGCAGTAGAGCACGGACGGCGGTTCCGCCCGCAGGCCGCGAAGCACGCGGCGGCCGAGGAGCAGATTGCGCACCAGCGCCTCGCCGCTCGGAATGAGCTCATCGGCGAGGACGTACCACGGACCGGCTTCCAGACGGCCGCCGCGGAGGGCCGCGGCCAGCTCGCCGGCCCGCTCGGGGCGGACCGCGAGATAATCCTCGAGGACGATCGACTGGCCGTCGAGGAGGAAGCTCGGCGCGGAGGCACCGAGCCCGAGCAGCTCGTCGATCAGTGCGACCAGCCGTTGCCGGAATCGGCCGAGCGGCAGGTACCACTCGCGATCCCAGTGCGTGTGGGAGACGACGTGGACATCGAGGGCCATGCGTGGTCGGTCGTCTCCCATCTCACGGATGCGCGAAGGGCGGCCTCCCGGGGCCGCCCTCCGCTCGTCGCCGCGCTACGCGATGGGCCGGCGTCCCGTCACGAGCCGGTAAACAATAACGATGAGCGCGATCACCAGCAGTAGGTGGATCAGCCCGGTCCCCACGTTGAACGCGAGGAAGCCAAGTGCCCACAGGATGAGGAGGATAATTGCGATCGTCCAGAGCATGGCGTGCTCCTTCGTGTGAGGTCGTGGTCGCTGCCGCATGGCCAACGCGGCGGTGGTTGCGCAACAGTCGTACCGTCGGGCCGGCCAGCGGGCCGCGAGATCCAAATCGGCGCCGGAAGCGACGCTGAAGACCGTGGGTGGGGCGCTGACGCGTCCCGGCTCGTCGTCTCAGCCCGGGATGCCACCGGTGCTGATGCGCCGGGGTGCCTCGTCCGACTCTCCCGATGCCAGCTGGGCACTCTGTCGAGCGAGAAGAATGCGCGACGCCCGGACGTCGTGACCCACGTCGATCATCAGCATGGCGAGATCGCCGACGCCCCACAGAATACCGGCGAGAACGAGCAGCCGGCTGCCCTGGGCGAGCAACGCCGGGACGGCGGACCCGCCGGCGGAGACCAGCCCGGCCACGATCTCGGCCACGAGAAGAACGAACAGCAGTACAGCCATGACCTTGAACAGCTTGGACAGATAGCGAAGGCCGGTGTACGGCTCGAGGTCGGTAGATCGGACCGTCGGCGCCGCTTCGGCTGCACGGCGGCCTCGGCTGTCATCGGGCAGGTCGGCGCCCGACACGACGCGATCGGCCCCTCGCGGATCACTCATGTCCGGTGCTCCCGGTGGGGGGTTCATGGAAGACCACGCGTCGGCGGAATGGAAGGAGCATGCCGTGCCGTTGACCTCGTAGCCACCGCCACAGAAGTTCAGGGGCTTCAATCGAGCCCGCCGGACGCCGGAGCGGGCCCTTGCTCGCCGCCGGGAGCGCGTACCGCGCGTCGCCCGTGTCCGCGGCGGGCTCCACGACAGCCATGACGCGATCACAATGGAAGATGCGCGCGACACGCCGAAGGTGCGCCGCGGCGGCGGACCGCTTCGTCGTCTCTACGAGTGGGTGCTTTCCTGGGCCGACCGGCCGTCCGGACCGGCCGCCCTGTTCACACTCTCGTTCACCGAGTCGTTCTTCTTTCCGATCCCGCCGGACCCACTTCTGATGGCGCTGGCGCTGGGACGGCCGTCGCGCGCGCTCTGGTTCGCGGCGATCACGACGGTGGCGTCGGTGCTTGGCGGGCTGGGCGGATACCTCATCGGGCTCCTGCTGTTCGAGCAGGTCGGGCGCCCGGTGATCGAGTTCTACGGCGCCATGGAGAAGTTCGAGCACGTGGGCACGCTCTATCGCGAGAACCTCATCCTCGCGCTGGGTACCGCCGGCCTGACTCCGATCCCCTACAAGGTGTTCACCATTGCCGCCGGCGCATTCGCCATCCCCGTCCTGCCGTTCGTTCTGATCTCGGCGGCGAGCCGGGGGCTGCGCTTCTTCGCGGTGGCGGCGCTGATCTACAGGTTCGGTCAACCGGTGAAGACGTTCATCGACAGGTACTTCAACCTGCTGACCATCGTGTTCGTGATTTTGCTCGTCGGCGGATTCTACGCGCTGCGGATCGCCTCGCGCTGATGGTGCGGCTGCGCCCATGGTCGATGCGCCCATGCGCAGCCGCGCCTGTCAGAGTACATTTGCCCCGAGGCACCGGGGCGGGCGGCACGCGCGTTGCGCGCAAAGCAGCGCCGTTGCCCCGCCGGCGTCGCCGGTGACGTGCCTCGCCAGGACCGGACATGTGAACCAATTGGAGAACGAGCATGGCGCACACCCTGCCTCCCCTGCCCTACGACTACGGCGCGCTGGAGCCTCACATCGACGCCCGAACGATGGAGATCCATCACACGAAGCATCATCAGGCGTACGTGAACAACCTGAACGCGGCGCTTGAGAAGGCGCCCGAGCTGCAGGGGAAGTCGCTGGACGAGCTGCTGCGCAACCTGAACAAGGCGCCGGAATCGGTGCGCACGGCCGTGCGCAACAACGGCGGCGGACACTGGAACCACACGATGTTCTGGGAGATCATGGGCCCGGGCGCCGGCGGCGAGCCGACTGGAGCCCTGGCCGACGCGATCGCCGAGCACTTCGGCGGCTTCGGCAAATTCAAGGAGCAGATGACCGCGGCCGGCGTTGGACGGTTCGGCTCCGGCTGGGCGTGGCTGGTCGTCGATGGCAAGTCGCTCAAGGTCGAGAGCACGCCCAACCAGGACACGCCGATAATGGAAGGCAGGACGGCGATCATGGGAATCGACGTGTGGGAGCACGCGTACTATCTGAAGTACCAGAATCGGCGCCCCGACTACCTCAACGCCTGGTGGAACGTCGTGAACTGGTCGAGCGTCGCCAAGCGCTTCGACAAGGCCAGAAAGTAGAATCGGGACGGGGGGCGCGCTTCAGGCCGACTTCGGCTCGGCCGCCGTCGAAGTACCGGCGACGAGGTCGTCGATTCCGCCGTCGCCGGGACGGGAGCCGCCGCTGGGCGCCGATGGCATTCGGACGATCCGGCTGAGCAGCACCGGGGCGATGAACGTCGTGACCATGACCATCAGCGTCAGCGCGCTGAACAGCTGCCTGTCCAGCGCGCCGGTGGTGAGCCCCATCTGCGCGAAGATCAGCCCGACCTCCCCGCGCGGAATCATCGACACCCCGATCATCCGCTTGTCACCGCGGAACCAGAACGGCGCGAACCCCGCGGCGTACTTGCCCACGACGCCGGCGGCGATCAGCACGATCCCGATGAGCAGCGCGCGCGGATCGGCCAGCGACCGCAGATCCACCTGGGCACCGACGGCGGCGAAGAAGATCGGCACGAAGAAGTAGCCGATCGTGGTCGTCGCGCTCTGGATCTCGTCGCGCTGCGGCGTGCGGTGGAGGACGAGACCCGCGGCGAACGCGCCGATGATCATCGCCGAGCCGGAGGCGTTCGCCAGCCATGCCATGGCGAACGCGAACGCGAGCGCGATCAGTCCGAGCGAGCCGGAAACGCGGATCCGCTCGACGACGCGGAACAGAGGCGGAACGAGGAGCCGGCCGACCGCCAGGGCAACGACGATGAACCCGATAGCGACCGCGGTGATCCGTGTGACGCCGAGCACCGTGATCGCGATCCCGCCGGCGATCGCGCTGACGATCGACAGGATGATCAGCCCGACTACGTCATCGAGCACCGCGGCGCCGATCACCACCTGTCCCTCCCGCGTGTCCAGACGGCCGAGGTCGGACAACACGCGAGCGGAGATTCCGATCGAGGTGGCGGTGAGCGCCGCGCCGCAGACGATCGCCGGCACGGTGGCGACTCCGAGCAGACTGGCGGCGCCGAAGCCGAGCAGGAACGGGAGGGCGATCCCGACGAGCCCCACGGTGACGGCGGCGCTCCCCACCCCGACGAGCGACCGGAGATCGGTGTGCAGTCCGATCTCGAACAACAGCACCAGAACGCCCAGCTCGGCAAAAGCGGCGATGACAGGCGTTTCCGGCTGCAGTATCCCGAGCACCGAGCCGCCGAGAAGCACGCCGGCGACGAGCTCACCGAGCACGGCCGGCTGGCCAGCGCGCTGCGCCAGCTCGCCGAGCAGCTTGGTAGCCAGGATAACGGCGACCAGCGCGAGCAGGAGCGCCGAAGTGGAGGACTCGTGCATCGGTCGGAGGTGCGGCGATTAGGGCGCTGGCACGCGGGCAGATGCCGCTCCGGATTCTAGAGCGGCAGCTCTGCAGCGGCAAGAGCAGCAGCATCTCACCAGCGTGCAGGCCCCTCCTGTCGCGTGAACCGCGCCCGGCATGTGAACGGCAGCAGCCCCGCGCTTGCAACGACCGCGCCGCGCACACTTGAAGCGGGCGGGTGGTCCGTCGATCTTACGGCGGACTCGAAGCGACCGCCGAGCGACCGCCGAGCGATCGCCGAGCGACCGCCGCGCACCCGGCGCCGCGTCAGGACCCCGTGGAGAACGCGCATGTTGACGAGGTTGACCATCCAGGCCGTGTACGGGGTGCTGAGCATCTCGCTCGTCCTGGCGGCGATCCGGCTGTGGCGCGGGCCGAGCCTGCCCGATCGCGTCGTGGCCCTCGATCTGATCGCCTTCCTCGCCGTCGGGCTGATCGCGCTGACGGCCGTCGTGTCGCGTCAGCAGGCGTTCATCGACGTCGCGCTGACACTGGCGCTGATCGCCTTTCTCGGCACGATCGCCTTTGCCCGCTACGTCGAGCAGGCCGGCGCGCGTCCGGATCGCAAGGAGGATCCCCCATCCGCGACTTCCTGAGCATCGCCCTGTTCGTGGCCGGAGCGTTGTTCATGCTCGTGGCCGCCGTAGGGGTGATCCGGATGCCCGATCTTCCGATGCGCATGCACGCGGCCACCAAGGCCGGGACGCTCGGCGCGGGACTCATTCTCGCCGCGGTCGCGGTCCTGTACGGCGACCTTGGCGTGACCATGCGTGCCGTGGCGACGATCGTCTTCCTGTTCCTCACGGCTCCGGTGGCGGCGCACATGATCGGGCGCGCCGCCTACTTCGTCGGCATCGAGCTGTGGGAAGGGACCCGCGTGGACGAGCTGCGCGGCCGGTACGACGAGGAGTCGCACACACTCGCTGGCCTGCCAGACGCAGGCGACCGGCGGCGTCTCGACCGGCGCACCGCGGCGCCTGAATGACACTGCCGGCCGCGGTCCTGTCGGTCTTCGCGCTCGCGGTGGCCGCGCCCTGGCTGTCGCGGCTCGCCCGGGGGGCCGCCGGGTGGGTGCTCGCCATCCTCCCGACGCTGCTGGTTGTCCAGCTCGCGCTTCTCCTTCCGCGCATCGCCGCGGGAGAGACGATACGCCAGAGCTGGTCGTGGGCGCCGACGCTCGGCGTCGAGCTGTCGTTCGTCGCCGATGGATTGAGCGTCACCTTCTCGCTGCTGATTCTCGGCATCGGTGCGCTCGTCCTGATCTACGCCGGCGGCTATCTGGCCGGCCATCCCCAGCTGCCGCGATTCTACCTCGTCCTCGTCGCGTTCATGGGCGCGATGGTCGGCCTCGTGCTGGCCGACAACGTGGTGACGCTGTTCGTCTTCTGGGAGCTGACGAGCATCACGTCGTACCTGCTCATCGGCTTCGATCACGACAAGGTGGGCTCGCGGAAGGCGGCTCTCCAGGCGCTGCTCGTGACCGGTGTCGGCGGGCTGGCGCTGCTCGCCGCCGGGCTCCTCCTCGGCGGCGTCACCGGTTCGCTCGAGCTGTCGCAGATACTGCTGCAGGGCGACGTGGTGCGCAGCCATGCGCTCTACGTGCCGATACTGCTTATGGTGCTCGCGGCGGCGTTCACCAAGTCGGCCCAGTTCCCCTTTCATTTCTGGCTGCCGAACGCGATGCAGGCGCCCACCCCGGTGAGCGCCTACCTCCATTCGGCGACGATGGTCAAGGCCGGCGTCTACCTGCTCGCGAGAGTCAGTCCGGTGCTCGCCGGCACCGAGCTGTGGACGACGCTCGTCGCGACGACGGGCGCGGTGACGATGGTCCTCGGTGCCGTGCTCGCCCTTCGGCAGACCGACCTCAAGCTGGTGCTCGCCTACTCGACCGTGATGGCGCTCGGCACGCTGGTGCTGTTGCTGGGACTGGGAATCGAACAGGCCGTCACGGCGGCCGTGGTGTTCCTGATCGTTCACTCGCTGTACAAGGGTGCGCTGTTTCTCATCGTCGGCGTCATCGATTACGCGACCGGCACGCGCAATGTCACGCGTCTGGCGGGACTCGGGCGCGCCATGCCGCTGACGACGGCAGCCGCGGTGCTCGCCGGCCTGTCGATGGCCGGCCTGCCGCCGCTGCTCGGCTTCATCAGCAAGGAGCTGATCTACGAGGCGACGTTCGGGCTCGAACGGGGCGCCCTGATCTTCACTACCGCGGCCGTCCTCGCCAACGCGATGATCGTCGCGGTGACGGGACTGGTCGCCGTCCGGCCGTTCGTCGGCCGCCCGGTGCCGACGCCCCGACCGCCGCGTGAACCGGCGCCGAGCATGCTGATCGGACCGCTGCTACTGGGCGTTCTCGGCCTGCTGTTCGGGATCCTTCCTGCGCTGGTGTCACCATGGCTGGTGGTGCCGGCGGCGGCTTCCGTACTCGGCCGCCCGGTCGAGCTCGCATTGACGCTGTGGCACGGCGTGAACGCGGCACTGGTGCTCAGTGCGGTGACGGTGACCCTCGGGTTCGCCGGCTACCTGGCGTGGTCGCACCTGCACGGGGCGCTCGCGCGAGCCGACAGGCTGTTGACCTGGGGCCCGGCGGGCTGGTACGAGCGGTCGCTGGACGGGGTGATTGCGCTCGCCGAGGTCCAGACGCGGCTGCTGCAGAGCGGCAAACTCCGCTATTACCTGCGGACGATCTTCGCGTTCGCGGCTGCGCTGCTGCTCGGAACGCTGGTCTGGCGCGGCGGATGGCCCGGCGTCGATGGGCTCGTGATCGGCGGCGAGGGCGCGTACGAGTGGACGCTGGCGGGGTTGATGGTGCTGTCGACGATCTCGGCGTCGCGCGCCACCTCGCGCCTCGCGGCGATCACCTCGCTCGGCGTCGTCGGCTACTCCCTGGCACTGCTGTTCGTTCAGTACGGGGCGCCGGATCTGGCGATGACGCAGTTCCTCGTCGAGACGCTGGTCGTGATCATCGTCGCCTTGGTGCTGATCAAGCTGCCGCACTTTCCGCAGCGCGATCCAATGCCGCGACGCGCCCAGGCGGTCAACCTGGCGATCGCGCTCGCCGTCGGCGCGGCGATGACCGCGCTGATGCTGGCCGTGCTCGCCTACCCCATCCCGACGCACGTCTCGGAGTACTTCGCGTCCGAGGCTTATCCGCTCGGGCACGGTCGAAACATCGTGAACGTGATCCTGGTGGACTTTCGCGCGCTCGACACGTGGGGCGAGATCATGGTGCTGGCGATCGCCGGCCTCGGCGTCGCGGCCCTGGTGAAGCTCCGCCTCTCGGCGCGGGCGCGGGAGATCGAGCGATGAACTCGCTGGTACTCCAGACCGCGACGCGGTTCCTGATCACGCTTCTCCTGCTTTTCTCCGTGTTCCTCCTGTTCCGGGGTCACAACTACCCGGGCGGCGGGTTCATCGGCGGGCTGATCGGCGCCGGCGCCTTCGCCCTCTATGCGATCGCGTTCGGCGTACGGCCGACGCGGCGCGCGCTGAGGCTGTCGCCACGCACGCTGATCGCCGCCGGACTCGGGATCGCCGTTGCCAGCGGGCTTCCGGCGGTTCTTTTCGGCCTCCCGTTCCTTACCGGCGCCTGGACGGAAGTGCATCTCGGACGCCACTCGATGCACATTGGCACGCCCCTCATCTTCGACGTCGGGGTCTATCTCGTCGTGATCGGCGTCACGCTCTCCATCACGCTGTCGCTCGAGGAGGAGTGATGGAGCCGGTTTTCGCCATCGTCGTCGGCGCGCTGTTCACGGCCAGCACTTATCTGATGCTTCAGCGCAACGTGCTGAAGATCGTGTTCGGCCTCGTCCTGCTCAGCAACGCGGCCAACCTCCTGATCTTCACGATGGGGCGACTGACGCCAGTCCGGCCGCCCCTGGTGCCCGAAGGCGCGACGGTGCCGATCCCGCCCTTCGCCAACGCACTCCCACAGGCCCTGATCCTCACGGCGATCGTGATCAGCTTCGGGCTGCTGGCGTTCTCTCTCGTGCTCGTCTATCGCGCCTACCAGGAGATCGGGACCGTGGATTCCGACCGGATGCAGGAGGAGGAGCCTCACCCGGACCTGCGGACGAGCGATCCGGCCGAATCGGCCGCCGAGATCGTGGGCGCGTGATGGAGCCGCTCCTTCCCGTTCTGCCGCTTCTCATTCCGGTCGCTACGGCGATAATCGCGCTGTTCGCCTGGCGTTCGCGGGCGCTGCAGCGCTGGGTCGGTGTCGGGGGTGCGGTGGCCCTTCTCGCCGCATCGATCGCGCTGCTCCTTCACGTTCGGCGCGCCGGGATCACGGTGCTGCAGGCGGGGAGCTGGCCGGCGCCGTTCGGGATCTCGATCGTCGCCGACCACCTGAGCGCGGCGATGGTACTGATCACGGGAGTCATGGGACTGGCGGTGGCCGTCTACTCGCTCGCCGACATCGACCCGCCACGCGAGCGCTTCGCCTACTATTCGCTCCTGCATCTGCTGCTCGCCGGCGTGAACGGCGCCTTCCTCACCGGTGACCTGTTCAACCTGTACGTCTGGTTCGAGGTCCTGCTGATCGCGTCGTTCGTCCTCCTCGCGCTCGGCGGAACGCGCGAACAGCTCGACGGCGCACTCAAGTACGTGGCGATGAACCTTGTCTCGTCGGCCTTCTTCCTCGTCGGTGTGGGGTTGTTGTTCGGCCTGACCGGGACGCTGAACATGGCCGACCTGTCGCTGCGAGTCGCCACGTTCGAGCAGCCGGGGCTGGTGACTGCGATCGCGATGTGCTTCCTGGTTGCATTCGGAATCAAGTCGGCCGTCTTCCCGCTTTTCTTCTGGCTGCCGGCGTCGTACCACACGCCGCCGGTGGCCGTCTCGGCGATCTTCGCCGGACTGCTCACCAAGGTCGGCGTGTACTCGCTGATCCGGGTCTTCACCCTGATCTTCGTCGAGGACGTCGGCTACACGCACACGCTGATCCTCTGGATCGCCGGACTCACAATGGTCACCGGAGTGCTTGGCGCCGCTGCGCAGCACGAGATCCGGCGCATCCTCTCGTTTCACATCGTCAGCCAGATCGGCTACATGATCATGGGCCTGGCGCTGTTCACGCCGCTGGCTTTGCTCGGGGCCGTGTTCTACATCATTCACCACATCATCGTGAAGACGAATCTCTTTCTGGTCGGTGGCGTGGTGCAGCGCCTCTCCGGTTCCTCGGAGCTGTCGCTGACCGGCGGCATGTACCGGGCGCACCCATGGCTGGCGGTGCTGTTCCTGATCCCCGCCCTCTCGCTCGCCGGTATCCCGCCGCTGTCGGGATTCTGGGCCAAGCTCCTCCTCGTACGCGCCGGACTGGAGATCGAGTCGTACGTGATCGTCGTGGTCGCCCTGCTGGTCGGAGTGCTGACGCTGTTCTCGATGACGAAGATCTGGGCCGAGGCGTTCTGGAAGCCGATCCCGCCGGACACGCCACTCCCGCCGCCGATCAATCGGCGAGCGATGGCGCTTCTCGTGGCCCCGATCGCGGCCCTCGCCGCGCTGACGCTGACGATCGGACTGTGGACCGAGCCGTTCCTCGCCTTCGCCGAACGGGCAGCGGCCGAGCTGATGGACCCTTCCGGCTACGTGCGCGCCGTGCTCGGTGAGCAGGCCGGAGCGGTGGCGAGCGACACCGCAACCCCCGCCGCAGTCACTACGGTCGGAGCCGGCGAGCCATGAGCATGTTCCTGTGGAACATCCTCCTGGCGATCCTCTGGGCGGCCGTGTCCGGAACCTTCACCCCGTTCGACCTCGTCGTGGGGTTCATCGTAGGCTACGTGATCCTGCTGATCGCCAAGCCGGCGCTCGGCCCATCGTCGTACCATACCGGCATCTGGCGCACGATCAGGTTCGTGCTGTTCTTCGTGCGCGAGCTCTTCGTCTCGAGCATCCGCGTCGCCCACGACGTGCTGACGCCGACGCACTACATGAAGCCTGGCGTGATCGGCATTCCCCTCGACGTGCAGAGCGACATCGAGATCACGCTGCTGGCCAATCTGGTCTCGCTGACGCCCGGTTCACTGACGCTGGACGTGTCCACCGATCGGAGCACGCTGTACGTCCACGTGATGTATCTGGACGGCGAGGTGGACGACATGCGGCTGGCGATCAAGCGGGGGCTGGAGCGGAGGGTCATCAACCTGCTCAGGGGGAAAGGAGAAGGGGATAGGGGATAGGGGAGAGGGGATGGGAGCCCACCAGGCCGCCCGTCCCCTATCCCCTGCCCCTCTACTTGGCCGCCTCACCCTCGAGGTACGTGTATCCTTCCAGCCCGGCCACGTACTCGGCTATGAACGTGTTGGCCTCCTGGCGCGTGATGTCCTTCGACATGGTCACCTTGCGCCGGAACGTGGCGAGGAGGTTGGCGGCGCCGAACTGGACGTAGTTCAGCACCTCGGTCACCGTGTCGCCGTGCACCAGATCGGTGATCTCGTAGCCCTGGTCGCCAAGCCGGATGTGAACGGCGTTCGTGTCGCCGAACAGGTTGTGGAGGTCGCCGAGGATCTCCTGGTAGGCGCCGGTGAGAAAGATCCCGAGGATGTAGTCCTCGCCATCCTCCATCGCGTGGAGCTCGAGGCTCGGGCGCCCGGTGCGGTCGCCGACGAAGCGGTCGATCTTGCCGTCGGAGTCGCAGGTGACGTCCTGGAGCGTCCCGCGCCGCGCCGGCTGCTCGTCGAGCCGGTGGATCGGCATGATCGGAAAGAGCTGATCGATCGCCCAGCTGTCCGGCAGCGACTGGAACACGGAGAAGTTGCAGAAGTATCGGTCGACCAGCGTCGCGTCGAGATCCTCCACGATGTCGGCGAACTCCTCGCGATCCGCGTTGATGATCCGCGCCAGCACGTTGATCGTGGAGAAGTAGATCTGCTCGGCCATCGCCCGGCCCCGGAGCGTCAGCACTCCGCTCTGGAACAGCTGCTGCGCGCGCTCCTTGTCGAACACGACGTCGTGGTAGACCTCGCGAACCCGCCGTACCGGAAGGTTGTCCTTCCCGAGTGACTGATAGTCCGCCAGCATCTCGTGAAGGAGCGGATGGTCGTCCTCCTCCAGTCGCGGCAGCGAGCGATCGGTCGTCGACTCGACGTCGATGACCTTGAGGAGGAGCAGCGCGTGGTGGGCGGTGAGCGCGCGTCCCGACTCGCTGATGATGTGAGGCATCGGCAACTCCAGCTCCCGGCACGCCTCGGCGATCGTGTAGATGACGTCGTTGGCGTACTCCTGGAGCGAGTAGTTGACACTGGCGTGCGACGTCGAGCTCGTTCCGTCGTAGTCGACGCCGAGACCTCCGCCGACGTCCACGTGCGTTATGTCGACGCCCATCGACCGGAGCTCGGCGTAAAAGCGTGTGATCTCCTGAAGCGCCGCCTTGATGTAGCGGATGTCGGTGATCTGCGATCCGAGATGGAAGTGGATCAGCTTCAGGATGTCGAGCCGTTTCTCATCGCGCAGCCGGTCGATCAGAGTTACGAGCTGGGCGCTGTTGAGCCCGAACTTCGATTTTTCGCCGCCGCTCTGGGCCCAGCGGCCAAAGCCCGCCGAGGCGAGCTTGATGCGCACGCCGGCGGTCGGCACGACGCCGATCTCGTCGGCCGCCTGCAGCAGGACATCCACCTCGCTCAGCTGCTCGAGCACGATGAACACCTGGTGTCCGAGCTTGTGCCCCATCAGGGCGAGGCGCATGAACTCCTCGTCCTTGTACCCGTTGCAGACGATGATGTGGTCCGAGGCATCGCTCAGGCCGAGGACGGCCTGGAGCTCCGGCTTGCTCCCGCACTCGAGTCCGACGCCGTGCACCTTGCCGAATTCCAGGATCTCCTCGACTACGTGCCGCTGCTGGTTGACCTTGATCGGATAGACCGTCGTGTACGCACCCTCGTAACCGAACTCCTCGATCGCCTTTTCGAACCGACGCGAGAGCGACTCGACCCGCGTACGGAGAATGTCTGAAAAGCGCAGGAGGAGTGGGAGCGAGACGCCCTGGGCCGCGAGATCCTGGGACAGCTCGAAGAGGTCGAGCCCGCGCTTCGCATCCCTCGTCGGATGCACCGTGACGTGCCCCTTCCCGTTGATTCCGAAGTATCCGACGCCCCACCCCTCGACGTTGTACAGCTCG
>DATKCV010000141.1:0-2100 GCA_035513015.1 Gemmatimonadaceae bacterium
CGACGTGATCGTGACGCTGTCGGACGGGCGGGACTTCGAGGCGGAGCTGGTGGGCGTCGACGATGTGACGGACCTGGCACTGCTGCGACTGCGCGACGCGCCCGCGGATCTGCCGCAGGCGCCGCTCGGCACGTCGCGGGATCTTGTGATCGGCGAGTGGGCGATCGCCATCGGGAACCCGTTCGGCTTCCTGCTGTCGAACCGCGAGCCGACGGTGACGGCGGGAGTGATCAGCGGGCTGGCCCGCAACATCATACCGGCGGGCGAAGGGTCGCGCGGGTACTACCTGGACATGATCCAGACGGACGCGTCGATCAACCCGGGCAACTCGGGCGGTCCGCTGGTGAATGCGGCGGGCCAGGTGATCGGGGTGAACTCGTCGATCATCTCGGGCAGCGGTGGCAACATCGGCCTCGGCTTCGCGATCCCCATCGACCGGGCGAGGCGGATCGCCGAGTCGCTGCTGGCGGAGGGTCGCGTGCGGAGGGTCTGGGTCGGCGCGGAGATCGAGCCGGCCGGCGCCAACCGGTTCGGGCACAGCAACCGGGTCCGCGTCGCGGCGGTCGTGCCCGGTTCCCCGGCGGCGAGGGCCGGGCTGGAGGTGGGGCAGGAGGTGGAGTCGGTGAACGGTCGCGCGGTGCACAATCCGCTGGACTGGGAGGCGAGGCTGCTGGACTCGCGGGTGGGAGAGAGGCTCGACGTGGTCGTCCTCGTGGGCGGGCAACGACGGAGCATCGAGCTGCCGACGCAGGACCTGCCCTCCTTCACGGCGGAACGTATCTCGGCCGGCAGCGACTTCCAGCTCGTGACGCTCACGCCGGCGATCCGCGCGGAGCGAGGGTTCGCGAACGAGCAGGGCGCGATGATCGCCGACCTGTCCGAGGCCGCGCGCTCACTCGGGCTCCGGCAGGGAGACCTGATCGTCCAGATCGATCGGGTGTCCATTTCGGACGCACAGGATGCCGCTTCCCTGCTCCGTCGCCTTTCCTCGGGTCGGAGCGCGGTGCGGATGGTGTTCGAGCGAGGCGGCCGCCTCAACTCCGTCGCCTTCTACATCGGCTGACGATGCCCGTGACCGACACTTCGACGCCGACCGCGGCCGAGACGACCTGGCAGAACCCGCTCATCGAACGATACGCCTCGCCTGCGATGTGCCGGGTGTTTTCGCCCGCGACGAAGTTCCGCACATGGCGGCGGCTCTGGCTGGCGCTGGCGGAAGCGCAGCAGGAGCTCGGGCTCGACATTCCGGCCGGTGCACTGGCGGCAATGCGCGACCACCTCGACGACGTCGATCTGGAGCGAGCGGCCGAGCTCGAACGACGCTTCCGTCACGACGTCATGGCGCACGTGTACCTGTTCGGCGAGGCGGCGCCCGCGGCCAGCGGCGTGATCCACCTCGGTGCCACGAGCGCGTTCGTCACGGACAACACGGAGCTGCTCCAGCATCGGGACGCTCTGGAGCTGGTGCAGCGACGGCTGATCTCGTGCATCCGCGTGCTGGCGGAGTTCGCGCGCCGGCAGAAGGATGTGCCGACGCTCGGGTACACGCATTTCCAGACGGCGCAGCCGACCACCGTCGGGAAGCGCGCCACCCTGTGGGTCCAGGACCTGCTGCTGGACCTCGAGGAGACGGTGCACAGGCTGGGGACGCTCCGGTTCCGCGGCGCACGCGGCACCACCGGCACCGAGGCCTCGTTCCTCCAGCTGTTCGGCGGAGATGGCGCGAAGGTCGACGAGATGAACCGTCGGGTGGCGGCGAAGATGGGGTTCGAGCGGGTGTACGCCGTGACTGGGCAGACCTATCCGCGCAAGGCTGACTACGCGTTCCTCGCGGCGCTGGCGGGCATCGCGGCGAGTGCTTCCAAGTTCGCGAACGACCTGCGGCTGCTGCAGCACCTGCGGGAGGTGGAGGAACCGTTCGAGAGCGATCAGATCGGTTCTTCCGCGATGCCGTACAAGCGCAACCCGATGCGTGCGGAGCGGATCAATGCGCTGGCGAGGCACGTGATCACGCTGTCGCTGGACCCGGCGTTCACGGCGGCGTCGCAGTGGCTGGAGCGCACGCTGGACGATTCGGCGAACCGGCGCATCGCGATCCCG
>DATKCV010000142.1:0-24764 GCA_035513015.1 Gemmatimonadaceae bacterium
TTCGGCCAGACATCGCGCTGATCCTTGGTGAGGAAATCGCGCAGCCGGAAATGCTCGGAGACCGGCTCATCCTGGTTCTCCAGTGTGACGACGATGAATCCCTGGGGATTCTCGTAGCCGGCCGGGCTGCGCCGATGCTCACCGGGCCACGAACCGATCCGATACGTACCGATCCTTCCGTTCCGCTTCTCGGTGAACGGCAGGAGCGTCACGAACGAGAACTGCCGCTCGGAGTCCTCCACGCGGTAGATGCCGGGGGCGCTCAGGTCGGCGTCGCCGAGCAGACGGCGCAGCACCGGAACGACGAACTCCCCGGTGGTTTCGGCGAGGAAGCGCATCCGCAGCTTCCCGCTGAAGCCGAACAGCGAATCGTCGATCGCGACGCGGGGCGTCGAGTCGATGATGGCGAGCTCTGCGGTGACGCCGTTGTCCGGGATACTGCCGCGCTCGGCGGCGAATCCCGCCACCGCGAACAGCGCGATGGCGAACACTCCTATCGTGGCAAGCGCGCGCCTGTTGACGCGCGCGACGAGCGCGGATCGTCTCAATTTTCCTCCCTGGCAACCAGACGTACGGCTGTGCAGCCGTCTCTCGGCTTTGCGTACCGGCCTGAGCCTTGGCCGGCGTGCCCTTTTCAGGAAGTCCCTCGAGGCAAGAGGGTCTCGGGTACGAGCGGTTCGACACGTGCGGGGCACTTTGGGTTGCCCACCGCCGGCGTCTCACTCCCAACCTTTAATTTACACTCTCCGGGCCGTGCCAAACGCCCCGGCTGAGGGGCGGCAGCACGGCATTCTGACCGCTCGGTCAAGGTCAGTAGATGTAGACCGGAGTGCCCAGCGGTACCATGTGGTAGAGCGTCTCGATGTCCTCGTTGCGAAGACGAATACAGCCGTGGCTGACAGCCCGTCCAATCGAGCTCGGCTGGTTGGTCCCGTGCAACGCGTATCCATCGCCAAGATAGAGCCGATGCGTGCCGAGCACGCCATCGTATTTGCGCTGATTGGTGCCGAATGGCGGGATCACAATGTTGCCGTTCGCTACGATCTCTCGGCCGTCCTGGGCCTCGAGCGCGGTGATGTTGCCATCGGGCGCTCGGCGGACGACGTCGCTTCCGACGACGGTTATCTCCGATCCGTCGGCCATCGGGATCGACTGGCCACGATTGAGCGACATGGTGCCGAGGCCACGGTTGCGAGCCTGTTCGATGAAGTGCCAGTCGGGCGGAACCCAGGCAGGATCCAGGTCCTTTCGCTGCACCACCAGCCGCCCCCGAGGCGTGTCGAACTTCCACTGATTGGTTCCTCTCACCAACGTCTTGCCGCTGCCCACGGCGACGCGGGTCTCGAAGAGCACGCTGTCGCCCTTCTTGTACCAGAGCCGCCGCTCCTCGATGCTGACCACGAGGAAGCCCTGATCGTCGGAGACGTTCGGTGTCTCGGCCAGCACGGTGTCGATGCTGTCGTTGACGGCGCCCACGCGACGGCGGACGTCCTCCAGCAGCTGGAGATTGTCGTTGAACACCATGCGCGTGACATCGCGCTGATAGCGCACATCGGCCGTGTTCGCGAGAAGCACGGTGCTGCTGACGAGCACGAACACCAGCGCGCCGATCAGCCCCCATGCCACCCGTCCTCCGTGACGCACGAATCCCATTCGATTGACTCCGTTGTCTCAGTAAAAGTAGACTGTCTGCCCCGGCTGGAGGTTCGGCGCGATGGCCGAGAGATCCTCCTCGGCCACGCGAACGCCGCCGGGCATGACGTAGGTCGAATCGTTGAGCGGTCCGACGCTCGGCATCGAGTAGATCACCGTGCCGCCGCTGAGCATTATGGCACGCGGACCCAGTGCGGCGCGGTGCGATCGTTCGGCCGGGACGTCCAGGCCGCGGTCCAGGTAGACCCAGCGCGGCACCTCCCACGCGTCGGACGGTCCGAGCACGCGCTCGACCGTCCGCGCGCCGCGCGGCGGCGCCAGCCGAACCGTGTCGGGACCTTCGCCGACGGTCTTCTCCGGGCCGATCAACGCGTGCATCTCGCGAAGCACCGCACCTTCGCGCTGGAGATACATCACGCCGCTGTCCACGGACACCGCGAGATTGAGATCCTGGTCGCCGCGCGCCTGCCGGCGGATGAGCTCGATCATGGTCCGGAAGCGGTTTTCGTCCGTCGCCAGGATCATGTCGGTGCGCTGGCGTTCGACGTCGCTCATCGAGGCGCGCAGCCGCTCGATCTCGCCTTCGTAGCGCAATCGCTTGGCGACGAGCCAGGCGTCGGCGGCCACCATGATTGCGAGTGCGACGAAGATCGTCGCGAGAATCCCGGGATAGGCGTGGCGGAACTCCCGCCACGGTGGCCTTCGGCGGTCGGGTGCATCGGGTCGCGGTTCGGCTCGTCGCGTGCCCGGCTCGTCCTCCAGCCGCGGCTCAGGGGGTTCCAGTCGCATTTCTCCTTATACCGTTATTGGCGCAACGAAGTTGCGTTCCAGTAGAGTCTGGCAGGGCACTTAGCAAGAGAGGGGCCGCCCCCTTTATGTGGGGAACCGCAGGGGGCGCAGGGACGCGGAGGTAACGCACCGCGCGTCTGCCCACTCACTCGAGGATGTCTCCGAAGGAAGGACTGATCAGGGAACCCGCGCGATCGACTGAAGCTCCAGCACCGGCACCCCGACCGGCTCGCTGCGCCCGGTTCGCACCCGGGCGATCACGGAGATGTGAGTCAGCGGCGCCAGACGGCGCGCGGTCTCGAGCAGGCTTGGCGGCACCGTCAGGTAGAGGATGGCGTTCTCGGCGCCGGGGCCGCGGGCGAGCAGGTAAGGCTCATCGCGTTCCAGGTCCCGGCGGAGCGGATCGGCCGTCTGGAGCGAGAGCACCTGGACGTCCCAGCGGACCAGCTGTCCCTTGGCTGCCGCAGGGTCGGCGCGCAGGTCGGCGGCGCTCAGGCTCGCGCGTACGGTCGTATCGGCGGCGATCACTTCGCTCTCGCGCACCCAGCCCTCCACCTGCACCCTTACCCATCCACGCTCGCGGGCCGTGGGAGTCATGCGCGCTCCTGGCTCGAGCATCGCCACCGCCTCGGCGTCCGGCGCGCGTCGGAGCGCGATCTGGCTGGCGGGCGTGAGCGACTGTCCGGCGGGCGGTGGCTCGGCGATCGTGCCTTCGGAAGTCTGGGCGCGAGCCGTGCGCGCTGCGTCGCCGGCCGCGGCTGCCGGTCCTGCCGGGGCTGCCGGTGCGGGATCGGTGCGATCGGGAGTCCGCGCCGGTGCATTCCGCGCCCGGGCGGGCGGCGCGCTCGGCGTCCCACGTGCCACGGTCGCCTGCACGGCGGCGTTCGGCACCCATCCAGTGCGGCGGACGCGCACCCAGGCGCCGCGGCGGGAAACTTCGGTCAGTCCCATTCCCGCACGCATCTCGGCGAGGATGCGCGAGCTCGTGCTCGCCTCGCCGCGCAGCCGCACGTTGTCGGAGCTCGCCCGGATGCTGATCGGAAACTGCTCGCGCCTCCCGGCCACGAAGGTCGCGCTCACCCAACCCTCGAGCGTGACTTCGGTGAACCCGCCGCGCGAGTTGCCGACGCGCACGTTCGTCCCTTCGCGCAGCGCGGCGACCGGACGCGAGCCCGGCTCGGCGTGCAGCGTCGTCGAGCGCGCGATCGTCGCCTGCGCGCCGACGGGCGCCGCGGCGATCAGAAAGAGTACCGACAGCGGCAGGCGCATTGCTGGAATGGGGGCAAGAGGGCGGGTACATTGCGCATGGCTTCGCGCGGGGACGGGCTGACGACAGCCAGGTCGCGGTCGATCCGGCTTACGGCCCCTCGTCCCCCCACAACTACAGCACGCGACAGATGATGTTCCCAGTATACAGCAGGTGGAGATGACCAGACAGGTGGTGCTGGTGGTGCTGGATGGCTGGGGCTACCGCGCCGAGCGCGAGGGCAACGCGGTGGCTCTCGCCGAGACGCCGACGTGGGACGCCCTCTGGGGTACGCGGCCGCGTACGCTGCTCGAGGCCTCGGGGCTCGCCGTGGGCCTCCCCGAGGGGCAGATGGGCAACAGCGAGGTCGGCCACCTCAACATGGGCGCGGGCCGGGTGGTCAACCAGGATATCGTCCGCATCTCGAAGACGATCGAGAGCGGCGAATTCTTTCGCAACCCCGTCATCCTCGATGTCTGCCGGCACGTGCGGAAGCACGGCGGCACGCTCCACCTCGTCGGCCTGATCGGCGATGGCGGGGTGCACGCGCTCGACCAGCACCTCTTCGCCCTGATCGACCTCGCCGAGCGCGAGCACGTGCCGCGGACCGCCGTTCACGCGTTGCTCGATGGCCGCGACACCATGCCCAAGTCGGGTCTGGCGTTCATGGAGCAGCTACTCGCCCGCGCGCGCGGACGCGCGATCGTGGCTTCGCTCGGCGGCCGGTACTACGGCATGGACCGCGACAAGCGGTGGGAGCGGACCGAGCGCTTCTACCTCGCCGCGGTGCACGGCGAGGGTCCGCGCGCCGATGATCCGTTGACGGCAATCAGACAGGCGTACCAGCGGGGCGAGACCGACGAGTTCATCATGCCGACGGTCATCGTCGAGGGGGACACTCCGCGGGCACCGATGGCCGACCAGGACGGGGTGATCTTCTTCAACTTCCGGGCGGACCGGATGCGGCAGCTCGTCCGTGCGTTGACCGATGAGAATTTCGACGGGTTCTCCGATCCGCGGCGTCCGCACCTTCGGGCGGCGACGATGACGGTCTACGACCGTACGCTGGACATCCCCGCCGCGTTCCCGGCGCGGACGCTGGCGCGGATCGTGGCCGAGGTGATCTCCGAGCGCGGGATGCGGATGTTCCGGACCGCCGAGACGGAGAAGTACGCGCACGTGACATACTTCTTCAACGGAGGGATCGAGCAGCCATTCCCCGGGGAGGAGCGGATTCTCGTCCCGAGCCAGAAGGTGGCGACGTACGATCTGATGCCGGAGATGAGCGCGCCCGGCGTGACCGAGGTGCTGTGCTCGGCCATCGAGGCGGGGAATCACGAGTTCATTCTGTGCAACTACGCCAACGGCGACATGGTCGGGCACAGCGGTTCGCTGCCGGCGACGATCGCCGCGGTGCAGACGGTGGACGAGTGCCTGGGGCGGATGCTGGCTGTCGCCGAGCGGAAGGATGCCCGGGTGCTGGTCACCGCCGATCACGGCAACTGCGAGCTGATGATCGATCCGGAGACCGGCGGTCCGCACACCGCGCACACGACCAGTCCGGTACCTTTCGTCATGGTCGATCCCGAGGGCGACCGGCCGCTTCGCGAAGGCGGCGCCCTCTGCGACGTCGGGCCGACCATTCTCTCGATGCTCGGCGTCGAGCAACCGCCGGAGATGACCGGCACGAACCTGAGACTCACCGGAGATCGCTCGTGAAGTGTACGCTGGCAGGCATGCTCCTTCTCGCGCTCGGTGCGCCGCTTCCGGCGCAGGTCGTCGGCCGCTTGCCGGAGGAGAGTCCGTTTCGCGACCTGCGCTACCGCCAGGACGTGAGTCTGTTCACCGGCTACTATGCCGCCGGACGTGACCCCGCAGGCGTCGCGCCGCAGGGTGGTCCGACCATCGGTGCGCGCTACGGGCTGCGTGTCGGGGGACCCATGTACCTCGTCGCCCGCTCGACCCTCGTGCTGAGCGAGCGTACGGTGATCGATCCGCGGCTCTCCGCCGACGAGCGCGTGCTCGGCACCGAAAGCTGGCCGTTCCTGCTGACCGACCTCGACTTTGCGTTGAGCCTCACCGGCGACCGGAGCTGGCGCAATCTGGTGCCGGAGCTGACTACCGGCATCGGACTGCACACCGACTTCCGCTCCCGGCCCGACACGGGCAACTACCAATTCGGCACCGGCTTTGCGTTCAACATGGGCGGCGGCGTGCGATACGTCGCCGGCGACCGGATAGAGGTGCGGCTCGACTTCACGGACTACCTGTACCGGATCTCGTATCCCGCGCTCTACTTCGCACCGGCGCCCGACGACACGCAGGTACTCCCCTCGACGCAGCGGCGGCAGTTCTGGAAGCACAACCTCGCGTTCACCATCGGCGCCTCGTACCGATTCTGGCGCTGACGCGGGAGGCTCCCGGGCATCGGCGTCCGACGGGGTCACTGGAGGAGCCTGATGGCACGTGACTACGAGGATGTGCACGATCTGGACGACCTGAGCGACGACGAACTGCGCGCTCTCGTCCGCTCGAAGCTGCGCGATCACCGCGGAGTGGACGACGCCGACGTCACCATCACGGTGGAGGACGGCTGCGTGTCGATCGCCGGTCGCGTCGGGACCGAGGACGAGCGGCGGATCGCCGAGCACATCATCACCGACGTGATTGGTGTGGACCGGATGGAGAACGAGCTGGTGGTCGACGCCATGCGTCGGGCCCAGAGTCCCGAGGCCATGGACGACCACATCGCCAGCGAGGAGGAGCACGAGGGGTTGCTGCTCGGCGATCGGCCGCGGCCGCTCAGCCCCGAGGCCGAACACCTGTCGGACGAGCTCGATGATGAGCTGCTGGCCTTCGGGACGACGGACGTTCAGAAGACGATCCAGGGCGCGGTGCCGTGGATTCCGCCGGAGCGTCCGACCCCGGAGGGGTACGACGTACCGATCGACGACGGCGAGGATCACTGAGCGGGCTCGCCCGACGGACCGTTGCCCTGTCGCGATCGGGCGGACGTCGCGATCTTCCGGCATGCCGAACGCCATGCTGACCCGCCGCATCACGTTCGCCGCGGCGCACCGCTACCGGCTGCCGCAGTGGTCCGACGAGCGCAACGCCGAGGTGTTCGGCACCTGCGCCAATCCACATTTTCACGGCCACACCTACACCTGCGATGTGACCGTCCGCGGCGGAATCGATGAGACGACCGGAATGATCGTCGATCTCGGCCTTCTGGATCGCACGCTCGACGCGGAGGTTCGCGCCCGCTTCGATCACCGCAACATCAATCTCGACGTGCCCGAGTTCGCCGATGGCCGGCTGGTGCCGACGGGTGAGAATCTCGCCCGATTCATATTCGAGCGCGTGCAGGCCGCTCTCGGTGAACGCGCGAAAGTAACGTCGGTCGTGGTGGCCGAAGGCGACACGCTGCGCACCGAATTTCGCGGCGACTGAGCGCGCGGATCGGGCAGAACGACGCGCACTTTTTGTCCGTTTGTCGGGTCGTTGAACGGTACGTGACGTTCAGCTCGCTGGCTCTTCTAAGAGCCGAGAGCGGCGATGACGAGGAGCGCCGCGCAATGGACGAGCACGCGAAAGCAGGGCACGAGCGTTGCCGCTGTCGTGGGACCCACACCAGAGAGGCACGTGACGACGGCTCGCCTGGACATGGATGGTGACATCGCGGTCGGCGGTGCCGGCGACGGCGCTCGAGAGTCGGCGGCGGAACGCCTCGCCCCGTTGCGCGCACTGCAACGCGACCTGGAGGGGCAGTGGCGCACGGCCATCGATCTCGTGCAGGCCCGCCAGCGCATCCGCAGCGGGCTCACGGCGTACGACCCGGTCGATGTCATCGCCTCCGCCGGCGACCTGGTCGTTCCATTCCTTCGCGCGACGAAAGCGATCGAGACCGCGGGGCTGGCATCCGACGCGGCCGTTTCCGGCGCTCGCGACCTGCGCTTCGAGGTCGTACCCGCGATACACGCATGGCTCGCCGGCGAGCGCCGGCCGCGGGAAGCCCACCGGAGGGCAGCAAGGCAATGCGCCGCGCTAGTCGGCGGCTCGATCCTTCGCCGCGCCAGCCGGGAAGTCCTGGCGGGGCTGTCGTTCGACGACTGGCGGCGTGCAGGCTGCCCGTGCTGCGGCAGCCCAGCGGAGCTGGCGGTGGCATCGCGAACCGGCCGGACGCTCCTCTGCTCCCGCTGCGACACGGTCTGGCCGACGCCGCTCACCGGATGCCTCGGCTGCGGAGCCGCGGGCGACCCGATGATCGCCCGCGTTCCCGCCCCGAGCATCGGGTACGAGCTGACTATCTGCAACGTGTGCGGGCGTTACGTGAAGGAGCGGCGCGCCGGGCCGGCGCTCGACGCGCTTCTGGAGCGGATGATCACGGAAGAGCTGGACGAAGCAGCCGAGCGGCGCGGGCTGCGCCTGTAGATCAAGGAGATCAAGGGCGGATCAACGCGTCTGGCGCCACGACAGCCCCGTCCATAGAATCCGATGCATGCCCGCCACTCTGGACTCGGTCGAGGAAGCCCCCGTCTGGCTCGAGCTCAACGGCGCACCCGTCGTCACCTGGATGTGCACGCCGGACAAGCTCGATGACCTCGTGATCGGTTGGTTGTACGGCGAGGGTTACATCGATTCGATGGCCGATGTGCTCAGGATGCGGCCGTGCGCGAAGGAGCTCGGGTTCTGGGTGGACGTGCCACCGGATCGGTACGACACGGTCGAGCGGGCGGAGCGGCGGCGCGTGCTGGCGTCGGGGTGCGGCGCGGTGACGACGATCCTCGGGTCGCTGAGCCAGGTCCCGCGGCGCAGCGAGCCGCCGCAGGCGCTCGACCTCGCCCGCACACGGGCGCTGTTCAAGGCGCTGTTCGCCCGCGGGGAGCGGTACAAGGAAACCGGCGGCGTCCACGCGGCCGCGCTCACTGATGGCGAGTCGCTGCTCCATCACGCCGAGGACATCGGCCGGCACAACGCCGTGGACAAGGTGCTCGGCGCGGCGGTGGCCGCGGGGCGCGACCCCACCGATCTGCTGCTGCTGGTGACCGGCCGCATCTCGGGAGAGCTGGCCTTCAAGGCGGCCCGCGCTCGGCTCTCCGTCGTCGCCACGCCGTCGGTGCCGTCCACGATCGCGGTGGACATCGCCCGTGCGGCGGGGATGCTCCTCATCGGCCGCGCGGTGAGCGGTGAGCCGCAGCTTCATCGTCCGTGAACGCCCGCCCGCCCTGCACCGGCGTCATCCTCGCCGGCGGACAGGCCACGCGGTACGGCGGCGCCGCCAAGGGACTCGAGCGGGTGGGCGGCCGGCGGATCGTCGATCGCGTCGCCGATGCGCTCTCCGGCTGCACGTCGTCGCTCCTCGTGATCGCCAACGATCCGGCGGCCGATTCGTGGCTGCCGGGCGTCCCGTGCGAGGGAGACATACGACCCGGCGCCGGCGGGCTCGGGGGGATTCACGCGGCGCTGGTGCACGCCGGAACAGCGGTGCTGGTGGTCGCCTGGGACATGCCCTTCGTGCCGCCGACACTGCTCGAGTCGCTGCGCGCCGCCGGCGAGACCGCCGATGCGGCGGCGCCGGAGAGCGGCTCGCGCCGCGGAATCGAGCCGCTGTGCGCATACTACGCCCCGAGCTGTCTGCCGGCGATCGAGCGCCGTCTCGACGCCGGAGACCGTCGCGTGATCGGCTTTCACGAGGAGATCACTCTCGTGCGGCTTCCGGCGGCCGAGGTGGCGCGGCACGGCGACCCCGCCCTGCTCTTCCTGAACGTCAACTCCCCGGATGACCTCGCCCTCGCCGAACGGCACGCGGCGGCCGCCGATGGTGGCCGTGATCGGAAAGAAGAATAGCGGGAAGACGACTCTCGTCGTCCGCCTGGCGGCCGAGCTGCACCGGCGCGGACACCGGGTGATGACGATCAAGCACGGAGCGCATACCTTCAACATCGATCCATCGACGACCGACACGTACCGGCACTACCACGAGGGCAGCGCCGAGCGGGTGGCGATGGCGGCGCCGGACAAGTTCGCGCTGATCGTCCGCTGGAGCGATGAGATGGAGCCGGAAGCGATCGCCGAGCGATACATGAGCGACGCCGACGTGGTGGTGTGCGAGGGATTCAAGCGCTCGGCGCTTCCGAAGATCGAGGTCTTCCGGCGCGCCGCGCACGACACGCCGCTGCTGGGCTATGACGCCCCGACGGCCGGGCACTACCTGGCGATCGTGACCGACGCCGACGCGCTGGAGACGAGCGTGCCGGTGATCCGGCTTCAGGATTCCGACTGGCTCGACCGCCTCGCGGCGCTCGTCGAGCACGAGGTGATGAGAGACAGATGATGCCGAGAGCCGTCCGCTGGATGCCCGCTGTGCGGTGTGGCGCGCCCCATCGGGAGCCGGGATCAGGTGGCCGTCCCGACCGCGCGAGTGGCACGCGTCCGCGTGGCGCCGTTCGACGAATCGCGCACCTCGCGCTCGCGGCGACACGCTCTACTCGCGCAACGCCGCCAAGCTGTTCATGCCGGCGTCGAACATGAAGCTCGTCACCGGCGCGGTGGCGCTCGTGACGCTCGGCGCCGACTTCCGGTTCGAGACGGTGTTCGCCGCCGACGGTCCGGTGCGCGAGGACGTGCTCGATGGCAATCTGCTCATCATCGGGCGCGGCGATCCGACGTTGTCGGACCGCATGCGCGACGACGCGATGCTCCCGATGCGCGAGATCGCCGACTCGCTGGCCGCGCTCGGAATCCGCCGGATCGTCGGCGACGTGCGGGCGCACGGCGATGCCTTTCCGGACGCGATCCACGGATTCGGTTGGGGATGGGACGACTTCGACTTCCCGTACTCCGCCGGCGTGGACGAGCTGATGTTCAACGAGGGATTCTGGCGTGTGTTCGTCCGGGGCGGCCCCGCGCCTGGTGAGCCGGTGACGGCGACATCGCACGGGCACACGGTGCCGCCGCTGGCCGTCGAGGCGGCCACCATCGATCCGACGATCGTGCTGCCCGGCGACACGGTGCCGCCGCGCACGCGCACGCGCCTTCGCCGCTCCGAGGACGGAACGCTCGTCGTGACCGGGGTCGTGCTCGCCGGCGACTCGGCGGTGCTGACGATCGCGCAGCGCGAGCCGGCGCGGGCGTATCTCGATGCACTTCGTGAGGCACTGGCAGACCGCGGCATCGAGGTGATCGGCGCCGTGAGCGCTCTGTCGGGACTCGGGGACCGATCGTCGGCCGAGTCGAACGAGGCGGCGCAGGCGGCGCCGGGTGCAGCGGCAGTGTCCGGGACGCCGCCTGGAGCGCCGCCTGCGCCTAGTGCGACGCCAGCGCCCAGTGCTGCATTGGGCGACACGCTCATCGCCGACACGATCCCGCCGCGGATCGACACTCTGTTCGCCACGCTGTCGCCGCCGCTCTCCGAGATCCTGCCGGCGTTCGAGAAGCCCTCGCAGAACCAGATCGGCGAGATCCTGTTCAAGACGCTGGGGCTCGAGGTCACCGGCGTCGGCACCGCGGACAGCGGGCGCGTGGTGGTCGAGCGGCAGCTTCTCGCCTGGGGCATCGCGCCCGACGGCTTCGCGGTGCGCGACGGGAGCGGACTGTCACGACACAACTATCTGTCGCCGGAGACGATCGTGCGCGTGCTCGACGTCATGCGCACCGACAGTGCGTTCGCAGTTTTCTACGAGTCGCTTCCGATAGCCGGCGTTGACGGCACGATCGAAACGCGGATGCGCGGGACGCCGGCGGAGGGCAACCTGCGGGGCAAGACCGGAACCCTCGATCGGGCGCGGGCGCTCTCCGGCTACGTCACCGCGCCCGACGGCCGCCTGCTGATCTTCAGCACTCTGGCGAACAACTACACCGTCCCGGCTGCGCGACGTGAACGCGGTGCAGGATCTGATCGGAGCGCAGCTGGCGGCGATCCGGCTCGGACGCCGGTGATCACATGCTGAGCGTCGGCGACGCGGCGCGCCGGATCGTCGAGGAGATCCGGTGTCTCCCGATCGAGCGCGTCCCGATCCTCGATGCCGCCGGCCGCGTGCTCGCCGTCGACGCGGTGTCGCCGATCACGCTCCCGCCGTGGACCAACTCGGCGATGGACGGCTACGCGGTCATCGCCGCCGACATCGAATCCGCATCCGCCGAGTCTCCGGTGCGGCTGCCGGTCGCCGAGACGATCCCCGCCGGCGGCTTCCCGTCGCGGGCGCTGCGGCGCGGCGAGGCGATGCGGATCATGACCGGCGCTCCCCTGCCCGACGGCGCCGACACCGTCGTGCGGGTGGAGGACTCCGACGGAGGCGTCGACCAGGTCGAGATCCGCGCCGCGCGCGACGCGCGGCGCAACGTGCGTCCGCGCGGCGAGGACCTCGAGGCCGGCGAGACCGTGCTCTCCGCCGGCGCCGTGCTCGGCGCGGCGCAAATCGGCGTACTGGCGTCGATCGGAATGAGCGCAGTCGACGTGCACCGCCGGCCGCGGGTCGCGATCCTCGGATCGGGCGACGAGCTGGTGGACCTCGACCGGTTCCACGAAGCGCTCGCCGGACGAAAGATCGTCTCGTCGAACAACTACACTCTGCACACGCTCGTGCGGGCCGCCGGCGGCGAGCCCCTGAACCTCGGTATCGTCGCCGATGAACCGGCGGCGCTGCGCGAGGGGCTGCTCCGCTCGGCGGGGTGCGACCTGATCGTCACCTCGGCGGGGATCTCGGTCGGCGAGTTCGACTATACGCGCGACGTGCTCGAGGAACTGGGCGCCGAGATGCGGTTCTGGAAGGTGCGCATGCGCCCGGGCGCGCCGCTGGGATTCGGCATCCTCCGCGGCACGCCGTGGATCGGTCTGCCGGGGAATCCGGTATCGGCGATGGTGACGTTCGAGCTGTTCGTACGCCCCGCGATCCGGAAGATGCTCGGCCACCGACTGCTCTTCCGCCGACCGGTGCCCGTGATGCTCGAGGAGCCGGTGACGATCGGCGCCAAGCTCACCCATTTCCTCCGCGCCGTGGTGACCGCGCATCCCGACGGCCGACTGACGGCGCGGCTCACCGGCCCGCAGGGCTCGGGGATTCTCACATCGATGTCGCGCGCCAACGCGCTGCTGATCGTCCCCGAGGACCGGCCGCGGAGCGAGCCGGGCGAGTCGCTCGACGCACTCCTGCTGGTGGACGACGCGATGTGGCTGGCCGAGCCCGCGGAGCCCCCCGCGCGCGCGTGAGGCCGGCCGAGATCGACGCGATCGAAGCGGACCTTTCGCGCCGTTTCGTGACGGCACGGACGCGGCTCACGCTCACCGACCGCGTCTACGAGTTCGTGCACCCGCGAGCCGCCGAAGACCTGATCAGCGAGGAGGACTTCGCCCGCGACGAGCGCCTGCCGTACTGGGCCGACATCTGGCCTTCGGGTGTCGTGCTCGCCGAAGGGCTGAGCGGTCTCGACGGCGCTGGGCTGCGGATGTTGGAGCTCGGCTGCGGCGTGGGCGTGGTCGCCGCCGCCGCGGCCCAATCCGGCTTCGAGGTGCTGGCCACCGACTACTACGACGACGCCCTGCGATTCACCCGCGTGAACGTTGCCCGCAACACCGGAACGGATCCGGAAACGAGACTCGTGGACTGGCGCGACTGGCCGGAGGACCTCACCGACTTCGAGCTCGTCGCCGCCGCTGACGTCCTGTACGAAGCGCGATACGCGACGCTGGTGCCCGGCGTGCTCGCCCGGGCCATGTCACAGGAGGGCCGGGCGCTGGTGGCCGACCCCGGCCGCGTGGCGACACCGCGCTTCGTCGCCGAGTGCGAGCGTATCGGCCTCGCCGTCACCAGCCTCGGCAAGCTCGGCTACGAGCGCGGGGAGATCCGCCAGGCGATCGAAGTGATGGAGATCCGCCGGACACGCACCAGCGCTTGAAGTCCGTCAACGCATGGGGAAATGCGGGCGCCTCATGGAGGAGGCGCTCGCGCGTAGCAAGAGACCGCGGAACTCGAATTACGAGAGTCTCCGCCCCCGCAGGCCGCGGGCTCGCAGCGTATAAGCGCGCGCGCCGACGAAGTGAGGCGCCCGCATTTCGCCAGCCAGGTGTCCGCGAAACCAACGAGGAGCTTCCTGGTTTCAACGCGAGAGCGCCTTCTCCACCACCTCGGCAATGTCGAGCACCGGCACATCGGCCCCCTTCGCCTTGACCCCGTCCGTCATCATCGTCATGCAGAACGGACAGGCGACCGCGATCGCCCCGGCACCGGTCGCCAGCAGCTCTTCGGTTCGCTCGACGTTGATCCGCTTGCCCTGGTGCTCCTCCATGAACATCCGCCCGCCGCCGGCTCCGCAGCAAAGTCCGCGGCTGCGCGTGCGCGGCGGCTCGGTCACTTTGACGATCGGCAGCGCCCGGCGGAGCGTCTCGCGCGGCGCGTCGTATACGTCGTTGTACCGGCCGAGATAGCAGCTGTCGTGGTACGTGATCGAGTCGACCCCGTCGGCGCCGCGCAGCGTGACCCGCCCGGCCTCGATCAGTCGCGCGATGTACGTGGAGTGGTGGATTACCTCGTAGTCACCACCGAGCTGCGGGTACTCGTTGCCGATCTGGTGGAAGCAGTGCGGGCAGATCGTGACGACGGTGCGGACCTGGTAGCGGTCGAGGAGCTCGACGTTGTCGCGGGCCAGCATCTGGTAGAGGTACTCGTTCCCCATCCGGCGCGCCGGGTCGCCGTTGCACTTCTCCTCTTGACCGAGGATGGCGAAGTCGATCCCGGCGGCCTGCATGATCCGCGCGAACGCCACGGTGATGCGCTTTGCCCGATCGTCGAACGACCCCATGCACCCGACCCAGAACAGCACGTCGGGCCGCTCGCCGCGGGCGAGCTTCTCGGCCATGGTCGGAATGGCCAGCCCCTCGGCCCACGCCGCGCGGTCGGTCGGGCTGAACGCCCACGGAGTGCCGTTGCGCTCCAGCGACTCGAACGCCGGCTGGATCTCCGGCGGAAAGCGTGACTCGGAGAGCACGAGGTGGCGCCGCAGCTCGTTGATCACCTCGAGCTGGTCGATCGAGACGGGGCACTCCACGACGCAGGCACGGCACGACGTGCACTGCCAGAGCTCCTCCTCGGTGATGTAGTTGTCGAGCAGCCGGTGACCGAGCACGGCCCCCACGGTCTCGTTGCCCGCGTCGCCCCCCTCGCCGTGGACCAGCGTCGGAGAAAACAGCTCACCCGTGTCACCGGTGAGGAGCGGTCCCTTCTCCATCAGCCGCTGGCGAACGTTGATCACGATCTTCCGCGGACTCAGCACCTTCCCCGTGATGTTCGCCGGACAGGCCGCGGTGCAGCGGCCGCATTCGGTGCACGAGTAGCCGTCGAGGAGATTCTTCCAGGTCAGGTGCTCGACGTCCGACGCGCCGAACTGTTCGACGTCCTCGGCCTCGAGGTCCATCGGCCGCATCACGCCGATCGGGCCAGGGCCGGTCGTGTTGGAGAAGTAGACGTTGAAGATCGAGCTGGCGATGTGAAGGTGCTTCGAGTACGGCAGATAGTTGAGGAAGCCGAGGATGAGCAGCGCGTGCACCCACCAGTTGAGCAGGTAGCCCGTCCGTGCGGTGTCGGCGCCCACCCAGCCGAGTCCCTCGCCCAGCGCGCGCGAGATCATCTTCTCCGGCGGCACCACGTCCGGCGCGAGCACGTGGAGGAACGCGCCGGTCAGGAGCAGCGTCAGCATCAGCGCGCCGATCATGCCGAGGATCAGCAGCGCATCGGTGTGCTCCGTCTCGTCGCCCTCCAGCCGCTTGGGGTGGACGATCAGCCGGCGATAGAACGCGAAGCCGATCGCGCCGAGCACGAGCAGGGCGAACGCGTCCTGGGAGAGCGCGTACGCCGAGTACAGCGGGCCCGGGAAGACCATCGCGTACGAGAAAGGGGCCCACACGCCCTCGATGAGGATCTCGATCGTCCCCAGCGTGAGCACGATGAATCCCCAGAAGATGAGCGCGTGCATCACGCCGGCCGCGGGCTCCCGGAACATCTTTCGCTGCCCAAGCGCGATGACGAAGACGTTCTTCAGCCGGGCCAGCGGTTCGCCCGTGCGTGAATCGGGCTTGCCGACGCGCAGGTAGGCGATCAGCCGCTGCACGTTGTAGACGAAGAACCCGATTGCGAGGAGAAGGATGACCAGGAACAGCACGTTCGATGGGCTCATGGCGCGGAAGCTACGCCGCGCCGGAAGCGGATACAAGAACGGGGCGCCGCGGCGCCCGGCATCAGCTCAGCCGTGCCGGCGCGCCTCGCGCACGGCCTTGGTCAGTGCGGGCACGATCTGCAGCGCATCGCCGACAATGCCGTAATCGGCCACCTTGAAGATCGGCGCTTCGCGGTCCTTGTTGATCGCTACGATCGTGCCCGACGTCCGCATCCCGGCCAGATGCTGGATCGCACCGGAGATCCCGACGGCGACGTAGAGCTGCGGGCTGACGACGCGACCGGTCTGACCGATCTGGTCGCTGTGCGGGCGCCAGCCATCGTCGGTCACCGCGCGCGTGCAGCCGACGGCGGCGTTGCCGAACGCCTCGGCCAGTTCCTCGACGAGCTTGAAGTTCTCCGGCGCCTTGAGCCCCCGGCCGCCGCTCACGATCACCGGCGCCTCCGTCAGGTCGGGACGTGTGCTGCTCCCCTTGATCGTCTCCCTGACCACGACCCGCGACGCGCCGGGATCGGCGGCGGGTTGGGCGCTCTCGACCGTTCCCGCCCTGGCGTTCTCCACCGGCGTGAACGCGTTGGGCCGCAGCGAGACGATCGCCGGCGAACCGGTGACCGCGACGGTGGCGATCACCTTGTTCGCGTACGCCGGGTGCTTCGCCACGATCGCGTCGCCGCTCACCTCGAGCGAGATGACATCGGAGAGCATGCCCACGCCGAGCTTGGCCGCGACGCGCGGCGCCAGATCGCGTCCCTGCGCCGATGCGCTGAAGATGATCGCGCGGTAGCCGCCCGACTTCGCGCGTTCGGCGACTGTGGCCGCGATCGATTCGGGGTCGTAGTTGGCGAACGCCGCGTGCTCCACCGCGACCACGCGGTCCGCGCCGTGCGCGCCAAGCCGCGGCGCCTCGCCGGCGATGCCCGGCGCACCGGCGACGATCGCGTGCACCTCACCACCGCCGGCCGTGTCGGCCAGCGCGCGCGCGGCGGTCACGGCCTCCAGCGCGACCTTGCGCAGCGCACCAGCGCGACTTTCCGCGAATGCCAGAACGTTTGCCATCAGAGTACCTTCGCCTCGTTCTGAAGGAGCCGAACGAGCTCGGGGATCGCGTCGGTCCCCTCGCCGATGATCCGGCCCGGCGGACGCTCGGCAGGCAACTCCATCGACTTGATAGTCGCTCGCTGCTCACCGAGCTGCGCCGGCTTCACCTCGAGCGGCTTCTTCTTCGCCGCCATGATCCCCTTGAGCGCCGGGTAGCGCGGCCGCGCGATCCCCTCGTCGATCGTAACCACGGCGGGGAGCGGGAACTCCACGAGCTCGGCACCTCCCTCGAGCTCGCGCCGCGCGGTGCCGCGCCCGCCGGCGACATCCAGCTTCGAGCACGCGGTGACGACCGGCAGGCCGAGCAGCTCGGCGGTCATCGCGCCCACGACTCCGTTGGCCGAGTCGAGCGCGACCTTGCCGAACATGATCAGGTCGTAGCCGCCGTCCTTCAGCTCCGCGGCCAGAGCTCTGGCAATGGCGAACCCATCGAACGGGATCGCGGCGGCCTCCAATTGCACCGCGCGCGCGACGCCCATGCTCAGCGCCTTGCGAAGTGTCTCCTGCACTACAGCCGGCCCGAGGGAGATCGCGACGACTTCTCCACCCTGCTTCTCGGTGATCTGAAGCGCGGCCTCGACGGCGTAGCCATCGAAATCGCCCATGTCGTACTTGAGTCCAGCCTCGTCCACCGATGCGCCGCTCGACGCAATGCGGAACCGCGCCTCCATGTCGGGCACACGCTTGATGCAGACCGCGATCTTCACGCTCGCCGCCTCGTCCTATGTGAAAAGATTCACATGAACGTAACCCCGGCGCGAATGAGCCTCAAGACGCATTTCGGAGTTCGGGATGGCAGGAGCAGGGTGGCCGCGCATCATACGGAATGAACGGAGTGGCTCCCACAACATGGTCGGGATTCCGCTCGCCATGAGCTGATGGCCTCGGGCGCCATCACCCCGAAGTCGATGCATCAGAGCACGGAGCCCGCAAGCGTGTGGGAACCCTCCGCATTCTTACGCCAACTCCGCGTCAAGGCAAAGCCAACCCGGCGTACAACACGAGAATCGCCGAATCCGTCCTCACCGCCCGGCACGCCTGCTACTGAAAGGCATTGATGCCCGTGATCGCCTGCCCCAGCACGAGTGTGTGGATGTCGTGCGTCCCCTCGTACGTGTACACGCTCTCCAGGTTCGTCATGTGCCGCATCGAAGCGTACTCGGCGAGGATCCCGTTCGCGCCGAGGAGCCGGCGAGCCTCGCGGGCGATCTCGGTCGCGATGTGCACGTTGTTCCGCTTGGCCAGCGACACCTGCTGCGGCGTGAACGTGCCGGCATCCTTGAGCCTGCCGAGGTGCAGCGCCAGGAGCTGGCCCTTCACGATCTCCGTGAGCATCTCGGCAAGCCGCGCCTGCTGGAGCTGGAATCCGCCGATCGGCTTGCCGAACATCACCCGCTGCTTGGCGTACGACGAGGCCTCCTCGAAGCAGGCAATCGCGGCGCCGAGCGCGCCCCAGGAGATCCCGTAGCGCGCCTGCGTCAGACACATCAACGGACTCTTGAGCCCGCCCGACTTCGGAAGGATCGCGTCGGCGGGAAGCCGTACGTCCTGGAACACCAGCTCGCTCGTGTCGGAGGCACGGAGCGAGATCTTGCCCTTCTGATCCTTGGCCTTGAATCCCTTCGCGTCGGTCGGGACCATGAACCCGCGGATCGACCGCTCGTCGTCGAGGTCGCCCGTCTTCGCCCAGACGATCGCCACCTGCGCCGTCGAGCCGTTGGTGATCCACATCTTCGCGCCGTTGAGGAGCCAGCTCCCGTCCTTCTGCTCGCGCGCGGTGGTGATCATCCCGCCCGGGTTCGAGCCGTAGTCCGGCTCGGTGAGGCCGAAGCAACCGATGATCTCGCCGGCCGCCATCTTCGGCAGGTAATGTCGCTTCTGCTCCTCGCTCCCGAACGCGTAGATCGGATACATCACCAGCGCACCCTGGACCGAGGCGAACGAGCGGACGCCCGAGTCGCCACGCTCGAGTTCCTGCATGATCAGCCCGTAGGCGACGTTGTTGAGCCCCGCGCAGCCGTACTCCTCGGGAAGGTTGGCGCCGAACACGCCGAGCTCGGCGAGCCCCGGCACGATCTCGCGCGGGAACCGTCCCTCGATGTACGCGTCGCCAATGATCGGGATCACCCGATCGTCCACGAAACGGCGGACGCTGTCGCGGACGGCGCGCTCCTCCTCGGAGAGGACGCTGTCGATGGCGTAGAAGTCGGTGGTCATGGGGGAGGAAGATATCGGAGCCGGCGCCCGCCGACGAGTACGGCGCCTCCGCTCACGGCATTTCGCGGATCACACGGTCGAGAAGGTCGGTCGCGTCGGCGAGCAGCGCCCGTTCACGGGCGTCGAGGGCGCGCACGGCGCCAGCCAGAGCCTCGATGCGGCGTGCCCGACCACGGGCGAGGACGGCCCGGCCCGAAGGGGTCGCCTGAATCCGGATCTGCCGGCCGTCCTCTGGATCGGACCTCCGCACGACGAGCCCCAGCCCCTCCAGGGCCGTCACCAGGCGGGTCATGGTCGGCGGACGTACCTGCTCGGCCGCGGCGAGCTCGCCGAGCGCGAGCGGTCCGGCGAAGACCACAACCGAGAGCGCCGAGAGCCGCGGCGCGGTGAGTCCGATCGCCGAATCCTCGCGGCGCAGGCGGCGCAGGAGGTGGATGGCCGTCGAGTGCAGCCGGTCGGCGAGCTCCTCGGCGGGATCGGCTGGGGGTCTTGCGCGTCTGGCCGGCATGCCCCAATATAGTTAGCGAAGCTAACGAATTAGACGGATTAGACGAATTGTACGAATTTCGTCTCATTCGTCCAATTCGTCCAATTCGTTCCCGGAGCCCCCATGCCCGCTGCCGCCCAGAGCACCTTCGCCCTCTCCCGGATCGGCCAGATCCACGTGACCGTAGAGGACCTCGCGCGCGCCGTCCGCTTCTACCGCGAGACCTTGGGCGTGCGATTCCTGTTCGAGGTGCCCGGGATGGCCTTTTTCGACTGCGACGGTGTCCGGCTCATGCTGGGCGTCGCCGAGCGCTCCGGGGATGCGCGCCATGCCTCGATCCTCTACTTCCGCGTCGGGGACATCCACCAGACACACCGCACGCTTGCCGATCGCGGCGTCCGGTTCGAGGGCGAGCCGCACCTGGTAGCGAAGCTCGAGGATCACGACCTGTGGATGGCCTTCTTCCGCGACAGCGAGAACAACATGATGGCCGTGATGAGCGAAGTCGCGCGAACGAATTCCTGACCGCGCCTATCCCCTATCCCCTATCCCCTATCCCCTGTCATTCACGCCTCGCCGCCGTCAACCTCAACGTCTCCGCCCGCGTCAGCCTGCTGCCCGACCGCGCGCTGACGCTCCGGCAGGCCGCCGGCGTGATCCCAATCTCGCGTGCCTTGGCGCGGAATCCGCGGCGATGGTCGATCGGCTTGCCGGTCTCGTCCTGCCACTGGTGGATCATCTCGTGAAGCAGCGTGTGCAGCGCCTCGTCCACCCCGTGACGGATCACGTGCCGCCGGCTGATAGCGATCTCGGCCGGCCCCGAGCCGCTCTCCGCGGTGTAGTGCCCGAGCCGGCTGTGCATCCGGCGCGAGACGCGCACCGGTATTTCGCGTAGTGCGCCGCCGAAGTAACGGTCGTTGTACGCGCGGTGCCAGGCGGCCAGGCCGGCGGCCAGCTCCGGATCCCGCTCCTCAGTCCTGGCGGCGCGGCGCGGCGCGCGCTCCGGGTGCAGCACGGGGTGGCGGAGAATGACGCGGCGCGCCGCGCGGCGATCGCCCGCCGTGCGCCCCTCCACGAACGTCACGATCGCGCGCAGCACCTCCGCCGGCGCATCGAGGAATCCTTCGTGCACTCGCAGCTCGCCGTCCCGGTAGCTCACCATCACCGCGCGGTTCCGAGTCAGCCGGCATCGCTCGATGCGTCGCAGCCCGAACCGGCGGAGGCGGGCCATCAGCTCGTCGGCGTCACGCGGCGGCCCCTCGAGCGCGAGGGACAGTTGCGCCGGATCGATCAGCGTCCGGACGAGGCGTCTCAGCGAGGGAAGGATTGCGCCGGCCCCGGGATGAAGGTCTTCGACTCGTCCGACCAGACCAGCGTCGCCACCTCGATCTCGTCCGGCGTGAACCGGATCGTGTTGGCCGACGATGGCCGGCCGCCGCGGGACCGGTTGGAGACCGTACCCGCCGTGGAGATGATCGTCCCGCGTCGCGTGTGCTCGATGTAGTGCACGGCCTCCTGATGGTCGTGGCCGCAGAGCACGACGTCCACGCCGATGTCGGCGAAAGCGCCGAGTATCCGGCTGGTGTTCTTGAGCCCGTGGCGGCCGGAGAGCTCGCCGCGCACCGGGTTGTGGTGCATCACGATGACTCGCGCGTCGCCGTCGGGCGACTCCTCGAACACCGTGCGGACGCGCGCGATCTGCGCCCTCGTCACGTAGCCGATGACGCCGATGTCGCGCAGGTTCCAGGTCAGCGTCTTGAAGCGCACGCCGTGGGCAGTGTTGACACCGACGAACGTCACACCGGGGATGCGGAGCACCGGCTCGAGGTCGGAGCCGATGTATCGGCGGTAGTTCTCGTACATCGCCAGCTCGTAGCCGATCCCGAGCGGGGCCTTCCACCACGTCACATCGTGGTTGCCGGGTACGACGATCACATCGCCGAACTGCTCGGAGAACCTGATGAAGGCGCGGGCGCGCTGGAACTCACCCTCGCGCGCCCGCTGCGACACGTCGCCGGAGATCGCCACGACCTGGTAGCGATGCTCCTGGATCAGCGTCTCGATCGCCTCGAACTGCTCGGGCACGGCGGGACGCCCGAAGTGCAGGTCGGAGACGTGGAAGACGGTGCTCATCGCGTCAGAGGCGGTCGATGATCGCGTCCGCGAACTGGTCCGTGCCCGCCGTGCCTCCCAGGTCGCGCGTCACCGTCTTTCCCTCACGGATCGTCGCCTCGAGCGCTTTCCTGATGCGGTCGCCGCGCGCCATGTCGTCGAGGTGGTCGAGCATCATGCACGCCGCCAGGATCAGCGCCGATGGGTTGGCGATCCCCTTCCCGGCAATGTCGGGCGCCGTGCCGTGCACGGCCTCGAAGATCGCCGCGTCCTTCCCGATGTTCCCGCCCGGGGCGAGCCCGAGCCCGCCGACGAGCCCCGAGATCTGATCGGAGAGGATGTCGCCGAACAGGTTGGTGGTGACGAGCACGTCGTACGTCTCCGGCCGGATGACGAGGTTCATCGCCATCGCATCAACGATCCGGTCCTGGAACTCGATCCCCTGCCCGAGGTACTCGGCGGCGATCTGGCGGCCCACGTCGAGGAACAAGCCGCTGGTGAACTTGAGGATGTTGGCCTTGTGGACCAGCGTGACCTTCTTGCGCCGGTGGGCAACGGCGTAGTCGAACGCATAGCGGATCACGCGCTCGGCGCCGTAGCGGGTGACGAGCGCAATCGACTCGGCGGCGGCCTTGGGGTCGTCGCCGATCTTGATGTAGTGCTCGACCCCGCTGTACAGCCCCTCGGTGTTCTCGCGGATCAGCACGAGGTCGATCCCCGAGTAGCGGCCGCCGGGGGCGATCGTGCGCGCGGGGCGCACGTTGGCGTAGAGGTCGAACGTCTTGCGGAGGGCGACGTTCACCGACCGGTAGCCCTCGCCAATCGGCGTCTCCAGCGGGCCCTTGAGGGCGATGCGCGTGCGCTTGATCGAGTCGAGCGTAGCCTCCGGCATCGGATCGCCGTATTTGGCGATGCCGGCGAGCCCCGCGGCCTGGTGATCCCAGACGAACTCGGCCCCGGCGGCCTCGATGATGCGCACCGCCGCATCGGTGATGGCCGGGCCGATGCCGTCCCCGGGGATGAGCGTGATGGTCGCAGGCATGTCGGCGAGCTTCTCAGGGCGCGGCGAACAGGTCGGCGAACCGCTCGGCGACGTTCACCAGCAGCGCCGGGGAGAACGACGCGCGCGGCTCGCCGGCGACCTCGGTCACGAAGCGGAGCATCGCCGACCGCGTGTCGATGAGAACGACGCGGAGCACGGGGCGGGCGCCGCCGGGCGCGTTCTCGAACCGCAGGTCCACCGGATAGATCGCGTTCCGCGCGTCGCCTAGCGCCGTCAGCGCCCGGAGCTGCGACGACAGCGGCTCGGCGACCATCGACCCGGTCTGGAGACGCCCCCGCCGGATGCGGTTGGCAGCCAGCAGGTGCGGGTTCGGCATCGACGCCGGATTCCGCCGTGCAGTGGTGGCCAGCGCCTCGGCGAGCACCCAGTTGGTCGTAATCTCGCGTTCGCCGAGCGCGAACGCGATCTCGCGGTCGAGCTCTCGCAGGTAGGCCGCCTGATCCTCCACCTGCTCGCCCCAGCCGAGCGAATCCATCGGCGCGAAGTAGCGAACGGGGAGGATGACCAACTGCTGTCCGACGAAGGCGGCCAGCGGGTGACTCGGCGGCGGTGGCGTCGCGCTCTGTTCGGCCGCCGGGCGGGAAGCGCCACCGCAGGCCTCGAGCAGGAGCAGGGAACAGGCGAAGAGCGGGATCGTCCGTCGGAGCACGCGTCACCAGGGAGGAGTCGGACCAAAGCTAATCGGACCGGCCGGGCGATCGGAAGTCTGCGGCGCAGCCGGCTACGGTTGACCACCGAGCGCGCGGCGGGCAACTTCACGGGGTCGATTCACGTTCCCGGCGCCGGCCACGCATTCCGGGACCAGCCCCACATCCATGCGCACACTTCGCTTCGTCCTGCTCGCGTCGCTAGCCGCGACCCCGCTCGCCGCCCAGCAGACCGACGGCTTCGACCTGTCGATCGCCAACATCATGCGCGGTCCGGAGCTGTACGGCCGCTCGCCGCAGAACGTGTCGTGGACGCCGGACGGCCGCTGGATCTACTTCCGGTGGGTCGAACCGGGGACCGACTGGCGGGCGCCGATGGAGGACTGGCGCGTCCGGCCGGCGCGCGACGCGCGTCCGGAGCGGGTGACGCGCGCGCACATGGACAGCGTCGCTCCGCTTCTCGTCTCCGGCGGGAGCCTGTCACCCGACCGGCGGCTGCGCGCGGTGTCATCGGGCGGCGACCTGTACGTGATCGACCAGCAGCGCGGCACGGCGCGTCGGCTGACGCAGACGAACGCCGCCGCCGCGAACCCGCAGTTCTCGGCCGACGGGCGGCGGATCTACTACATCAGCGACAACAACCTGTTCTCGATCGAGCTCGATGGCGGGCTGCTGCGGCAGCACACCGACATCCGCACCGGTCCCGCGCCTCGCGACTCGGCGCCGCCGGTCGGCCAGCGCGGCGCGCTCCAGGCGCAGCAGCGGGAGTTGTTCGAGGCGGTCCGCGACCAGGAGCGGCGCGACAGCCTTCAGCGGGCCGAGCGGACGTGGCGCGACAGCCTGCGCATCCTGCCGGTGCACCTCGAGCGCCGCGAGCGCGTCGCAGCGCTCCGCGTGGCGCCGAGCGGACGCGGAGTGATCGTGACGACGATCACGCCCGCCGAGGGCGTGCAGCAGACGCGTATCCCGAACTACGTGACGCTGAGCGGCTACACCGAGGAGATGACCGTTCGGCCGAAGGTCGGCGATGCGCAGTCGCAAGGGCGGATCGGCTTCATGACGCTCCCCGACGCGCAGATCACCTGGCTCGACGTGATGCCGGAGGACACGTCGCGCGCCGGCGCGCAGGTCCAGGTGCTCGACTGGAACGCCGCCGGCACGCAGGCGCTGGTGCGCGCGGTGAGCCGCGACTTCAAGACGCGGTGGCTGCACGTGGTGAACGCCGAGGGCGGCGCGGTGCGGACTGTGGACGTACTGCGCGACACGGCGTGGGTGGCCGGC
>DATKCV010000143.1:0-18923 GCA_035513015.1 Gemmatimonadaceae bacterium
TGCGCCTGGCTCGCTGCCAGGCGCACGAAGCGGGTGCGGCTCAAGTGACCGCGGTTCCGCGCCCCGGCGATCCGAGGATCACCCCTGCCCTGGTTGCCGAGCACGGTCTCACAACGGACGAGTACGATCGGCTTCTGAACATGCTCGGGCGGGAGCCGACGTTCACCGAGCTGGGGATCGTCAGCGCGCTGTGGAGCGAGCACTGTTCGTACAAGCACTCCCGGCCGCTCCTCCGCACACTCCCCACGAAGGCGCCGTGGGTGCTCCAGGGGCCCGGCGAGAACGCGGGTGTGATCTCGGTCGGGGATGGCGTCGCCGTCGCATTCAAGATCGAATCGCACAATCACCCGTCGGCCGTCGAGCCGTATCAGGGCGCGGCTACCGGCGTCGGCGGGATCCTGCGCGACGTCTTCACGATGGGCGCGCGACCGATCGCCCTCCTCGACTCCCTCCGCTTCGGCTCCCTCGACAACCCGCGCGTTCGCTGGCTGTTCGCCGGCGTCGTCAGGGGGATCGGCGACTACGGCAACTGCGTCGGGATCCCGACCGTGGGCGGCGACGTGATGTTCGACCCGGCCTACGAGGGTAACCCGCTCGTCAACGCGATGTGCGTCGGTGTGATGAAGGAGTCGGAGTTGATGCGGGCGGTGGCCCAGGGCGTCGGCAACGCGATCATGGCCGTCGGCGCGCGCACCGGGCGCGACGGCATCCACGGCGCCTCGTTCGCGTCGGAGGATCTCTCCGAGGCATCCGACGCCAAGCGGCCGCGCGTGCAGGTCGGCGATCCGTTCACCGAGAAGCTGCTCCTCGAGGCGAGCCTCGAGCTGATCAGAAGCGGGCACATCGTCGCCATCCAGGACATGGGCGCCGCCGGACTGACCTCGTCCTCCGCCGAGATGGCCGAGCGCGGCGACGTCGGCGTGACGATCGATGTGAGCAGGGTGCCGGTGCGCGAAGAGGGGATGACGCCGTACGAGATCCTCCTCAGTGAGTCGCAGGAGCGGATGCTCGTCGTCGCCAGGCGCGGCCACGAGGACGCCGTCCGGACGATCCTCGGCAAATGGGACCTCGCCGCCGAGGTGATCGGCGAGATCATCGCCGAGCCGGTGTATCGCGTCACCGAGGGTGACCGCGTAGTAGCCGAGTTTCCGGGTACGCGCCTCGTCACCGACTGCCCGAGCTACACGCCGGAGGCGCGCGAGAGCGACGAGATCGTGCGGCTTCGCGAGCAGGACGTGTCGGCGATCCCCGAGCGCGCCGAGGAGTCGGATCCGCTGTGGACCCTCGAGCGCCTGCTCGCCTCGCCCAACATCGCCAGCAGGGCGTGGATCCACCGGCAGTACGATACGAGCGTGCGCACGAATACGGTAATCGGACCGGGCGGCGACGCCGCGGTCGTCCGGCTGCGCGGAACGTCGAAGGCGCTGGCTCTCAAGACGGACTGCAACGGCCGCTACGTGCACCTCGAGCCGCGCACGGGAGCGCGCATCGCCGTCGCCGAGGCGGCGCGCAACGTCGCCTGCGCGGGCGGGCGGCCGCTGGCGATCACGAACAACCTCAACTTCGGCAACCCGCGTCGTCCGGAGGTCTACTACCAGCTCCGCGAGGCGGTGGCGGGGATCGGAGAGGCGTGCGCAGCGCTCGGCACGCCGGTGACCGGCGGCAACGTCTCGCTGTACAACGAGAGCCCTCGCGGCGCCGTCTACCCCACGCCGGTCATCGGAATGGTCGGCCTGGTGGAATCGATCGAACACGCCACGCGCTCCACTTTCGCCCGGGACGGCGAAGCGGTGGTGCTGCTCGGAGAGCCGACCGATGAGCTGGGTGGGAGCGAGTATCTGGCCTGGATCCACGGTGTGGTGGCTGGACGGCCGCCGCGGTGTGAGCTCGACGCCGAGCGGCGGCTGATCGATGCGCTGCTCGCCGGGATCGGCGCCGGCGCGGTGACCTCGGCGCACGACTGCAGCGACGGCGGACTCGCGGTCGCAATCGCCGAATGCGCGATCATGGATCGCGAGCGCCCGGTCGGCGCGGATATCGATCTTCGAGCGTGGCCCGACGTTCCCGCGCGCGCGCTGCTGTTCGGCGAGGCGCAGGCACGGGTCGTACTTTCCACCGCCGACGCCCCGCTGGTGCTGGCGATCGCCCGGGAGCACGGCGTGCCGGCGCGCGAGATCGGGAGAGTGCGCGCGGACAGCGACACGCTGACGATCGCGATCGCCGGAGGCACGATCGACGCGCCCCTCGACCGGCTGGCGCGGATCTATCACGAGACCATTCCCGCGCGGATGGATCGCGGTGCCGCTCCAGCGGTGCCCGAGCCCGCGGGAGCCACGGCCTGACCGCGGGGAGGCGGACGCAGCGCGCATGTGCGGCATCTTCGGCATTCGGGGGCACAAGGAAGCGGCGCGGTTGTCGCAGCTGGGGCTTTACTCCCTCCAGCACCGCGGCCAGGAGTCGGCGGGGATCGTCGCGGTAGAGCCGGGCGGCGCGGCGCGCGCCGCCCGCACCATGGGGCTGGTATCCGAGGGCCTGCGCCCAGAGCAGATGGACGTGCTGGTTGGCGACCTCTCGATCGGCCATACACGCTACAGCACGGCCGGGTCGTCGACGATCGAGAACGCGCAGCCGGTGCTGGTCAGGTTCCGCGGCGGACACATCGCGCTGGCGCACAACGGCAACCTGGTGAATGCCGCCGAGCTGCGGCTGGAGCTGGAGGAACAGGGCTCGATCTTCAGCTCGACGATGGACTCGGAGGTGCTCGTTCACCGGTTGGCCAGGGCGCGGGCGGAGGCGCCGGAGGAGCGGATGGCCGAGGCGCTGGACGGCGTCGAAGGCGCGTACTGCCTGCTGGTGACGATCGGGACGGCGCTCGTCGCCGCCCGGGATCCGCGCGGATGGCGGCCGCTGGTGATGGGCCGGCTCGGCGACGCGGTCGTCTTCGCCTCGGAGACCTGCGCGCTCGACATCGTCGGCGCCACGGTGGTGCGGGAGATCGAGCCCGGCGAGATCGTCGTGGTGGATGATGATGGCGAGCGGTCGATCTCGCCGTTTCCGCCGCGGGAGCTTCGCAAATGCGTGTTCGAGCACGTCTACTTCGCGCGTCCGGACAGCGCGATATTCGGCGGGTCGGTGGATCGCGCCCGCCGCGCGCTCGGGCGTCAGCTCGCCCGCGAGGCCCCGGCACCGGGCGCGGAGATCGTGTTCAGCGTTCCCGACTCGTCCAACTCCGCCGCGCTGGGTTATTCCGAAGAGTCGGGGCTGCCGTACGAACTGGCGCTGATCCGGAATCACTACGTCGGACGCACGTTCATCCAGCCCACGCAGGCCGGACGTGATGCCAAGGTGAAAGTGAAGTACAACGCCGTCCGCGAGCTGCTGAACGGACGCAGCGTAGTGATCGTGGACGATTCGATCGTACGGGGGACGACCACCCGCGGCCTGGTGGCGATGGTGCGGTCGGCGGGAGCGCGCGAGGTCCACATGCGCATCAGCTCACCGCCGATCACGGGACCCTGCTACTATGGAATCGACACGCCGACTCGCGAGGAGCTGATCGCGGCGAACCTGGCGGTGGACGAGATCGGGGCCCACCTTGGAGTGGACACGCTCGGCTATCTGTCGCTGGAGGGAATGCTGGCGGCCGTGCCCGGCGGGCCGCACGGTTTTTGCCACGCCTGCTTCTCCGGCGATTACCCGACGCCGCCTCCGGCGGATCCGGAGAAGCTGCGGCTGGGCTGCGGGTGCTGATCCTTCGATTTCCGGACAGGGGCTGCGAAATCCCGGTTACGCGGTGCAGACAACGAGGACGGGCAGCCGGACTCCACGTTTCGGTTACGCGCCGAACAACGCGGAACTGGCAACGCGAAACTGGTAACGCGGAATAACGCGGAACTCGCAACGCGGAACTGGACGCGGAACTGGACGCGGAACTGGCAACGCGGAACTGGCAACGCGGAACGCGGATTCCGGCTGCCGGTGCCCGGTTTTCTCCATGTTCCGCCGAATCTGTCGAGGTCGAACAGCCAGTGACTCAGCACGTCTATTTCTTCGGGAACGGGCACGCCGACGGCACCCGCGAGATGAAGGAAAATCTCGGCGGGAAGGGCGCAAACCTCGCCGAGATGACGAATCTCGGCATTCCGGTGCCGCCGGGCTTCACGATCTCGACGACCTGCTGCATCGACTACCTGCGCGATGGTTCCGCGCCCGAAGGATTGCGCGAAGAGGTGGCGGCGAACCTGCGGCGGCTGGAGGAGGCCGCCGGCAAGCGCTTCAATGATCCCGCCGATCCGCTGCTGGTGTCGGTGCGCTCCGGCGCCGCCGCCTCGATGCCCGGGATGATGGAGACCATCCTCAATCTGGGGCTCAACGACCGCTCCGTGCTCGGCCTCGCGCGGATGAGCGGGAACGCACGCTTCGCCTACGACTCGTTCCGTCGCTTCATCCAGATGTACGGGGACGTGGTGCTCGGCGTGCCGAGTCCTTCGTTCGAGCACCTGCTCAAGTCCAAGCGACTCACCGAGGGCGTGCAGACGGATGCGGAGCTGAGCGAGGAGGCGCTTCGCAACCTGGTCGAGGAGTACAAGTCGCTCGTCCGGAGACACACGGGAGCGCCGTTCCCGATGGATCCGGAGCATCAGCTGTGGGGCGCGATCGAAGCAGTGTGGCGGTCGTGGACGCTCAAGAAGGCAGTGGACTATCGCCGGGTGAACGGCATCCTGGACACGCTCGGCACCGGGGTGAACGTCGTCGCGATGGTCTTCGGGAACATGGGCGACGACTCCGGAACCGGCGTCGCGTTCACCCGCGATCCATCGACCGGCGAGCGGAAGTTCTACGGCGAGTTTCTGGTCAACGCGCAGGGTGAGGACGTCGTCGCCGGTATCCGGACGCCGCTCACGATCGGCGACATGGCTACCCGGCTCCCGGAGGCGTACAAGGAGCTGCTGGTCACGCAAGAGCGGCTGGAGCGGCACTTCCGCGACATGCAGGACCTCGAGTTCACGGTCGAGCGCGGGAAGCTCTACCTGCTCCAGACGCGCACCGGCAAGCGCACGGCACCGGCGGCGGTGCGGATCGCGACGGAGATGGTCAAGGAGGGGCTGATCACGCCGGCCGAGGCGATCCGCCGCGTACCGCCGCAGCAACTCGACCAGCTCCTGCACCCGATAATCGACGCCAGCGTGCGCGCCACGCCGCTCTGTCAGGGTCTTCCGGCGAGCCCGGGCGCGGCGAGCGGCCAGGCCGTGTTCGATCCCGATGTTGCCGAGCAGCGCCACGCGAGCGGCCAGGCCGTGATCCTCATCCGCGAGGAGACGACTCCCGAGGACTTCCACGGCATCGTCGCCGCGAGGGCGGTGCTCACCTGCCGGGGCGGAATGACGAGCCACGCGGCGGTGGTCGCCCGCGGGATGGGCAAGTGCGCGATCGTGGGGTGCACGGAGCTCGAAGTGGACGTGGACCAGCGGCGCTTCGCCGTCAACGGGACGGTCGTGCGCGAGGGCGACTGGCTGACGCTCGACGGCGCCAGCGGCCGGGTGTTCACCGGTGCGCTGCCGACGATTCCGAGCGAAGTCGTGCGCGTGATCACCGGCGCGATACCGGCGGCCCAGGCGCCGCTCTATCGCTCCTTTGCCACGCTGCTCGAGTGGGCGGATGGCGAGCGGAGGCTGAGAGTCCGCGCCAACGCCGACACGCCGCAGGACGCGCGGATCGCGCGCGGCTTCGGCGCCGAGGGCATCGGGCTCTGCCGCACCGAGCACATGTTCTTCGAGGGCGACCGGATCACGTCGATGCGGCAGATGATCGTCTCCCGCGACGAGAGCGGGCGGCGTCGTGCGCTGGCCAAGCTCCTGCCGATGCAGCGAGCCGACTTCGAGGGGATCTTCGAGGCGATGGACGGGCTGCCGGTGACGATCCGGCTGCTCGATCCGCCGCTGCACGAGTTTCTTCCGCACGGCGGCGAGGAGAGCAAGCTGCTCGCCCGCACGCTCGGCGTCCCGCGCGCCGATCTCGGCCGGATCGTCGAATCGCTGCGGGAGACGAATCCGATGCTGGGGCATCGCGGCTGCCGGCTGGGGATCACGTATCCGGAGATCACCGAGATGCAGGCGCGGGCGATCTTCGAGGCCGCGGTCCGTGCCGCGCGCCGGGGAATCGACGTCCAGCCGGAGATCATGATCCCGCTCGTCGCATCGTCGCGCGAGTTCGAGCACCAGCGCGCGATCATCGAGGCGACGGCCGAGCAGGTGCTCGGGGCGATGGGCGAGCGGATTCCCTACCTCGTTGGAACGATGATCGAGCTGCCGCGGGCCGCACTGACTGCGCACCAGATCGCCGGGCAGGCCGAGTTCTTTTCATTCGGGACCAACGATCTGACGCAGACGACGCTCGGGCTGAGCCGAGATGACGCCGGGCGATTCCTGCCGACGTACGTCGAACGCGGGATCTTCGCCGACGATCCGTTCCAGGTGCTGGATCAGGAGGGTGTGGGGCAGCTGGTGGAGATGGCGGTGCGGAACGGTCGCCAGGCGCGGCCGGGGCTCAAGACCGGTATCTGTGGCGAGCACGGAGGCGAGCCGCGGTCGGTCGCGTTCTTCCACCGGCTGGGGCTGGACTACGTGTCGTGTTCGCCGTACCGGGTGCCCATCGCTCGCCTGGCGGCTGCGCATGCGGCCCTGGAGCAGGCGCCGCGGTGATGGTCCGGCGGCCTACGAACGCCTGACCGGAGGGTGCCGCGTGCGGCGCGCCGCGTCCACCCTGGGCGGACCGACAGCGTCACACATGCGGTCCGGTGATCCCGTAGATGCGCCGGCACTCGACGATCGCCTGCTGCGCCGAGAGCGCATGCTCGGCGTCCAGTATCGTGCAACCGTAGGCTTCGCACGCCGGGCCGTTGACGATGAACACGTTCACGGCCCAGCCGACCTCGGTGGGCGTCGCCCGGGTCGAGAAGCCACTGCAGAACGGCCTGACGGCGACGTCCTGCGGACTCGTCGCGGTGGCTGGGCGATCATCGCATGCCAGTGCTGCGCCGGCGACGAACACGAGCGCGAGCAGAAACATCGGAGTGGCACGCACGATCCCTCCTGGTGTGGTTCGCTGCCTGCCGTCGATCTACAACATGACGCGAAATCTCGAGATTCGCCACCGATTCGCGCTCACCCGGCCATTGCGGGTGAGACGAGTGTCTCCACCCGCTCCAGCCGCTCCCGCAACACGGTGAGATCGTCCGCCCGCACCGTCACGTGCCCCAGCTTCCGACCCGCTCGCGCACTCTTTCCGTAAACGTGCACATGCGCCTCGGGAATCGCCAGCAGCTCGCGCAGGCCGGGCGTTTCACCGATCAGGTTGATCATCCCGCTCCAGCCGAGCGCCACCGTCGGGCCGAGCGGCAGGCCGAGCACAGCCCGCAGGTGGTTCTCGAACTGACTCGTTGCCGCACCCTCGATCGTCCAGTGCCCCGAGTTGTGCACCCGCGGCGCGATCTCGTTGGCCAGCACCGTGCTCCCGACTTGAAACAGCTCGAGCGCCATCACGCCGACGAAGTCGAGCTCCGACATCAGACGCGCCGCGTATCCTTCGGCGAGCGCGTGCAGTGCCTCTGAAGTGCCCGGCGCCGGGGCCACCGACCGGTGCAGGATGCCGGCGCGATGCACGTTCTCCACCAGCGGGTAGAACGCCCGTCCCCCGTCCGGGCCGCCGACGGCGAGCACCGACAACTCGCGGTCGAACGGAACGAACGCCTCGAGGATGAGCGGCACGCCGCCGAGCGTGCTCCACGCGCGCTCCACGTCCGCATCCGTCCGGATCACTGCCTGACCCTTGCCGTCGTACCCGAGACGCACAGTCTTGAGCACCGACGGCTTCCCGATCTCCTCCACCGCGGCGGTCAGCGCCTCCCGACTGTCCACCGGCGCGAACGGCGCCGTCGGGATACCCAGCCGCGAGAAGCACCGTTTCTCCTCGATCCGATTCTGGGCAATGCGGAGAGCCGCGGGCCCCGGCTGGATCGGGACGTGATTCGCCAGCAGCTCGACCGCTTCGACAGGAACGTTCTCGAACTCGTACGTGACGACATCGAGATCTTCGGCGAATCTCGACAGCGCCTCTGCGTCCTGCCATTCTCCGCTCCGCAGCTCGGCGAGATGTCCGGCTGGCGCGCTGGCCGCGGGATCGAAGAAGCGGAAGTGCAATCCCAGTGGATAGCCGGCCAGCGCCAGCATCCGTCCAAGCTGGCCGCCGCCGAGAATCCCGACCCTCACGGAGCGGCCGACGGATCCGGGTTCGACAACACCGCCGACGTCTGCTGCTCGCGGTGCCGCTCGAGCGCCTCCTCGAAGCGTGGGTGCTTTCCGGCGAGGATCGACGTCGCCAGCAGTGCCGCGTTGACGGCCCCCGCGCGACCGATCGCCAGCGTGCCCACGGGCACGCCAGCCGGCATCTGCACGATCGAGAGAAGCGAATCGACGCCCTTGAGGGTCTTCGACTCCACCGGGACACCGAGCACCGGCAGCGTGGTCTTCGCGGCCGTCATGCCCGGCAAGTGCGCCGCCCCACCGGCGCCGGCGATGATCACCTCAATGCCCCGCTCCCGCGCCGTGCGCGCGTACTCGAACAGCAGGTCGGGCGTGCGGTGCGCGGACACGACGCGCGTCTCGAAGGGAACGCCCAGCGTCCGAAGCATCTCGGCCGCGTGCGACATGGTCTCCCAGTCGGAGCGCGAGCCCATGATGATGCCTACGAGGGGCGAGGGCATTGGTCAGGGGATAAGGGATAGGGGATGGGGGATGGGGGATGGGGGATGGAGCCGCTCCCTCGCAGGCGCCTCGCGTGTGGAGGAACGTAAAACGACGAGGGGCGAAGGGCGAGGAATGTCGTTCCCTCACCCTTCGCCCCTGTCGTCTGTACCCTATCTCCTATCCCCTGCCCGTCGAGTGGAGGCGCGGGGAATTGAACCCCGGTCCGAGACTGAATTCACCACAGCGTCTACGTGCGTAGTCCACCGATTGAGGTCTCCGGACGCTGGCCGGTGGACGGCCCACTTCCGGACGAGTCTTCGGAACTTCGCCCCACGCCTGAAGACGCGACGCAGGACTATCCCGGATTTGCGATACCCGACCGCCGCCCCGGGAGGGCTGCAAATCGGGCAGGTGCAGTAACTCCTAAGAGTTACGCAGCCAGGGCCAAGTTGTCGTTGGCAATTGTGAATAGTTCCCGAGAGTTTTACCAGGACCCGAGACCTGGGCACGCGGCCACGGCTTCACCAACCCCGTCGAAGCCAGTCGCCCCCTTGAAACGTTCGCGAAAGCTAGTCGCCCAGCGACCACCGGTCAAGGTCGAACGTACTCGTTAGCGCAGCTCCTGCTCTCGCTCAACATGCCGCAAGACATGAATTTCAGACGCTGACTTCACCCGATTTCTTCCAGCGGACTTGGCCGCGTACAGAGCCCGGTCTGCCGCTCCGAACAGCCCGTCGCGACGTGCCGCACACTGAGGGAATGCCGACACGCCGAACGAGCACGTCACCGGGATGGACTGGCCGCGGAACGTTGTCGGCCGCGACTCCACTGCCCTTCGAAGCCGCTCGGCCACTTCCGCCGCACCGGCCACCGTGGTCTGCGGCAGCAGCACCACGATCTCCTCTCCGCCGTAGCGCGCGCACAGGTCGATCGCCCGCACACCCTCCGTCAGGACCTGCGCCACGTGCTTCAACACCGCGTCGCCGGCGTCGTGTCCCAGCCGGTCATTGATCGCCTTGAAGTGGTCGATGTCGGCGACGATCAGTGCCGTCGAGTTGCCGAACCGATCGCTCCCCTCGAGCAGGCGGGCCAGCTCCTCGTCGAAGTGGCGGCGGTTGCCGAGACCGGTGAGGGGGTCGGTCCGTGCCCGGCGGCTCACTTCCTGGATCTCCCACGATACCTGGAGCGCCGTGACGGCGATGATGCCGAGAAGGTTCAGGTTCTTGAGCTCGCCCACACTTATCCCTTCGGCGGCGTCTGCCTCGACGACCAGCGCACCGAACACTTCGCTGTCCCGCGTCAGCGGCGCGATCGCGATGCATCCGATGTCGCGTTTCGCCTCGCCGCTGCCGTAGACAGCGTGCCTCCTGGCGACCTGCTTCGCGTCGCCCTTGAGCATCGGCGTTCCGACCCGGCACTGCGCCGCGACCAGCGCATCGCCCGAGATCGTGAACTGCTCGCGCACCGGGTGCCCCTTGGACGTGGCCTCGACGAGTCCCGCATCCTCACGCGGCTGCCAGCGGATGAGCGCGGCCCGCTGTCCCGAAGTGATCTCCAGCGCCGTATCGCAGATCGCGCGTTTCAGCTCGGCCGGGGCCGCACTCGGCCGGATCTTCTGCGTGGCGTGGTTCAGCGCGGCCTGGTACCGCGACAGCTTCCCGTACTCGCGCCGCATCTCGAACAGCTCGCCGAGCAGCGCCGCGTGCGCCGCGTGCCGGCCGAGCCAGTCGCGGGCCTGCTCCCCGGGCAGTCCGAGTCCTTCGGCCGCCGAGAGGCTGAGCGCGCCGTAGAGTCGGCCGTTCCGCTCCACGGATGCGGCGACGAATCGCACCAGCCCCTCCCGCGTCAGGCAGTGGACCTTTCCCGACTCGGCCGACCACTTCACCAGAGGTGCCCACTCCTCGTACTGGAAGTGCGCTGGCGCGTCGGCGTTCTCGGTCGACCAGGCGAGTGGCACCTGGGTCCCGCGGCTCTCGTTCCACTTCCAGAGAATGGCCTCGTCGCCACCCAGCCCGTCACGAACGTCGCGCAAAAAGCGATCGAGGTCACCCAGGTAGGCCAGACCCTCGGCGTGTTGCTGGACATCCTGGGCGTCACGGCGCAGGTCGGACGCGATCGCCCGACTGCCGTGCGGTGTCATTCGCCGCTCGGCCATGTAGCCCTCGACGCGCGCCAGCCGGCGCTTCGCCTGGAGTCCGGCCACCGCCACTCGCCGACCGTGCCAGAGGGGGCCGAGTCCGACAGCCCCGATGGCCGCACCGACGGCGAGGAGTCCCGGAACATCGGCCACGCCATGCACCACCACATCCGCCAAGCCGAGCAGCACCACGGCAGCCGCGGCCGTGGCCGCGCCACGAGTGAAGCCGCTCCGCCAGGCGATGCCGAGAACGATCGGGCCCGCGGCGACCGAGGCGGGCGACGCACTCCCGCCGGATGCGGCGACGAGGATCAGCAGCGGTGCCGCGGCAAGCGCGAGCAGGTGCGTCAGATCGTGGCGGAAAGCGGCCGGGACGCCGGCCACGAGGGCTCGGCCGGCGAGTGCGTAGGCGGCCAGCGCGACGACTGCCGCGGCCCACTGGAGCCAGACCGCGTCCGTCTGCAGCCCTCGCAGGGCGATGAGACTGACGAGGGCGACCAGCCAGGCCGCGGGAACAGCAGCGCGGCGCCATCCGGGAGGATGAGTCACTGGGTGGTCCGACGACGACATGGCCCGCTCCGTTCAGGAGTGGGTGATGCGCGAGGCCGCGACGGCGGCTCCGAATCCGTTGTCGATGTTGACGACGGTTATCCCGGACGCGCAACTGTTCAACATGGCCAGCAGCGCGGAGATACCTCCGAAGCTGGCGCCGTAGCCGACGCTCGTCGGGACCGCGATCACGGGTACGGACACGAGCCCACCGACCACCGAGGGCAGCGCCCCGTCCATGCCCGCCACAACGATGATGACGGCCGCGCCGGTGAGCGCGTCCCGCTGGCCGAAAAGCCTGTGGATCCCCGCGACACCGACGTCGGTGAGACGGCCGACCGTGTTCCCCAGGGCGCAGGCGGTGACCGCGGCCTCCTCGGCCACCGGAAGGTCGCTCGTGCCCGCCGTGATGATCAACACCGTACCGCGACCGGCTGGCGGCGGCGACTCGCCGGGAAGTCTCACCGTACGGCCAAGCTCGTTTATTTCGGCGTCGGCGAATCTCTCTTGAAGCGCGGCCCGCACTTCGGTCTCGGCGCGGGTGACGAGGAAGCCGTCGCCGCGTTCCGCCAGTCGTTCGGTGATCCCGAGTACCTGCTGAACGGTCTTCCCCGGAGCGAAGACGACTTCGGGGTAACCGTGCCGGAGGGCGCGATGATGGTCGACGGACGCGTACGAGAGGCTCTCCACCGGCTCGAACGCGAGCTGGGCGAGGGCATCATCGATCTCGAGCATCCCCGCGGCGACCTGGTCGAGCAGGGCGCGCACGCGGTCGCGTCTCACGCGCCGGCCGGCTCCAGCTCGGCGGCGCGCAAGTCGGCGGCGGGCAGCCCGCCGGAACGCGGCTCGGCATCGGGCAGCTCGGCGGCGGCGCCCGCATCCGGACCGAGCGCGAGATAGTCGCTGAAGATGCCTTCGACTTCGCCGAACGTGTTCACCGCGTGGAGCTTCTTGCGCAGGTCGGCCGAGTTGGGCAGCCCCTTGACGTACCAGCCGAGGTGCTTGCGGAACTCGATCGCCGCGCCGCGCGGGTCTGGCTCGTACTCCTCGGCCATCCGCGCGTGGTCGAGGGCAATGCGGAAGCGTTCCTCGACCGGCGGCGTCGGCGGCACCGGCGTGCCATCGAGCATCGCCCGCGTCTGGCGGAAGATCCACGGCTGGCCGAACGAGCCGCGCGCGATCATCACGCCGGCACATCCGGTCTGACGGTGCATCCGCACCGCATCCTCCGCCGTCCTGATGTCTCCGTTGCCGAGCACGGGGATGTCGAGCGCGTCGACGACGGCGGCGATCTCTTCCCAGCGCGCGTTGCCGGTGTACATCTGCGTCCGGGTGCGTGGGTGCAGGGCGAGCGCGCGGGCCCCGGCATCCTGGCAGCGGAGCGCGATCGCCACCGGGTCGCGCATCTCCTCGCTCCACCCGCTGCGAATCTTGACGGTAACCGGCAGATGCGTGCTCGATGCGACGACGCGGATCACGGTCTGGACGAGATCGAGGTCCTTGAGGCACCCGGAGCCGCCGTTCCGCCGGACCACTTTCTTGACCGGGCAGCCGAAGTTGATGTCGATGAACTGCGGCTGGAAGACGTCGGTGACGAGGGCCGCCGCCTCCGACATGGCCTGCGGATCGGCACCGAAGATCTGCACGCCGATCGGCCGCTCGTCGTCGCCGAAGCGAAGCTTGGCGATCGTGGCCTCGTTCTCGCGCCGGATCCCCTCGGCCGAGAGGAACTCGGTCACAACCACGTCCGCGCCGAAGCGCCGGCAGAGCCGCCGGAAGGGCGACTCCGACACGCCTGCCATCGGCGCAAGATAGAGCGGGACGCGAACGTCGAGGGGAATCGGGAACGACATCGTGCAGAAAGATAGCCGCGGCGCCAAGTCCATGCAACGACGCCATTTGACACTACTTCCCGGCGTCGATAACTTCGCGTCTTGCTCGCTTGCCGCTTCAGAGCGGCTCACGATACTCCGGGGAACACTGCCAGATGGAATTACGCGAGTTCTTTTCCGAGGATGCGATCAAGCTCCAGCTCGAGGGCACCAACAAGGACGACGTGCTCAAGGAGCTCATCGGGCTGCTCAAACTCGACGAGAAGTCCGACGGAATGTTGTTCAAGATGCTGAAGCGCCGTGAGAATCTCGGCTCGACGGGGATCGGCCGCGGGATAGCGATCCCTCATTGTCGCTCGCTGGTGGTGAGCAAGCTCCGGGTCGCGTTCGGGCGCAAGCCCGACGGCGTGGACTTCAAGGCGATCGACGAGCGGCCGGTCCACTTCTTCTTCCTGATCGTAGCGCCGCCCCTGGAGGTGTCCAACCAGTACCTGCCGGTGCTCGGCAAGATCGCGCAGTTCAGCAAGGAGCCCGATGTGCCGGGTCGGCTGCTTCAGATCAGCCAGCCGGGCGAGTTTCTGAAGCTGCTCGAGGAGAAGGGGGTCTGAAGGAGGGACGAGGGACGAGGGACGAGGGACGAGGAGGACACGCTGGCGCACTGAAGCCGCGTCACCAATGGATCCCTCTCATCCCTCGTCCCTCGTCCCTCATTCCCACTCAATGGTTGCCGGCGGCTTCGAGCTCACGTCGTAGACGACGCGGTTCACGCCCCGCACCTCGTTGATGATCCGGTTGGAGATGCGGGCGAGCACGTCGTGTGGAAACGGATACCAGTCGGCGGTCATGCCGTCGGTGCTGGTGACGGCGCGGACGGCGACGACGTTCTCGTAGGTGCGGAAGTCGCCCATCACGCCGACGCTGCGCACCGGGAGCAGGACGGCGAACGCCTGCCAGATCTCGTCGTAGAGCGCGGCGTCGCGGATCTCCTCGAGGTAGATCGCGTCGGCGCGGCGGAGGAGGGCGAGCTTCTCGCGGTCCACGGCGCCGAGTACGCGGATCGCCAGCCCGGGCCCGGGGAACGGGTGGCGGCCGATCATCTCCTCGGGCAGCCCGAGCTCGCGCCCGACGTTCCGCACCTCGTCCTTGAACAGCTCGCGCAGCGGCTCGATCAGCGCGAACTTCATTCCCGGCTTGAGGCCTCCGACGTTGTGGTGAGTCTTGATCGTCGCCGACGGCCCGCCGCGCGGGGAGACGGATTCGATCACGTCCGGGTAGAGCGTTCCCTGGACGAGGAACTCCACATCCTCCCCGACGTCGCGCGCAGCATCCTCGAACACGTCGATGAAGGTGTGGCCGATCACCGTCCGCTTCCGCTCGGGCTCGTCCACGCCGGCAAGGGCGTCGAGAAAGCGGTCGGCGGCATCGACGGTCACGAGCCGGATGCCGAGGTGCGCGCGGAACGTGCGCTCGACCTGCTCGCGCTCGTGCAGCCGGAGCAGCCCGGTGTCCACGAAGATGCAGGTGAGCTGGTCGCCGATCGCCCGGTGCACGAGCGCGGCGGCGACCGCCGAATCCACGCCGCCGGAGAGGCCGCAGATCACGCGCCGGTCGCCGACGCGCTCGCGGGTCCTGGCCAGCTCCTCCTCGATGAACGCGCCCGGGGTCCACGTAGGCTCGGCGTGGCAGACCTCGAACAGGAAATTGGCGATCAGCTCCCCGCCCCGCGGCGTATGGGCGACCTCGGGGTGGAACATCACTCCGAAGATCGGCTTGGTGCGGTGCTGCATGGCGGCGATCGGCACCGCGTCGCTCTTCGCGGTGACTTCGTATCCGGCCGGCGGCACGTCCACGTGGTCGCCGTGGCTCATCCACACCGTCATGCGCTCGCCGGGCTCGAAGCCGGCGAACAGCCCGTCGCGGCGCGTGGCGGCGAGCTCGGCGCGCCCGTATTCGCGCCGGCCCCCGGCGACGGCGCCGCCCTCGAGGTGGGCGATCAGCTGCATGCCGTAGCAGATGCCGAGCACGGGGGCGACCTCCAGAAGTGCCGCATCGGCCGACGGCACGTTCTCATCGTAGACGGACGACGGGCCGCCGCTGAGGATGATCCCGGTCGGCTGCCACTCGCGGATCCACTCGATCGTGCGCGTCGGCGGGTGAATCTCCGAGTAGACGCGCGCCTCGCGAACCCGGCGGGCGATGAGCTGCGTGAACTGCGACCCGTAGTCGAGGATCAGGATGCGGCTTGCCATTACGCCGGGCGGAACGAGGTTGATGACCGCCGGCTCACGGTTGCGCGCCGCCGGCGTCGAGCTTGAGGATCTCGACGGCGCGCGTGTCGAGGTCGAGCACGGCCGCCGTCGACGACCCGTAGACCCAGCCGCACGCTTCGCCGGGGTTGATCAGCAGCGTGTCGCCGCGATCCTTCATCTCGACCTGGTGCACGCACCCATGGACGACGACGTTGTGCCCCGCCAGCGACCGCTGGTGGACGTCGCCAATGTCGTGCACGAGCAGGATCCGCCGTCCGTTGATCTCCATGCTGTGGGGCGATTCGTAGAGCTCGATCCCGACGCCGGCGGCGGCCGCCGCGCGCAGGCCCTCGGGATCGCCGTCGTTGCGGCCGAAGACGCCGAGGAGCGGAAGCCGCGCTTCGACGAACGGTCGCAGCGAGAACGGCGCGCAGTAATCGCCCGCGTGGAGGATCATCTCCACCTCCAGCGCCGCCATCCGCTCGACGAGCCGGGCGGTCGCGGTGAGGTGGTCGTGCGTGTCGGCGATCAGTCCGAGGCGCATGGGCTGCTCCAGTCGAGCGGCAGGTTTTCGTGTCGCACCATATCCTCGTAGGTCTCGCGCGGACGGGCGACCGCGAACCGGTCGCCGTCCACCAGCACCTCGGCAGCGCGCGGACGCGAGTTGTAGTTCGACGCCATCGCGAAGCCGTACGCGCCGGCGCCGTAGACGCCCAGCAGCGCCCCCGGGGAGACTTCCTCGATCGCCCGGTCGAGGGCGAGGAAGTCGCCGGACTCGCAGATCGGGCCGACGATGTCGGCCACGATCGTCTGTCCCCTGCCGCGGACCACCGGCTCGATCCGGTGGTAGGCGTTGTAGTGCGACGGGCGGAGCAGGTCGTTCATCCCGGCATCGGTGATGATGTGCTCCTTGCCTCCGCTGTGCTTCCGGTCCAGCACGCGGGTGATCAGCATCCCCGCGTTTCCGACGAGGAACCGGCCCGGCTCGAGAATGAGATCGAGACCGGTCGGGGCGACCGTGGCGACGACCGCGGCGGCGAAGCGCGCCACGTCCATCGGTGCCTCGTCCTCGTACGATACTGCGAGCCCGCCGCCGATGTCGAGCGTCCGCAGCTCCGTCGCACCGGCGGCCTGCAGGCGCTCGAGGAGCTCGAGCAGACGGCGGGCTCCGAGCAGATAGGGCTCCGTCTCGGAAACCTGGGAGCCGATGTGCATGTCGAGTCCGATCAGGCTGACGTGCCGCATCCCCAGCGCCAGGAGTCCCACCGCTTCCGCCCGGTCGTCGGGGATCCCGAACTTCATCCCCTTCTCGCCGGTCCTGGTGTACGGGTGAGGCGTGTCCACGGTGACGTCGGGATTGACCCGCAGCGCGACCGGTGCGCGTACACCCTGCTCCGCGGCTGCGGCGTCGAGCCGAACAAGCTCGCCCTCGGACTCTACGTTGAACAGGCGCACGCCGGCGGCGAGCGCCTGCCGCATCTCGGCGTCGGACTTTCCGACGCCGCTGAACACGACGTCGACTCCCGAGAAGCCGGCGGCGAGCGAGCGATGCAGCTCGCCGCCGGAGACGATGTCCACACCCGCACCCAGGTCGCGCAGCAGGCGCAGAATGGCGAGGTTGGCGTTGGCCTTGACGCTGTAGTGAAGCCGGTGCGGGACGCCGGCGAGCGCCCGCGAAAGGGTCGTGAACTGCTGGCGGATGAAGGCGGCGCTGTAGACGTACGTCGGCGTGCCCACGGCCGTCGCGATCGCGGCCAGCGGCACGCCGTCGCACGTCAGCTCATCCCCCACCCGGTGAAATCCCGCGGCGCGTGAGGCCGCGCCGGCGGTGCGCACCCCGTTCAGTACGCTCTCGCCCACAACGCCTCGGCGGTGGCTGCCTTTCCACAGGAAAGGCAGGCGGCTGGCGCCTCGGCCGAGCGGAACTCCTCGTCGGGGAGGACGCGGATCGTGGCCTTCGTCTCCTCCTTGATCCGCGCCTCGCAGGCGGCGTCGCCGCACCAGCCGGCGTACACGAATGCGCCCTCGGCCTCCATGACCTCGCGGAAGCGGTCGTAGGTGATCGGTCCACGGATGCTGTATCGCTCGCGCCTTTCGCGGGCCGTGCTGAGCATGTCCTCCTGGATCGACTCGAGCAACTCCTCGACTTCCTCGCCGATCGCGTCGAGGGAGACAGGTCGCTTGGCCCCGGTGTCGCGCCGTACGAGCACCGCCTGGTTCTGGTCGAGGTCGCGCGGTCCGATCTCCATCCGCAGCGGCACGCCGCGGAGCTCCCAGTGATAGTACTTGGCGCCCGGCTTCATCCCCTCGCGGTCGTCCAGATGCACGCGCAGCCTGTGCGGTTCGCGCCGCTCCCAGTCGCCGAGCGCGCCCTGAATGCGCTTCGCTGCCTCGAGTACGCGCGCGCGCTCCTCGTCCTTCCGGTAGATCGGCACGATGACGAGCTCGATCGGGGCGAGGAGCGGCGGTGTGCGAAGCCCGCTGTCGTCGCCGTGGGTCATCACCAGCCCGCCGACGAGCCGCGTCGAGACTCCCCAGCTCGTGTTCCAGGCGTGCTCCTGTGTCCCGGCCTCGCTCTGGAATGTGAGGTCGAACGCGCGCGAGAAGTTCTGACCGAGAAAGTGCGACGTCCCGGCCTGGAGTGCCTTGTTGTCCTGCATCATCGCCTCGCACGCGTACGTGCGCACGGCGCCGGCGAACCGCTCGGCATCGGTCTTGAGCCCGGTCACCACGGGCATGGCCATCCACCCTTCCATGAAGTCGCGGTAGACGCCGAGCATGCGCCGCGCCTCCTCCTCCGCCTCGTCCGCGGTCGCGTGGGCGGTGTGCCCCTCCTGCCAGAGAAACTCCAGTGTGCGCAGGAAGAGCCGCGTGCGCATTTCCCAGCGCACCACGTTCGCCCACTGATTCATGAGAATCGGGAGGTCGCGCCAGCTCTGGACCCACTTGGCGAACATCGAGTAGATGATCGTTTCCGACGTCGGCCGCACGATCAGCGGCTCGTCGAGCTTCTTGCCGCCGCCGTGCGTTACGACCGCCGTCTCCGGCGCGAACCCCTCGACGTGTTCCGCCTCCTTGCGGAGGTAGCTCTCGGGGATGAACAGCGGGAAGTACGCGTTCTGATGCCCGGTCTCCTTGAACATGTCGTCGAGCGCGCGCTGCATGCGCTCCCAGATGCCGTAGCCGTTGGGCCGGATGACCATGCATCCGCGCACGGGGGCGTAGTCCGCCAGCTCGGCGCGGAGCACGGTCTCGTTGTACCACGCGCTGAAGTCCGTGGCGCGGGGTGTCAGCTTCTTCTCGTCGCTCATTCGTTTTCCGGTCGTGCGGCCAGTGTACCCGTGAGCCGTCGCGACGCCGTGGCGCAGGCGCTCATGCGCCGGGGAGCCAGGCGTCGTAGCGGACGTTCTCC
>DATKCV010000144.1:0-45495 GCA_035513015.1 Gemmatimonadaceae bacterium
CCAGCTTTTCGAGCTGGCCAGTTCCGGGATGGCACCGGACCGGGCGCGGCCAGCCATCGAGCGCACCAGCGTGCCAACTCGCCAGCGCCAGCTCGGGCAGTCCCACTCGGCTGGCCGGCCGGCACGCTGGCACCGCTGGAAGGCTGGCTCGACACGGCGAGCGTGGCTGGTCCCGGAACTGGCAAGCTGGCACCGCTGGCTCGCTGAATCGCTCGCCGCTTGGATTCCGGTTGCCCGACCACGGAGGTTCCATGCGCAAGAGCTGACCAGCTGGCGAGCTGGCGAGTTCTCAGATCTTCAACTTCTGAAACTCGCCGGTCTGACTGGGCAGCCCCGCCGTTCGACTCATCCGCTTCGCCGCCCTCTGCACGCCGTCCTGCGCCGCCAACCGGTAGGCCTCGGCCAGCGACGGGTGGTCGTACACGCTGCGCAGGAAGCAGTCGAGCGTCGCCCCGAACATCATCGCCGTCATGCCGATGTGGATCAGCTCCGCCGCCTGGTCGCCAATGATCCCCACGCCGAGAATCCTCTGGTCGGCGGGATTGAACAGGATCTTCAGCAGGCCGTCCACCTCCCCGCTGATCTGCCCCCGGATCGTGGACCGATAGCTCGCCCGCCCGACCTCGTATACGAGCTTCCGCGCGCGCGCCTGCTCCTCGGTGACCCCGACGCAGGCGATCTCGGGGATCGTGTACACCGCGTACGGCACCACCGGCGCCGAGCGCTCCCGGTACCGCAGATCGTACGCGTGGCGTACCGCCATGTGTCCCTGCTCGTGTGCGATCGGCGCGCGCCCGGCGGCGCCGTTGGCCTCGCCCGCGGCATAGATGTGGGGCACCGAGCTGCGGAGATGCTCGTCCACCACGATGAAGCCGCGCGCACCCGTCCGGACGCCGGCGAGCTCCAGCCCGAGCCCTTCGGTATTGCCCTCGCGGCCGTCGGCGTGGAGGAGGCAGCTCGCCGAGAACGTCGTGTCGTCGCCGAGGATGGCGTGCCCGATCCCGTCCTTGACGTCCACGCGCGCGACCTGGACATTGTTGTGTACGGCCACTCCGAAGCGCGCCGTCATCTGATGCCGCAGCGCCTCGGCCAGCTCGAGATCCACCTGCGTCAGCAGCCGTGCCCGCGTGTTGAGGAGCGTCACCGGCACGCCGAGCGCCCCGAACGAGCAGGCGTACTCGCACGCCGTCGCTCCGCCGCCGATGACGACCAGCGAGCTGGGCATCGTCGGGAGCCGGAGAATCGATTCGGCGTCCACCACCACCGCGTCGTCGAACGGGATCGCCGCCGGCCGGATCGGCGACGACCCCGTGGCCACCACGAAGACGTCTGCCGAGATGCGCCGCGGCTCCTGCTTGAACCGCGTTATCTCGATCATCCGCGGACCGGTGAACCGCGCCACGCCCTGCACGGAGTGGATGTTCTTCCGGTGCAGCCGCTCGCCGGCGAGCATCCACGCCGCCTCGACGGCATCGCGCTCGCGGAACATGAAGTCGCCCAGGCCGATGTTCGGCTTCACCGAGTACTGCACGCCGTAGAGCCCGTGCTGCCGGAGCCCGGAGAAGTAGAGCGCCGTCTCGCGCAGCGCCTTCGATGGGATCGTCCCGGTGTTGATCGCCGCGCCGCCGGGCTTGGGCGCGCGCTCGACGATGCAGACGCGCTTCCCGAAGTAGGCGGCCTTGGTCGCCGCCGTCTCGCCGGCTGGACCCGCACCGATCACGATCAGGTCGTAGTGGTCGCTGAGATCGTGCAGCTCGCTCATCCGGGCGGTGATGCGGGTGGGTCGGCCGGAGAGATCAGCGCATCGTCGCGATAGATCACCCAGCCGCTGACGTCCTCGACCACGAGCTCGACCTCCGTTCCGATGGGGAGCGTGAGGTTCGGGATCTCGTGGCCGGCGGGAAAATCCATGAGGACGGGAACGTCGAGATCGGCGACGAGATCGAGGAGAAAATCCTCGAACTCGTCCTCCTCGGACCGGTCCAACGACAGCTGGCCGAAGACGATGCCCCTCACATGACGAAGGAGACCTGCCGCACGTAAATGGACCAGCCGTTCGTCGGCGACCGACATCGGGTCGCGGGTCTCCTCCAGAAACAGGATCGCGTCGCGGGTGTCGACCTCGTACGGGGTCCCGATCGTCTGCTGGACGAGCGACAGGTTCCCCCCGATCAGCCGCCCGACCGCCCGCCCCGGACGCACCGCCCGGGCGATGTCCCGACCGATCCGGGTGGTCGGCCGTGGGGTGGTCAGGGCCGTGAGAAGGGAGACCATGGTGGGGTCGCGGGTCCCCGGGACCAGATCGTCCACCGTCGGGCCGTGGAAGACACGGAGCCCGGCCCGCCGCATCAGCCAGAGATGCAGGGCGGTGATGTCGGAGTAGCCGACGAAGACCTTGGGATTCCGGCGGAAGATCTCGGGTTCGAGGTGCGGGAGCATCCGTACTGCCCCGTAGCCACCGGTACTTCCGATCACGGCCTTTACCCGCGGATCGAGCCACATGGCCATGAAGTTCTCGGCCCGGCGTTCGTCTTCGGTCCGCTGGAAGCGTCGCAGCTGATCGATCTCAGGGTCCAGAATCACCCCGAATCCGGCCCGCTCGAGCGCCCGGACGCCCCGGGCCAGCCACCCCGCCCGCGGCGCGTAGGAAGGAGCGACGACGCCGATCGTGTCCCCTTTCACCAGGGCCGGGGGGCGCTGGAGCGGACTTCGCGGTTCGGCACCCTCCGATGACATTGCGGCTCCGGCCGATTGTCGGGACGTCACACGTAACAGGCTTGCCGGGGCTCGAGACCGCGGCCAGGGAATGCATGGTCGACAATCGTAGCGCGTGCCAAGGCCCGGAGCCAGCGACGCCCGGCGCCGCGCCCCCGTCCGGTGCCCCGAAGCGCCCACCGGTGCTACATTTGTCGCCATGGCGCCTGCCGAAAAGGACCAGACCTACGTTCGCAAGGGGTTCGGGCTGCGGACGGAAGTCCAGGACCTCCTCGCCGCGGACTACAGCGGTCACCTGGTGGACCTCCTGCTCGCGCGGGACTACACCCTGGCCGCCGGCGACGTGACGATCCGCCTGGCGCGCGAGTTCGGCTTCTGCTACGGCGTCGACCGGGCGGTGGACTACGCCTACCAGACCCGGGCCAAGTTCCCGGACCGGCGCATCTACCTGGTGGGAGAGATCATCCACAACCCGCACGTCAACACGCGGCTGCTGGACATGGGGGTGCGATTCCTCCTGCCGACGACGCTGGCCGACGGGCAGACCGGGTTCGACTTTTCCGACATCGGAGCCGACGACGTGGTGATCATCCCGGCGTTCGGCGTCACGATCGCCGATTTCCAGACGCTGCGCGCGCTCGGCTGCGTACTGGTGGATACGACCTGCGGCTCGGTGCTCAACGTCTGGAAGCGCGTGGACGGCTACGCCCGCGACGGTTTCACGGCGTTGATCCACGGCAAGCACTACCACGAGGAGACACGGGCCACGGCGTCGCAGGTCGAGCGCCACCCCGGTGGCAAGTACATCGTCGTGCGCGACATGGCCGAGGCCCGGATCGTCTGCGACTACATCGAGGGGCGCCGCGACCGCGACGCATTTCTCGCGAAGTTCGCGCAGGCCGCCTCGCCGGGGTTCGATCCCGACCGGGACCTCGTGCGCCTGGGCGTCGCCAACCAGACGACGATGCTGGCCAGGGAGTCGCTGGCGATCGCCGAGGAGGTCGGCAAGGCGTTCGAGCGCGCCAACGGGGAAGCTTACCGGCGCGAGCACTTCCGCACCTTCGACACGATCTGCAGCGCGACGCAGGATCGGCAGGATGCGATCATCGATCTGCTCGAGGAGCCGCTGGACGCGATGCTCGTGATCGGGGGCTACAACTCCAGCAACACGATGTCGCTGACCGCCTTGTGCGCGGAGAAGGTGCCGGCGTATCACGTGGAAGACTCGCGGTGCATCGATCCGGAGCGCGGCACGATCCGGCACAAGCCGGTCGGCGGCGCGGGCGAGGTCCTGACGGAGGGCTGGCTCGCCAGGCCCGGTCCCATCCGCGTCGGCGTCACGGCCGGCGCGAGCACGCCGAACAACAAGATCGGCGAAGCCGTCGCGTTGATCCTCGCCACCCGCGGGATCGAGGTGGCGGCCGTAGCATGACCCCGTTCGCCGGGAGACTGTCATCGCTTCGCTCCTGAGACGGCGCCCGCACCGCACCGAGCCGGTGGAGCCGCCGGGCACGGCCGAGCTTCGCGCCGGTGACTCGCGCGTCGTCATCGTGCCGGCGCTCGGCGCACGGATCGTCGCATTGGAGTTGGCGGGTCGGCAGTGGCTGTGGACCGCTCCCGGATTGGACGCCGCGCTCGCGCGAGGCGGCGCCAACGGGACGGAGCTTGGCGGCCTCGACGAATGCTTCCCGACGGTCGCCGCGGCGACCATCGAGCTGGGCGCGGATACGCTCTCACTCCCCGAGGGGGGCGAGCTCGCCGCGCGGCGCGCCGAAACGCACATCGCCACTCCGGACGGCGTCATGGAGGCGGTGAGCACCTGGCATGGCGAGCGCCTGCCGTTTCGCTTCGTTCGCACGGTTCGGCTGACCGCCGATGCGCAGATGGAGATGACCTACGAGGCAGTGAACGACGGGAAGCGGCCGTTCCCGTTCATCTGGGCCGCCCGTCCCATCTTCGCGCTCACGCAGGCTACGCGGATCCTCGTTCCCCAGCGTGCGCGCGTGCGCGTCGCCGCGCAGCGCGGCATCGAGCTCGGCGCCGTAGGCGTCGAGCACCAGTGGCCGAACGTCAAGCTGGAGAAGCGTGTCCTGGACCTCTCGCGTCCGGAGCGCGTCGCGCGCAAGTACGGCTGCAAGCTGTTCGTCGATCCGGTAGGTGGGACGATAGCGCTCGAGGAGCCGCCGCTGCGACTCGAGCTGATCGTCGATCCGCGCGAGGTGCCGGACATCGGGATCTGGATCAACCGCCGCGGTGGCGCTCCGGGAAAGTGGGGGCGGGGAGTGAACCTCGTCTCGCTCCAGCCGGCGATCGGTGCGCCGGACTCGCTCGCCGACGCGCTGGGAACGTGGAAAGGTGCGCACCAGCTGCGGCCGGGGAAGCCGCGCCGCTGGACCGTACGGTGGCGCGTGCGGCGCGTCGAGGATGTGCGCCCGGAGCCTTGAGACGGAGCTGGCGCACTACCTGGCGCTGGGTGACTCCGTCTCGCTCGATCTGTACCCGGCCCTCGACGCCGGCGAGACCGATGTAGCCGTCGCCCTCGAGCGCGTCCCCACGGCGGGCAGGGTCGCGCCACTCGGTGCGGCATCGCTGCTCTACCGCAACGACGAGGAGCGCTGGCCGGAGTTCGCCGGACGCGACCTGGTCACGATCCATCCGGGAATCCGACACACCAACCTGGCACGGGACGGCGCGACGATCGGCGACGTCTTCGGCGAACAGCTGCCGGAGCTGGAGCCGAGCGAGGAACCGACGCTCGTCTCGCTCACCATCGGCGCGAACGACCTGCTGAGCGCCTACGCGTCCCGACCGGGTGGGAAGACGTTCGCCCGGATCGTCGCCGGGATCGCCGATGCGTACGACCTGCTGGTGGACCGGATCCGCGAGGCGTTTCCGTCACTCGTGCTGCTGCTCGGCACCCTGTACGATCCGAGCGATCGTACAGGGCGGCTGCCCGGCGTCTTCGACATACCGGGACCGATGCCGCTGAAACACCTCGACGCGCTCAATGCACACATCCGAGAAACCGCCGCCGGGCTCTCCGATGCCCGGCTGGCCGACGTCTACGGCCACTTCCTCGGGCACGGCGTCACCGCACCGGAGGAAGACCGGTGGTACTGGCGGCGCTCGATCGTCGAGCCGTCGGCGATGGGGGCGAGCGAGATCCGGCGCGTCTGGTGGGAGGCGCTCGGAGAGGAGTGAGCCGCGCGCCAGGACCGTCGGTGGCCAGCGAAGCCATGATCCCGATCGCGGCGACGGCTAGCTCTCCAGGGCACTACGAAGCAGTGCGGCCAGGGACTCTCCAGGTCCGGCGTGAACGAACGCCCCCACCTGCGGACGCCGGGTGATGTCGGCCACGTCGTCCCACGGTGTCGTGGGCGCGAACAGCAGGATGCGGCTCCCGGCTGCATCCACGGCGGCGAAGAAAGCATCCGAGCGTGCGGCCGCATGGTAGCAGTCGAGCAGCACTAGCGCCGGACGCAGGCGATCGACGGCCACGTCGGTCGTGGACCGAGACCGGAAAGATCGTCGACTGCAACGCGATGACGTGGGGCCCCGGCTGGGGAGTCATGTAGTCGTCGCAGGAAGCGAAACACGAATGCCGGCCGATCGTTTTCACTTCGAGTCCGACGGCGCCGCGCCGCCCTCGCGAACTCGCTGAAGAATCACGTACAGGTGGTGCCCTTCGTGGGCAAGGAAGAACTCGATCCAGAGCGAGACCGGCATCTCGCCGAACGCCGGATGGATGCCGGTGCGTGCCAGCTCGGCCTCGGTCAGGCCTGCGACTCGGGTGATTAGCGTTCGGCGAAGTTCGCCGAATCGCCGCAGCAGTTCGACGGTGGGAAGCTCGAGGAACGGAGGGAAGCGAGGGTCGTCCTCGGCGCGATACCGGCCGAGTCGCGGAGCGTCTTCGCCCCGCATCCGGTCCAGTCGCTCGAGAAAGAGCTCGTGGTACCGCGTGAGGTGCGCCAGCTGCTCGCGTGCCGACCAGCCGCCCGACGCGGAGCGTCGCTCGAGGTCCTCCTCCGCTCGCCCGTCCAGCAGCGCGGGGATCGCCGCGGCCTGCATCTCCAGCCGCGCGGCCAGGCGTTCGGGCGGCGCGCTCCGCGCGGGGCCGTGCTCGCCCGCCATCAGTCGAATGCCTCCTCGCCTCGGCGAGTGGACTGCGGCGTGCGCTGCGCCAGCGATGCACGCATCGCCACTCGCTCCAGCGCGATCCCGCCGAGGTAGGTCGCGAGGGCGGCGATCAGCGATGCGAGAAACGGATACGCCGCGCCGGTGAAGCTCCCCCAAAGGTAGACCGCCATCCCCGCGGCGAGCGTCGCGATCGCCGTGCGCGGACCACCCAGTGTCGTGAACAGCCCGAAGCACACCGTGACGAGCACGCCGGCGCTGCCCAGCGCGGAGGCCTGCTCGACGAGCGCGAACACGCCCTCCGCATGCAGGGCCAGCACGTAGGCGACCAGCCCGAGCGTGACCACGCCGGCACGGGCGAGCCTCACCTTCAGCCGCTCATCCGAGATCCCCAGCGCCGGCACCAGCAGGTTGTGCGAGAGCAGCCCCGACGAGACCAACAGCGTACTGTCCACGGTCGACAGGATCGCCGAAATGAGCCCGCCGGCGAACAGCGCGTAGAGCACCGTCGGCAGCAGCTGGCGGGCGACCGTCGGGATCAACTGCTCGGCGTCGGCCAGTGATGGGACGAGGCTCGCACCGACGAGCGCGATGAACACCGGGATCACACCGAGCGAGAGGTACAGTCCGCCGCCCATGACGGCCGAGCGCCGGGCCACGCCGGGCGACCGCGCGGCGATGACCCGCGCCACGAGCTCGGCGGCGATGACCGAGCCGCAGACCGGGATAGCCCAGGCCTCCAGGGTTTCCATTATCGACGCGCCACGCTCGCCGGCGATGTGGATCGAGTCCGAAGCGGCGATCGCCGCCATCGCGGCCGACGGTCCACCGAGGTGCGCGACGACGGCGATCGCGACGACGATCAGGCCGACCGCGAGCATCGCGCCCTGGATCACGTCGGTGATCGCGTCGGCGAGCAGCCCGCCGACCATCGTGTAGAGGACGACGAACCCGGCCGCGGTCGTGATCGCCAGCTGGACATCGAGCGTCGACGCGCTGGAGAGCACCTGCCCGAACGCGCGAATCTGCGCCGCCGCCCAGAGTACCGAGCTGGGGATCAGGATCACGGCCGCGAATCGTTCCACACCGGTCGAGTACCGCTGGCGAAACAGGTCGGCGAGCGTGGTCAGCTTCCGACGCCAGAGTGGTGCGGCGAAGACGACGCCCATCAGCACGAGGCAGAGCCCGTAGCCGAACGGCTCCGCCGAGGCGAGCGATACACCCTCGCGGTACGTCGTTCCAGCCGAACCGATGATCGTCTCGGCGCCGAACCAGGTTGCAAAGATCGAGAATGTCGCGAGTCCGTACCCGAGCGAGCGGCCGGCCACGAGATAGTCGGCCTCGGTGCGAATGCGCCGGGAGGCCCACACCCCGATGGCGAACTGCGCCAGCATGTAGATCAGGATCGCGGCGAGCGCCGGGGTCATGACGACGGTCGCGGGCCGCGACGGTGATCAGCCGTCATCCGGCGGATAGCGGGTGTGCCGCCTCGAGCTGGCGCAGGTGGTGCCGCACGTGCACGGCGTTGAATCGCAGCGCCTCGGACAGCGACAGCCCGCCGAGATAAGGGTGGGTGAGCTGCGCGCGCGGGTGCGCTCCCATGGTCTGCTCGATCGCCGTCTCGAGGCGGCGCGCGGCGTCACGAAAGCGAGCGATCGTGGTCGGCTGATCCTCGCTCGGGTTCCCCGGCCGCACTTCTCGCGGCGATCGCACGCCCTCCGGGAACCGATCGCCGGAGAGCAGACGGCGACGCACGGTGAAGCGGAGGAGCAGGCGCACCCACCACGAGGTCACGATGCGCGGACCGACCCCGGTCTCCAGCTCCCGAAGCTGCACCTCGCAGGCGAGCATCAGGTGCACGGTGAGCTGGGCGGGCGACCACTTCCCATCGGCCATCGGCTCGCGCCACGCGGATGCGGCGACACGATCGGCCGCGGTTGCGAAATCGGTCACCGCCGCGCGGTGACGGTCGCGCAGCGCGATCCATCGGAGGCCCAGATCGCGGGAAGGGGAAGGCGGTGAAGCGGTCACGCGATGCCGGATTGGGCGAAGGAGACGTGCCGCGAACGGCGTCGTGCACTACGCTAGGGCACGTGCCGCGCAGGGTCAACGCCTCATTCGTAGAGGTGGTCCGGATCCGTGGCCGCGAGCTCTGTCAGGAATCCCGCCAGGCGGTTGGTCACCTCGGTGAAGTACCGTCGTCCCTTCTCGGCCGTCGCTTTCGACGGGTCACCGATCCCCGTGTCGGAGGTGACCTGCGTCCAGCGGCGGGGCGCCCACGCCCAGCCCTCGCGCATCGCCGAGATCTTCGGTCGCCGCGCACGTCCGCTGCCGGCCTCGGTAAGCGGCAGCACGAGCGACGGCGCGACGTGCAGCATCAGGCTCGTCTCCAGCTCGCCTGCGTGGTCGCCGAGATCGTCGAAGTAAGACCTGGAATCGACCACCTTGTACCACTCGGCCACGCACAGGAAGACACTCGTTCGCGGCTGGAGCTCACGGATCATCTGCCGGAAATCGTTTCCGCCGTGCCCGTTCAGAATCACGAGCCGCCGCACGCCCTGGCGATCGAGCGACTGCGCGACGTCGGCCAGCACCGCCGACTGCGTGGACGGGTTCATGTTGAGGCAGAGCGGGATGTCGATCTGTCCCGTCTGCACGCCGAACGGCACCGTCGGGAGAACGATCGCGCGCGTGCCGGATTCCCAGGCGATCCGCGCCGACTCGGCGGCGATCGCGTCGATCTCGATGTTGTCGGTACCGTAGGGCAGGTGGTAGTTGTGCGCCTCCGTGGCGCCCCACGGGAGCACGGCGACGTCGTACGCCGTCATCGAGACGGCCTTCCAGTTGGTCTCGGCCAGAATGTAGGGGCGCATCGCGTCGCGAAGGTGCGCACGCGCGCGAGGGCGGCGCAAGGGCCACACCGCGTGCGCCTCTGGCGCGGGCCGCAGGGCGCCGGTAATCTCCGCGATGGGGCCATCGGCTGCGGGCTGCGGTGACCCGCGCCGCGAGCGACCCCGCCGGGGCGCGAGTCCACGCCGCCCGGGCGTAACTACAGCCGCCCAACCATCCACTCCGGGAACCCGCTCATGATGTCGTTCGTCCGCGCCTTCGCCGTCGTGTTCGTCCTGGCCGCGTCCGCGCTCGGCGCCCAGGAAGCCGATCTGATCATCACCGGTTCCCGTGTCTGGACCGGTGAACCCGGCGCGCCGTGGGCCGAGGCTGTGGCGGTGCGGGACAACAGGATCCTCGCCGTCGGGACCGCGCAGGCCGTGCTCGCCCACCGGACCCCGCGCACGCGGGTCGTCGAGATGCGCGACCGTTTCGTCGCGCCGGGATTCATCGACAACCACACGCACTTCGGCCAGGCGGGCGCGCTGCTGCTCGGCGCGAACCTGCTCGACGTGGCCGATGAGGCCGGGCTGGTGCGTCGAGTGCGCGAGGCCCGCGACCGGATGCCGCGCGGCGCCTGGATCGTCGGCGGCGATTGGGGCGCCTATGAAGCGTGGGCGCAGGGCTCGGCCGGCGAGGGGCGTGCGCAGCAGCCGTCCCGCGCGGAGTTCCGCCCGCACCGTGCGATGCTCGACTCACTGACGCCGGAGACTCCGGTCCTGCTTTCGAAGTGGGATCGCTCGGCATACCTGGCCAACGGACGGGCGCTGTCGCTCGCCGGCGCCACGTGCGAGTGGCCGGGCGTCGAGTGCGACGCCGGCCGGCCGACGGGGCGACTGAGCGCCGAGGCAGCCGCGCGGGTGCGGCGTGTCATGCCGCCCAAGCCGCTCGAGCAGAAGCTCGCCGAAGCGCGCGTCGCGCTGGCGCAGTTGCGCGAGTTCGGCGTCACGACGATCCACGACAACACGCCGCCTGACCAGTTCGAGGTCTACCACGAGCTCCACAGGCGCGGCGAGCTGACCACGCGCATCTATGCCCGGCCGACGCTCGACAAGTGGGAGGCGCTTCGCCAGGTCGGGATCCGGCACGGCATGGGCAGCGAATGGATCACGATCGGCGGGCTCAAGGGGTTCGTGGACGGCATCATGGGCAATTCCAGCGCGCGCTTCTACGAGCCGTATCTGCATTCCGGCGAGCGGGGCGTGTGGCGGCCGATGATGAACCCGCCCGGCAACATGCTGCGCCTGCTTCTCGGCGCCGATTCCGCCGGCCACTGGCCGCAAGTGCACGCGATCGGCGATCAGGCGATCGACACGCTGCTCGACATGATGGAGACGGTGATGCGCACGAACGGCGACCGCGAGCGCCGCTATCGCATCATCCACACCCAGGTGATGCGCGGACCCGAAGTGGCCGAGCGGATGGCGCGCCTCGGCATCATCGCCGAGGTGCAGCCGTACCACGCGATCGACGACATGCGGTGGATGGAGGAGCGGATCGGCGAGCGGGCGCGGTGGGCGTACGCGTTCCGCACGCTGCGCGATGCCGGAGTGCGCCTGTCGTTCGGCAGCGACTGGCCGGGCACGAACGCTGCCTGGTACACGGCGAACCCGCTGCACGGAGTGTACGCCGCGGTGACGCGACAGACGATCGACGGGACGCCCGCCGGCGGCTGGTTTCCGGAGGAGCGCGTGGACGTGGAGACCGCGCTTCGCGCATACACGGTGAACAATGCGTGGGCGGCCGGCGAGGAGCGGATCAAGGGCTCGATCGCGGCCGGAAAGCTCGCCGACATCGTCGTACTCGACCGTGACCCGTTCACCACGCCGGGACAGCAGTTGAAGGATGTGCGCGTGCTGTTGACCATCGTGGACGGGCGGATCGTCCACGACGGGAGATCGGCGGCAGCGGCGACGCCCTGAGCAATCGAGCTCCGTCGTCGATCCACGAGCCGGTGCGTCCCGCACCGGCTTTTGCCGTGTGGGCCCGCAAGTGAATCTTCCCGTGTGCCGGCGTTGTCTTGTCAATGAAGGCCATGACACGACAGCTCCCGCACCAGGAGGATTCCATGTCCGCCCTCGCCCGCTCCCGCTCGCTCTCGTTCGCGTGCCAGCGAGTGCTGCCCGCGATCGTCTTCATCGCCATCACCGGTGCGTGCGCATCACTGCGGTCCGCGTCCGATTACGAGCCGCCGCGCACGATGATCCTGTTCGAGAACAACTCGGCGGAGCCGGTGCGCGTCTTCCTCGTCGAGCGGCACGGTGCCGCGTACCGGCTCGGCAAGGTCCATCCGATGCAGAGCCAGGCCCTGTTCGTGCCGGACCATCTGACGCTCCATCCCGACCGGCAGGTGGCACTGGTGGTCGTGCCGTTGTCGCGCGAGCGCGGCATGCATTATCCGGACGATCAGTCTCTGCGCACCGCGTACTTCGCACCGATGGCGGAGGTCGCCAGTCAGCGCTGGACGATGACGTCGCTGTTTCTCTCCGGATCGGGCGTAGCACCACGATGATCCATCGCCGGAGCGCTGCGGGCGGCGGCCGCCGGCGGCGGCCGCCGCCCGCGGACGAGGGCGAGCGTACTGACCACGATCACCGCGGCGCCGGTGAGACTCCACGCGTCGGGGCGGTCGCCGAACACGAGCGCGCCAAGCACGCCGGCGAAGACGATCTGCAGATACGCGACGGCGGTCGCACGCCCGGCTGGCTCGAGCTGAAGACCGCGGGTGAAGTACACCTGCCCGATCTGCGTCGTCACGCCGATCCCGAGCAGGATCGCCCACTCCGAATGAGTAGGCCAGGTCCAGCCGGCGAGCGCGAACGGGAGCGTCAGGGGTACGGTGACGAGGGGGAAGTAGAAGACCACGACGAGCGGATGTTCGCGGGAGCCGATCGCCCGCACCGTGACGTAGGCTCCGGCGCTGAACAGCGCGCCGGCGAGCGCGATCAGCACGTGTAGCGGCGGCAGAGCCGCGGCTTCGCCGAACAGCGCGGTGGGACGGGCGATGAGCAGCACGCCCGACAGGCTCGCCGCCACGCAAATCGACTGACGCCAGCCGAGCCGCTCGCCGAGAAACAGCCCGGCCAGCACGGCCGTGAACACCGGATTCGTGTACTGGATCACCGTCGCTTCGGCGAGCGGCAGGTGGACGAGGGCGTAGTAGAACGCGGCCAGAGCGAGCGCGCCAAGCAGTCCGCGCAGCAGAAGTGGCCCGCGGTGGTTGCCTCGAAGCGGGACTCGTGCGTGCCTGAGCAGGGCCACGCTCAGCGCAAGCGTGATCACCGCGCGCACGAACACGATCTCCATGCTGGGCAGGCGCTCCCCGGCCAGCTTCACGAGCAGGCTCATGAGGCTGAACCAGAACGCGCCGTAGGCCATGTACCGGAGCCCGGGCGGGATCGTGCCGAGCGAGGAACGGATCACGTGCCGGGAATCTAGCGACGCGCGACGAAGGGCCGCGGTGCGCGCCGCACTTCCCCGCGGACGCGCGGCGAGTTAGGATCGGCGGAGAACTTCTCCGGAGTGGTGCATGTCCGTCCCCGTCTTTCCCGTCCGTCAGGCCGGCACCCGGCCGCCTGTACACGCCGCCGCGCTCGGCGTCGCCCGCGCGCTAACGGCCGCCGCGCTGATCGCGCTGCTGCCGGTTGCCGCCGCCGCGCAGCGCACTGGCGCGCCGCCTCGCGATGCCCGCGTGGCCGCGCTGGTCGAGCGCTTCGCGCCTCAGGCCATTCAGTTCCGGCAGCAGATCCACCAGAACCCCGAGCTCGGCAACCGCGAATTCAAGACCGCCGAGCTGGTGGCGGCGCACCTGCGGTCACTCGGCTTCGACGAGGTGCGAACGGGAATCGCACACACCGGCGTCGTCGGCGTGCTGCGCGGCGGCCGCCCGGGCCCGGTGGTCGCGGTGCGCGCGGACATGGATGCGCTTCCGGTGACCGAGGACACGCCGTTTCCGTTCAAGTCCACGGTGCGCTCCACCTATCTCGGTCAGGATATCGGCGTTTCGCATGCCTGTGGCCACGACATTCACACAGCCGTGCAATTGGGCGTGGCGTCCGTGCTCACGGCAATGCGCGCCGAGATCCCCGGTACGGTGCTGTTCATCTTTCAGCCGGCCGAAGAGGGGCCGCCGCCGGGTGAGGAAGGGGGCGCGAAGCTGATGCTGGAACAGGGCGCGTTCGCCAACCCGCGGCCCGTCGCAGTCTTCGGGCTGCACACGTTCAGCGAGATGGAGGTCGGCACGGTCGGCTACACGCCCGGCCCATCGATGGCGGCGTCCGACCACTTCGTCGCCACGATCCGCGGCCGGCAGGCGCACGGCGCCGCGCCGCACCTCTCCGTCGATCCGGTCGTCATGGCCTCGCAGGTCGTGCTCGCCCTTCAGACGATCCGATCGCGCAATCTCTCGCCGTTCGAGCCGAGCGTCGTGACGGTGGGCATCATCCGGGGCGGTGAGCGGCACAACATCATCCCGGCCGAGGTGCGTCTGGAGGGAACCGTGCGGACGTTCGACGCCGCGGTGCAGGACACGGTCGAGCGGCGGATCAAGGAGATCTTCGACGGCATCACCCGCGCCGGGGGAGGGAGCTTCGAGCTCGAGTACGACCGCGGCTATCCGGTGACGGTGAACGACGTCGCCCTGGCCGCCCGGATGCGACCGACGCTGGAGCGCCTCGTCGGCCCGGAGAAGGTGCTCGACCTCCAGGCGACCACCGGCGCCGAGGACTTCTCCTACTTCGCCAACCAGGTGCCGGGCTTCTTCTACCGACTTGGCATGGTGAAGCCGGGGACCGTCAGCGGCGGGCACCATACCCCGACATTCCTCGCCGATGACAGCAGTGTCCCCGTGGGGATGCGGGTGATGACGGCGCTGCTGCTCGACTTCCTGGCGAACGAGAGGGCGGCGAATGACGCAGCCGGACGCGGCGGGCGAATGGAGGACTGAGGCGCAGCGTCAGGTGGCACTGTCCGGGCCGGTGATGAGGCTCACCGGGCCCGGGCAGCGATGCGGAGCGCCACCAGTGACTGGAGGTCGGTGTCGGGATCGATCACCACGCCGACCACCGCATCGTGCGTGATCAGCGGCGTCGGTTCGTTCTCCAGGCGCAGCGGCAGCACCACCGTCGCGCGATCACGGCCGACTGCGCGACGTTGCACGTCGCGTTGCCCGTCGCGTGTTGCATGCCCGTGGCCCGTCACCCGTGGCCCGTTTCCCCTTGCCCCTTGCCGCTTGCCGCTTGCCCGTTGCCCCTTTGGGGGCGGCTAGGGCTGACCGTGCTCCGGAGCCGGCGGCCAGGCCGAGCCGCGCACTGACTCCCAGCGCGCGACGCGGCGGATCACCTTGGCCGAGTCGCACTCCGGACAGAGAAGCGCGGTGGGGCGGCCGGTGAGCAGTACGCGGGTACGGCCGCAGAGGTCGCAGCGAAAGAAAAGCTCGGTTCCCGCGTGCGCCGTCGACTCTGCGTAGAACGGCGTCGCCACCGTACCGCGGGCGTGGGGCAGGGCGCCGGCCAGTCGCGCACACTCGTCCACGTCGAACGAGTTGGGGAGGTGCAGCTCGCGGAGCCGGGTGAGCGCGGCCAGCGGGCGCAGCAAGCCATCGGCGGACCGCACGTTCTCCAGCGCCAGGTGGCGGAGCAGCGTCAGTCGCGACAGCGGCGCCAGGGTCGCGATGCGCAGCGGTGTGCAGGGGCCACCGGCCAGATGAAGCGCGGCGAGCCTTGGGAGCGGAGCAAGGCTCTCGAGGTCGAGTCGCCGCGCGTCGTGCACGTAGAGCGTGCGAAGTCGCGGGAGTCCGGCGAGGAACGAGAGATCCACCAGCGCGGTCGCGCCGTCGAGCACCAGATGCTGGAGTGCCGAGCAGTCGCCTATCGGCGATAGGTCGGTGCGTCCCGTGCCGCCGAGATAGAGCGCGCGCAGTTGAGAGAGGCGCGGAAGCTGGCGAACGAGCGCGTTGGTGGCCGGATGCGCCCACAGGGTCGTGAGTCGCGCGTGTTCACCAATGCGCTCGACCGCGCGCGCGGTCCCGCGCGTTGCGAGGAACGTCGCGTCGTCGGGCACGGAGACGAGATCCTCGACGATCGGTCGCTCGAGCGCCAGTAGCGCGTAGGCCGGCGTGCCGTGCGCGGCCGATGAGCGAAGCGCGGCAGCGAGTCGGTCGGGGACGTGAAATGCCGCGTGGTCCGTGTACGCTCGTGGGTCCATTGGCCTGTCTGACGCATGAGAGGACACGTGCGCGGCTCCGGCGAAGCCGCGGCGCGCCGATGCGCGCGAAGACGGTCGTCCATGACGGCCGGCGGAGCGCACGAGGTGAATCAGATGCGCGCGCCGGAGGAGGGAAAAGCCGAACTGTTGCGTGCCTGAGGTGACGCTGGACGTCGATGAACGTAACACGTTGTGCTGTAGCTGGTTCGCGAATGCGAGCAAGCGGCCGCTGCCATAATGAACACTGGCTCCGGCCGATTTCGAGGTCGGTGGAGCACGCGTTGCCCGCTCGGCAGGGTCCGGGTGAGGACCTGGCGAATGTGGATTCGGCTTGGCTTTACACGTCTCGTGACGCGACATAGGATCACGCAGCCGATCGCGCCGAGCCGACCTCGGCGTCCGACCACTGGCGGGGCGACGCCGCGCCCGCACTTGGAGTCCGGCCCTCGACGGAGCTCGCCCCGATGAGTTACTGCCCCCTTCGGCGCGCGACCGCGCGTCTCGCGCTGTCGCTGTTCGCCCTGGCCGTCGCGATCCCCGCGCCGGCTCATGGTCAGGACCGGCTGCGCACGATGCCGGGTTTCGAGCAGTACCAGAAGACAGCCGGACAGATCGCCGGCGCTGTGCGCTCCGGTGCGCTCCAGGTCACGTGGGCAGAGGACGGCAAGTCGTTCGAGTTCGTGCGCGACGGCCAGCGAATCCGCTACGACGTCGCGTCGCGGAGCGCGAGCGAGGTGATGGCGACCGCTGGCCCGGCCGAAGCGGGCGCGCCGCGAGGCCGGGGCGGTCCGGCGCGGGGACGGCAGTTCGCCGAGGCCGATTCGCCGGATGGAACACACCGGGCCTTCTTCCGCGATCGCAATCTCTGGGTGAGCGATTCGGGCGGAGGCGGCGAGAAGGCGATCACCAGCGACGGCAGCGAGGTCGGGCGCATCAAGTACGGCACCGCGAGCTGGGTGTACGGCGAGGAGCTCGGGCAGCGGACGGCAATGTGGTGGTCGCCGTCGGGGACGAAGCTCGCCTACTACCGGTTCGACGAGTCGGAGGTACCCGACTACTACATCCAGCTGGATCAGACGAAGATCCAGAGCACCCTCGACGTCGAAGCGTATCCCAAGGCCGGCGCGCCGAATCCGCTGGTCGATGTATTCATCTACGACGTCAGCACCGGGAGCACGGTGCGCGTCGACGTGCGCGGCGGCCAGCCCTTCGCCGACGATGTCGTCGGCCACTACGTGTATCGGGTCGGCTGGACCCCCGACGGCAGCGAGCTGACCTTCAACCGCACGAACCGGCGGCAGAACGTCATGGAGTTCACCGCCTGCAACCCCGAGACCGGGGCCTGCCGCGTCATCGTGCGCGAGGAGTGGCCGGCGAGCTGGACGACCAACTCTCCGTCCATGCAGTATCTCGCCGACGGCAAGCGCTTTCTCTGGACGTCGGAGCGGACCGGCTTCCGCAACCTGTATCTCTACGACATCGGTGGGACGCTGCTGGCAACGCTGACGAGCCATCCGTTCGACGTCGGCAACACCCTCGACGTCGACGAAAAGGCCGGCGTCGTGTACTACCTGGCGCGGAGCGGCGACAACCACATGAAGATGCAGCTCCACCGAGTGGGGCTGGATGGACGCGGCGACCGCCGGCTCACCGATCCGGCGTTCCACCACGCCGTGAGTCTGGCCCCCGGCGGTCGGCACTTCGTGGACGTCGCGCAGACGCACGCCGTGCCGCCGGCCACGCGCCTGGTGGATGCGGACGGTCGCGTGGTCGCCGAGCTGGCGACCAGCGATCTGTCGCGATTCGAGGAGCTCGGATTCCGGCGCGTCGAGATGTTCACCTTCACTGCCGCCGACGACACGACGGTGCTGCACGGCCTGCTCCACAAGCCGTCCACGTTCGATCCGTCGCGTCGCTATCCGGTGCTGGTGAGCGTATACGGCGGCCCGGGGTCGAACGGAGCGCGGGAAACGTTCACGACGCCGAGCCCGCTGACCGAGTACGGCTTCCTCGTCGTTCAGCTGGACGCCCGCAGCGCCGGCGGGAGGGGGAAGCGGTTTCTCGACGCGATCTACCTCAGGCTCGGCAGGACCGAGATCGACGACATGGCGGCCGGGCTGCGGTCGCTGCGGTCCCGGCCGTACGTGGACTCGACCCGGGTCGGAATCCACGGAACATCGTACGGCGGCTACGCCGCGGCGATGGCGCTGCTGCGCTACCCCGATGTCTTTCACGCCGCCGTGGCGTCGTCGCCGGTCACCGACTGGCGCCACTACGACACGATCTACACAGAGCGCTACATGTGGACGCCGCAGGGGAACACGGCGGGCTACGACGCCGGCTCGGCGATGTCTTACGCCAACGAGCTGCGCGGCCGGCTGATGCTCTGGTTCGGGACCGCCGACAACAACGTGCACCCGTCGAACTCGATGCAACTGATCGCCGCCATCCAGCGCGCGGGCAAGAGCTTCGAGGTGCAGCTCGGCCCCGACCGCGGGCACACCGGGATCGGCCAGGAGCGGATGATGGAGTTCTTCATCGAGAACCTGGTCATGCGAGCGGTGCCGGCGGCGTTCTGACGAACGGCCTCCGACACCGCAATACCGCCTCCGGCAGTCCGGTCATGATCCGATCTTCGAGGCCTCCGGATCGTCCCTGATCGTCAGCGTGCCGACCTGTGTCCGGCCGCCGACGGTCAGCTTGATGCGATACGTCCCCGGCACGGCCGCCACACCCTGCTGCCGGAATCCACCGAACCCGCCGCCTCCCGGCGGTGCCGCCTCGGCCGGTACACGGGTCTCGGCCGGGGCGAAGCGCATGTTCCAGAAGTATCGGTTGACGCCCGCCGTCGCCGGGATCTCGGCCGTGAACGTCTGCGTGCCGTCGAGGCTCGCGATCTCGAGCCGCGCCGGTCCAGCCGGCGCGTTCCGCAGGTAGAAACTCACCGTCGCCGAGGTGGCGAGCTCGCTCGGCGAGTTGCCCGGTGGACGCTGCGCGACAGTCAGCGGGTTCCGTCCCGTGAACAGCATGTGTCCACGAGTCGCGCCCCTGCTGATTCCCTTCCACTGTGTCGCCACGCGGTTCTCGAACAGATGCACGTCGGAGGCGAGCACCGCCGGGGTCAGCTGCTGGAGTGGCGAGATGTCGTCGAGGATCCAGACGCTGCGGCCGTGCGTGCCGGCGATCAGGTCGCCGTCCCGCGGATGGATGACCAGGTCGTGCACGGCGACCGTCGGCATCCCGTTCATCAGCCGGTGCCAGCTCCGGCCGCCGTCCACCGACGCATGCACCGAGAACTCGGTCCCGGCGAACAGCAGGCTGGAGTTCTTCGGATCTTCCTTCACGACGTACACCGGCTCGTGGCCCGGCAGGTTCGCGGTTATGTCCATCCACGTGCGACCGAAGTCGGTGGTCTTCCACACGTACGGCCGCATGTCGCCGCTCCGGTGCCCATCGAACGACACGTAGGCCGTGGCCGCGTCGAAGCGCGAAGCCTCGACGCGGCTCACCCACGTGCGCGCGGGCACGCCCCGCGCCGCTCCCTGGGCGCGGCCGTTGCCGTTGGCCGCAATCGGGGACCTCGTCGTCGGGATGTTCCCGCGCACGTTTGTCCACGTCTTCCCATCGTCGCGCGTGAGCTGGATGTTGCCGTCGTCGGTCCCGACCCAGATGACTCCGGGGACGAGCGGCGACTCGGCGATCGTAATCGCCGTCCCGTGGGTCTCCGCGCCCGTCACGTCACGCGTCAGGCCCCCGCTCTCGGGGTTGGTGAGCACCGGATCGTTGGTCGAGAGGTCCGGGCTGATGACCCGCCACGAGTCGCCGCGGTCCGTGCTCTTGAACAGCCGGTTCCCGGCGTAGTAGATCGTCCGCGAGTCGTGCGGCGACAGGAGGATCGGCGTGCTCCAGTTGAATCGGAAATGCTCGCGCGGGAGCCGGCCCGCTCCGCCGCCGCCGGGGCCACCTGCTCCGCCCCCGGCGCCCCCGGGGCCCGCCGTCCGTGCCGCGACGACCGGGGCAACCTCGTCGTAGTTCACGACCGTGGCCGCCGTCGGCGTCACGCTCTTGCCGACCTGCCGGTACACCGCATCGAGCCGGCGAATGTTCCCGCCCTGCGCCTCCGTGTACACGGTGCGCCAGTCGTTCGGATCCACCGTCGCATGAAAGCCGTCACCGGCGTGGAACTTGAACCAGTGGTCGTTGAGGATCCCGTTGTAGTCCTTGCTGTTGCTCGGTCCGCCCCAGTTGCCGTTGTCCTGGAGGCCGCCGTACACCCAGTACGGGTCGCGGTTGTCGACGGAGATCGCGTAGAACTGCCCGATGTCCATGTTGTCGAACATCACGTAGTTGAAGCCGCGATCGTAGCTGACGTAGCCGCCCTTGTCGTTCCCGATGTAGAACCGGTCGCTGTTCGCCGGGTCGATCCACATCGCGTGGTAGTCTCCGGCGATCCCCGACGGAAGTGTGCGGTCGAACGTGCGGCCGCCGTCCTCGGAGACGTAGGCGCTCGTCGCCAGCACGTAGAGCCGCCGCGGCTCGTTGGGGTCGATCCACAGGTGACTGTAATAGAACGGCCGGTTGTTGAACCGGTTCACGTACGTCCACGTCGCTCCGCCGTCCTCCGAGCGGTAGATCCCCGAGCCGAGCCGGGTCATGTCCGCGTACGAGGAATCGTTGCGCCCGGGCTGGAATCCGTGCTCGACGATCGCGTTGAGCACTCGCGAGTCGCTGCGCGCGATGGCGAGTCCGATCTTGCCGGTCGGTCCGCCGGGCAACCCGGTGGTGAGCTTCGACCACGACTCGCCGCCATCGGTGGACTTGAAGATCCCGCCGTTGGCGCCGCCGCTCTCGAAGTTGTAGGGGCGGCGGATCCGCTCCCAGAGACCGACGTAGAGGACGTTCGGGTCGCGCGGATCGATGACCAGGTCGCTCGCGCCGACGTTGCCGCGGTTGGGAAGGCCGCGGGCCATCTGCCGCCAGGTCCTGCCGCCGTCGGTCGTCTTGTAGATGCCCCGCTCACCGCCGGTGTCCCACAGGTGTCCCTGCGAGGCGACCCACACGATGTCGGGGTTGGAAGGGTGCGTGACGACCTCATCGATGTGGTGCGAGTCGCGCAGCCCCATGTTCGTGAAAGTCTTCCCGCCATCGGTGGACTTGTAGATCCCGTCGCCCCAGGCGACGCTGTTTCGCACGCACGCCTCGCCGGTGGCCACCCAGACGATGTCGGGATTGGGCTGAAAGATCGCGATGGCACCGATGTTGGCCGAGCCGTGCCCGGTGAACACCGGCTCCCAGGTGGTGCCGGCGTTGACCGACTTCCAGACGCCACCCGAGGCCGCGCCCATGTAGACGATCGCCGGATTGGACTCGACCGCGTCGATGTGGCTGATGCGGCCGGCCATGTTCGCCGGGCCGATGTTGCGCCAGCGGAGGTCCTTGAAGAGCGCCTGCGCCTGTTCGGGCGATGTCGCGGCCGCCTGAACGGCGCTCGCCGCAGGAGTTCCCCGTCCCTGGGCTGGCGCGGGAGCGACGGCACCGAGCGGGAGGGCGAGAAGGAGCGCGAGAGGCAGCACGCGCGGGCGGTATGCGAGTGGGGTGCGGGACCAGAAGCGTTCGGACATGGTATATCCTGTGTGCGAAGAAGCTGGAGCGTTCACGACCGCCGGCCGGAGCACGGCGGAAGGTGAGTCGAGGGGGCGCCGCAGATCATACGCTGTAGGCAGCTCGAGTGCTGCACTTGCTGCTTCACCGCGTCGCCGTGTCGACTGCGGCACGGGTGACTCAGTCATCGGGTCCGACTGCGTGACTGCGGTTCGCGTCAACGGCGGCTCGGGTCGGCGGCTGGCTGGCGCGGGCACTGGCACTCTTGTAGACTCCCGCGTCCGGCGAGGAGCGGTCGTGAACGGCGGCGGTGCGGCAGCGGCAAGCCCCCGCCGTACCGCTGCCGGCCGCTCGGGTTCTCACCCGCTGTCGGCGAGTGTGACTATTTCCGGCCAGTCCCGAGTTACCCGATCGAGCATGACCGACTCTGCCGTCGTTCGACGCGTGCTCGAGGGCGACATCGAGGCCTTCGCGATCCTGGTGGACCGGTACCATGACCGGTACGCCCGCTTCGCCGTGCACATGACGGGGAATCGCGAGGATGCCGAGGAGGCGCTCCAGGACGCCTTCGTGCGCGCGTACCGTTCGCTCGAGCAGTACGAGGAGCGGGAGCTGTTCGGTGCCTGGCTGCGGCGGATAGTGATCAACCAGTGCCGCACTGTCGTCGCCCGGCGGCAGCGGCGGGACGGCCGGATCGCCGACGTCGAGATCGAGACGTTGGAACTGGCGCCGGAGGGAGAGGACGACGCCGAGCGGACTCGCGAGCGGCTGGACGCGCTCCTCGCCCGGCTGCCGGCCGAGCAGCGCGAGGCGGTGCTGCTCAAGTATGGCGAGGGGCTGACGTTCGAGGAGATGTCCATTCTCACCGGCGCCGGCGTCTCGGCGCTCAAGATGCGTGTTACGCGGGCTCTGGCCCGGCTGCGCGCGATCGTCTCGGAGCAGATGCATGTCCTTTTGTGATCATTGGCTGGAAGGCTGGCTGACTCGCGAGCTCGAGCGTCCGGTCGAGCTCGATCCGAACGCGAAAAAGCGGGTGATGGACCGCATCCGCGCCTCGGGACCTCGGGAGCGGTCGAGTCGCCAGCCGCGTCCGTCGGGCGCGCGCCGGCCGCCGACGTTCTACTCCTCGCCCCTGATCGGTGCGGTGCTGGCGGCGGGCTTTGCCGCTGCGATCGTGGCCGGTCCAATTCAGTCCGGACGCGACGGCGGCCGAGCGGAACCCACCATGCGGGCGGGTCTCGCCGATACCGTTTCCGGCGCGATCGAGGACACGCTGCGGTTCGTGCGGTTCTTCCTCGAGGCGCCGGCGGCGCGTCGAGTTGCTCTGGTCGGCGACTTCAACCGCTGGGATCCGCGCGCGACGCCGCTCGCCGAGGAGGGTGCGCGCGGCGCCTGGTCGGCCACCGTGCCGCTGGGGCGCGGGCGCCACCAGTACGCGTTCGTGGTCGATGACACGCAGTGGCTCGCCGATCCGGCCGCGGCGCCGGGCGCCGAGCGGGCCGGGCGCCGGACGTCGGTCGTCGATCTCGTCGCGATACCGCACAACTGATCCCTCGAGCCGCCTTCCGGATGCAACGCACGTCCTCGACCGGGACCGACTACCGGCCGTCTTACCTGGCGGCCGCGATCACGTCGGTGATCGTCTTCCTGCTCTACGCGGTGACCCTCGCGCCGTCCACGGCGATGTGGGATGCCAGCGAGTACATCGCCGCGGCCTACGTGCTCGGCATCCCGCACCCGCCGGGCAATCCCCTGTTCGTGCTGCTCGGCCGGGTGGCGTCGGTGCTCCCGATCGCGCCGTCGGTGGCGATGCGGATCAACCTGCTCGCCGCGCTCTGCAGCGCGGCTTCGGCGGGGATGTGGTTCCTGATCACCGAGCGCGTGCTGGTCTCGTGGCTGTCCGAGCGGTGGCAGCGGATCGCGGCCGGCGCGGCGGCGGCGCTCATCGGTGCGACCGCATTCACCGTCTGGAACCAGTCGGTGGTCAACGAGAAGGTATACACGGTGTCGCTGGTCTTCTTCGCCGTCGTGTCGTGGCTCGTCGTCCGCTGGTGCGACGACCCCGATGCGCCGGGCGCCGACCGGCTGCTCGTGCTGGCGGCGTTCCTGATCGGACTCGGTTACGCCAACCATCCGGCCGGGTTTCTGGTCGCTCCGGCGGCGGGCCTCGCCGTGCTGGTGCGCCGACCGACGGTGCTGCTGCGCGGACGGCTCATTCTTGCCTGCGTCCTCGCTCTCGGGCTGGGGCTCACGCCCTTCCTCCACCAGCCGATCCGCGCCGCCCACTTTCCGTCGATGAACATGGGGGAGCCCACCGGATGCACCGAGTCGATCGGAGTCGGCTGCACGTTCTCGGCGACGACGTACCACCGCCTGAAGGCGAACATCACGCGCGAGCAGTACGGCAAGCCGTCGCTGACGGAACGCCAGGCGCCGTTCATCGCGCAGCTCGGCATGTGGTGGCTCTACTTCGAGTGGCAGTGGATGCGCGACGCGTACCTGGAGCGCCCGGGCTTGCAGCGGATGCTGGCGCTGCTGTTCCTCGCGCTCGGACTCGCCGGCGGTTGGGTGCATTGGCAGCGTGACCGGCGCTCGTTCTGGTTCTTCGCGCCGCTGATCGGCACGGTCACGATCGCGCTCGTCTTCTACATGAACTTCAAGTACGGCTTCTCGCAGGCGGGACACCTCGGCAGCTCGGTGGCGCGCGAGGTGCGTGACCGCGACTACTTCTATCTCTGGAGCTTTTCGGCGTGGAGCGTCTGGGCAGCCCTCGGGCTCACCCTCTTATGGAGCGCGGCGGCGACGGCGATCGCCGGCATTGGCTCGGGAGCGCAGACCGATGCGCGTCCCGGCCGGCCCAATGGCCGCGCCACCGCGGTCCCGCATCGCCGCGCATGGTTGCTTGCCGCCCCCGTGCTCGCCATTGCCCTGATCCCGCTGATCGGAAACCGGAGCCAGGCTCCCAGAGCGGGTGAGACCGCGACTCGCGACTGGGCGTACGACCTTCTCAATTCGGTGGAGCCCTACGGGATCCTCATCACCGGCGGCGACAACGACACGTTTCCGCTCTGGTATGCGCAGGAGGTCGAAGGAATCCGGCGCGACGTCACGGTGGCGGTGACGTCGCTGCTGAACACCGACTGGTACGTGCGGCAGATCGTCCGGCGTCCGGTGATCCCCTATGACTCCGAACGCGGCCCGGCGATCTATCGCGACCGCGACTGGACTGTGCCGACCGGCCCGGCGTTGCGGATGACGATCGCCGAAGCCGATCTGATCCCGCCGTACTATGCCATTCCCGGAACGGTGCGGTTCCAGCACCAGGGCCTCAGTGCCGATATCGACCCCCGCCGGCTCCAGTACGGCGTTCTCGAGCGGTCCGATCTGATCGTGCTCCAGATGCTGCGCGACAACCTGGGCGAGCGCCCGATCTACATCAGCCGGAGCTCCGGCGCTTATGGAGAGATGCTCGGTCTTGGTGACTACCTTCTCACGCAGGGACTGGCGCGCAAGGTGATGCCGGTCGTCCCTCAGGCGCCACGTGACACGATGCGGGTACAGCACGAGGGGTGGGTGGACCTGCCCCGCACGCGCGCGCTCTGGGAAGAGGTCTACCTCGGCCCGGAGTCGCTGATCGCCCAGGATGGATGGGTGGACCGCGCCTCACTGAGCACTCCGGTCACGTACATCACGACCGGGCTTCTGCTCTCGCAGCTCCTGGCATTGCGCGGCGACGAGGCCGCCGGACAGCGGATATCCGACACGGCGCTTCGGGTGGCGCGGTCGGCGAGAATCGGTGACTGGTTCGGCGCGCCGCGGTTGGACTCGCCAGTACCCGGCGATGTCAGAGAGGGGGTACAGCCGCCCTGACGACCGGCGCCCTGGGTGCAGGTCACGGGGAGACCAGGGGTGAGTCGTTCCACCGAGCCTTGCCACGCCCTCACCTTGCCCTGGCCAGCTCGGCCTCCGCTGCGATGTGCCCGAATGCGGGCCAGTTGCCGTACGACAACACCCGCTCGAAGGTCTCCCGCGCGCGGCGCTCGTCGCCGTTGTACAAGTACCAGTTGCCGACGCCGTAACCCTGGGTGGCCATCTGGAGAGCGTCGCCGTCACCGGCCAGGAGCGAGTCCGGAGGGATCTCTCCCTTGTACATCAGCAGGCGGCGGTGATACGAGTCGTTCTCGAGAATTCGCATGTCGCGGCGGATGGGCTCGAGCACGCGAGCCGCCTCTGCCTCGCGGTCCAGGCGCCGCAGCGTCATGTACAGCCAGTCGGCCGTGGCCACGCGCATGTCATCGTTGGCCGACACCGTCATGCACTGCCGGTATGCTTCCAGAGCACGTGTGAAGTCGCCGCGAAGATAGTGCGCGAGCCCGAGGTGGTACCAGATGTTCGACTGGAGAGTGCTGGTCGGTATCCCGTACCGGTTGGGCGCGCCGTCGGGTTCGACTTCGTCCGGCCGGCCGCGGATCAACTCGCTCGCGCGGGTGAAATCGGCGATCGCGCTGTCGAGCTCGCGCACGGTGATGTAGCGGTGCCCGCGGTGGCGGTACATGCGCGCATCGCCGGGATGTCCGGCGATTCCGGCGCCGAAGATCTCGATTGCCTCGCGGTAGCGGCCGAGGTACGCCAGCCGGCGTCCGAGCCAGATGATCGAGTCGGCGTCGGTCGGCGCGCGATCGTAGGCGGCCTGCGCGACAGCGAGGTTGTCCTCCAGTCGCTGGCTGGCTTCCGCCGACTGTGTCGGGCGCCGCAGCGGCTCGCCGAGCAGCGATGTCGCTTCGATGGGAGTGGAATCGACTTCGGCGGTCGCCGACGCGTCGGGCGTGGGTGTGCCCGCACAGGCGGCGAGCGCAAACGGCAGGAGGGCGGCGGAAGCCAGGCGCACGGCGGATCCTCGGCGGGATGAACGGCGGCGCGGATCGTCGACCGACGAACCGCGCCGGTTCGTTGGCGCTCAGTATAGCCTCTTCGCTCCACTCCGCCAGAGCCGCGACGGACGGAGCGAACCTCCGTCGAGCTGCTCGTCGAGGGTCGACCGCGTTGCCCGAGGACTGTTGCCCTCAGCCGCAGGTGAAGCTGGTCGCCTTCTCGGCGGTGGCCAGCGCAACGTCGGTGCGCGGCACGACGACCATCTCGATCGGCGCCGTGAGCGCGGCCGTCACGAAACACGTCGGAGCCGGTGATCGCTCGTGGACGATCGCCGTCAGCACGCCGCTCGCCGCCAGCACTTCCTCGATCTCGATCGAGTAGCCGCCGGAAGGTCGCCAGCCCATCGCGGCGACGACGACCATCTCGGCGGCGAAGTCCACGGCGGGAGGCTCGGGGCGCGGAGTGGTGTTGGCGGTCACCTGCGACCAGAGGTCCTCCCACTCGGCGGACGTCCGGATCACGATGCGGGCGCGATCCCGCACTCCACTGGAGCTCGAGAACGGTTCGGCCTCGTCGAGCTTGCGAAGCTGGAGGGGAACCCCCTCTACCGTGGCCGGACCATGCGTCCCCGACTCCGGGGACTGCACCCCGGGTTCGGTCGGCTCGGCCGAGCAAGCGCCGGCAGCGATGCCGAGCGCCATCAGCGCAACGATGGGGCGAATCGGAGATTGCATCGAGCTTTCGTTCCTCGGCGATCGGGTTCACGTTCTGCCGGCGGATCCGGCTGCACGGGCAACCCTCGGCACGGCGGCGCGGTCACTCCGGCATGGTGGCCCGGCGCGCGGTCGGCCGAGTTCATTACTGCCCGTGTCGGCCCGCCCGTTCAGTGCTCCCGGTCACGCCGCGGTCGGGCCTCTCGGCGACGCCGGACGGCTGTCCGTGTCCGATCCACTCGCGAAGGGCCGCATCCTCGGACTCCAGCGGGTCCGATTCCCGCTCCCGGAGGGTCGAGAGTCCCCACGCAATGGCGGCGACGAACAGTACGACGCCGGCGAAGTGAACCGACCGGGCGAGCTGCTGGTCGAGACTCAGCCAGCCTGCGCGACGGAGCAGCCACCACCAGTCGTGCACGCCGCCGCCGACCAGGGGCAGCTCGCGCGCGCGAGCGTCGGCGACGTAGACGCTGATGTTCCAGCAGTTCTGCGCGACCCACCAGAGGCATACGCTCGCCGCGTGCCGGTCGCCGCGCCGCAGGAACGAAGCCACGAACGCGAGGGGTATCAGAAGCTGAAGCAGCGAGCCGCCGAGAAAGTGCATGACCTGGCCGAACGGCGTGAACACGATGTGTCCGGTCTCGTGGATCGCCAGGTTCACCGCGTCGAGCAGCCGCCACGTCTTCGGAGAGGCGAGACAGGCGACGCCGTAGACCGCGAGAAATGCGGTGAGCAGGGCGCGGTCCGGCCGAAGACGCATGCGCATGCCCGGAAGACGAGTGGCGCCGCCCGCACGTGACCGGCTGCCCCTCGCGAGGCCGCCGAGCTGCCCGACCAGATCCGCCTGCAGGAACGGAATCCCGAGCGGATCCGCGGGCTAATCTTCGTCGCGCGAGGCGGGAACCGATTCCTTCGCCCGCGACCGGATCGGCTCCGCCGGCGCCTCGCCGGCGCCGATCGACGGCGCCCGCCCATCCGTGAGGATGCGGGTCATGAACCGCTGACCTTCGGAGATCCGCTCGATCTCGATCGCGATGGTGTCCACCGCGCCCTCGAGATGCTCGAGGCGCCTGGCCGAGTCGTCCAGCTTCGGCGGGCGTGCCGGCGCGACGGAGCGCCGGAGGAGCAGGCGGGCGAATGCAAAGGCGATCGGTGCCAGGACGAAGATCATGAACACGACCGACAGCCCGGTGATCTGACCGTTCGACAGGTCCGAGAAGGGGGTACGGGATGCCTGCCCCGTCGAGGTCCCCATGGCCGCCTGCGCGAGCAGGCGCCCGTTCTGGGCGATGTCACGCTCGAGTTGCAGGATGCGCTCATCGAGCACTGCCAGCCGCCCCTCCATTCCGGTCCGCTCGATGCCGGTGGCATCCTGCATCTCGTTCAGCAGACGCCGCCGCCGGCTGTCGGCCGACGTGAGCTGACTGGAGAGCTCGGAGCGGCGACTCTCCAGCGCGCGCTGATCGGCGCGCGAGAGCGGCAGGGCAACCGGCGCCATGCCGGGCTGCACGATGGTCGGCTCGCCGCGCGGTGCAGGCGGTAGCCCTGGAGCCGGAACGGGATTCGGAGGCGTCTCTTGCATACCTTCTCTACGGGCCGGGGCGCTCTCGGGTTGCAGAAACTGGACGAGCCAGGCGGCTAGGGAGTACCGGCGGCCGTTGCCTCGCGCCGGAGCCCTCCACCGAGCGCGAAAAGCGGCGGAATCGAGACCGGCAGACGCCCCGTGATCGATGCCTGACCGGCCAGTGCCCGAGCCGCCGCCGTTTGGCTCGCCTCCTGCCCGCCGTACGCGAGCATGTAGGCCGGTACGGCATCGAACGACGTGACCACGTACGGGCTCCCGAACGATACGGCGATCAGCGGCCTGCCGTCGGCCGACAGCGCCTGCACGAGCCCGGTGAACCCGCCGCCGGCCTCGATCGTACCCGTGCCCTCGACCGGCGTCACAAAGGTCGCCGCAATCACCACGTCGACCGCCGCCGCACGCACGCGCAGCGAATCCAGCTCCGACTGCGTCGTCCGCGCATCGACGCGCACGACCTGCACGTCGCGGCCGCTCGACCGCAACGCGCCGGCGAAGACGCGGCCGGCGATCGGATCGTTGGCGCCGGCGTAGGTGAGCAGGAGCACACGACTCGCCGAGGCGGCGAGTGGCACCAGCCCACGGTCGTCGCGGGCCAGCGTGATCGACCGCTCGGCGATCCGTTGGGCCGCCTCCGCGTGCGCGCGAGTGCCCACGGAGCGCTCTACCGCATCGACGTCCACCAGTCGTTCGCTGCGGAGGCCGGCGCGTGCCTTGGCCTCGAGCAGGCGGCGCACCGAGACGTCGAGCCGGGACTCGGCGATCCGCCCCGACTCCACTCCAGCCACCACAGTCTCCACCGCCTGCGTCACGTCCCGCGGCATGAGCAGCACATCCGCACCGGCCTCGATCGCCAGCAGGAGCGCCTCCTCCGCCCCGAACCGGTTGGCGATCGCGCCCATGTCCATGGCGTCCGTATACACGAGCCCCCGGAACGACAGATCGCCGCGCAGCACATCGGTAATGAAGTACGGCGACAGCGTCGCCGGCCGGGCATCGCGCCCCTCGATTCCAATGACCGCGATGTGCGCCGTCATCACGCCGTCGAGTCCCGCGCCGCCGAGCACCATGCGGTACGGCGCCAGCTCGACGGCGTCGAGCCGGGCGCGGTCGGCCGGGATCACGGGAAGGTCGATGTGCGAATCGACTTCCGTGTCGCCGTGCCCCGGAAAGTGCTTCCCGGTGACCATCAGCCCGCCCTCGTGTGCGCCGCGGATGTACGCCGAGGCGAGACGCGCGACGCTGGCCGGATCCTCGCCGTACGAGCGTGTGTTGATGATCGGGTTCAGCGGATTCGAGTTGACGTCGAGCACGGGTCCGAACGTGACGTGCACGCCGACCGCCCGGGCCTCGCGCGCCAGCACCCGTCCGACCTCCCAGGCCAGTGTGTCCGAGCCCGTAGCGCCGACAGCCATCGTGGCGGGGAAGTTCGTGCCGCCGCCCTGGGGCAGGAGGTGCGGAAAGGAATAGATCCCGGCCATGCGCATCCCCGGCCCGTTCTCCATGTCCGAGGCGACGAGAAGGGGAACGCGGGCTCGTCGCTGGAGGGCGTTGAGCTTCGTCGCGTAGCTGAGCGGCATGCCGACCGAGATCACGACGCCGCCCACTCCGTCGCGCTCGACCCACTGCGCGAGTCTCTCGAGCTCGGGCGAATCGGCGGCGACGTAGTCGCCGCCGATCCAGGGCATGATCATCTGACCGGCCTTGTCGCGCAGCGACATGGAAGCAAGGGTGCGCTCCACCCATGCGCGGTCGGCAGCGTCCAGCGGCCGCGTCGCACCGGAGGGCGACGCCGGCGGCAGCGCAACGTGCGCGGCGGGGGCGGCGCAAGCGGCCAGCGCGATCGAGAGCAGGGTGACCGAGAGACTGGTGCGGGCGGAATGGAGGAGGAACATCTGCGCTCCAGCGCGTTCAGGGGTGCAGGGAAGAAGTCGAACTTCGCGCCGCGAGGCAACTCCCCTCGCGCTCGCCACGCCGATCGCCGCGGCCGCGCTGGCGCTGTTCGGTTCTACCGTCGCGAGGTCCAGGCGATCCCCGGGCTGGAACCTCGGGGCCGAGCGGACGGAGGATGTTGCCGGCGCGCCCGCCACCAGCCAAGTTCCCCGCACCACAGCCGGGAGGGGCCATGCCAACGATTCGCCGCGCCACTACGGTGCTCGCCGTCTTCGCCGCCTCGACCACCGTCCTGGCACTTGGCTACGCGCCAGCGGCGTCCGGCGGCGGCGTGTCGCCGGCGATCGCGACCGACACCCACCGGCTTCCCGGTCTCGAGCGGCCGGTCGAGATACTCCGCGACCGGTGGGGCATATCGCACATCTACGCCGAGACCGAACCCGACCTGTTCTTCGCGCAGGGCTGGAGCGCCGCCCGCGACCGGCTGTTCCAGCTCGAGATGTGGCGCCGGCAGGCGACCGGCACCGTTGCCGAGATTCTCGGCCCGCGCGAGTTGGCGCGGGACCACGGGACGCGGCTGTTCGAGTTTCGTGGCGATCTGCGGCAGGAGCTCCGCCACTATCATCCACGCGGCGACGTTATCATCGAGTCGTTCGTCCGCGGTATCAATGCATACATCGATCAGGCCAACCGCGCGCCCGATGCCCTGCCGATCGAGTTCCGGCTGCTCGGCATCCGGCCGCGGCACTGGACCCCCGAAGTCGTGATATCCCGCCACCAGGGCCTGCTCGGCAACATCGGTGAGGAGCTCGCGGCGGGCCGCGCCGTGGCCTCGATCGGCGCCGAACGCATGAAGTTTCTCAACCGCTACGGCCCGGGCGATCCCGACCTGCGGATGGATCCGATGATCGACTCGTCCCTGCTCGCCCCGAACATACTCGCCCTCTACGACGCGTTCCGCGCGCCGGTGCGCTTCCGGCCGGAAGATGTCGTGCCGGCGCAGCGGCGCACGGCGATGATCGAGGAAGCCGATACGTCAGGGCTGGTGCACGCCGAGCGCGACCTGGGCAGCAACAACTGGGTGGTGAGCGGCCGGCTGAGCGAGAGCGGCTGGCCGATGATGGCCAACGATCCGCACCGTGCGCATTCAGCCCCGTCGCTGCGCTACTGGGTGCACCTCGTCGGCCCCGGGTGGAACGTGATCGGAGGCGGCGAGCCGAGTCTGCCGGGAATCTCGATCGGGCACAACGGCCACGGCGCGTGGGGGCTCACGATCTTCGAGACCGATGGCGAGGATCTCTACGTCTACGAGACCAATTCCGCCAACGCGCTCCAGTATCGCTACCGCGGCCAGTGGGAGACGATGACCGTACGGTACGACACGATCGCCGTGAAGGGGCGCTCGCCCGAGGTCGTCGAGCTGCGGTACACGCGGCACGGACCGGTCGTGTTCGAGGATCGCGAGCGGAACCGTGCGTTCGCCGTCCGCGCCGCGTGGATGGAGATCGGCGGCGCTCCGTATCTCGCGAGCCTGCGCATGAACCAGGCGCGAACGTGGGAGGAGTTCCGGGAGGCCTGCCGGTACTCTCACATCCCGGCCGAGAACATGGTATGGGCCGGCCGCGACGGAACGATCGGCTGGCAGGTGGCTGGAATCGCACCGGTCCGGAGCAGCTGGAGCGGGCTCGTGCCGGTGCCCGGCGATGGCCGATTCGAGTGGGATGGCTACCTGCCGATGCTCGAGCGGCCGCACGTCGTCGATCCCCCCGAAGGGTTCTTCGTCACGGCCAACAACGACCTGGTGCCGCGCGACTATCCGCACATGGCATCGGTCGGTTTCGAATGGGCGGAGCCGTACCGGTGGGCGCGGGCGAGCGAGGTGCTGGGGAGCGGCCGCCGCCATTCTGTCGCCGACATGATGCGGCTCCAGACCGACGAGCTGTCCATCCCGGCGCGTCAGCTCGTGCCGCTGCTTCGCGACCTCGCATCGGGCGATGCCCGCACCGAGGATGCCCGGCGCCGACTGCTGGCATGGGACTACGTCCTCGCCAGGAGCTCCATCGAGGCCGGGCTCTACGTCGAGTGGGAGTCGCAGCTGCGCCGGCTCGTCCGGGAGCGCATGGTCAGCCCGCGCGAGCGGCAGCACGTGCCGGCTCTGGGGCTCGGACGAACGGTGACCTGGCTCGTGTCGCCGCCCGGCGAGCTCGGCACGGACCCGCTGGCCGCGCGCGACTCGATCCTGCTCGGCGCGCTATCGCGAGCGGTCGCCGAAATGACTCGACGCTTCGGCGCCGCCCCCGCAGGCTGGCGCTACGGTCAGCCGGCGTACAAGCACGCGCTCATCCGACACCCGTTGAGCGCGGTGGTGAGCGAGGACGTGCGTCGCCGGCTGGACGTCGGCCCGCTTCCGCGCGGCGGCTACGGCAACACGGTCAACGCCACCGGCGGCCGCGACAACCAGACGAGCGGCGCCTCGTTCCGGATCGTGGTGGATCTCGGTGACTGGGACCTGGCCGTCGGCACGAACACGCCCGGGCAGAGCGGCGATCCGGCGAGCCCGCACTATCGCGATCTTTTCGCGATGTGGGCGAACGACAGGTTCTTCCCGGTGCTCTACTCGCGTGAACGCGTCGAGGCGGCGACTGGAGCGCGCGTAATGCTCACTCCCGGCGAGGTGAGCGGGACCGGCGGGTGAGTCGCTCGCCGCCTGGATTCCCCCCGCCCGTCCCGGTACCCGCCACCTGCGTGCCGCGAACTCAAACCGCGGGGGGCGGCGCGCGACCGCGCACGGCGTACATCAGCAGTACCGAGGCTCCCCAGCCGATCGATCCGGCCACCAGGCCGACCATGACACTGGCAATGGCGAGGCCGATCATCGTGACCATCCAGAAGAACGTGTCGGACTCGACCATCGCTTCGGCCCGGCGCTCCATCGCCTCGGTCGCCGCGTTGCGCTGCTGAAAGCGCTCCAGCGCCCGCTCGACCCGCGTAGGCTGCTCGCGCGCTCGCTGCTGTTCTGCCGCCGCCTCTTCCCTCACCGAATCCATGATCCCATCGGGCGCGAGCGACAGCGCGACGACGGCGTAGGAGAGTGCCACCGCCGCCGCCCCCGTCACACCGGCGATCCAGCCGGCGAGCCGCGTGAGGTGAGCGCCACGCCGGCGGCGCAGCCCCGAGGCGATGGCCATGCCGAGCGGGGCGCCGAGCGCGGTACCGAAGGTGAACACCGTCGCCAGCACTAGCGTCGCGGCACCGCCGGCCGCCGCGGCGAGCCGCAACAGGGGCGGTGCGTGAGTTCGACTTGCTGAATGGCTCACATCGTTTCGCTCCCCGCCGACCTTTGCTCGCACTCGCGTTCTCAGAGTACGAGCTTCACCCACCGCCCGATCCGCCAGCGCCAGGCCGATGATTCCGGCAGCCGGCCTTTCAGGTCGGAGGGCTGCTCGAGCCAATGGCTCTGGCCGACGATCGAGATCAGGTCCAGGTAGGGGATGATGCTCGGCCAGCGCGAGATGACGAGCCCCACCTCGCCGTCGATGATCATGCTGCGGTAGTTCTGGTTCTGCGAGCCCACCACGGTGTAGAACACGACGCGCTCCCGGGTGTCTGGGTCGAGCCGCGCGAACCAGTCCTGGACCATGCCGCGGCCGGCGTCGAGGAGGGCGTCGGAACCGCCGTCCAGCGTGCGCACGGTTTCGTTGCGCGTCTGCACCTGGGCGATCCGCTGCTGAAGGAACTCCCAGGTCGCGCCCGGCCAATCCGGCCGCGACAACAGCGTCCACGCCTCGCGCGAGGCGAAGAAGTTCGCCTTCAGATGCAGCTGCGGGCGAGTGTCGTACTCGAACTCGGGCGGCTCGCCGGGACGCATGAACAGCGGATCGAGCGTGGAGGCGATGACCTCGAGCTCCTCGTAGACCGAGGGCGGGAATCCGAACAGATCGCGAAGCCAGGCGTGCCTGGAGAAGGTGACCTCCACGGCGCGCACCTTCGCCGGGATGTTGGTCACCTCGAAGTCCGGCGCGAACAGCCCGACCTTGAGCAGCCCGCCGGACGCCGCGATCTCGGGAGCGAGCAGCCGCTCGGCGGTCAGCAGCCGCCAGAGAAGCTCGTGCGACCGGCCCTGCGTGCCGAACGCCTGAGCCGGCGCGTTCTCGATCGCCGGGGCGATGATCAGAACGCGGACGCCGCGCATCGCGCAACCGAGCAGCGCCGAGCCCCAGAACGAGCCGCTCCACAAGGAGTCCGGAATCTTGATCACCGACCCCGGTGGCATCAGCGTGTAGAGCACCGCCTTGGCGACGTTGACGTCCTTGGCGGCGAAACCGGTGCCGTTGTGGAGCTCCAGCGCGCGGAGCGACTGCGCGTCGTCCCGCCGAAGCTCGGCGCGGATCCGATCATCGTAGTCCGCCGCCTTCGCCCGCGGCTGGAGCGGCAGCGGGATGCGATCGGCGCGGATCCCCTGCTGAAGCAGAGTTTCCCGCGCGGCGCGCTTGATCCTCAGCGCAACGGGACCGCGCACCAGAAGCGAACGGTCCTCCCAGGCGAGATTCGCGTAGTGCTCGCCCACGCCGGCGCCGGTGTACAGCGCCTCGCCACGGTACGGGTCCTCCTCCGTGATGTCGTAGAACGCCACCTTCCGGTGGTCGCGCATCATGTTGTCGGGGAGCGGAATCGGCGGGATGACGCTGCGGCTCCAGAACGACGGGTCGGCCGGGTTGGTGATGTTGACGTGCACCTTGACCAGATTCCGGAGCCAGTCGTCGCCGTACTGCCGCCGCTGCGCCTGGAGCAGGACCGACGAATCGATCGCCGCGCGCAGCGCCTCCTGCGCCGCGGCCAGCGACTGCTCCCACGCATCGTATTCCGGCGGCAGGCGCAGTCGGTGTGCGGTGGGGTCCTCCAGCACGTTCAACCACGTCCGCCCGCCCGTCACCTGATAGAACCACTCGTCGAGGATGATCATGTAGACCGGGAACGTGGCGGTGCTGTCGTACGACCGCACCCGGTCCGTCATCGCCCTAAAATACGACAGGATCACGTGGCGAAAGCTCATCTCGTCGAGATCGCCGTTCGCATCCTTTCCCCTGAAGTCGTGCGTCCACAGGACGTGGTAATCCTCGGCCGCGCGGATGGTCCGGCTCAGGTGGTACTGGAACTGCTCGTTGATCACGTACGAGACGAAGTTTCCCTCGGTGAACCTGTCGCCCACGGCCTGCTCGACCAGTGTATCGAGCTCCGCCTGCGTGTCGTGCTGCTCGGGAAGCAGCGCGTACTGGAGTGGCAGCCAGACGAACCGCGAGTCGCGCCACTGCGCGCGCGCGGCCGCCCGGTTCGCCTCGATGATATCCAGCAACTCGGCGAACACCCACGCCGCCGCGTCGATCTGCTCTGCCTTCAGCTTCGAGTCCACGTGCAGCCACCGGACGAAGACTCCCCGGGCGTTTCCGGCGAACTCCGCCAACGTGTCCTCGCGCTTGGTCTGGCCCAGGAGCCGGTTGTATGGGAAGAGCACCTCGGACAGCAGGATCGATCGCGCCTTCGATGCGACGAGTTCTCCATCGGCCGTGGTCGCATCGCCGTCCGGCGCCGAGCGGGAGGCGGCCATGGAGAAGGCAAGCTCGATCGCCTCGTGGTAGCGCCGCACCTCCGTGGCGAGTCCCATCGCGCCAGCATTGCCGTCCGCCACTGCGCCTCCGAGAAACGCCTTGACGGCCGTGATGTCGGCTACGAACGCGGCATCGGCCTCGCGGCGGTTCCACGCCCCGTGATCGACGAACGGCACGCCCAGCCGCCTGATCCATCCCGCCGCGTCGCGTGCGCTGGCCAGTGCCTGGTCGAGCGCCGGTCCGGCGTCAGGACGGGCGAGTGCGGGGAGAGCCGGACGCGAGATGCGGACATGGTCGCGATCGGGGCGCGTCCGCCCCATGGGAATGCGCCGGCGGATCGGCCGCTCGACGCCGATGGTGAACGTGTGGTCGCGGCGCGGCACGTAGTCGATCCGAATGGTGCTGCCGTCGCCGAGCAGGCCACCCCGGCGACCGGGGTGCATGAAAGTCAGGAGCAGATCGGTGCGGGCATCGAGCCCGCCGTAGTCCGCCCCGATCCCGAACCGGCCGGCGGGACTCATGAAACGCGCACGGACCCCGCGCTCGAGCGCACGGTCGCGATATCCGAGATAGAGCTCGGCATGCAGCGCGGCGATGCTCGCCAGGGGATTCAGCAGGTCGCGCTGAACCGCGACCCGCCCCTCGACCAGAGCCTGCCCCTCACCCGAACGGAAGTGGCGGCCCGCGCCTCCCCCCACCGTCCACTTGAGCGAGCGCGGTTGTCCCAGCGACGTGATTGTCCCGCCGTCCGACGGGAGCCGCACCTGGGCGATCGCCGGAACGCTCGTCATGACCACCGCGGCAAGGAGAGCGCACGGCATCCGCATCGAGGGCGAACGTAGTGCTTCCGCCTGCGAAGGGCAAACTGCGGGCGCTCCCAGGCCCTGAACGGGTTCCGCCTCCTCCTGCGCCGTCCATCGGCGACGCCTACGTACTCTCTGCCGGACTCTAGGTCATACCCGGTCCACCCCTCGGTCGGTTGACGCAATTCGCTCGAGCGCCCGCCGCTGCACTTTGGTCAGCGTGAGGGCGGAGCCGCCCTCCCCAACGGAGGGGACCGACAATGGCGAGCCTCGAGCTGTGGATCCGGCGGATGTCCGTGGCCCTGGTCGTGATCGTGATGGCCGCGCAACCCATCGAAGCGCGCGCAGCCTCGGCCGGCCCGAAGGTGGGCAAGGGCGAGCTGCGGATGGAGGACAAGCCGGGCGAGAAGCGGCTGGTCGTGACGGTGGGTCCGATCTCGTCACCGGCATATGCGGTCGGGGCGATCGGGGTTCCGCTGGAGGCCGGCGGACGGATCGTTCGCTCGGCGATCGCGCACCGCCTCCGGGTGGAGCTGGTCGATTCGGCGCAGCGGCCGGTTCACGGCGGCACAATGTGGGAAGCGACCCTGTACGCCCACTCGGCGACCCAGGCCGGACGGTCGAGCTCCTCGATCGCTCGGTTCGATCACTCACGGGCCACCGTGGACCTGCCCAAACCGCTCGGCTACCGCCTCGAGGCTGGTGATTCCGTGCTGGTCGTTGCGATGATCGGAGAGTCGGAATCCGAAATCGCCGGTGATCTGTACCTGGTGGTCACGATCGAGTACGAGCCGCTCGACGGCCCGGTGAGCCGACTCGCGGTCGTGCCGGTGGACCTGGGTTCTTCGCGTGTGGACTCGGGGGCACCGAGCCCGGATGGAGAGCAGTTGCTGCGGCGCAGCTGGGACTGGACGCCGGACGTCGGCGGGCGCATTCTGGCGTTGACCGGTGTAGTAGTGGAGGACGCCCACGAGCTCGTGTTGGACGATCCGGCGACCGGCATCGTACTGTGGCGTACCACCAACCGACAGCGGGCCGGTGCCGGCTTCGTTCGACCGAGCCAGTGTGTGCGGCTGGGTGTGGTGATCGAAGCGGGGCGTGGCTACCGTCTCACGGCGATTCTCCCGGAATCCTCCGCCAGCTCGCAGTCGCCGGGCGCGGATGCGATTCGGGCGCTGGTTCTGCCGAACCGCGCGTCGACCGATCTCTCGATGGAGGCGAAATGAGCTCCGAAGTTCGCGATGCGGGCGGCACCAGCGCTCGGCTCCTGGTCCGCCTGCTCGCGGCAGCGGTGTGCCGGATTCCGCCGAGGCTGGGCTACTCGCTGGCCGGTGCTCTCGGTGGCGCGCACTTCCTCTGTTTTCCGGCGCGGCGCCGCGCCGCGCTGGCCAACCTGGCGTCGATTCTTCCCGACCAACCGCCCGCCGCGCGCCGCCGCATCGCGCGGCGCATGATGTCCAGCTACAACTGCATGCTGTTCGAGTTCTTCCGGCTCCCGGCGCTGGCGCGCGGGGAGCTTCTCCACGAGATCGAGGTCATCGGCGCCGAGCACGTGCGGGCGGTCGCCGCGCGCGGGCGTGGGGTGATCGTCACATCGAGTCACATTGGCAACTGGGAGCTCGGTGCGGTGGTCCTGGCGCACGCCGGCTACCAGGTGCACGCCGTGGCCGGCGTGCAGCTCGGTCGCTGGCTCTCGCCGGCCGTCCGCGATGCCAAGCGCGAGCTCGCCGTGCAGACCGTCGCTCCGTCGGATGGCTTCCGGAAACTCTTTCGCATCCTCGCCCGTAACGAGGTCGTGGCGCTGATGGTCGATGGAGACATCTTCTCCGGGGGTACCCGGATGCCGTTCCTCGGTGGTGTGGCGGCGTGGCCGTCGGGTCCCGGGGAGCTCGCCGTGCGTACGGGCGCCAGCGTGGTTTGCGGCTACTGCGAGCGCGTCGCGCCTGGTCGGTTCCGCGTCGTGCTGGAGCCGCCGCTCGCTCCGGAGCGCTTTGCCGGTGCCGACGCCCTCAACGCGCGAATCGCTGAAATCACCGACCGGCACATCCGGGAGCATCTCGACCAGTGGTGCATCTTCCGCCCACTGCACGTCGCCGCTGCCGCTGCCGCTGCCTTGCCGGCCGGTGCCATCATGGATCGTTCACGGTCGATCCGACCTCCCATCACCGCGGGCGTCGGCGAATGAGAGTGGGTATCGTCACCCAGTCCTACTACCCGCGCTTCGGCGGCGTGACCGAGCACGCGCACCACAGCGCCGAGGAGCTGGCGCACCTCGGGCACGATGTCACGATCGTCACCAGCCACTTCCGGGGTGAGGGCGCGCAGCGGCCCGGAGTGGAGCGCGTCGGGCGAAACCTGCTGGTGCCGTTCAACCGCGCATTCGTGGATCTCACCGTCGGGTGGAACCTCGAGAGTCGGCTCCGTACCCTCTTTCGCCGGCACGCCTTCGACGTAATCCACGTCCACGGCCCGCCATCGCCGGGGCTGCCGCTGCTCGCCGTGATGGCGGCCGAGTGTCCGCAGGTCGGAACATTCCACATGACCGGACGCAGCCGGATGCTCGAGCTGGTGCGCGGTCCACTGTCGCGACGCATCGAGCGGCTCACCGCGCGCATCGCCGTGTCCAATACGGCGCGCGACTGTGCCGAGCACTATTTCCCCGGTGAATACCGCGTCGTGCCGAACGGAGTGGACACGGACCGTTTCAATCCGGAGCAGCCGCCGTTCAGGTATTGGCGGTCGCCCGATCGCGTCAACATCCTGTTCGTCGGCCGGCTCGATCCGCGAAAGGGTGTGAAGCTGCTGATCGAGGCGGTACCCGAGCTCGTCCGCCGTACGCGGGGCAGGGCACGGGTGATGGTGATCGGCGATTCGTATCTGCGTGGACGGCTCGAGGCGTCGGTGCCCGCCGCGATGCGCGGCCACATCGTTTTCCTGGGCGCCGTTCCGCCGGCCGACCTGCCACGCTGGTACGCGACAGCCGACATCTTCGTGTCGCCCGCGACCGGCAACGAGAGCTTCGGCATCGTGCTGCTCGAGGCGATGGCTTCCGGGTGTCCGGTGGTCTGCTCGGACATTCCCGGCTATCGGTGCGCGGTGGGGTACGAGGGCGCGGCGCTCCTGCATGCTCCCGGCGATTCTCGCGGGCTGACCGATGCGGTGTGCAGGCTGGTGGAGGACGCCCGGTTCCGGGCACGGCTGGGCGCTGCGGGGCGGCTGCGGGCGCTCGAGTTCGCGTGGCCGGTGGTGGCGGCGCAGATCGAGTCCGTCTATTACGCGGCGGCGAACGGCGGAGTCGCCTCCTTCTCGACGGCCTGAGCGAGCGTGGACGATCCCTCCTCGCGCACCCTGCTCCGGGACCGGAACTTTCTCCGACTCTGGTGGGGGCAGCTCGTCTCGATGGCCGGCGACGGGCTCACCTACCTCGCCCTCGCCGGACTGCTGCTCCAGCACAGCCGGGAGCATTCCGGGGCGAGCTTCGCCGCGCTGATGGCGGTGCTCGCCAACGTGATGGTGGCCCCGGTGCTGTTGCTCGCGCCGTTCACGGGGGCGTGGATCGACCGGCTGGACCTGAAGCGCGTTCTCGTTGCCTCCGATGCCGTGCGTGCGGCGATCGTGCTCGCCATTCCGTGGGTGTACGGATTCGGCGGCGGGACGCCGCCCGTGTTCGCGCTCGTGTTCCTCCTGTTCGCGGTCAACGTCGCGTTCCTGCCGGCGAAGAGCGCGCTGGTGCCGGAGATCGTGCCGGCCGGGCGATTGCTCGCGGCCAACTCATTGCTCGCGCTGGCCGGTGTGGCGGCGATCGGCGCAGGGGCGCTCGCCGGCGGTCTGATCGTCGACAGGTGGGGCTGGGCCGTGGCGATGAGGATCGACGCCGTGACGTACCTGGTGTCGGTCGTGATGCTGTCGTCGATCTCGTACCAGCCTGTCGTGCGCCACGCGCGGCGCGTGGCCGTGACGGTGCGCGGCTACGCCAGCGATGTGAGAGAGGGCTGGATGCTTCTCAGGCGCAACGGCGCGGTGCGGGTCGGCCTCATGGCGCTGGCCGCCGTGTGGTTCACGGGCGGTGTGCTGCACGTGGCGGGCAACGCGCACGTTCAGGCGGCGGCGGCGACGCCGGGCATGCGGCGGCTGGGTGCGCTGCTGTTCGCGATCGGCGTGGGAAGCGCCCTCGGTACGTGGTGGGTCAACACGCACGGCAGGGCGTTGCCGAGAGGGCGGGTGCTCGGTGCGGCGCTCTTCCTCGCCGGGCTGGCGCTGGTGCCGTTCGGAGCCAGCGGGCAGTTCTGGGTGTTCGTCGTCGCCGCCTGTGTGGCGGGAATGTTCGCGGCGCCGGTGCTCGTTCTCAGCGAGACGGTGCTCCAGGATGGAACGGCGGTCGAGCACCGGGCACGGGTGTTCAGCGCGCGGGATTTTCTGATGCGGGCGACTCTGCTGGCGTCGGTGACGTTCACGGCGTGGGCGACGAGCAGGGTGGGGACGGGGGGAGCGTTGGTGATCGGCGGGGTGGTGATGGCGGTGGCGGGCGGGGTCGTGCTGCTCAGGGAGCGCCGGCGAGTCGTAGAACAGCCGAGCGGCGTGGTGGCTCCGGACGGGGTTCTCGCGCGGCAAGCGCCGGGACATGTCGCCGCGGGGTGGGCGAGCGACACGCGAGACTGAAGGCTCATCCGGCGCAGGTCGCCCCTTCCGTGCGGCGTGCCGCGGCTGATATTCCTCTGCGCACACGCGGGATCGTGTCTCCCGTCCCCCTCCTCGAGCGACCCCACGAAATGGATGCCACCTCCAAGCGGGAGCCGACTCTCGGCCAGGCGCTGCTCCCCGTCGCCGTACTGATCTTCCTTCTCGCCTCGTCGGTCTATCTGTTCGGCGACGGCTCGTCCGCGGGGCCGAACCAGATCGCGCTGATCCTCAGCGCGGCCGCCGGCGCGCTGGTCGGCCTGCGCAACGGCTACAAGTGGAAGGAGATCGAGCGCGGGATCGTCCACGGCATCTCGCTGGCGATGGGCGCGATCCTGATCCTGCTGGTGGTCGGCTCGGTGATCGGCACCTGGATCGCGGCGGGCGTCGTGCCGACGATGATCTACTATGGGCTGATGATCCTGACGCCGGCGGTATTCTATGCGGCGGCGTGCGTGATATGCTCGCTGGTGGCGCTGGCGACGGGGAGCTCGTGGACCACCGCGGGCACCATCGGCGTGGCGCTGATCGGGATCGCCGCCGCCCAGAACCTGAACCTCGGGTTGGCGGCGGGGGCGATCATCTCCGGCGCCTACTTCGGCGACAAGATGTCGCCGCTCTCCGACACGACGAACCTCGCGCCGGCCATGGCGGGGACCGATCTGTTCACCCACATCCGCCACATGATGTGGACGACCTTTCCGAGCCTCGCCCTCGCCCTGTTGTTGTTCGTCGGCGCCGGCTTCATCGCGCGGGCGCCGACCAGCGCGGCCGAGCTCGAGGGGATCATGTCGGCGCTGCGGTCGAGCTTCGTCATTGGCCCGCACCTGCTGCTGCCGGCGGTGCTGGTGATCGTGCTCGTGATCCGCCGCATGCCGGCCTTCCCGGCGCTGCTGATCGGCGCGCTCACCGGATGCGTGTTCGCGATACTCTTCCAGCCGGCGGCCCTCCAGACTCTCGCCGCCGATCCGTCGCTGGCCACCTGGGTGGCGCTGCTCAAGGGTGCGTGGATCGCGCTGTTCGACGGCTTCTCGATGGCTTCGGGGAACCAGGCGCTCGACGAGCTGCTCTCGCGCGGCGGGATGTCGAGCATGCTCTCGACCGTGTGGCTGATCCTGTCGGCGATGATGTTCGGGGGCGTCATGGAGACGACGAAGCTGCTCCAGAAGATCGCGGCGGCGATCCTCGGCATGGTGCGCGGCACCGGGAGCCTGATCGCCGCTACGCTGGTGACAGCGTTCGGCAGCAACGTGATCGCGTCCGATCAGTACATCGCGATCGTTCTTCCCGGGCGGATGTTCCGTGCCGAGTACAAGCGGCGAAACCTCCACCCGAAGAATCTGTCGCGGTCGCTCGAGGATGCGGGGACGCTCACTTCGGTCCTGGTGCCGTGGAACACGTGCGGCGCGTTCATGGCCCAGACGCTCGGAGTGGCGACGCTCGCCTACGCGCCGTTCGCGTTCTTCAACCTGATCAATCCGTTCGTCGCGGCGATATACGGGTTCACCGGGTTCACGATCGAGCGGATCCCCGAGGGTGCCGACGAGGACGAAGTGGCGGCGTAATGTTCAAGGGTTTCAAGGGGGTCAGAGTCGTTGAACGGAGTTCAACGACTCTGACCCCCTTGATCCCCTTGATCGCCCGAGGAGCGGGGGTGCGGACCCTGTCCTTGCCCGGGCTGACGGGTCAGCCCATAATGGCCTCATGGCCCCGACTCGCCTGGCTGCACTGCGTGCGCTCCCGCTGCTCGCCGCCGTCCTGTTCGCCTGCGACAGGGCGGTCGCCCCGGATGGGGTGGCGACTGTCGTGGTCGACCCGCCCGCAGTAACCCTGTGGGTCGGGCCCGCGGGCGCGGAATCGGTCCAGCTCTCGGCCACGTTGCGCAGGGCCGATGGAACGCCGCTCACCGGCCGGCCGACTGCGTGGACGACCGGCACGCCTGGTGTGGCCACGGTCTCGGCGGACGGTCTGGTGACGGCGGTCGCCGAGGGGCAGACCACCATCACCGTAACCAGCGAGGAAAAGCAGGGAACGGCTACGGTGACGGTGAACGCGACCACAACGCTGCCCGCGGGTGCGGACATCGAGATCGTCGACGTCCAGTGGACGCAGGGGACGCAGGACGAGAGTGGATCGCTGCCGATGGTTCGTGGTGCGCGGCCGGCAGTCGTGAACGTGCTGCTCACGGCCACGCAGGCGATCGCGACACCATCGCAGCTCGTGCTCCGGCTCACCGACAACGGTGGGGCGGAGGTTCATAGCGACACCGCCAACGTGATCGCTCCGACGGGGGCGGCGCCCCACCATGAGGCACCGACGGCTCAGTTCCTCGTGCCCGCGGCCGTACTGCACTCGGCTAATCGCTGGGAGGTGCAGCGTGATCCACGCCGGCGGCTGGTCGACGATTCGGAAGAGAACGACGTCTTTCCACGGGATGGTCCGGCCGAGCTCCTCGCGGTGAACGTGCCGCCGCTTCGGATCCGCTTCGTTCCGATCGTGCTCACCGCTCACGGTAACTCGACCGGGAACGTCTCGACGAGCAACGTCGACGAGTACCTCGCCGTCGTGCGTGCCGTGTATCCCTACGGTGCGCTCGACGTGCAGCTCGGTGCTCAGATCGCCACCGCGGCCACGTTCGGCACGGGCAGCGTGGGAGGCGACGCGGCCTTCTGGCAGCAGGTGCTCACGGAGGTGGACGTCGCGCGGACGTCGAATCCCGCGAACGCGGATGCACACTGGATCGGCGTCGTCCGTCCGCCGCCGGGCTTCACTTTCGTGACGTACGGCGGGTTCGCCTACGTGCCGTCCAGCGGCACATCGGTGGGCCCCAACACCCGCTCGTCGGTGCTCGTGAACGTCGGCTGGTTCCATCGCGAGTCCCAGACGCGGGAGCTCGTGGCGCACGAGATCGGGCACAATTTCGGGCGCCTCCACGCGCCATGTGGATCGGCGGGCAACCCCGATCCTTCCTTTCCGTCACCTGCCGGCGTGGTGGGTGGGGGCGGTCACGACGTGTATCGCTGGTCGGTGGGCCAGGCCGCGCGCGCCGAGTCCATCCCGCGGGGTACCGGAGACGTCCTGGGCTACTGCAGTCCGGTCTGGTCGAGTGCCTACACGTACGCCGGGGTTCTCGCCTTCAGGGGAACGTCGGGATTTCTGGCAGCACGCTCCGTCCAGGCGCCGACGCGCGTGCTGGTCGTTCGCGGCACGGAGTCGGATGGTCGTGTGTCGCTCGAACCGTCGTTCGTGATCGAGGCCGTTGCGTCGCAAGCCGACGGTGACGGCCCGTACGTGCTGGAAGGGCTGGCGGATGACGGGCGCGTGCTGTTCCGGTTGCCGTTCAGCCCGGGGACCTTCGACCACGCTGAAAGAGCGCGGCCGATAGGAGTGAACGTGCCGCTGGATGCGGCGACCGAGGCGGCACTGGAGGCGCTTCGGGTTCGCGGGCCGGCGGGTGACGCGGTTCTCGTTGTTCCACGGGCCGGGTCGCCTGGTGCCGCCGAGCCGGGTCGCGCCGCCGAGCGGTCGGAGCCGGCCGGCAACGTCGCGGTCCGCTGCGCGAACGCGTCGGCGCAATCCATTCTCGTGCAGCACGACGAGACCGGTGCGTTCCTCGGACTCGGGCGCGGAGCCGAGCTCGCGCTGCCGGTGCAGGCGGGTACGCCGCTCCGGGTGCTGTGCAGCGACGGCGTGCGGACGCGTCGCGAGGTCACGCGAGCGCCGTAGCTGCGCCGCGACCGGCTGGCCAATTCAAGTACGATCAAGGGCGATCAAGGGGGTCAGAGTCGTTGAAAGAATTTCAAAGA
>DATKCV010000145.1:0-87689 GCA_035513015.1 Gemmatimonadaceae bacterium
AACGCTGAGCATCAGCTGCAGGCGAACACATTGGAGCGGCGGCGGAGCCGCCGCCATCCTCTGCTCGCCTGTCTGCTGCATGCATCGTTAGGCACCGCGCGGCGCGGGGCCGGACCCCCTACGGTCAGCTCCCCGGCTCAGCTCCGCTAATTCGTCACCTTGGAGCCGGCGGCGGGGCTCCTACACGCATGACCCCATATATGTTGTCCTTGTGCTCCGTGCACTGCGCTGTGACATCCGCCATGAAGTTCGGCCGGCGCTGGCGCAGGCGTCGTACGAGCTCGTCCCACGCGCCGTGAAAGGCCGGCGTGCTCGCCGCGGTGTAGTAGACGACGTAGTTCCACTCGTCGCCCCAGGCGTGCGTGAGAACCCCCCAGCCCATGAGCCGACCCTCTCTGACGAGCTCGTCAAGCACGGGATAGAACGCAAGGGCGTTGAGCGAGTCCAGTCGCGATGGCGCGTCGAAGGCGCACTTGTTGGAGGAGACTATGACCACGCCCGGCTGGGCCGGCTGGCCAGGAGCTGCCGGCTGCTGGGCCGCGGCGCTCGTGTGGGAAAGGAAGGACGCTCCGATGACGAGGCCCCAAAGCACGTATCGCCGCATATGACCTCCGCGGTAAAGGGAAACGGTAGGCTGCGCCTCTATACTACGCGCGCCTCGCCAAGCCAGGTAGGGTGCGCCGCCAAACCTCACCACGGCCCCTGCTGTCCCGCGCGCAGCTGGGTGGAGCGTGCCTAACGCTTAGTAGATGGAACCTACGTACCAATTCCTTGCAGTCTCCGGAACCCGACCCTGTCCCACTCCAGACCCGGCAACCTCAACCCCCACCCTCCGTTCCCCCGCACTCCGACACGATGCCCCCAGTGTCGATATCACGCAAGGAGCGCACACGAAACACCCACCGGCCGGCGTTAGGGCCGCGAGGAGCCCCCCTCAAAGTGTGTCCGCCGGACTCCGGATCCCCAACCCGCCAGGGTTCAGCACGTGCAGGTAACGCTGCGTCGTCTTCAGATTCCGATGCCCAAGCAGTTCCTGGATCTTACGCGGATCACACCCAGTCGCCAATAAATGCGTCGCGAAGGAATGCCGCAGTTACGTGGCACGACACACGCTTCGGTATCCGCGCCCGCCGCGCCGCCAACGCCACCGCACGCTGGATCCCGCTCTCGTGCAGACGATAACGGATCGCGCGGTCCGTCCGTGGATCGTGGTGCGTCCGCGTCGCCGGAAAGATGAACTGCCACTCGTACCGCAGCGACGCGGACGGATACTTCGACTCCAGTCCGCCCGGCAGTGGCGGCCGGCCAATCTCCCGCGAAAGGTCCCACTCCAACCGGCGGCGCACGTGCTCCAGCTGCGTGCGCAACGCCGGCACCGCCCGCGCCGGCAGCAGCGTCATCCGATCCTTCCTTCCCTTCCCGTCGCGCACCAGCAATACGCGGCGCGACACGTCCACGTCGCCCACACGAAGGTCCAGCGCCTCGTTGAGACGCAGGCCCGCTCCGTACAGCAGTTGGGCGACCAGCAGCGCCGTGCCCTCCAGCTGATCGAAGAGCGATCGAACTTCCGCCTCCGTCAGCACGTCCGCCACCCGCTGAGCCGCCTTGGCCCGCATCGCGCCATCGGGCATCGCCAGCGGCTGTGCCAACACCGCGCGATAGAGGAACATCAGCGACGCCAGTGCCTGATTCTGCGTCGATGCACTGAGCCCCCGCTCCCTTGCCAGATCACGAAGAAACGCCGCCACCTCGGCCGTTCCCATGTCCGCGGGGTGACGGCAGCGATGAAAGTGGATGAAGCGGCGTATCCACGCGACGTAGGATTCCTCGGTGCGACGGCTGTAGTGTCGCACCCGCAACTCCAGACGGACGCGCGTCAGCAGACGCGGCGGCGCAGGCTCGCGTGGTGCCGCGGCGTTCGTGCCGCCGCTGGCTGGCACATCGCCGGTCCCCTTCGCTCCACTCGTCGGCGCGCTCGCGGAACCTCCCGCCCTGCCCGCGGAATGCGGCGGGGCGTCTCCGTCCCCGGTAGTCATATGCAAAGCTTGCATTACGACACTGCGCCTCGTGCATCACCACTACGCGCACGCAACCGAACGCACGAAGGGGCGGGATCGCCCTCGCGACCCCGCCCCAACGCGTGCGCCCTCCACTCCCGCGACGCCCCGGAAGCGCCGCTGTCAGGCGCTCAACCGCACTCCGAAAACCCGCACACGTGGCACTTCACACAACCCTCCGCGTACTCCAGCTGGCTCCCGCAATCCGGACACGTCCCCATGAACGACTCGCTGTACGCCGAGTCCACCGAATAAGCCGGCCGCTCGCCAGAGCCCGACACGTCCGTCCGCGCCACCGTCACCTGCTCCCGCGCCGGCGGACCGGACGCGCCGGTCGCCCGCGGATCGCTGATCAGCTCCTGCTGCACGCCCTGCTTGTCCCGCCACCACTCCTCGAGCGCGATCCCGATCGCGTCCGGAACCGACAACACCTTGTTCGGACCCAGCCCGACCGCGCGGTCCGAGCCGATCCCCCGCAGCTGACGGTGCACCTCCATCAGCGGGATCCCCGACCGCAGCGCCAGCGAGATCAGACGACCCATCGCCTCGGCGTCCGCCATCGCCGCGCCGCCCGCCTTGCCGAGAGTCACGAAGACCTCGAACGGCTGCCCGCGGTCGTCCTCGGTGATGTTCACGAACATCGTCCCCAGCGGCGTGTCCTTCCGGATCGTCGTCCCGCGCAGCTTGTCCGGGCGCGCCCGCTTCATCCGCCGCTGGAGATTCTCCGCCTCCACATCGAACAGCGCCTTCTTGAGCCGCTCGATCTCCGCCTCCTGCTCGGCTACCGTCCCCCGCAGGTCGCCCAGCTCCCGGCGCTCGGTCGAGCTCTTCTCCCGCTCGGCCTTCGCCTTCTCCGTCGCGCCCGTGGAGAGCACCTGGTTGTCGCGCGAACCGTCGCGGTACACCGTCACGCCCTTGGCCTTGAGCGTCCACGCCAGCTCGTAGATCTTGCGCACGTCCTCGACCGTCGCCGTGTGCGCGAAGTTCGTCGTCTTCGAGATCGCCGAGTCGCAGTGCTCCTGGAAGGCCGCCTGCATCCGCATGTGCCACTCGGGCGCGATCTGATTGGCCGTCACGAACACCCGCTGCCAGCGCTCCGGTACCTCCGGGAAGTCCACCCGCCCCTCGGTCGCGATCCGCTCCACCAGCGCCTCGGAGTACCACCCCTCCCCCTTCGCGATCCGGACGAAATCCTCGTTCACGTCCGGCATCTTCGCGCCGGCCTGGTTGCGCATGAACGCGACCGCGAACAGCGGCTCCAGCCCCGACGCGCACCCGGCGATGATCGAGATCGTACCCGTCGGCGCGATCGTCGTCACGTTGCAGTTCCGGAGCAACTGCATCGGACGGATCCGCTGGCCGCTCGCGTCGCGCGCGCACGTCGCATCCGGGCCCCAGATCGACTTCGCCCACTCCGGGAACGGACCGCGCTCGGTCGCCAGCCGCTCGCTCTCCACCTTCGACTCGCGGTCGAAGAACGCCATCAGCTCGCGCCCGAACGCCACGCCCTCCTCGCTGTCGTAGGCGATCCCCAGCCGCACCAGCGCGTCGGCGAACCCCATCACGCCGAGCCCGATCCGCCGGATCCGCCTCGCCAGCGCGTCGATCTCCGGCAGCGGGAACCGGTTGACATCGATGATGTTGTCCAGAAAGTGCGTCGACAGATGGATGTCGCGGCGCAGCGCGTCCCAGTCCATCCGGCCGTCCTTCACGTAGTAGCCGACGTTCACCGAGCCAAGGTTGCAGACGTCGTACGCCAGCAGCGGCTGCTCCCCGCACGGGTTCGTCGCCTCGTAGCTCCCCAGGTGCGGAACCGGGTTGTGCCGGTTGGCCTCGTCGATGAAGAAGCAGCCCGGCTCGCCCGTCCGCCACGCGCCGAGGATCATCCGGTCCCAGACCTCGTTCGCATCCAGCTCCCCGACGGTCTCGCCCGTCGCCGGGTCCTCGAGCGCGTAGGTCGTCCGCGCCTCCAGCGCGCGCATGAAGTCGTCGGTGACGGCGACCGAGAGGTTGAAGTTCGTCACCTGCGTCAGGTCCTCCTTGCAGGTGATGAACTCGAGGATGTCGGGGTGGTCGATGCGGAGGATCCCCATGTTCGCGCCGCGGCGCGTCCCGCCCTGCTTCACTGCGTCGGTCGAGGCGTCGTAGAGCTTCATGAACGACACCGGACCCGAAGCCACGCCGGTCGTCGAGCGGACCATCGCGCCCTTCTGCCGGAGCCGCGAGAACGAGAACCCGGTCCCGCCCCCCGACTGATGGATCAGCGCCATCGAGCGCAGCGTGTCGTAGATCCCGTTCTGTCCGTTCGACAGCGCGTCCTCCACCGGCAGGACGAAGCACGCCGACAGCTGCCCCAGCGGGCGACCGGCGTTCATCAGCGTCGGCGAGTTGGGCTCGAACCGACGCTGGGTCATCAGATGGTAGAACTCCTCGGCCACTGCATTGACCGCCCCCGCGCTCGCGCCGTACCGGCGATCCGCCTCCGCCACCACGGTCGCCACGCGCCAGAACAGCTGCTCCGGCGTCTCGATCGGCGTCCCCGTCTCATCCTTGACGAGATAGCGCTTCTCCAGAACGGTGCGGGCGTTCTGCGACAACGACACGGGACCGGTGGGGGGATGGGACGGCTGATGCATGGACTGCTCTCCCTGAAGCTGAGGCCGGGTCACTGGAGACGAGCGAGGTGGGGCCGACGAAGCACCAACCCGGAGGTGGGGACTGCGGGCGCGCATGTTACCGGCACTCGTGTATCCGCGCAAGTGACCTGTTACGGCATTTGGCAGCAACGACTTGCGATTTCAACATCACGAACATCGAACGTCCTGTGCGTTTTCCACGTTACGACACCGTCGCCGTTTCGTGACCCGTGTCACGCTCGCTCGGCGACCCGGCCGGCACGCCTGCCACGAGCCCGCTCGCGTGCACTAAAACTAACACCTCCATGACGTTCGGCTCCACCCCCGGGAGACCGTCGGGTCCGCCACCCGGTAACACTTGCCGCGACCGGCTCGGCGACGAGTTCGGCCCCTCACCGCGGTGACCGCCGTCCCTGGTTTGCCCGGAGACACGTGTTCCCTGCATCACACATGCCGTCCACGCCAGGACGTCGCCTGGCCGGCCGGTTACGGGAACTCGCCCCGCCGGTGCCGCTCCTGCAGCTCGAGGTAGCTCGAGCTCAGGTGGCCTCCGCGAGGCGCTCAGTGCCCTGCGCGCCTCGAGCGGGTTCGTCATCATGCCGGGTCAGAATGCCAGCCCCACCGTGAAGTACGCCGTCGCCGCCGATTCGGCGAGCTCTCGTCCGTAATACGGCGCCGCCACCCCGAACCGGAACCGGTACGGAAAATCGTACGACAGTACTGCCGCATCGAGGTTCAGCTCCGCCCCGGCCGACGCCAGCCACCGCCGCGGCAAGCCATCGACCGGACACGCCAGCCCGGTCCGCGGAGCCGCCGGACACCACGTCGCCGCCGCCTCCGTGAACACCACGATCGACGTCCGGTCGAAGAACAGGGGCAGCAGTCGGTAGCCGCGCGCCGGCAGCAGGAACGGCACTCGGTACTCCGCCGTGCCGCCGGCCGCCCGGATCCCCCGCACCTCCTGCACCGGGAAACCGCGCACGCCGAACGTGCGCCTGCTGTCGCCGAGGGACACGCCCGGCACCAGCGACACCGAGCTGCCGCTCACGCCGCCGACCGTGAACCGGCTGAAGGTCTCCTGGTCGGTGTATCCCGCCGCGCCGCGCAGCGCGATCACGTGATGCGCGAACCCGGGCAGGTCGAGTGACTTGTACGCCTTCGCCGCCGCTACCAGCGTCGTGGACCACCGGCCGTTGGCGCCCGTGGACCAGCGGCGGAGCGCATAGGTGCTGATCGAGACTCCGTCCTCCGGAGAGATGCTGAGCGCTGGCCTCCTCGCGTTGGACCACCCGCTGGCCACGAACAGGCCGCGCCGATCGACGTACTTCGGCAACGCGTCGCGCACCGGAGCCGTGTCCGAGGCGTACTCGAAGCGCTCCACGTCCACGCCGGCCTGCGCGAACGCGAACGTGCGGTACCTGGGCCGCGACACGCCGACGCCAAACGTGAGACGGTTCTCCGTCTCCCGCACCGCGCCGACGACCGTGCCCACCCTCACCAGGAACGGCGGATCCGAGCGACGGACGACCCCGACGTCGAGCACCGGCTGGCCGAGTCCGGAGTAGCGCCAGTAACCCTCGGCAGCATACTGCTCGCCATTGGTCGCACCCATGCCGTGTATGGCATACGCGTGCCGGTTCACCAGATCGCCGGCGCCCGTCATCGCTCCGATCAGCACGCGCTCGTCCGTCACGTCGACCAGAGTCGGCAGCCAGTAGCGGGGCACGAGCGAGCGCCAGGGCGAGTAGCGCCGCACCGGGCCCGCGTGCACCTCGGCCGGCGCGAGCGAGCGCCGGTCCTCCGGACCCGCCAACACCGGCCGCTCCGCCGACGGCGAGCCCACGCCCACGTGATAGCCGTCGGCGCGGAAGTGGACGGCGGCCAGCGCGTCCCCGCGCCGCGACAGCTCGGGGTGCATCACTCCCGTCGGCGAGTCGCTCAGCCGCGTCGTGCCCGGCGCGATGGAAGGCACCAGGCCGGCGGCGTCCACGTCGGACGTGGCGGGAACCATGTAGACGTCGGTCACGCCGCCGCGGTCGGAGTTGTAGACGATCGCCGCCCCGTCCGCGCTCCAGCTGGGTGAACCGTTGACCGCCCGGTCGCGGGCCAGGATCCGTCGCACCGCCCCGAGCGTATCGGTCACGACGATCTCGCTGATGCCGCCGCGCAGCCACCGAACCGCCGCCAGCTCGCGCCCGTCGGGCGACCACCGTGGCTCGCTCCACTGCGTGTCCGGATGGGCGGCGGTGAGCGCCGTGACGTGGCCGTCGTCCGACACGCGGACGAGATGGGTCGTCCCGAGCCCGGCGCGCACCGCGACGATCGCCCCGTCACCGCGCGCATCGGGGAATGCCACCCGCGCGCCGTGGGTGAGCCGCCGGGTCGTCCGTCCGCGCTGGAGGTAGAGGTCCGAGCGGATCGTGTACGGCGATCGGAAGTCCGGCTGCGAGAACAGCAGCGACCCGTCCGGCATCGGGACGTTGGGCTCGATCCCGTTCCGCCGTCCGAGCCGGCGCTGCGCGCCGCGCGTGCTCAGCCGGTAGGCGCCGGGAGTCTCCCGGCCAGTGCTCCCCGCGTATACCAGCGTTGTGTCGTCCACCCACCGCGGGTGGAGCGCGTAGCGTCCCTCGCGCGTCAGCTCGCGCCATCCCGGGATCGGCTCGCCCGGGATCGAGACACTCCGGACGAGCGAGTCGCGCCATTCGCGCCACGCCGTGGTGAACGAGACGCCGAAGCTGCGCCGGGCGGTGCGATCGAGCAGAAACGGAATCGTCGCCGCGCTCGAGCGCTCGATGAACTCGGGAACCGTCTGCGGTCCCCTCGTCTCGGCGAGATGCTCGAACAGCAGCGAGCCGAATGCGTAGGCCGCCTGCCCTCCCGGGAATCGCGGCGTGGCGAGACTCAGCTCATCGAGCCGGGGCGTGACGCCGGCGATCACGTGGGCGGTCGCCAGTGCCGCGTGCTCGGTGCCGGCCAGCCGTCCGTAGCCGGTGAGCCGCGACTCGTAGTACACGGCGATCCCTTCGGTCACCCACCTCGGCTGGTAGGTGTTGGGGAAGAGAAACGGGTTGCGGCCGAACACCCACTGCGCGGCGCGCCACAGACCGCGAGTCCGGTCCAGATGGAAGATGTGCGTGAGCTCGTGGGTGATCACCAGCGCGAGCCAGTCGTGATAGAACCGGAGGCTCTGTCCGTCGGCCGGCGGGTGCGCGAAGACGACGATGCGATTGGTCGGGAACGGGGTCGCCCAACCGTTGCTGAAGTCGGCGTCGTCGGACAGCACGATGTCGATCGTTCCACGCGGCGGCCGCAGCTCGGCGGCCAGCTCTCCGTAGGCCTGCTCGGCGCTCGCCGCGGCCCGGCGCGCCAGCGTCTCCAGCTCCGGCGTGAAGTGGACGCGAAAGTGCGCGGTGGAAACCGTCCGCCAGCTCGCGTGCGGCGACAGCTGCGCCTCCGCGCGCTGCGCGGCGAGCGTGATCAGGAGGATCATCGCGCAGGCGATGCTTCTCACCGCCCGTTTCCCGCTCCGAGCCGCCGAAAGTAGCGCTCGAGGCCGTCCGCTACTCCGAGCGCGTACCGCTCCTGGAACTCCGCCGTCCGCACCGCGTACTCCTGCTCCGGGATCATGATGAACGCCCCCTCGCACAGCACCGACGGCATCCATGTCGGCCGGGCGAGAGCGAGATTGGAGTAGTAGATGCCCAGATCGCGCAGCCCCATCCAGTGCACCATCCCGCGCTGGATCTCGCGCGCCAGCGGCTCCGCCTGCGGATGGAAGAAGTACGAGCCGGTCCCGTGCGCCGGGAACGGATTCACCCCGTCGGGGAGCGCGTTGAGGTGGATCGACACGAGCGCGTGCGCGCCGGCGCGGCGGGCCATGATCGGCCGCTCGACGAGCGCCAGGGTGTCGTGAGTCGCCCGGGTCATCACCACCGTCGCCCCGCGCGCCTGGAGAAGCCGCTCCAGTCGCGTGGCGATGGCCAGCACCGGCACCGCCTCGTAGAGCCCCGTTGGGCCGGTGGCGCCGGCGGGCGGGTGGCCGGCATCCACGGCGACCGTGATGCCGAGCAGCGGCCGCTCCGGATCCACCACCGGCGGCCGGCGCACACGAAGCACGAACGCGCCGCGGTCCTGCATCGCCAGCCAGCCATAGGGAGGCTGGTCCAGGTGCAGCACGAAACGGGCGCGGTCGCTCGTCACCTGCTCCCACGTGATCATCCGGATGAGCGAGTCGCCGGCCACCCAGTGAATCATGTCGAAGTTCGCCCGCGTGCCGTAGAGCGTCAGCACGAGCGTGTTCCCCTCCACCTGCACCTGGTACGGCGGGCGCTCGCCGGTCGGGAAGATGACGTCCACCCAATGCGAGTCCGGACGGACGCGTACGCTCGGAACGACTCTCCGCGGCGCCGCACGATCCCCGCCGAACAACCGCACGTCCTCGCGCGCCACCCACGCCTCCAGCTGCTCGTCGAGCCGCACGCGGACGAACCCACGCATCACTCCGGTCGCCTGCATCACCGTGCCGGGGAGGAAGAACCACTTGTACGTCCCGGCCGGCTCGGGACGACCCATCACCACGCGGTCGGTGTCGCTGACCGCGACCGAGTCGGGGCCGAGCATCGCCCATCCGAGTCCGGCGGCTGCGACCGTGTCGGCTCGCTCGAGCGCGAACACGAGCGTGTCGGCGCCGCGCGCGGCGACGAGGGTCAGCGAATCGGCGAGCCAGCGCGCCGGGACGTCGGCCGCCCACGACAGCGAATCGCGCAGGTAGCGCCCCGGCGGCTGCGGCGTGATTCCGTTCGCCGTGCGCAGCAGCGCGGCACCCTCGCGGTCGCGCGGCGGCCGCGCGTCGACGATCAGCGCCGGTGGCTCATCCCCACGCCGCAGAGCCCGGCGCCGTCCGTCGGCGGCCTGCACCCACACCTCGGCGTTCCCCGGCGCCCGGATGCTCACCCGAACCAGCTCGTCGCCCCGCAACGCGAGCGCACCCCGCGGTGTGATGCTCTCCTCGTCGACGATCAGCCGCCCGGAATCGGCGAGCAGCGGCCGTGGCGCGAGCAGGCGCACCGGATGCACTGCCTGCGCGCTTTCGTGGCCGAGGCTCGCGATCAGCTCGTACTGCGGCTGCTCGGGCGACGGCAGGGGAAGGAAGGCGATGAAGGCGCCGTTCGGGTGCACCGGCACCGCGTGCCCGTTTATCGTCAGCGACGCGCCGCCGTGTCCGACGGAACCGAGGATGAAGTTCGAGTCGCGAGCCGCGATCAGCGCGCCGGCCATCGGATATACGACCCGCACCACGAGCGGCCCCTGCGCCGGCGGGATCGGCGGGAGGGCCGGCCCGCGGGCCGGCTCGAGGCGCAGCGTCGGATCGACCCCGAGCGTGCCCGGAATCACCGGACGCCCGCAAGCGGCGGCGAGCAGAACGATCGTGAGGGCGGAGCGCAGAGCTCGCGCGGCGAGAATCCCCGGCATGTCCATCAACCTAACGGCGGTGGATGAGGCGGGCGAGTCGCCGTGCCCGTGGACCGCCGCTTGCGGCACTGGCTTCGCTGTCGCTCGACGCATGGAGGATTACGATGTCTCGCGGACCGCTGGCCAGCGCTCTGGTGACGATGCTCTTCGGATTCCCGTGGGCGATCGCCGCAGCGCAACAGCAGGGTGCGATCGAGATCGGCGCCCACACCCGGCTGACGCGATTCGACGACGACATCGCTCTCGCCTCCAAGGTCGGACCGGGCGGTCACGTCGCCTACCTGGTCCGGCGCGATCTCGCCGTCGAGCTGTGGGCCGCGTTCAGCGCGAGCCGCTCCGGGCGCCCCCCGGCGATGGGCTGGGGCTCCTACGTCCCCGTCACGCTGCGCCTCGTCGCGCGCGACTCGCTCGGTCCACGCACGCGCGTGCTGTTCGGCGGCGGGATCGTGCACAACTCGTACGGCCGCGAGCTCGACGGACGCGAGTACGGCGCGCACCTGCTCGTCGGTCTCCGCTGGCTCCTCGCGCAGCCGATCGCGCTGCGTGCCGAAGGCGTGATGGATTTCATGCCGTCCCCAATGAGCGGGAGCACCGCCGACTTCAATTTCGCCGTGCAGCTGGGCGCTTCGGTGCAGCTCACCCGCGTCCGGCCGCGTGACTCCGACTGGGACGGCATCCCCAACCGACTCGACCGCTGCCCCGGAACGCCGCGGGGAATGGAGGTGGATCCCTGGGGCTGCCCGATCGAGCCCGACGCGGACCTCGACGGTGTTCCGGATGCGGCCGACCGCTGCCCCGGCACACCGATCGGCATCGCCGTGGACCGCTACGGCTGCCCGCGGTTCACCGATACGGCCCGAGTCGCGCCGCCACCGCCACCGCCACACGGGGGCCACCTCGGCGACGGCGCCGCGGTCACCGCTCCGCCCGGCCAGCGATTCCATGCGCTGCTCACGGGGGGCGGAGCCGGGGCCGGGGCCGCGGTCGCGCCGGCGAAACCGATTGCCGCGCCCTCGCGTCATTCCTATATTCGGACCGCCCTGCCACGCTAACCGCCGGGTCCGCCAGCGGCGGCGATCCTTGTTTTGCGGCCTGCGTCCGCCTGCCGGATTCCCCATCCGCTCTCCTCCTCACGCACCTGCGACCGGCGCCTCGCCCTCCGTAGCCGTCCCCGTCAGGACATCAGGGCTCGCGCCACTCTCCCCACTTCCCCGGAATGCGATGCGCTCATCCGTAGCCCGCGCGGTCCGATCGTCGTCTGTTGGAGAGAGCTTCACGAGCGGGAGAGTGCCAGCACGTCGGCGGGAGCGTCCGCGACCCGCGGGCACTCGCGATCGGAACCGGGATCCGGAGAGCCCGTGAGTGGCGTGAAGGTCTGTCCGCAGTGCGAGAACGAATACGGCGCCGACGTGCGCTTCTGTCCGACGGACGGGAGCACGCTGCGCGCGACCGAGGCTGGCGGCGATCTGATCGGGCTGGTCGTCGCCGACCGCTACCTGGTCCTCGAGAAGCTGGGCGAGGGCGGCATGGGGCGTGTGTACCTCGCCGAGCACGTACGCATGGGCCGACGGAGCGCGCTCAAGGTGATGAACCCGGGGATGGTGCACGACGCCGACGCCATCGCCCGGTTCAATCGCGAAGCCGCTAACGCCAGCCGGATCAGCCACCCCAACGTCGCCGCGATCTACGATTTCGGCGAGACGAGCGATGGGCTGATCTACCTGGCGATGGAATACGTCGAGGGCGAGCCGCTCACGGCGCTGATCGAGCGGCAGGGCGCTCTCGCCGCTCCGCGGGCCGGTGCGATCGCGGCGCAGGTGGCCGACGCGCTCGCCGTCGCGCACGAGATGGGAATCGTCCACCGCGATCTCAAGCCCGACAACATCATGGTGGCGCGGGGCCGCGACGGAGCCGACCTGGTGAAGGTCGTCGACTTCGGAATCGCCAAGGCGACGAGCGGCGGCGCGCAGCGCGTCACACGCACCGGCTACATCGTCGGCACGCCCGAGTACATGAGCCCCGAGCAGCTCGCCGGCGACGCGGTCGATGGCCGGAGCGACATCTACGCACTCGGGCTCGTGACCTTCCACATGCTGACCGGAGCGCTCCCGTTCCCGAGCGCCACGGTTCAGGAGTCGATGATCATGCGCCTCACCGAGCGTCCGCGGACGCTGGCCGAGGCACGCGCCGACATCGACTGGCCGGGTGAGCTCCAGAACGTGCTCGATCGTGCGCTTGCGCGCGACGCCGGGCAGCGGTACGCGAGCTCGGCGGAGCTGCGACAGGATCTCCTGCGAGCGGTGCAACGGATGCCCGACACGATCGCCGCTGCCGCGGGTACGGTGATCATCGAAGCTCCGCTTCCGGCCACTCGCGTCGCCAGCCTAGGGGACGCCGGGATCGGTGCGCCGCCCGTCGCCACTACCGCGTCCGTGACACGTCCGATCGGCCGGGGCGAGGATGGCACCCGCGTGCCCGCTCGCTCGCACCGCGTCTTCATCGCGATCGGCATCGCCGCGGTCCTTCTGCTCGGGGGCGCGGGAGCCTACGTGGCCACGCTCGCGGCCGGGGCCGAAACCACCCGCTCTCTGGCGCATGATACCGGCGAAGGGACGCCGGAAGGCACTCCGATCGAGGACGAGAGTGTGGCGGCGGCGCCGCAGGTCACGCCGGCCGCGCCAGTCGCTTCGGCCGCGAATCCACTGCTCGAGCCGTCGAGCATCGAACCGCCACCCTCCGGCGCGAGCACGAGCCGAACGGAGCTCGCCGAGGACCGCGTGCCGCCCGGCATTGGCCACGACCGGACGGCGGCCCGCGAGAGCGCCGATCGAGCCCGCGCCGACCTCGATGCACTGGCCACCCTCGTCGACGTGCGAGTCGTCCCCGAAAGCCGATGGGCCGAACACGGACGCGCCGGGCTCGCCGCGGTGGACCAGATCCTGCCGCGCCTGACCACCAGCGCAGACAGTATCGAAGCCCTCTACCGCCGCGCCGAATCTCATGCGATGTTGAACGGCAAGGAGGACGCCTGCGAGACGCTCCGCGCGATCACCGCGCCGGCGCGCCTCGCCTCCGGGTCCGGTCCTCTGCGCGTTCGTCCGGCCGATCTCGCCGAGCTGCTCCACTGCTCCCAATAGCTCGTGACGACTCCCTCCTCGCCAGTCACCTCCATGCCAGCCGCTCCGCGCGGACAGATCCTCGTCCACGTATTCGGACGAACGGACGTCGGCCTGACGCGTGAGCACAACGAGGACACCTTCCTCGTCGCCGACCTGTCGACGGGGAACGCGACCCTTCAGCCGGAGGTCCGAACGCACTCGCTCGGCGAGCGCGGCTCGGTGTTCATGGTCGCCGACGGCATGGGCGGAGCCGCGTCCGGTGAGATCGCCAGCGCGATGGCTGTGGACACCGTGCTCGAGGAGCTCAAGCGACGCTGGATTACAGTCGCCGCCGCCGATCCGCAGACGTTCGCCGTTGCGCTGCGCATGGCAACCGAGGCCGCCAACTCGGCGATTCACCGGTATTCCAGCGAGCATCCCGAGAACCGCGGAATGGGGACCACGGCAACGCTCGCCGGAATGCTCGGCGACGTGCTGTACATCGCCCAGGTCGGCGACTCCCGCGCCTACATCGTGCGCGACGGTGTCTGCCGCCAGATCACGAAGGATCAGTCGCTGATGCAGAAGCTGCTCGAGGCCGGCGAGATCACCGCCGAGGAAGCCGAGCAGAGCGACCGCAAGAACATCATCCTTCAGGCGCTCGGCCCCGAGCCGCGCATCCGGATCGACCTGACGCACCAGCAGGTCCGTCGCGGGGACACCCTGATCCTCTGCAGCGACGGGCTGTCCGGCCAGGTCCGCCCGGAGCAGATCGGCCAGGTCGTTCGCGAGGAGTCGGACCTGATGGCGGTCTGTCGCCGACTGATCGAGCTGGCCAACGAGGCGGGTGGGCCCGACAACATCACCGTCGTCGCTGTCCGGTTCGAGGGTCCGGGGCTGCTTCCCCCGGGGAACGGCGATGATGTGGGCCATCGCGTCTATCCGCTGGCCGGAAGCGAGACGCCGACGATTCCGATGGAGCGTTACGAGGATCGTCCGGAGACGCCGACCGAACCACGGCCGCGACTCGTCGATTCAGCCCCGACCCGCGCCGCGACGCTGCGCGGGCGGCTGCTCCTGCTCGGCATCGCCGCCGTGCTCCTGCTTCTCCTCGGCGCGCTGGTGACGCGTCCAATGTGGCGCGGCAGCGATCCAGTCAGCGACACCGCGCCCCGGGACGCGGCCCCGCCGCAATGACGATCGAGCTGCGCGTCGCACGCGGTGCGCGCGCAGGGCACCGGCAGGAATTCGATGCGGACGTGGTCACGCTGGGACGCGAGGCCCGCAGCGACCTCCGATTCGACGCCGAGCAGGACCTCGATGTCTCCGCCCGCCATGCCGAGCTCCGTCGCCGGGACGGGCGCTGGTTCGTCGCCGATCGGGGAAGCACCAACGGCACCTTCGTCAACGGATCGCGCATCGACGCCGAGCACGAGCTGCACGACGGCGACGCGATCACCCTCGGCCGCGACGGCCCGCGGATCGAACTGCGCATCGCCGGTGCGCGCGCGCTCCGGCCACCACCGACACGTCCCACTCCACGCGCCCTCCGCGCGACCAGGGACGGCGGCCGCGTGCCGAGTCGTCCACCCGGCCGGCGAACGACCGAGCGTATCGCCCTCGCCGTGCGCGAACACACGGGAGCACTCCGCCGTGCCCTGATCGTCGTCACGGCGCTTCTCATCGTCGGAGTCGGCACTGCCTTCTGGCTCGGACGCCGCGGAATCGCCGAACGCGACGCACGGCTCGCCGAAATGCTCGTACGCAACGACAGCCTCGGCGCGGTCTTCGAGCGCGAGATACAGGGTCTGGCCGGCCGGCTCTCGGGGCTCGACGCGTCCCTGGCCGAAGCACGCGGCGAGAGCGAGGCGCTGCGCATCGAGCTCGAGCGAGAGCGCACGCGGGCCAGCGCCGAGGTGGTCGAGCGTCTCGCGTCGCGGCTGGCCGCGGCCGAGAGCCGCCACGGCGCGCTGGTCACCGCCGCGCGGATGGACCACGCCTCGATCGCCGCCGCCAATGACCGCGCGGTAGTCCTGATCGCGGTCGAGATGCCCGACGGCTCACGATACACGGGCACCGGCTTCGGCGTGGCCGCCGACGGAACGATCATCACCAACCGTCACGTCGTGCGCGACTCGCTCGGCAACGCGCCACGGCGGCTCGCGGTGATCTTCACCGATACACGTCAGTGGCTGGGAGCCCGCGTGCTCCAGGTGAGCCGCGACGCCGAGCTGGCGATGATCCGCGTCGAGGCACCGGGGCGCTACCCCACCGTGACGGGACTGGCCCCCGACGACGCCCCCCTCGCCGCCGGCGAACCGGTGACGGTGATCGGTTATCCCCTGGGCATGGAGACGCCGATGCCCGGCGCCGGCGCGAGCTTCGTCGCCCGCGCATCACTGGGCGTAGGGACGGTTAGCAAGGTGCTTCCGGACATCGTTCAGATCGACGCCTGGGCCGGCCAGGGATCGAGCGGCAGCCCGGTATTCGACCAGCGCGGGCACGTGGCCGCCGTGGTGTTCGGCGGTGCGCGGGAAAGCGGTGGCCGGATCGTCTACGCCGTGCCCGTTTCGGGAGTGCGCGCGCTGCTGCGCGAGGGCGCGGGCCGCTGATCAAAGGCACGCCGGAGAAATGCGGGCACCTCACGGATGAGGCGCCCGAGAAATGCGGGCACCTCACGGAGGAGGCGCTTGCGCGTAGCAAGAGACCGTGGGACTCGGCTCCACGAGAGTACCTGACCCCGCAGGCCCACGGGCTCGCAGCGTGCAAGCGCATGCGCCGACGGAGTGAGGTGCCCGCATTTCGGTCGAGATGCCAGGACGCCGCCCGAGATGCCAGGCCACGCCGGCCGGGGCCGCCCGCCCTGGCGAAGACTCAAGCAGGTTCCCGTCGCGGACTCCTGAGCCACGCGATGCCGGCCGCCGCAATGACGAGCGCGATCGCCATCATGCCCCACCGCTGCATCAATCCCGCCCCGAGCGCGATGTTGGCCCCGAGCAGCGCCGCCACCCCGGCGACCACACGAAGAACATCATCCGGAAGGTTCTGCCACGACGTGAGCCCCGTGCGACGCCGCACCGGTTCCCAGAACCCGCCGGGACGGGCACGCGCGTAGAACCGGTCGAGCGTAGCCGGCGACTCGGCCGGCGTCAGGTACATGACGATGATCCAGAGCGCGGTCACCACGGCCGCCGTGGTCAGCGACCGCGACCCGTAGGTCTCGCCGCCGAACCACGGGATCACGTACGCCGCGACCGCGGTGACGACGCTGCCCACGAGTGCCGCGATCTCCGCCCACGCGTTCACGCGCCACCAGAACCAGCGCAGGATGAGCAGTGCGCCGGTGCCCGTACCGAGCACGATCATGAACCGGAACACCTCGCCAATGCTCGTCAGCCGGAACGCGACCGCCGAGGCCAGAGCGGTGATGAGCACTGTGGCGATCCGACCCGCCCAGACGAGATGGCGCTGCGACGCGCCGGGGACCACGAACCGGCGGTACAGGTCGTTCACGAGGTAGCTGGCCCCCCAGTTCACCTGCGACGAGACCGTGGACATGAACGCCGCCAGAAGACTGGCGAACACCAGCCCCAGCAGCCCTGACGGGAGGTACCGCAGCATCATCATCGGGTACGCCGTCTCCGGATCCTCGAGGTCGGGGAGTACGAGGATCGCGGCCAGCGCGACGATGATCCACGGCCACGCCCGAACGACGTAGTTGAGGATGTTGAACAGCCAGGCGGCGCGCTCCGCATCGGCCTCCGACGGAACGGAGACGAGCCGCTGCACGAACATCCCGCCCCCGTCGGCGTTCTTGAACGCCCACCACTGGATGCCGACGTAGGCGAGGAACGTCGTGAACGGGAGCGTCACGCTGTCCAGCGACGGGAAGAAGGCCGTCTGTTCCGGACGTCCCGTCTCGGCCAGCCGGTCGTGAATCACGTCCAGTCCGCCGACCTCCGACACCGCGTAGAACGCCACGAGGATAGCGCCGACGAGCGCCAGCACCAGCTGGAAGAAGTCCGTTGCGACGACCCCCCACAGCCCAGCGAACGCGGCGTAGATGAGGACCACGGCGGCGATGACGATCACCGTCCACAGCTTCGCGTCGTCGCCCGTCACGCCGAACTGCGTCCACACGCCCAGCGACTCGACGACCTTCCGCATCGCCAGCATTCCGTAGGCGATCCCGATCGCGTTGATCGGGAGCGCGAACAGAAACGCGCGCGCGCCCCGCAGCAGCGCCGCTGCCCGGCCGGCGTAGCGCAGCTCGATCAGCTCGATGTCGGTGACGATCGACGCGCGGCGCCAGAGCCGGGCGAACAGGTAAATCATCGCCACGTGGGCGACCACGAACGACCACCACTCCCAGTTGCCGGCGATCCCCCGCCGGATCACCAGCCCGCCGACGTACAGCGGCGTATCGACGTTGAACGCCGTCGCCGCCATCGACGCCCCGGCCAGCCACCACGGAATCGACCTGCCGCCGACGAAGAAGTCCTCCATCGACCGCGACGCACGGCGCGACAGCCACAGCCCGAGCGCGACCGTGAACGTCATGTACAGACCGACGACGACCCAGTCGAGCGACCTCATGCCCCGACTCCGTTCACCAGCCGATCCGCCAGCGCCTCCTGCATCGCCCGCTCTCCCCCCCACGCACAGACCACCACCGGCCCATCGGGTATCTCCGCCGAGAGACGCGGGTGGCTGAACTGCGCGACGATCACCGTTCGCCCCGGCGCTCCCAGCGCCGTCAGAGCCTCTCGAACGGCGCTCACAGTGGCCGCCGAGTAGCCCGGGCGTCCCTTCCACCCGCGGATGTCGCCGAACAGAGCGACCAGGAGCGGGGTGTCCGCGCCGCCCTGAGGCACCTCGGAAAGCGTTGGCTCGACACCGCGCGCGCGCAGAGCGGCGAGCAGCGGCTCGCGCGACGGCGGCGGGTAGGGACCGCCGATGTCGTCGTCGACGATGACGACCTCCACCGGCCCGTTGGGCAGACGAGCCGAAAGCCCCCGCGCGAGGAAAACCGCGCGCCGCGCGATCTCCGCTGCCCGGACACGATCGTCGTCCGTCGCCGCCTCGGCTTCGTGGTCGCGCGCCCAGTCCGCCCACTTGCGGCGCCGGTTCTGGGACTCGGCGATCCGCTCCACCGTCAGCGGTCCGCGATCGACGCTTTGCTCGAGCGCCGTCGTGACCGCCTCGAGATCGTCGGGGTAGAGCAGCAGATCGCAACCGGCCTCGATCGCCCGTACCGCGCCGGCGCCTTCAGTCGCCGCCGAGCGTACGCCCTCCATGATCAGCGCGTCGGTCACGATCAGACCGCGAAACCGCATCCCCTCGCGCAGAACGCCGCGCAGGATCGGCGCCGACAGCGTCGCCGGAGCGCCGCTCGGGTCGAGCGCGGGGAAGCTCACGTGCGCCGTCATGACGGCCGCCACGTCGGCGTTGACCGCGGCGCGGAAGGGGACCATGTCCTCGGCATCGAGTCGTTCGCGCGGCGCGCTCACCACCGGGAGCAGCGCGTGCGAGTCGCCGATCGTGCGTCCGTGTCCCGGAAAGTGCTTGGCGCAGGCCAACACGCCCTCGGCCTGACAGGCGCGGATCCAGGCGTACACCTGCTCGGCGACGCGCTGCGGGTCGCCCCCGAACGCGCGCGTGCCGACGATGGGATTGGCCGGCTCGATGTCGAGGTCGGCCACCGGCGAGTAGATCCAGTTCACTCCCACCGACCGCGACTCGCGCGCCGATATGCGCGCCGCATCGCGGATCGCCCGCTCGTCGCGCAGCGCGCCGAGCGCGGCGAGCGGCGGCAGCCCCGTCAGTCCCTCGAACTGCTGCCCGGCCCCGCGTTCGAGGTCGGAGCCGATGAGCAGCGGCGTGCTCGATCGCGACTGGAGCTCCGCCGTCAGTCCGGCCACCGCATCGTCGCGGCCGCCGAAGAAGATGAAGCCGCCGACGCCGAGGTCGAGCGCGCGCTCGATCATCTCCCGCGCGTGGTCGAAGCCTCGCTCGGGAGACCACCGGATCGCCGGCATGAGGAGCTCGGCTATGCTCACGCCGGCGTCCGCTTGCCGAGGATCCGCGGTCCCCGCGCGCCGGTGGCCCCGGGCACGTTCGCCGGCTCGTGCCGCAGGTGCAGCCATCCCATCAAGGCGAACGCGACCGCCTCCTTCGCCTCGCCATCGAAGAACACCTCCTCGAACCGGCGCACTTCGAGCGGAGCCACCGCGGCGGCGATCGCCTCGACCAGAGCCGGGTTCTTCGCGCCGCCGCCGGAGAGCACCGTCTCGCGCACCGGCTCCGGGACGAACCGGCGGTATGCGTCGCCGACGCTCGCCGCGGTGAATCGCACGGCGGTCGCGACGATGTCCTCGGTCGTCGCGCGCGACGGCGACTCCCGGCAGGCGGCGATGAAGCGGCGGATGTACTCGCGCGTGAACAGCTCCCGCCCGGTGGACTTCGGCGGCGGGCTGGCGAAGTACGGCTCGGCGAGGAACGTCTCGACCACCGACTCGATCGCCACGCCGCGACGGGCGAGCGCTCCATCGACGTCGTACGCCGTTCCCGGCACCAGCACGCGCACCACCCCGTCGATCACCGCCACGCCGGGCCCGGTGTCGAATGCGCGCACGCCAGACAGCTCGCCGCCCGGCGGCACGATCGTCACGTTGCCGATACCGCCGAGGTTCTGGAGCGCGCGCCACGCGTCGTCGGCCGCGAACAGCAGCGCGTCGGCTATCGGCACCAGCGGCGCCCCCTGTCCGCCGGCGGCGACATCGCGTACCCGGAAGTCGCTCACCACATCCAGCCCCGTACGCTCGGCGATCACCGCGGCTTCGCCGAGCTGCCACGTCGAATGCCCGGGCTCGTGCCAGATCGTCTGCCCGTGCGACGCGACCGCCGCGACGTCGCCGCGCGCGATCCCCGACTCGGCGAGCACATCGATCGCCGCCGCCGCCAGCCACTCGCCGAGGTCGAAGGAGAGCCGGCAGTACTCGGCGGGCGAGCCGCGCTCCAGCGCGGCGTGCAGCCGCTCGCGCTGCTCGGGCGTGAACGGTCGCACGGTGTAGCCGACGACCTCCGCCGCCAGCCGCCGGCCATCTCCGGCGCCGAACCGTACGGCGGCCGCCGAGATCCCGTCGAGAGATGTTCCCGACATCAACCCGATGACGACGTCGCGCTCGCGCGGGGCTCGCGCGCTCGCCGCGCCGAGCTCGTGACCGGAGACCGTCCGGCCGCCGCTCACGCGACCGGTGGCGGCGCGTCGCGCACGACGCGACGGATCACTCCCCCGACCCGCTCCAGCGCACGCTCGGCGTCCTCGCGTCCGAGCTTCAGCTTCTGCATGACGATCGCCGTCTTCACCCGGCCGCCGGCATCGGCGAGCAGGCGCCTCGCCTCCTCGCGCGTCACGCCACATACCTCCACCATGATCCGCTCGCTGCGATCCTTCAGCTTCACGTTCGACGCCTTGAGGTCGACCATCAGGTTGCCGTAGGTCTTCCCGAGACGGATCATCGCGCCCGTGGTCAGCATGTTGAGGATCAGCTTCGTCGCCGTGCCGGCCTTCATTCGTGTGGAGCCGGTGACGACTTCGGGACCCGTGATGGCGATGATCGGGACCTGCACGTGCTCCAGCGTGGACGCGGGCGGCGGCGAACAGGCCACGATTCCGGTGCGCGCGCCAAGGGAGCGTGCGCGGGCCAGAGCGCCGGCGACGAACGGCGTGGTCCCCGACGCGGCGATCCCGACCAGAAAGTCGCGCTCCCCGAGCCCGAGCTCGTCGATCGCCCTGGCGCCGTCCTCCGGGCGGTCTTCGGCTCCCTCCTGCGCGCGGGTCAGCGCCGGCAGCCCTCCGGCGATGATCCCCTGGACCATCTCCGGCTCCGTGCCGAACGTCGGCGGGCACTCCGCGGCATCGAGCACCCCCAGCCGACCCGACGTTCCCGCGCCGACGTAGAACAGTCGCCCGCCGGCGCGGAAGCACTCTTCGGCGACGAGAATCGCCTCGGCGATGCGCTCCCGCTGCGTCGCAACGGCGTCGGCGACCGAGCGGTCCTCGGCGTTGATGAGGTCCACGATCTCGATCGGCGAGGCGAGATCGATCGCCACGGTGCGCGGGTTGCGGCGCTCGGTGATCCGCGGATCGACAGCTTCACTCGGGAGCGGCACGACCTCGACGCGAGAGAGATGACGCCGGCGCAGTCGACTGTCGCGCGCCCGGCACGCGGGCTAAGTTACCGGGCAGCAACCATCGATCGCAAGCCGACTCGCCGCGCGGCAGCATGCGCCGCGCGGTCCCGCCACCCGGAGCCCGCGTGCGCCTCGTCCGCGTCATTCTCGTTCTGCTCGTGCTCCTCCCGGTAGCGCCGATCGATGCGCAAGTCATAACCCTTCCCCGGCGGACGACCCAGCCGGCCGGCTGGACATCGTTCCACATCGGCTTCCACGAGTCGCAGGGCGTCAACGATGGGCGCACGGGAACGATCTGGGACTTCGGCTCAGGACTGCTGTATCGCGCCTCGATCGAGCAGGCACGCCCGGGCGAGTCGTCGATCGGCCTGATCGGCAGCTACGCCCGTCTCCCGATGAGCCACCGCGGCGACCCGGCGTGTCTCATATCCGCGTGCAACGCGCACGGCGACGTCTGGAGCGTCCTGGCCAACTTTCGACTCGGCGGCGGCGAGGGGTTCCACCAGATCCTCGAGTTCGGCCTCGGCATCACCCATTACCGCAACTTCACCGACGACGACACCGGCGCTCGGCTGGCCCCGCTCGACGGCGACAGCGACGTGACGCTCGGAGTCAGCTACGGGTTCGGTTACGGCCTCAGCCGGCGGACGCAAATCATGCTCGTGCAGGACTTCGCCACGTCGCTCCATCAGGGTGACGGGCTCCAGGGCGGCGAGCGCCGGCTCGTGCAGCAGCGGACTACGCGCATCGGCGTGCGATACGGGCTGGGGAATCGGGCGGCGTTCTAGGAACGGGAGATCCGCTGCGTGCCTGGCGGAGTCCGTACCGCGGGAGTCTGTACCGCGGGTTGGCTTTGCGAGGTACGCGGAGTTGGCGGAAGCAAGCGGAGTGATAACACCGCGCTCCGGGGGTTCGCGCTCAGGTGCCAGGATGTCTTGATGTGTGCCAGCCCTGGGCAACGGCGCCGGGGCCAGAACATCAGTCTTTTCAGCCAATGCCCAATTCGTCCAGTTCGTCCAATTCGTCCAATTCGTCCAATTCGTCCAATTCGTCCAATTCGTCCATCCTGATCCTCGCCGCGGCAGTCTGCACGCTCGCCGCCTGCACGCTCGCCGCCTGCGTGCCGCGCACCGGCGTCGCGCCCGCGATTCCCGACCGCGCCACGGCCGTGTTCCCGGATGGCTGGCGCTTCCCGGCCGGCGCGCGCGCCGCGTTTGCGCGGAACGCGATGATCGCGAGCAACGACCGGCTGGCCGGCGAGGCCGGCGTGGAGATCTTGCGTCGGGGAGGGAACGCGGTGGATGCCGCGGTGGCCGTCGGCTTCGCGCTCGTCGTGACCCACCCCGAGGCCGGGAACCTCGGCGGCGGCGGATACATGGCCATCAGGATGGCCGATGGCCGCACGGCGGCGATCGACTACCGGGAGATGGCGCCGCTCGCCGCGACGCGGGACATGTACCTCGACTCGCTCGGCAACGTCACCGACGCCAGCGTCACCGGCTACCTGGCGTCCGGCGTGCCCGGCGCGGTGGCCGGGATGGCCGCGGCTCTCGAGCGATACGGCTCGCTGTCGCTCGCCGATGTCATCGCGCCGGCGCTTCGGCTCGCCGCCGACGGGTTCGTCGTGGACGGCAATCTCCACAAATCGATCTCCGACGACCGCGAGCTGATCGCCAGCTTCGCCGGCGGCGGGCTTTTCCTGCCCGGCGGCGAGCCGCCTCCCGTCGGCAGCACGCTCCGCCAGCCGATGCTCGCCCGGACGCTCCGGCTGATCGCCGAGCAGGGACCCGACATCTTCTATCGCGGCGAAATCGCCGACTCGATCGTCGCCGAGATGCGGCGCGGCGGCGGGATCATCACGACGGCGGACCTGGCTCGATACCGCGCCGCCTGGCGCGAACCCATCCACTCCACCTATCGCGGCTACACGCTTCTCACGATGCCGCCATCATCGTCGGGCGGCATCACGATCACGCAGACGCTGAACATACTCGAGACATGGCCGGCCACTCTGGCATTCGGCAGCGCGGCCTGGTCGCACCGCCTCGCCTCGGCGTACCAGCGAGCGTTCATCGACCGCAACGCCAGGCTCGGCGATCCCGACTTCGTCAGCGTTCCAATGGCCGAGCTGACGAGCAAGGAGTACGCGCGAACTCTCGCCGCCGGGATCCATCAGGACCGCGCGACGCCGACCGGTGAGCTGGCGCCGCTACGGACGGAGGGATCGGAGACGACGCACTACTCGGTGGTGGACGCGCACGGCAACGCCGTGGCGACGACGACCACGATCAACAGCCTCTACGGCTCGGGCGTCTTCATCCCCGGCGCCGGCTTCTTCATGAACAACGAGATGGACGACTTCGCCGCCAAGCCGGGCGAGCCCAACCAGTTCGGTCTGGTGCAGGGCGAGCAGAACGCGATCGCTCCGGGCAAGCGCATGCTCAGCGCGATGTCGCCGACGATCGTCCTCGACCCGGCCGGCGAGCTGCTCCTGGTCGTCGGTGCTCGCGGCGGTCCGCGCATCATCACCGGCACCTCGCAGGTGATCCTCAACGTGATCGATCACCGCATGTCGCTCGCCGATGCCATGAGCGCCCCGCGCGTGCACCACCAGGCACTCCCCGACCGCCTGCGGTTCGAGCAGGGCGGCCTCACCGAGCAGGCCCAGGCCACGCTGCGCGCCATCGGCCACGACCTCGATCCCAACCCGGCGGGGATCGGCACCGTCATGGGCGTGATGCGCGTGCGGGGCGGATGGCACGGATTCGTGGATCCGCGGAGCTACGGCGCGGCGGTAGGGTACTGACGCGTTTCAAGGTCCTGCGATGCCCGACGCCACACGAGAAAAAGGCCCGGGTCTCCCCGGGCCTCTCCCTCCAACTGATCGCAGTATCGTTCAGTCGGCTGTCGTGATCTCCAGCGGCTGGTTCAGCGTGATCGCGATCGTGCCGCCCTGCGGGACGCAGGCCTCGTGGTTGCCGGTGGCAACCGCCACGGCCGTGCCGGCCGCGGCGCCCGTCGCGGCACCGATCACCGTGGACTTGGTGTCCTTGCCCAGAATCTGGCCAACTGCCGCACCGATGATGGCGCCACCGATCACCTTCTTCGCGTCGCTGCCTGTCGAGGTGCTGCGCTCCTGTTCGGTGTCGGCCGAGACGATCGTCGCGGTCACGGGATAGGTCTTCCCGCCCCACGCAATCTGCTCGACCTGGAACGCCAGGATCGCCTGATCGTTCACGTTCTCACTCCGCTTGAGCTGCGTGATCCGAACGCGGGCCTGCGCGCCCGCCGGGATCGTCACGGCGCCGGCCGTCACCGGCTGCGACAACGTGGCGACGAAGGTGTCACCGACGCGGTTCGTGTGCGTGCATACGCGGGCGGTCGATGCGAGGTTGAGCCGCGTGCCCGCCGGGACCGTCACGACGCGCTCCGCTGCCGCGCCCGGCGTACGTGTCACGACGTTGCCGCCAGGCGTAGTAGCCGGCGTCGTCGGCCGCGGTGCGGCCGGACGCGGGGCGGCAGGTTGCCGCCCCCCTGGCGGCACGTCGGTCAACTGCGGCGGCAGCGTGTCCTGACCCGCCAGCGTCAGATCGCTCTCCAGTGACGTGTCCTGCGCCAGATTGTCGCCGTCGCCCCGGCATCCGCCGATCGCCACGGTGAACGCGAGCGCGAGCGCCAGCGGTGTGCTGAACTGCCGAATATATTTCGACATCCGAACTCCTCCGTATGTGGAGCATGCTTGCTGAACCTGCGCGATTGAGCCTTCGCAACCGTCCTTAAAGTGCAAGGCATGTGCCAATAATGGTCGCCCTGCGATCCCTCGTAAAATACTTCCGACCCTATCGCATCACCCTGGTAATCGGGCTCACGCTCGTCGTGGCTTCCTCGGCGCTGGCGAGCTTCCAGCCGTGGCTGCTCAGGGCCGCCCTCGACGGCCTGCGTGACGCCGTCCCCCGCCGGCAGATCTGGACGATTGCAGCCGCGATGGTTGGGCTCGCCATCGCCGGCGGCGCCCTTCGGTATTTCATGCGTGAGCTGCTCAACGGTCTCAGCCGGCGCATAGAGTATGACCTCCGCAACGATCTCTTCCTACACCTCACAGCCCTCGACGCTCCGTGGTTCGCACGCATGCGTACCGGAGAGATCATGGCCCGCCTCACCAACGACCTGGCCGCCGTCCGCATGGCGGCCGGTCCGGCGATCATGTACCTCACCAATACGATCGCCGGCGGCTTGTTCGCGCTCGTCTTCATGATCAGCATCAGCGGGCGGCTTACTGCGCTCGCCCTCGCGCCGATGGTGCTGCTGCCCATAGCGATGGTGCGCTTCGGCTCCGCGATCCACGACCGGTTCGAGGCAGTCCAGGAGCACTTCGGCGAAATGACCACCCGGGCGCAGGAGAATCTTGCCGGCGCCCGCATTGTCCGCGCCTATCGGCAGGAGCACCCGGAGACGGACCGCTTCGGTGCGATGAACGAGGAGTATCTTGCGCGAAACATGCGGCTGGTCAAGCTCTGGGGCCTGCTCAATCCCACGTTCGGACTGCTGGCCGGCTCGGCGACCGTGATAGTGCTCGGCGTCGGTGGATCGCTGGTGGTGCGGGGGGTGATCACCGTCGGCTCCTTCGTCGCGTTCACCTTCTATCTCGCGATGCTGACCTGGCCGCTGATCTCCCTCGGCTGGGTGACGAACCTTTTCCAGCGCGGCGCCGCCTCGATGGCACGGCTCAACGAGATCCTGAACGCCCGCCCCACGCTGGCCACCGCTTCGCCGTCGCGCACGCTGCCTCCGGCCACCGACGGCCGCTCGATCGAGTTCCGCCACGTCGGCTTCCACTACCCGGCGGGGCAGGGCGAGGAGCCGCGCTGGGTGCTCCGCGACGTCTCCTTCCGGGTGGAGGCGGGGGCGACACTCGCCGTGGTCGGCGCCACCGGGAGTGGCAAGAGCGCCCTGCTCGACCTGATCCCGCGCTTCCACGACCCGCAGGAGGGCGAGATTCTGATCGACGGCGAACCTGCGTCGGCGATCGAGCCGGGCGATCTCCGGCGGGAGATCGGATACGTCCCCCAGGAGAGCCTCCTGTTCAGCGATACCATGGCGGCGAACCTCGCGTATGGCACGGTCGATCCGGAGTCCTGGCGCGGCGCGGCATCGGCCGCGCAGCTCGACGAGACGATCGCCGCCTTCCCCGGCGGTGCCGATACCGTGCTCGGAGAGCGCGGAATCAACCTCTCCGGGGGTCAGAAGCAGCGCGTTGCCCTCGCCCGCGCCCTCGCCAGGCGCCCCGCGATCGTCCTGCTCGACGACGCCCTCTCCGCCGTCGACACGCAGACCGAGGCGGCGATCCTGGGCGCCCTTCGCGGCGAGGTGTCCGGGCGCACCGCCGTCATCGCCTCGCACCGGGTGAGCGCCGTCCGGGACGCCACCTGGATAATCGTCCTCGACCAGGGACGCATCGCCGAACAGGGTCGCCACCAGGAGCTGATCTCCCTCGGCGGCCGCTACTGGGCCCTCCTGCGCCGGCAGCAGCTCGTCGAGGCGATCGAGAACGACGCCGAGGCGTTGGCTTCCGGCGATCAGGCGCGTACAATAGGCGCATGACGCGACTGGACATCGCCTCGCGCACCCAGCCCGGCCAGGCCGACTCGCTCCAGGAGCGGCTCGCCGCGCTCGAGGCGCAGCATCAGGAGACGCTCCAACTCCTGACCGAGATGCACACCCGCGATGGCCTCAAGACGCAGTTTCTGGCCAACATCTCGCACGATCTGCGGACGCCGCTGACGGCGATAATCACCCACGCCGAGATCCTGCGCGATGGTCTCCTCGGCGAACTGACGCCGCGCCAGTGCGAGAGCATCGGCGGCATCATCAGCGGAGGACGTCAGCTCCTCGCCATGGTCGGCGAGATCCTCACGTATGCCCGCGGCGCGGCCGATCAGCTGACGCTCTCCACCTCGCGCTTCGCGATCGAGGACGTGATGCGCCAGGTCGCCGCGCTCAACGAATCACTCGCCAGCCGCAAGGATCTGGCGCTGGAGTGCAGGGTCGCCGGCGACATCGAGCCGATCGTCGCCGACCGCGAGAAGATCTCGCACGTGATCGGCAACCTGCTCGGCAACGCGATCGATTTCACCCCGTCCGGCGGCCGGGTCTGGATCTCGGCGACGTCGTACGAGGAGGATGGCTCGAGGTGGCTGCGCCTGGAGGTCGGTGACACCGGCATCGGGATCGCTCCCGAGCACCACGAGCTGATCTTCCGCGAGTTCGCCCAGGTCGACGCGACGGCGGCGCGGCCGCACCACGGCACCGGCCTTGGACTCACCATCGCCCGCCGTCTCGTCGAGCTTCACCACGGACGCATCTGGCTGGAGAGTGAGCTCGGACGCGGGAGCCGGTTCTTCGTCGCTCTTCCCTACCCGCCCACGCCGAGCGAGTGAGCCCGCACATCCTGGTAGTCGAGGACAGCCCGCTCGTAATCGGGGCGCTCCGTGCGCTGTTCGAGGCGATGGGGCACCGGTTCTCGGAGGCCAGCACGATCGCCGATGCGCTCCGCCTCTTTCGCGAGGATTCGCCCGACGTCGTCCTCCTCGACCTGACCCTGCCGGATGGCAGCGGAACCGAGGTGCTCGAGTTTCTGCGGGGCCGCGATGGCGCGCCGATCACCGCGGTCCTGACTGGCCACGACGACCGCGTCCTCGCCGAACGCTGCCTCGCACTCGGCTGCCGCGAGGTCCTCCTCAAGCCCGTGCCGCCGCGAGAACTGTTGCGGAAGGTCGAGGGATGGTGCGGGGTGGGCGGGCGGGGCGGGGCGTGATGCGGAACTAGCCGGCGTCGCCCTGGATACCGGCCGGACCCGTGCCCGCCGCCGCGTCCCGGCCTCCTAGACGCGCTCCAGAATCCAGGCCGGCGTGTATCGCTGAAGCATCGCCGCCAGGATGGTGAAGTAATTGCTCACCAGCAGCAGGCCGACGACGACGAGCAGCGCACCCGACGCCCGAGTCACCCACGCCAGGTGCCGCTTGATCCGCGAGAACACGGCGAGGAAGTGGTTGATGGCCAGCGCCGCCGCCACGAACGGGACGGCCAGACCCAGCGAATACGTCCCGAGCAGCAGCAGCCCACGCTCGAGATCGGCCGTGCTGTGTGTATACATCAGGATGCCGCCGAGGATCGGACCGATGCACGGCGTCCAGCCGGCGCCGAAGGTGATTCCGACGAGTACGGTGCCGAGATAGCCGACCGGTTTCGTGGCGAGGTGGACGCGGCGTTCGCGCTGGAGGAAGTCGAGGTTGAACACCCCGAGCATGTACAGCCCGAACAGGATGATCAGTACACCGCCGATCCGGGTGATCCACACCCGGTAGTATCCGAGGGCCTGCCCGACCACCGTAGCCGTGGCGCCAAGCGCCAGGAAGATGAGCGAGAAACCGAGAATGAACAGGAGCGAGTGCACCAGCGCCGTCCGGCGGGCGTGCTGCACATCCTCGAGGCTCAGGCCCGTGACGAAGGTCACGTAGCTCGGGATGAGCGGCAGCACGCAGGGGGAGAGGAAGCTGAGCAGCCCCGCCGAGAATGCGATCGCCAGTCCGAAGGTCGCTGAGTCTTCCATTCCAGATCCCGATCAGGATTCGCGGTTGCCGTCGCGGCGCGACCGGCTGCTCGGCTGGTACCACGCGGTCAAGTACCACGCCTTCCGGCGCGAGCGGCGCCCGGTGGATGGACGCCGCGGACTCGTCGTGCTCCAGATCGACGCCCTCGCCTATTCGGATCTCCGGCGCGCGCTCGAGCTGGGATACTGCCCCACCCTCACCCACCTGATCCGCCGGCACGACTTCATGATCCGGCGGTGGTTCTGCGGCCTGCCTTCGGCAACGCCCTACTGCCAGGCCGGCTTCTTCCACGGCGAGAACGACGGCATCCCGGCGTTCCGCTTCTACGACAAGTCCGCCCGTACGGTCATCACCTGCAACGCGCCGCACGGCGTCCAGTACATCCGCGACCGCATCCGCTCACCCGGCGCCCTCGCCGGCGGCTCCAGCTACGTCAACCTCCTCGACGGCGACGCCCAGACGGTCGGCTTCACCGTTGCTACCCGCGAGCGCATGTCCGTCTGGCAGCGGCTCGGCGGGCGGCGCATGCTCCTCCTCGTCTTCCTCCATCCGATCCGCGTCGCGCGGATGGGAGTCCAGGCGGTCTGGGAGTGGCTGCGCGAGGAATGGGAGCGGACGCTCGGCGAGTGGAGCCGACGGGCAACGCACGCCGAGGGAGTGTTTCCCTTCGTCCGCATCCTCACCAACGTCGTCGTGCGGGAGCTCCAGACGATGGCGGTGATGCTCGACGTGTGGCTCGGCGTGCCGATAATCTACACGACTTTCATGCAGTACGACGAGCTTTCGCACCATTTCGGTCCGTCGAGCCCGCAGGCGCTCAAGGACCTGCGGCGCACCGATGCCCGGATCCGCGAGATCTGGCGGATGATCCGCGCCGCCGGCCAGCGCGAGTACGACCTGGTGATCCTCTCCGACCACGGGTCCACCCCCTCGGCGAGCTATCGGGTGCGCTTCGGCGAGTCGCTGGGCGCGACGATCCAGCGGCGGCTTGATGAGGCGGCCGGCGGGCGGGTGCCGCTCAAGGCGCTGGCCAGCTTCGCCGAGGACAGCGAGTTCGCCGACCTGGCGCCGCACGTGGTTCAGACCGTGGCCGCGGCGGCGCGCCCCGACCATCGACGCGTGCGCTGGATGCTGCGCCGCGCGGCGCGCTGGGTCCGCAGCCGCTACGGGCTGCGCGAGCTCCTCTTCCCCGAGAAGTACCTGGTGAGCACGCGGCACGAGGTCGTGGTGACGTATAGCTCCTGTCTCGCCCACGTCTACTTCGCCGACACGGCGGCACAACTCGAGCGCCAGCATCTGGCCGCCGACCGCCGCCGGGCGTACCTGTACACGACGCTGCTCGAGAATGCGGGCATCGGCCTGCTTCTCACCCGGGCCGGCCCCGCCGTCTACCTTCAGAGCCGCGATGGCCGTGCCGTACTCGAGGACGGCGAGGTGAAGGTGCTCGCCGGCACGAACCCTCTCGACCCCTATGGCAGCGAGCCCTATCTACTTCGCGCCGTGGAGCGTCTCGTACGCCAGCCGAACGCGGGCGACATCGTGGTCTTCGGCGCCTACGACGGCTACGACATCGTCTCGTTCGACGACCAGGTCGGGGCCCACGGCTGCGCCGGTGGCGATCAGGTCTACCCCTTCGTCATGGCGCCGGCCGCGCTCGGTCTCGCCGACGCGGCGCTCGAGGATGCGAGGGACATGCACCGGGAGCTGCTGTCGAAGTATGCGGTGCGGGGCACTGGCGAATAGGCAGGCGGGGCGGGGCACCGTGCAGTCGAAGCGGCCGGCGTTCCCTGCCACTACCGGCGCCACCGCTCGTCGCCCGTCGGACCCCTTCGCTGGCACTCCGCGCAGATCCCGTGAATTACCAGCCGGTGCCGTTGCCGGGCGAAGCCGTGCGCGTCGGCGATCAGCATCGTCATGCGCTCCAGTCGCTCATCGCGAAACTCGGTCACCTTGCCGCAGAGATTGCACAGCAGGTGCTCGTGGTGCGGGATCCCGCGCGACGGCTCGAAGCGCTTGAACCCTTCGCCGAAGTCGCGCTCGACCACCAGGCCGCTGGTGACGAGGAGGTCGATCGTCCGGTAGACGGTCGCCTTGCCCACGGGCGCGCCGCGCATGACGAGCTCCTCGAGAACCTCATCGGCGGCGAGGTGCCCCTCGGAGTTGAGGACGACCTCGGCGATCGCGAGCCGTTGGGCGGTGACGGGGAGATTGTGTTCGCGCAGGTACGCGCGAAACGTCTCCATCACCTGGTCGTCGCGCGCCACGGTGTCTCGTCCAGCGCCGCCCGGAGCTGCTCGGGATCGAGTCGCTCCGGATCACCAAGGTCCCCTGTGCGCTTCTGTACTCCGCGCACGACCGCGTCCACGGTCGCGAGCGGCGCATCCGCTTCGGCGACGAGGTCGAACTCCCACTTGCCGCGGTCGGCCCCCTTGAGCGTGTGACGGTAGCGCGCCGTGTAGACCGTGTGCCGGCGGGGCTTCTCGGTGGGCAGCGGCGAGACTTCCCCAGGCTCCACCACCGGCACCTCGAGCTCGGTGGCGACGACCGCCACCCCGCTCTCCACACCCCCCTGCCGCAACGGCGGGAAGAGATGCAGCTCGCTCAGGCGCCCGGCCGGAACGCGATCGGCGATCTCGCGGAGAAAGCGCTCGCGCGTCTCGTTCATCGTGCTCCGGCGGCCGCCCCCTCGCGCGGCGCGGCGGCTCGGGCATCGAGCTCGCGCTCCACGTACAGTCGCAGGATGTGCATGAAGTCCTGCGCGTTCGTCACCACGCCGAACGCCTGATGGGTTCCGCGGTCCTTCAGCTTGCTGACCACGAACTCCGAGGAGTCCACGCAGATCGTCGGCAGCTCTCGCAGCGAGCCGTCGTCTCCGGTCACGAACGCGGGAAGCATGTTGCCGGTGGCGATGGCGTGCAGGGCGGTCGCGATCATGATCGCCATCGTCGCCCTGGTCGTGTGCTGCTTCATTGCGTCCTGCGCCTCGATGGCATCGGTCACGACGTCGGGGAGCGGGCCGTCGTCCCGAATCGATCCGGTGAGCACGAACGGAATCCCCTGCACGACGCAGGCGTGCATGATCCCGTCGGTGATGATCCCCTGCTCCACCGCGGCCGCGATCGATCCCGCCGCGCGCACCCTGTTGATCGCCCGCATGTGCAGGCCGTGTCCACCGGCCGTGGACTCGCCGGTACCCGACATGCCCAGCGTCGTCCCGAAGATCGACGCCTCGATGTCGTGCACCGCCACCGCGTTCCCGGCGAGCAGCGCCCTGACGAACCCGTTCCTGATGAACCAGGTCATGTCGTTCCGGGCCCTGGAGTGGACGAGCGCCGGTCCGGTCACCCAGATGGGATATCCTCCCCGCTCACGCTCGTCGACCAGAATGCGGGCCATCAGCGCGTAGTCGATCGGCTTCTCGCGCGAGACGGCGCTCGTCATGAACTTGAACTCGCCATCGTCGACGTCCCCCGGCACGACCTCGGAGTGAACGAAGATTCCCTCGCTCCCGTCCTCGGCATGCCCCACGGCCACCCGGTCGCCCTGCCGCACCCGTCGCCCTTCCCGAACCCACAGGTTTCCCTCCGCATCGAGTACGAGAGCGGAGTCCATGCGGGGCTCGCGCGGCATCCGCCACTGGCCGTCGATCCGCACGTACGTGGGCAGATTCGTGGTCGAGAAGAACCTTTCGGGCAGCACGCCATCGGCCGGCGCGGGCACGAACCGCGCGTCCGGCGCCGAGGCGAACCGGGGCGCCGTGAAATCAGGCTGGGAGAATGTCGTCACGGGTGGAAAGATGGCCGCCCGCTGATGGCGGTTCAAGCTGGGGCGGCGCCCCGTTCCTCCCGCATCGCCGGGGCGTCCGCGACCACCGACCGGCCGATCGTCCGGAGCGCGTAATCACGCACCGTCGTCAATCGGATCGGGAACTCGGCCAGCGTCTCCTTCATGTCGATCGCGTCCCCACGGGCATAACCGAGCATCAGGGCGGCGAAGGTCTTCTGCATCGGGTCGGCCGCCGCCTCGTGCTGCGCGCGCAATCCCTCCTCGGGTACGACGTTCGTCTCCAGGGGGCGCCCGCGCAACTCACCGAAAGTGCGAATCACGTCGAGCTGGCTCAGCGCCTCGGGCCCGCCCAGCTCGATCGTGCGGTTCCGGGCGCGCGGGTTGCCCACGCACGCGACCGCGAACTGCGCCACATCGACGAGCGACATGAAGCTGACCCGTCGCTCGCCATTCCCGTAGACCTGAACCACACCCTTGCCGACGTCGAACCCCAGCGCCGGCGAGAGCCAGACCTCCATGAAGTACGACGGGCGGAAGATCGTGTACGCCATTCCGCTCCGCCGCAGCACGTCCTCCATCGTGCGCTTCGCGGTCCGCAGCGGCGAGTCGAGCTCGATCTGCCCCGAGAACGAGATGTAGATGAAGTGCTCCACACCCGCGGCACGCGCGGTCTCGGCCAGCCGCAGCTGCCCCTCGCCATCCACCGCGTCGATCGAGTCGCCGGCCTGTCGTGACACCGCCGCGCTCGCGGTACTGATCACCGTCGACACCCCCACGCAGGCCGCGTCGAGCGACGCGCGATCCGTGAGGTCGCCCGTCGCCAGCTCCACCCCCGCGCTGCGCAGCGCATCGAGCCGCGCACGGTCCGATGTGGTTCGCACGAGCGCCCTGACCTGCTGGCCCGAGCCCGCCAGGCGCCGGCAGATCTCGCTGCCGAGGAATCCGGTCGCGCCGATCACCAGAATCATGCTGACCTCCGCGTCGCTGTTGAGATTCGCCAGCGCGCTCCCGCGCACCCGCAACCTCCTTGAACCTCGCGGCAGGAGCGGTGGAGTCAAGCTCGACCGCCCTCGCAAGCCCCCGGCGGCACCCAACCCCGGCGACGACCCTCACCCGGAACTTCAGGCGAGCACCCGCGGCCATGAGCTCGACGCCGCACCCCAACCATGCCTTCCGAAACTGCGTGATGCCGCCGCCCGTCTCCGTCGATCCGAAGCAGGTGAACCGCTGGCGCGACGACGCGGGATCGCGCAGCGTACATTGGGCCCGACCATCGCTGTCCCGCCATCGCCACGGCGCACCGTCCACCCACACCACTCCATGTCACGTTTCCGCGGCTTCGCTCCGGACGCCATCCGCTTCCTCCGCGCGCTGAAGCGCAACAACCGCCGCGACTGGTTCCAGCCGCGCCGCGAGGAGTACGAGCGCCTCGTCCGCGCCCCACTCGCCGACCTGGTGGAGGAGGTGGACGTCCGCCTCGGCACCGTCGCACCCGAGATCCTCGGCGATCCGAAACGTTCGGTCTTCCGGATCTACCGCGACGTCCGCTTCAGCAAGGACAAGAGTCCGTACAAGACCCACGCGGGAGCATGGTTCTACCATCGCGACGCCGGCAAGGAAGTCGGCAGCCGCGCAGCCCACGGCGGCGCCGGCTTCTACTTCCACATCGGCGCCGACGAGACCCTCGTCGCCGGCGGCTTCTGGATGCCCCCTCGCCCCGCGCTCTCGGCGATCCGCGCGGCCCTGGCGCGCGATCACGAGTCGTTCGAGCAAGTCGTCGAGTCCGCCGCCTTCCGCCGCCGCTTCGGCGGACTGAGCGACGAAGCCGTACTGACCCGGACCCCGCGCGGCATCCCCGCCGACCACCCCGCCGCGCACTGGCTTCGCCATCAGTCCTTCACCGCCTCCCGAACGCTGACCCGCGCCGAAGCCCTGTCACCCCGCCTCGTCACCAGCATCGTCCGCGATTTCGAGCGCCTCCTTCCCCTGGTGCGCTGGCTGAACGCCGCGGTAGGCTTTCGTCCGGCCCCGCGGCGCTTCGTGATCCGTAGCGAATGATGCTGCACCAGGTCGCGACGAACTCCAGCGAAATGCGGGCGCCACGAAGGAGGCTCACGGAGGAGGTCCTGGCATGCCGGCGCCTCACGGAGGACACGCTGAAATGCGGGCGCCTCACGGAGGAGGCGCTTGCGCGTAGCAAGAGACCGTGGGACTCGGCTCCACCGAGAGTACCTGACCCCGCAGGCCCACGGGCTCGCAGCGTGCAAGCGCATGCGCCGACCGAGTGAGGTGCCCGCATTTCGGTCGAGATGCAGAGGCATGCGAGCGCCGACGAAGCAAGGTGCCCGCATTTCGGTCGAGATACAGAGGCACACGAGCGCCGACAGAGCACGAACGCCCGCATTCCGGTCGAGATGCACGCCCCCTAGAGCAGCGCCACCGGATCCCGATCCAGCGTCACCCGCAGCTCCGACCGCTTGGGCACCTCGAAGCGCCGCATGAAGTAGTGCGCCACGCGTGTCAGCTCTCTGGAGTGATCGGCCTTCAACAGCACGTGCCATCGCCACCGCCGCTTGACCCGCTCCACCGGACATGGAGCGGGACCGATCATGGTCAGCCCACCGCCGGCGCGCGCCAACAGCCGCGTGAGCCACCCTCCGGCATCGAGCGCCAGCTGAGACGTAGCCTCCTCCGACGTGCCGCTGAACACGATGTTGGCGAGCCGATTGAACGGCGGGTAAACAGGCTCCCGCCGGCCGGCGAGCTCCTGCCGTACGAACGTCTCGAAGTCGTGCTCCACCGCGCACCGCACTGCGTGGTGCCCGGGCAACCGGGTCTGGATCAGTACGCGACCCCCTTTCGGCCCCCGCCCGGCGCGACCCGCTACCTGCGCCAGGAGCTGGAAGCAGCGCTCCGAAGCGCGGAAGTCCGGCAGGTTGATCCCCGTATCGGCATCCACCACGCCGACCAGCGTCACGTTCGGAAAGTCGAGACCCTTGGCGATCATCTGCGTCCCGAGCAGTATGTCCACCTCGCGCCGGGCGACCCGATCGAGGATCTCGGTGTGCGCCCACTTCCCGCTGGTCGTGTCCACATCCATCCGCGCGATCCGCGCACTCGGAAACCGCTCCGCCAGCAGCCGCTCGACCTGTTGCGTCCCCAGCCCGCGCTGTCGCATGGTGACGCCCGAGCATCTGTCACACCGCTCGCTCGCGACCTCGTGGTGGAGACAATAGTGGCAGACGAGGCGCTCCGGCGCCCGGTGGTAGGTGAGCGAGATGCTGCAGTTGGGGCACGCCGCGACGTTCCCGCAGCTCCGGCACTGCACGAACGACGCGTAGCCCCGCCGGTTGAGCAGCAGGATGCTCTGCTCTTCCTTCCGGAGCCGGTCGGTGAGCGAGCTCTCCAGAGGCTCGCTCACCACCCAGCGAAACGGGTCGGCCGGCGTGCCGTCGGAGGGCGGCGACGGCTTGCGCGTCTCGCGCAGATCCACGACCTCGACTTCGGGAAGCCTGCCGCCGCCGACGCGGTCGGGCAGCGTCAGCAGCCGGTACTTCCCCTCGGCCGCGTTGGTCCAGCTCTCCAGGCTGGGGGTCGCGCTGCCCAGCACCACCACCGCGCCCTCGGCGCGCGCCCGCACCATCGCCACCTCGCGCGCATGGTAGCGCGGGCTCTCGCCCTGCTTGTAGGTCGACTCGTGTTCCTCGTCCACGATGATCGCCCCCACGTCGGCAAGCGGGGCAAAGATCGCCGACCGCGCCCCGACGGCGATCCGCTTCTCGCCGCGCTGGAGGGCCAGCCATTCGTCGTATCGCTCGCCGTCGCCCAGCGCCGAGTGAAGCACGGCTATCCGGTCGCCGAACACCGCCCGGAACCGATCCACCGTCTGCGGCGTCAGCGCGATCTCCGGCACGAGCACGATCGCGCTTCGCCCGCGCCGTTCCACGACCTCGCGCAGGAGCTCGATGTAGACCAGCGTCTTGCCGCTACCGGTGATCCCGTGCAGCAGGAACACCTCGCCCGGGCGTCCACCGCTCAGCGCGGCGACCGCCGACCGCTGCGCCTGCGTCGGCACCACCGCCAGCGGCGCCTGCCGCACCCTGCTGGCGAACGGGTCGCGGCGCACGATTTCCTCCTCCACCGCCACCAGCCCGCGCGTCACCAGCTTTCTGAGCACCGACGGCGAGCAGTCGAGCCGCTCGATCAGATGCTCGACCGGGCTCCGCCCTCCGAGCGATTCGAGCAGCTCGAACAGAACGCGCTGCTTCGGCGCCCGGGCGAACAGCTTGTCGCGATGCAGAAGCGACGGCAACTCCTCGCGCAGGACCGCCACCCGCCGCGTCCGATGCGACGGCGTCGGATCCCCAGCCCCGGAGAGCAGCACGGGGAGCATCGACCGCAGCACCTGCCCGATCGGTACCACGTAATACTCGGCGATCCACCGCGCCAGCTCGAGCATCGTCGCCGAGATGGCCGGCTCGGCATCGGGAACATCGATGATCGTCTTGGGCGCAGCCTTCCCCGTGTACTCGGCCACGTCCCCGACGCAGATTCCGATCTCCTTCCCGCCGCGCAGCGGCACGACGACGCGCGCACCCGGCACTACCGAGTGCCGCGGCTCCCTCTCTACCACGTAGGTGAACGTGCGAAAGAGAGGCAGCGGCAGCGCGACTTCTACTAGTCGGCCGGCCGGCGGGGGCGCGGACAACGTGGCGGCGGGAGCGGGGTCGAAGAACAAGTGATCGGGCGTCGGAGTATCGACGAACAGTAATCAGCTGCGCACGGATCGCCCGAAAGACGCCAGGATCCCGGCTATCGACCCCCGCGCCCGTCGAGCGTCACCCCGAGCCCCGGCCCCGTCGGGATGCCGATCCGCCCATTCGCGATGGTCGCGCCCCGCGCCGGGTCGTCCCGCAGCAGCGCCGCGCCATCGAAATCGGCGCAGTCCAGCAGCGGCGCGAAGTGCGCCGCCGCGGTGATCCCCAGCGAAGTCTCGACCATGCAACCCGCCATCACCAGCATCCCGTGCGCCCGCGCGGTGGCGATCATCCGCAGTGCCTCGCGCAGCCCGCCGCACTTCGAGAGCTTGATGTTTATCCCGTCCACGACGCCGGCCAGCCGCGGGATGTCGGCGGCGACGAGACACGATTCGTCGGCGACGATCGGCAGCGGCGACCGCTCGCGCACGAACTTCAGGCCCTCGAGGTCGCCCGGCGGCAGCGGCTGCTCGACGAACTCGACGCCGAGGTCGAGCAGCAGCTCGATCATCGCCAGCGCATGCTTGGGTGTCCAGGCCGCGTTCGCATCCACGCGCAGCACTTTGCCCGGGGCCGTCATTCGCACGGTGCGAATGATCTCCGCATCCCGGTCGCTGCCGAGCTTCACCTTGAGAACCGGGTACTCGGTTGCCTCCTCGACCCGCGCCCGTAGCGTGTCCATGTCCGGGGCGATAGCGATCGTGAAGCTCGACAGCGGCGCCCGCGCCGGATCGAGTCCCCACAGCCGCCACAGCGGCACCTCGAGCCGTTTGCCGATAATGTCGTGCAGCGCCGCGCTGATACCCGAGCGGGCCGCGGCATTGAAGCGCAGCGCCCGCGACAGCTCGGCCTCGATCGTCTCGAGGGACCATGCATCGGCCCCGGTCAGGATCGGAGCCAGGCGCTCGAGGGCGGCGACCACCGTCTCCGGCGTCTCGCCGTAGAACCTGCTCGGCGCCGCCTCGCCCCACCCTTCGACGCCATCCCGGTCGCGGATCCGGACCCAGACCACCTTCCATTCGCTGGAGCCGCCGCGTGCGATCGTGAATGGATGCTTCGTGTGTACGGTCACGATCTCGTGCGTGAGCTTCATCGTGCAGGGAACGGTGTTCCGGGACGATGCGAGCTCCACGCCGAACGGTACTGGGCCGGCGACTCTCCAGCCTGCGTCAGCCAGGAGATCAGCGCATCGGCGAGCTCGTTGCCGCGCTGGTATCGGTCCGCCGGGGATTTCTGCAGGCATCTCATGATGATCGCCGAAAGCCCCAGCGGCGTACGCGAATCGACGACCTCGGGGAGCACCGGGACCTCGTGCACCTGCTTGTAGCCGATCGAGTACGAGTCGGCGCCGTCGAACGGCGGAATACCGAGGAGCATCTCGTACAGCATGATTCCCACCGCGTACAGATCGCTGCGCCCGTCGACCATCTTGCCCATGGCCTGTTCCGGCGACATGTAGTGGGGCGTGCCCATCGCCCGTCCGGTGCCGGTGAGCCGCCCGTGGAAGCGCGCGGTCGCGATCCCGAAGTCGGTGATCAGCACGTGGCCATCCTCATCGAACAGCACGTTGTCCGGCTTGATGTCGCGGTGCACCACCCCGCGGCGTTGCGCGTAGTCGAGGGCCGAGGCGACCTGCACCGCGATCGTCGCCGCCCGTGCCGGCGGCACCGTGCGATCGCGGACGAGCACGTCGGCGAGCGACCCGCCGGCCAGATACGGCATCACCAGGTAGATCGTTCCATCCACTTCGCCGTAGTCGAGGATCGAGCAGATGTGCGGGTGCACCAGTGTCGATGCCGCCTCGGCCTCGCGGCGGAATCGCTCGCGCATCTCCGCATCCCGCGCCAGGTGCGCGTACAGCACCTTGATCGCCAGCGGACGGGCCAGGAGCACGTGCTCGCCGTGGTAGACGTGCGCCATCCCACCGCTCCCGAGCCGCCGCACGATCCGGTAGCGGCTCCCTGTCGCGCGTCGCAACGACGTCATTTCCTCGTCCGGCTGCACCGTCGGCGCATCGGGGAGCTCCGGCAGCTGAGACTCGCAGCGGCCGCAACGCGCCGCCGACGCGCGGTTCCAGGTGCCGCACTCGGGACAGAACACTCAGCCTCCGAACTGCATGCGCACGAAGTCGAACGGCGGCCACGGACCGGTCGCCACGAGCTGCAGGACGCCCTGCCGCGCCTCCTCCTCCGCGACCGCGTCCGCGAATGCCTGCCACCGCTCCTGCTCGACGAGAAAGGCGCCACCGAGGAGGTCCGCCACGTTCCCGTCCCCGCGCACCGGCAGTGCGGCCACCGCATACCGGCGAAGCTGCCGGAAGCTCTGCGTCGCCACTGCCGTCATGTCGGAGCGGGCCTCCTCGATGATGTGCGCCTCCCGGTGCCGCATGTGGACCCGCGCGCCCACTCGCCCCTCGACGAACCCGAGGCCATCGCTGAGCGCCACGAAATGCAGCTCGAGCCACCGGAGGAGGACGTCCGCCGACTGGAACACGACTCCGACCGGGGCCGGGAGCACCGGGCGGTGGGCCGTCACCGCGGTGACCACCGACAGGTGGGCCTCCGTTTCCGCCGGACCGGCGGACGCGGGCACGAACGCCACCTCCGATACCACAGCAGCCAGGTCGCGGAATGGGACGAGTTGCACGCCCTCCGGCAACGGCCCGGGCGACGCCGGGTCGGCCGACGCCACGCCGTACAGTCGCAGGGCACTCACAACCAGCCCCGCCAGCGCAGGTAGCCGAGCAGTCCCGCGCCGACCCCCGCCTGAGCCGCCAGCATGATCCAGAACCCCCCCGGAGCCGTCGAGAGCGGTATCACGTCGAAGTTCATCCCCCACATCCCGCTCACCACCACGAACGGAATGCTGAGAGTGGCCACCACCGACAAGGCCTTCGTCACCGTGCCCAGCCTGTTGGAGACCTGCATCAGATAGCTGTCCAGCGTGCTGCCGAGCAGGTCGCGGTACGTCTCCAGGGACTCGTTGATCCGGAGTACGTGATCGTGGACGTCCCGGAAATAGACCTGCGTCTCGGACGACAGCAGGGAGCTGGGCCGGTTGGTCAGGATGTTGAACACCTCACGCTGCGGCGCCAGGTGCCGCCGAAGCGTCAGCGTGCACCTCTTTACGGCGAAGATGTCGCGCAGCGCAGTCTGGTCGAACCGCGCGAACACCCGCTCCTCCAGCCCGTCCATGAACTCGTCGAGCTGATCGATGATCGGAAAGTAGGCGTCGATCGCGGCGTCCACGATCGCGTGCAGCAGCCGCTGCGCACCCCGCGCCATGATCTCCGGACTGCGGTCGATGCGCTCGGCCACCGTGTCGATGCTCGACGAGTGCCTGGCGTGGACCGTGACCAGGTAGTTGCGCCCGAGGAAGAAGTAGAGGTTGAAGGTCTCGAGGTCGTACGGGTCCTCCGTCTCGTCGATGAAGCGGATGCCCCGCACGACGAGGAACAGGTAGTCGCCGTAGTCCTCGACCTTCGCTCGATTCTCGGGGTTGAGAGTGTCCTCGATCGCCAGCGGGTGGAATCCGAACACCTTCTCGAGAATCGCCACCTGGGCGCGGTTCCCACTGTCCACGTCCAGCCAGAGATGGCCGTCACCACCGAGCGCCTCGACCAGCTCCCGTGGCGCGAGATCGCGTCGCAGTCGCCCCTCGGCGTCCAGACTGTAGCTGCGCGGAACGTTCGCCTCTCGGGGAGCGACGAACGCATCCGGCGCGGACACGGTCACTCCGGGCGTCCGTGCGGCCACTTGACCCCCTTGAGGAGCTGGAAGCCGAGGGCGCGCTCGTGCGACAGCTCCCGTAGCAGCGACTCCTCCCGCTCGATCGCCGACCGCGCCTCGCGCCACCCCCGGCGGCGCCATGCACGACCTACGATCTGCGCCTTCTGCCGCCACGTCAGCTCGGGCGTCGAAACATAGGGCGGTCCCGTGCCGCTCGATCGTCCGGTGGCGCTGGGACCACCGGAGGTCCAGTCCTGCACCTGGATCTCGACCACACCGGCATCACGCATCATCTGCTTCCACTCCACGAGCAGCCGCGGACGCATCCCGAGACGCTCCACCAGAAGCTCGCGCGCCGAAGTACGGAGCTCCGAGCTCCACGTCGGCTGCATCAGGACGATGCTCCCGAACGGCTTCGTGACGCGCACGAGCTCGGAGATCGCCTTCAGGGGCTCCGTGGAGGCCGAGAGCGTCGGCTCACCGATGGCGGCGTCGAACACCTCGTCCTCGTGCGGCAGGTCCTCGAGTGGAGCCTGCTGGTATATCAGCGACGCCGGCTCCTCGAGCATCCGGGCGCGCTCTTCAGCCTGCTCGATCCGGCCCCGGTCCGGATCGACCCCGCTCATGATCGCCCGCGTGCGGGTGGCCAGCCACTCGGTCGTCACCCCGTCGCCGCAACCGGAAACGAGGATCTCCTTCCCGGGTCCGGCCTCGACGAGGCGCGTGACCTCGCGGTAGAGGTCCTCGCCGGTGGCTCGCCACCGGCCGAGAACGACCATCTGTACTAGGCGCAGCACCGCCGGCACCGGCGGCACGCGCTGGGGAGCGCTCATCAAGGAAGGGCTGTGGCTGAAAGAAACCGGCCCGCGGAGGCAACAGCGGCCGCCGTGAGCCAGAAAGTAAGTATACCAACCGCCGGACGGCACATACAGAGCAGTCCGTTTTGCCAGGCACGACCCCCGGGCGTCCCTGTCTCGGACCCCACCCCGTCACGCAGGGTACGTTTCCTCCATGACGATCATCCTCGCCTTTCCGTCCATTCTGGCGTTCGGCATGGCCCCGCTCCAGGCCGTCGCCGAGCCAGCCGACGCACTACCCGCGCCCGTCGTGAGCTTCACCCCGGCCCGTCCCCTTCAGGGAACAGCGGTCGTGGTGAGCGTAACGCTCGAGGCCGGTCAGGGCCAGCCGGCCGGGATTCGCGCCATGCTGGCCGGCGAACCGCTCCACTTCGAGCCGGACTCGATTGGTACCTGGCACGCTCTCGGGGCCGTGCCGATCGATGCATCGGGGACGGTGCACTTCCCCGTCATGGTCGAGCTCGCGAGCGGAGGGGTGGATACGCTGCAGGCCGCCCTGGAGATCGCCACCGGGCAGTACGCGATGGAGCGGTTGACCGTAGCGCCCCGGTTCGGCGCCGCGCCCGACTCCGCGCTGGCGGCAAGGATGGCCCGCGAAAGCGCCCGCGCACGGGAGGTCTCCGAGCGCTCGCACGCCACCCCGCGCCTGTGGGACAGCGCGTTCGTTCGGCCGCGCGACGCCCGCATCACCAGCGGTTTCGGCCATGGCCGCGAGTTCAACGGCCGCATCCAGAGCCGGCACATGGGTGTGGACTTCGCCGGTGCCGTGGGCACCCCGATCCGCGCCCCCAACCGCGGTGTCGTCGCCCTGGTCGACGAGTTCTATCTCGGGGGAAACGTGGTGTACATCGACCATGGCGCGGGGCTCGTCACCGCCTACCTGCACCTCAGCCGGCAGGAGGTGGCTCAGGGTGACACGGTCGAGCGCGGCCAGATCATCGGTCGTGTCGGCGCGACTGGACGCGTCACCGGGCCGCACCTGCACTGGATCGCACGGTACGGCCGGGTGACGATCGATCCTCTCTCGCTGACCGAGCTGCCCGCGTTGCGCGCCAGGGAGATCGTCGAGGAGTCGATGTCGAAATGAGATTCTTCGGGGATTTTCGGGAGCTCGTCGGCTGCGTCGCAATGTCCATGAAAAGGAAGCCAACCGCAGAGGACGCGGAGGTGTGAGAAACGCCGGCGGCCGTCGCGGCGACCGGAACCATGAAATTCGCGGCTTCCCGGAAACCCCGAAGCCCGCCTGCAAGGGCGGCTGATCACATCCGACTCAACGGCTGGCCGGCATTCGCCGGAATCCTCACCGTGAACGTGCTCCCCGCCCCGACCGCACTGCTCACGCTCAGCTCCCCGCCGAGCATCACGGTCAACCGGCGGGCCACGCTCAGTCCGAGGCCAGTCCCACCGAAGCGCCGGGTAAGCGCGTGCTCCGCCTGCCAGAACGGCTCGAAAATCTGCTCCAGATCGTCGGCCGACACGCCGATGCCGGTGTCGCGCACCTCGAAGACTATCTCCCCTCCGTCCTCCTGCGCCGACAGCACGACCTCGCCCGCGTCGGTGAACTTGACCGCGTTGGACAGCAGGTTGAGTAGTATCTGCCGGACCTTGCCGGCGTCGGTCGTGATCACCCGCGGCGCAGACGGCAGGTCGAGCACGTAGCGCAGCTTCTTTCGCATCACCAGCGGCTCGATCAGTACGCGCGTCGCTTCCACCAGCGCACGCAGATCGATCGGCTCGAGTCGGATCAACTCCTGACCTGCCTCGAGCCGCGCGAAGCTCAGGATCTCCTCGATCAGCGACATCAGGTGCACGCCGCTGGCCCTTATCCGCAGCAGCTGATCCCGTTGCTCGTCGTTGATCAGTCCGACGATCTCCTCGCCCAGCAGCTCGGCGTAGCCGAGGATCGCGGTGAGAGGCGTCCGAAGCTCGTGCGACATCACGGCCAGGAAGTTGGCCTTCGACTGGTTGGCGTCGAGCGCCGCGCGGTAGAGACGCGCGTTGTCCACCGCCACCGCGGCGCGCCGCACCAGCTCCTCGGCGAACGCGAGGTCGGATGCTCCGAACTCGCGGTCGAGCCTCGTGGAGACGAACGCGGCCGAGCCGATCACCTGCCCCCGCGCGATCAGCGGCACCACGATGGCGGACCGCGAGCCGAGGCGGGCGATCGCTTCCCGCGCCACCGGCTCGTCGCAGATTCGATCGGCAATGTCCGCCGGCAGCACGGGCACGACGACTGGCCGGCCGGTGCGCGCGACCCGTGCCAGCAGCCCGTTGGGGCGGTCGGGGTGCGGGCGGAAGAGGCGCTCCACCTCGCGCACCAGCGGCTCCTTCGTCCGATCGACGTGCGCTATCGCGTGATGCACGTCTCCGGCCTCGTCGTCCATGTAGATGAGACAGTAGTCGGCGAGCGCCTCGACGGAGAGTCGCGCCAGCTGCTGCAGCCGGCTGCTGAGGTCGAGACTCGATGCGAAGAGCGCGTTCGCCTCGGCCAGAAAGAGAAGTCGCCGCTGCGCCGCCGCGGCCTCGGCGCGCGAGCGCTGTTCGGCCTGGTGCAGGCGCGCTCGCTCCAGTGCCTGCGCCCCCTGCCGTGCCAGCATGCGCAGGTATGCCCACTCGTCACCATCGAGTCGCCGCACCGTTCCAAAACCGAGGCTGACGCCGCCGATCACCATCCCTTCTATCGCAAGCGGCACGGCGACCCAGGACTGGCGGTGCCCGGCCGGATCGATCGTATCCGGTCCGGCGGCGGCTCCACGCGGCGGCTCGGCGAGTGCCGATGCCTCGCCGCCGTCGCCGGTGCCGGTGCCGAACTGCGGCTCGCCGGTGCGGGCGGCACGCGCCAGCGGAAGCTCGGCCTCGAGCGAAAACCGGCGGTGGCGATCGACGACCTGGGTCGAGTGGCCGACCGCGGCGCACAGCTCGACCTCGCGCCCGCCGCCGGAGACCACTCCGACCGCGCCCGCGCTCGCCCCCAGGGCATCCAGCGCCTGCGCCAGAATCGTCTCACAGACCTCGCCGACCGTGTGCGCGCAGGCCAGCGCCTCGGTCAGCTGCTGGAGCCGCTCCATTCGATGCACCGCGCGCTCGGCGACCTGCCTGGCTTCCAGCGCCACGTGGTACAGCCTCGCGTTCTCCAACGCGAGCGCCGCGCGGCGGGCCAGCTCACTCATGACTTCGAGGTCGTCGTCGTCGAAGGTCCGGCGGGCACCGTGCCGTCGCACGGTGATCGCACCGATGGTGCGCCTGGCCCCGATGAGCGGGACGCACATCGACGTGTGCGGGCCGAGCGCGGACAGCATCCGGTCCTGCTCGTCCTCCGGAGCGGCGGCCTCACGGGAATCGTCGGGCCGCGGAATACGTCGGACCTGCGGACGGCCGCTGCGGATCGCCCCGGCCGCGCCGTGCAGTCCATCGAGCGCCGTCGGATGACGCGCCTCGGCCCGCCGCAGAATCTCGAGCGCGGCCGGCTCGCGGGCCGCCGAGACGACGTGCGCGATCGAGCCACCGTCGCCGAGCAGGCAGAGCGTGCACGAGTCGGCGGTGTGATCGAGCGCCAGCTGCGCGATCGCGTCGAGTGTCGTGTCCAGGTTCAGCGAGGCGCCGAGCACGTTTCCGGCCTCCTCCAGCAGCCGTCGCCCGCGGACTTCCCGTCCCGCCGCCCGACCAGCCGGCCGATCACCAGTCCGGCCGGTGTCCGCGGGGACTACCGGCACCATACCGCTCCGCTCAGTCATGACATGGCTTCACAGAAGCGCCCGCAGGTGCGTCACGCAGGCGGCGGCCAGCCGCTGGGGGTCGTACCCGCCCTCGAGAGCACTGACCACGCGCCCCGCACACCACTGCTCGGCGCGGTCGACCACCGCGCGAGTCAGGGCGTTCACGTGCTCCAGCTCGAGCGTGAATCCACCCAGGGGATCGCCGCGCATCGAGTCGAAGCCGGCCGACACGAGCACCAGCTCGGGCGTGAAATCGCGTGTCGCGGCGTCGATCGCGCGCATGAACGCATCCACGTACTCGCCGGGCGGGCGCATGGCCGGCATCGGCACGTTCCACACGCTGCCGTGCGGGCCACGGTCCTCGACCGGGCCCGTACCCGGATACCACGGCCACTGATGCATCGATATGAAGCGGATTCGCGGCTCGTGCTCGACCAGCGCCTGCGTACCGTTGCCGTGGTGCACGTCCCAGTCGACGATCAGGATCCGGTCGATCCCGTGCCGCTGGCGCGCGTAGTGTGCCGCCACGGCGACGTTGCCGAAGATGCAGAATCCCATCCCGGCGTCCCGAAGCGCATGATGCCCCGGCGGACGCACCGCGGCGAAGGCCCGTCGAGCGCGCGCATCGATGACCATGTCCACTCCGTCGAGAACGCACCCGACGCCGGCCGATGCTGCATCCCATGACCCGGTGCTGAGAATCGTGTCCGGATCGAGACGGCCGCCACCCGCGGCGACGACTTCGCTAACGTGCGCAATGTACGCCGGGTCGTGCGACAGGGCGATCTCCTGCGGCGACGCGTGCCGACCTTCGGCGTGAAGGAGCGCCATGAACAACTCGGCATCCTCACGCAGCGCGCCCGGGATCGCGCGGACGCGGCCGACGTGCTCGGGGTGTCCCCATCCGGTGTCGTGCCGTCCGGAGTCGGAGTGCGACAGGAAAGCTACCGTCATCGCGCGCCCCGCAGGCGCCGCGAGCCCCAGGAACCGATCAGCAGCGACACGGCGAGCACGAGCACCCACGACATGAGAGGCTCCCGCGCCGGTCGGGCCGCGCGCGGCGACGCCGACGGCTCGCCGAGCGCGTCGACGAGGCGCGCGTGCGGTGCGGCATCCACCGCACCCTCCTCCGCGGCGCCCGACTGCGCTGGCGCATGGGCGACCGAGCTCACGACCTTTGACCACCATTCGCGGTGCGCCTCCGTGGCGCCTTCGCCTCCTGCCATTCGCCATCGCCACGTATCGACATAGCCGATCTGCGCCACGCGGCCAAGTGCGACCCGGCGAGCCGCCGCCGTGACGGCCGTCCCGCGACGCTCGAGCACCACCGCATCGCTGGCGAGCGATGTTATCGGTTGCACTCCGAGTACGCGGCGCGGCGCACTGTCCGGCGGTGCCACCGGGTCGGCGGCAACATACATCGCCGGCCGGCCCGGCGCGATCGTCCGGAACGCCGGCGACGCCGCAGCGCCGCCCGCAAGTACGAAGCCACCTCCCCCGCGCACGTATCGTGCGATCTCGCCGCCCCACTCCGCGGCGACGGTGTCGATCGCCACAACCGCGGCAAAACGTGATGTGTCGATCGCCGCCAGTGTGCCCTGAGTCACCCACGCGCCAGGCGCGACCGCAAGCCGGGCGGTCACCCGCCACCCTTCCTCCTCCAGCGCGGCGATCACGAACTTCGACTCCCATCCTGCACGACCGAGCACGAGCACGTCGCGCACCGAAGCGTGCTCGCCCGGGGCGACCTTCGCGCCGCCGGCACCTGCGCCGCCCCGCGCCGCGACTGTCAGGTCGCCCACCACCATCCGCGCCGCCAGAGTCGCGCCTCCACCGACCGAGGACACCGTGTCGAGAGCGCCCGCCGCATCACCGATCACGATGTCCATCCCCGCCGGCGCTGCCACGCGCACCCGCACGCCGCCGCGCGGCGCCACTATCGGCTCGACCGAGGCCGCAGCGCCGACGAGCGAGTCACCGCTCCACGAGACGCTTCGACCGCTGCGGCGCAGCGCGACCAGCCAGTCGCGCACAACCGGCTCCGGCGCCTCCCGGAACGTCGCGTGCACGCGCGATGGAAGGCTGCCGGACAGCGCGGCCAGCGCATCGGTCCGCGGCTCGGCTATCAGCAGCGGCGGCGCCGGTCCGGCGGGCCCGAGCGCGCGCACCAGCATCCAGGCCAGCAGCGCCACCGCCGCGGCATGCGCCGCCCACTCGGCGGCCGCCGGGGCGCGCCCCTCACCGAGTGAGCGCATGCACCACCAGGTTCACCGCGAAGCGCGTGTTGTCCACCGACATGAATCGCTTCGAATCGGGATGGTAGCTCCACTCCGAGCTGTAGTCCTTGTTGCTGTACAACACCGCTATTCTCCCGCCGTGGATGACGGCGTGCAGGTGCGCGTGCACGAGGTTGTCACCCCATCCGTTGAGCTCGTGGCTGGTGGTCGGCGGTCCGTCCTCGAAACGAAAGAACGCCGAGTAGAGGGCGTGGTCGTTCGGCAGCTCGCTCAGCGGCCCGACCAGACGCTCGATCTCCTCGGTCGCCGTCTTGTGGAACGGCCCATCGATGTCGTGGTTGTGATCGTCCACGAACATGAGGCCTCCGCGGTCGCAGTACCGGCTGAGATTGCGGCCCTCGGTCTCGGTGAGCCGCACCGGCAGATGTCCGGTCAGCCACACGAACGGATACGAGAACAGAGCCGTCGAAGCCAGCGGTACCACGACGCCCGTCGGGGCGACTTCGATCGAGGTGTAGCGGGCGATCGTGTCGATGATGTTCGCCGGCACGAGTGGCGCGCTGTCCCAGTCCCCGGACTCGTATTGCGCCGTGGCGAAGACGAATCGCGTCACCAGACGCCGCTCCACCGGCCGAGCGGTCCGGCGGCGGCGCCGCCGCCCTCGATCGCCCGGCGCGCGCGAACCAACGCCGGCGTCGCGTCGCGTCCGCTCCGCAGCGCCACCAGCGCCTCGTCGAGCGCGCGTGCCAGGGCGGGCGCATCCGCCAGGGCGTCGATCCGCAGCACCAGCAGCGTGTCCATCGCCGCCGCCGGGTGATCGGCCAGCAGTTCGACCGCCGCGACGAATCGTGCCGCGCGCCGCTCGGCGCCGACGTCGTCAGACGGACGCGGCTCGCGCGCCGAGGGCGTGACGTGCTCGCGCCGGGCGAGTCGAACCTGATCGATGTCCACCACGATCGATGGTGGTCGCCCGCGCATGTAGTAACGCTCGGCCTGCCGCGCCTCCTGAAGCGCATCCAGCGCGCGGCGCATCGCCGGAAGGGCGAGTCCCGGCTCACCCTGTTCCAGTTCGCGGCCGGCGTCCCACATGTGGTTGTACGCCTCCAGCAGCGGCCGATTGATCGCCACCACGGGACTCTCGCCGTGCGCGTAGTCGAGCGCCTCGGGGTCCCCGCGCCCGCCCGTAGCGCGGTCTGCCGCCGCGAGCAGGGACTCCGGACGAAAGAGACGCTCGAGCTCTTCCGGGCCGTGCTCGTGGCCGTCTCCGGGCCCGTGCGCGTGCTCACCACTCGGGTCGTCGCCGAGCCGCATGAAGATGATCTCGCCGACCAGCGTGCGGAGACGTCCCTGATCGCGCGCCAGCGTCCGCGACTCGCGCACCACCACCGGTCGGTCCAGGCGCGGTCGCTGAGCCTCCAGAGCCTCGGCCAGCATTATCAGCATGCGCTGGCTGAGCGCTGCCCGATCCGGCTCCGGCGGTGGCGCTCCCTCCACGGCCACCGAGTCGTGCTCGCCGATCCGCAGCACGCGAATCGACCGCGTTTCCGATACGCCGCGGCCGGGGCCGCTCACCGTGTTCCCGTCCACCGCCACCGCCCGCAGATGCACCACGTCGCCGGGACCGAGGCCGAGCGCCTCGAGCGCCAACTCGGCGCGCATCTCCAACTGACGCCCGCCGTTCCCGGCGCGGCCCGCCAGCGTGCCCTCGCGAAAGCTGAACTGCTCGCCCGATCCCGACGTCACGATGTACTCGAACGCCGTGCGCGCGATGCCGTAGTCGTCGCGTGCAGTGGCGGCCAGCGTCACCTGCCCTGACGGCGCCGCGAGCACGCTGTCCCGCTGCGGGAGCGAGAGCACGAGCGTCGGCGCGCTGTCGGGCCGCGGCTCCAGCGCCACCAGACGTGTCGCGCGGTCTCGCGAGAGTCGTACGACTCGCGGCGACTCCGGCATCGCGAACACCACCCGCCACCGATCGCGTTCCGCCGTCACTGCCTGGGGGCGACCATCGATCTCGACCACAATGCTCCCCGCGTCTCCGCGCCCGCGAATCGTGACCGCGCTTCCCACTGGTGCGGCGATCGCCGAAGGCTCCTCGATGGTGCGCTCCCGCTCGCCGGTGTATTCCGGCGGTACCACCACGGCCACCAGCGGCGACAGTCCTTCGCTGGCCGCGCTCCCGGTGGGCCGCGCACGGTCGAGCGCGTCGCCGGCCGACGGTGAGCGCACGCGGGCCACCGCTCCCTCGGGCAGAACGGCGGTTGCCGCCAGCGCCAGCAGCACCAACAGCAGCGGCAACAACAGCCGGCGGAGCGCGCGCGTCGCCAGCGCACCGCCCCAGCTGACGTCGCGCACCAACGGCTCGAGCGCCGGACGGGCGCGCGCGTGGCGCGGATCGGCCGCCGTAACGAGTGCGTACTGGAGCCGAGGCACCTGCTCCTCGATCCACAAAGCGACGCTCTCGCTCGAGGCCACCGTCCGGCTCCGCCACACCACCGCGACCGCAACCGCCAGCGCCGCCGCGACCGGCATTGGCAGCATCGAGGCGCGGACGGCGAGTGGAAGCCCGGCCAGAACATCGAGTGTCGCCAGAGCGGCCACTAACCACACCGCCGCCGCGATCGCCCATGCCGCAGCCTGCGCGAACACCGCCGCGGCGAGCGCGCGCTGCGTCAGCTGCACGCGCCGCTCGGCGATGCCGGCCGCGACTCCCCCAGCTCGCTCCTCGCTCCTCCTCACGACCTGCCTCTCCGCATCCGCGCCAGCGGCTCGGCGAGCGCCAGCAGCAGCGCCGCGCCGAGCAGCCACGGCACAGCCGGCGGCACCTCGCCAGCCGGAACCGCGATTGCCCGCGACGAGAGCAGCGGCCCGCCGCCGGCGAGCATCGCCCGCTCGGCGTCGCCGATCGGCTCGAGCAGTCGCGTTCCGCCACACGGCTCAGCGAGCCTCGCAACCAGCCGGCGCATCTCCGCTCGCAGCGAAAGGTCTCCCACCGGGTCCACCTCGATCGCAACCTCGCGAACGCAGCCGGCGCCCAGCGACCGTTCGATCGCCGCCGGGGAGCCATCCACCCAGCGCGCGATCACCGTCGACTGGCCAGCAGGTGGCGCGACCATACGCGCGAACGACGCGACGACCACCGCATCGCCGGCGATCACCGCCCCCACCGTGTCCGGGTTGGTCCTGGCCGGCCATCCGAGCGCTGCGGGATCCTCGGGCCACCACACGACCACGGCGCCGGCATTCGCCAGCAGCGAGTCGGCGGCTACGGGCCGGCGTCGGACGATCCGGGCAGCCGGCGCCGCTGCTGCGGGAACACGACCGGGATCAGCGCCGGCGAACGAGCGACCGAGCAGCGTCGCCGCCACGACGATCGGGTCGTCGGCCCCGGCCTGCACCTCGAGGCGACCGACGGCGGAATCAGGCCTCGCCGCCACCGTCACAAGGCGCAGACGTCCATGCCACGTCGCCCGTATGGCCGCCGTCGCGGCGTCGAGCTCCTCGGTGGCCAGCGGCGAGACGAGAACGAGCTCGACCGAGTCCGCGCGCTCGCCGAGCTGGACCGCCGCCTGCTTGGCCACGATCAGCGCCGCCGAAATCGAGCCCCGTGCAGGCGAGGTCGCTACTCCCGCCAGTGAGTCGCGCGCGGCGCCGCTGACCGCGCGCGCCGAGGAGTCGAACACGATCAGCGCGTCGCCAGGCTCGAGCAGGGCGAGTGCCGAGTCGCGAGCCTCGGCGGCATCGCCGACGCCGCGGGAGAGATCGACGGCCACTACGCGCGCGACCGGCCGCTTCGAGGGCTCCACCACCGGCCGCGCGAACGCCAGGCAGGCGAGCGCGATCACGAGGACGCGCACGACGAGCAGCAGAGGGTCCGCCGGCCGAAGCGCCCGGGTCACCGCCTGCTCGGCCCGCGCCGGGACGAAACGCGCCGTCGGCAGCGGAGCGCGTGGCGGCCGATCTCGCGCGATCAGATGCAGCGCCACCATTACCGCACCAGCCGCCAGCGCGGCCAGGAGAAAGCCCGGAGCGAGGAAGGTCATGGTGCAGCTCCCGCGAAGGCCGGGGCGACGATCCGCCGAACGGCCCGCGCCACCGGCTCGTCGGCCGCGACAGCGGTGTGGGTGGCGCCCGCTGCTCGCCAGTCCCGCGCCAGCCCTTCCCGCCAGGCGGCGAACGACGACAGATACTCCTCACGCGTCGCCGGAGCCAGCGTCCGCGCCACTTCATCGTCCTCCGGATCGACCGCCGTCACCGCGCGCGCCGGCGGATCGAGCTCCTCGCGGGCAAGGATGTGCACGGCGTGCACCTCGCCGCCAGCGGCGGTGTGCTCTCTCGCCACCGCCAGCAGCGCCTCCGCGTCACCGAGAAAGTCGGTGATCACGACCACGCGGCCGCTGGTCATCGCCGCCCTTGCGGCATTACCGAGCGCCGGCGCGCCGCCGGGGTGCACATGGTCGAGCATTCGTGCCAGCTCGCCGACGACGCCGCGGCGCGTGCGCGCGCCGAGACGAAGCATCCCGCGCTCCGTGTTCACGATCGCGCCGACCGGATCGCGCTCGCCATAGGCGACCGCGGCAAGCGCGATCGCCAGCCGGCGCGCACACTGCCACTTGTCGAGCGTCTCCGGCGGATAAGCCATCGACGCTGACGCGTCCACCACCAGCATCGTCGCCAGGATCGACCTGTCGGTCGACAGCCGCAGGTACGCACGGTCGGTGCGCGCCAGAACGCGCCAGTCGAGCCGACGGGGATCGTCACCCTGCCGGTACGGACGGTACTCGGCGAACTCCGGCGCGATGCCCCGCATCCGCGACTGGTGCGCTCCGGGGAGCGCGCCGGTGACCTTTCGCCGCGCCGGCCAGCGAACGCCGCGCACGGCGTCGAGGAGCACGCCGTAGTCCTCCACCCGCCTCATTCGCTACGTCCGGATTCCGCTGCGTGGCGGCTCGATCCGCTCCAGCAAGTCTTCGATGATCCGCTCCGCCGAGATGCCCTCGGCCTCCGCGGCGAAGTTCGGGAGCACGCGATGCCGCAGCACCGGTCGGGCCACCCGCCGGATGTCGTCGGGCGAAACGGCGAACCGGCCCGTCAGGAGCGCACGCGCCTTCGCGCCGAGCACCAGCGCCTGCCCCGCGCGCGGCCCGGCTCCCCAGCGTACGTAGCGGCGAACCAGCTCCGGGGCCTCGCCGGCATCCGGGCGCGTCGCCCGCGCGAGCGCGGCCGCGTAGCGCAGCGCGGGATCGGCCGCCGGCACGTCGCGCGTCAGCCGTTGGAGTGCCACGGCCTGCGCCGCGTCCACCACCGCCTCCAGCGGCGCGCCCTGTGCTCCGGTAGTCGAGCGCAGGATCTCCACCTCCTCGTCCTCCGCCGGATAGCCCACGCGGATGTCGAACAGGAAACGGTCGAGCTGCGCCTCGGGAAGGGGGTAGGTCCCTTCCTGCTCGATCGGGTTCTGCGTCGCCAGCACGAAGAATGGCTCGGGCAGTCGCATGGTGTGGCCGCTGGCGGTCACGCCGTGCTCCTGCATCGCCTCGAGCAGCGCCGCCTGGGTCCGCGGGGGAGCACGGTTGATCTCGTCGGCCAGAACGATGTTCGCGAACACCGGCCCGCGCACGAACCGGAACTCGCGATGCCCGGTCGCCGCGTCCTCCTCCATGATCTCCGTCCCCGTGATGTCGGATGGGACGAGATCGGGCGTGAACTGAATGCGGCGAAACTCGAGCCGCATCGCTTCGGCCACCGATCGGATCATCAGGGTCTTGGCGAGTCCCGGGACGCCGACCAGCAGAGCGTGTCCGCCGGCAAGCAGCGCCATCACGATCTCCTCGATCGCGTGCGCCTGGCCGACGATCCGCCGCTGGACTTCGGCGCGGAGCCTCGCCGCTGCCTCGAGCAGCTCGTCACGGTCGCCGCCAGCCGCGACGCCGCGCACCTGCGTCGCGCTCAGCGGACCGGCCGCCGGCGCCGGGAAGTGAGGAGAAAGGTCGAGCCGTCGACCGCGCCGACCTCGCCGAGCGACGCCTGCTCGTCGAGAATCTCCCACCCACCGAGCTTCATGACGTACTCCGCCGGCTGCTCCTCCCCGGGGCGCAGAACCTCCAGCGCCAGCAACTTGATCGTTCGCACCGGTTGACCGGCCGGCACGTCGATGCGCACCAAGTCCCACACCTCGGGCACCTGCACCCGCAAGCGGATCGCCGGCCGCCCCGGCTCTCCCACGACGAGCGGAGGGCGGCTCACGCGGAGCTGCGTAACGAACGACGCGCTCACGACGCACCCTCCGGAGGTGACGGCGGTGCGACCGGCGCGGCGACGCCCTCGCCGTCAACCATGGCCGGCAGAGTCGAGAGGAAGCGCGCCACCTGCATGTCGAATAGATAGGTCGATCCGGTCACCAGCGTCCCGCCCGACGCCGCCGGCGTCGCGCCGATGATCAGCTCCTCGCCGCCCTGGCCCCGGAACGCCGCGTAGGTCGGACCGTCCTTCTCGAGGAAGGCGGCGTACAGATTGCTGCGCTCCATGAAAAACCGCTTCGCCCGGGCGAGCACCTCCGATGCCGGAAGCGGCGTCCGCAGCTCCTGGATGGTGCGCTCGGACTGCATGCTCATGTATTGATCGCCCCGATCTTTCGTGTCGATGCCGGAAGTACCGCCTCGACCTCCAGCGGCAGCTCCACGGTAAAGGTAGCACCTTCCCCCGGCTCGGACGACAGCTCGATCCCACCCCCGAGCAGCCTCGCCAACCGCTGCGCGAGCGCCAGTCCGAGTCCCGATCCGCCGTATCGCCTCGTCGCCGACCCATCCGCCTGCCGGAACTCCTCGAAGATGATCTGCTGCGCCTCCGGCGGGATGCCGATCCCGGTGTCCCGCACCCGGTAACGCACCCGGCCCCTCGCCACTTCCACGGTCGCTCGCACCTCGCCCGAGGGCGTGAACTTGTACGCGTTGCCGAGGAGCGCCATCAGGATCCGGGTGATCTTCTTGCGGTCGCTCCGCATAGAGGGGAGGAAAGTCGCCGGCTCCTCGAAAACCACCGAGACTTCCTCGGGCTTCCGCCCGGTGGCGGCGATCGCGGCGCGCATCGGCTCCCGGGGGTCGAACTCCTCCACCTCCACGTCGAAGCCCCCCTGCCGCAGCGTGGTGAGCTCGAGCAGGTTCTCGATGAGGTCGAGCAGCCGTTCGCTGGCCCCCTTCACCTGCCCCAGCGTGGAGAGCTGCTCGCTGGTCAGCGGTCCGGCCAGTCCCTCCTGCATCAGCGAGAGATAGCCGAGCACGGCCGTCAAGGGTGTGCGAAGCTCGTGCGAGATGTTGGACAGGAACTCGTCCTTCACCCGCCGCGCCTCGAGCACGGCGACGTACTGGCGCTCCAGCTCCGCGTTCGATTCGACCAGCGCAGCGTTCGCCCGCCTCAGATCCTCGATCAGCGCCGCCTTTTCCGCCGTCGCCGCCATCTGGTCGGCGACGATGCGCAGCAGACTGCGCGCCTCGGCGGTGAACCCGCCGGCGTGCGCGAAGTAGAAGGTGACGGTTCCGAGCACCCGGTTGCCCGACTGCAGGGGGAGCGCGACGAGGGCCTTGAATCCCAGCTCGGAGGCCACCTCCTGCCAGTCCTCGAGCGCCGCGTCGGCGAACACGTCGGGCACCTGAATGGTGCGGCGCTCGCTCGCCGCCTCCCCGCTCGGCCCGAACCCGAGCCGCACGCGCATGTCGCCGAGAAACGGCCGGAACTGCTCCGGCCAGTTGTACGCCGCGGCGAGCCGCATCAGCTCCGACGCACCGTCGATCAGATACACGGAGGCGAAGGTCGCGCCGATCAGCGGGCTCACTCGCTCGAGCGCGAACCGGAAGACTTCCTCCGGATGATCGGCGGTCAGGAACGCGTGCACGATCTCGCGCACCGCCATCAGCTCTCGGACGGCGGCGTCCCCCGTGACGACGGGGGTCGGCGTGCGGGTCGTCGATCGCGGTGGTGTCGTCACCGCAGGCAAATCTACAGCCCGGCATGGAAGGCGGCCAGCGGCTCAGCGAGGACGGACTACTTCTTCCTCGGTGTCGTCGCCCGGATCTCCACCCGGTGCACCAGCACGTTGTCCGGCGTGCCCAGAACGTGGGCTACCGTCTCGGCGACATCCTCGGGCTTCAGCATCCAGCTCGTGTCCCGTCCATCGGCGAACACTTCAGTCGCCACCGAGCCGGGCATCACCAGCGAAACCTTCACACCGCTCTCCCGAACTTCGAGGTAGAGCGACTCGCTCAAACCGATCAGGGCGTGCTTCGTCGCGCCGTAGCCGGTGCCGCCGACGAACGCGCTCCGTCCGGCGATCGACCCGATCATCATCACGTGTCCGCGGCGTCGCTGCACCATCCCCGGGAGAACCGCCCGCGTGGCGTGATGGATCGCGTTGAGGTTGACGTCGATCATCTCGTGCCACTCGCCGGACGTCATTTCCAGGAACGGCTTCAGGGTGACGATCCCCGCGTTGTTCACCAGCACGTCGGCCGCGATCCCGCCGAACGCCCGCCCGATCGCGTCCGGGTCACGCAGATCGAGCACCACCGGCGTGCACCGTCCGCCGCGGTCGCGGATCTCCCCGGCCAGCGACTCCAGGTGCTCCCGCGACCTCGCCGCCGCCACGATCGCATGACGGTCGGCCAGCCGCAGCGCGATCGCGCGCCCGATCCCCCGCGAGGCACCGGTGATGATGGCAATCGGCCACTCAGACATGATCCCCGCCGGCCCCTGCCGGACTTCGTCCCCTTCGTCCCATTCGTCTCATTCGTCTCATTCGTCGCATTCGTTCCATTCGTCTCATTCGTCCCGTACCGCGATTCGCTCCACTATCCCGTACGTCACCTGCACGCCGAAAGCCAGCGACGCCACCGGCAGGCGTTCATCGTGTCCGTGCATGCGGCGCTCATCCTCCGGCGAGAGCGGGAACGGAAGCAGGCCGAACGTCTCTACGCCGGCCGAACGCAACCGGGCGCTGTCGGTCGCTCCCGTGCTCATGTACGGCGCGACGGTCAGCCGCGGCTCGAGCTCCAGCAGCGATTCGGCGATCGCCGCGAACATCGGCGAGCCGTGATCGGAAGCCGGGGCGTCGCGGCCGCGCTGGGTGATCTCGATCGAAACCCTCGGATCGCCGATGGCTTCCTGGAGCCGGGCCACCACCCGTTCCGGCGACTCGCCGGGGAGCGTGCGCAGATCGAGGACCGCCGTCGCCGACGCCGGGATCACGTTGTCGCGCACCCCTCCCGACACCAGCGTCGGCGATACGCCGTTGCGGAGCAGCGCGTCGAGCGACGGCTCGTCAACCAGCACGTCGTCGGCCCGCCGCACGCGCGCCTCGTCGCCGCCGGTCAGGTCCGCCATGGCTGCGCGCGTCTCGGGGCTCGGCCATATTGGCGCGACCTGCTCGAGAAACCGTCGTGTCGTCGGCACCAGGTGGAGCGGCTCGCGATGAGCGCCAATCGCAGCCAGCGCGCGTCCGAGCCGCGTGATCGGATTGTCCGCATGCGGGACCGCGGCATGCCCGCTGGTACCCTGCGCGGTGACCGCCAGCCGGTGCGGCACCTTCTCCGCCGTCTGCACCGCCGCGTAAAGCGGCCTGCCGTTCACCACCCGTATCCGGCCGCCCTCGTTGAGCGCGAGCTCCGCGCGCAGCAGCTCGCCGTGATGCTCGAGCAGCCACTCGAGGCCCCACCGACTCCCGGCCTCCTCGTCGGGGGCCGCCACGAAGATGATGTCACGCGACAACGGCATGCCGGCGTCCACTACGTGCCGCTTCGTGAGCAGCATCGCCATCAGGTTGGTCGCGAGCATTCCCTTGTCGTCGATTGCTCCCCGCCCGTAGATGCACCCCTCGCGCACCTCGCCGGCGAAGGGATCCACGGTCCAGTGCTCGGACTCCACTCCGACGACATCCATGTGGGCGAGCAGGAGCAGCGGTCCTGCTCGCGGACGCTCGGCGGCCAGCCGGGCGACCACCGCTCCGCGGTCTGCTGCCGGCTCGAGCAGGCGGCTGTCGATTCCGGCCCCGCGCAGAGTGTCGTGGAGGTGGCGCGCCAGCGGGAGCTCGGCCCCCGGCGGGTTGACCGTGCGGAACGCGATCATCTGCTTGAGCTGCGCGAGCGCCTCGGGCAGCACGTTCGCCCAGTCCGGGGCGCGAGGCACTTCGGCACCGCCGAACGATTTCCGCGTCACCGGCCGCGGCCGGTCATGCGCCGATGTTCCGCTCCACCGCTCGCACCAGCGGCGCGAACGAGAGCGCCCGACCGGCGATCCGCTCGGCGAGCTCGCCCGCCAGCTCGCGCTGACCCTCCGAGAACAGCGCCTGCATCATCCACGGTCCGGCGCGCGGATTCCGCCACCAGTCCTGGTCATAGCGCTCGACCAGCGTGTCGGCGATCAACGCCTGGAGCTGCCACGCCCGCAGATAACGCGCGGCGTAGAATCGCGGATCCACGTCCACGAACGCGTCGGCGCGGCGATAGCGGAACGAGGTCGCGCCGCTGAGGGTGTCCACGTAGAGGTCGGGGAGCGAGTCCCATGGTACGTCGCCGGAGTACAGCCGGACCTCGTACAGCAGCTTGGCCGCGTAGCGCCGCAGGAACTGCAACTCCTCGAACGCCGCCGCGCGCAGGTACGACTCGGCCGACCGCCGATCGAGCTCCGTGTAACGCATCAGCCACCCGCCGTCCTGCATTCGATGGTCGAGAAGCATGGCGTACGACTCGGTGATCGAGTTGTCGCCGAGCCAACGGTACTCGAACGGCAGGTCCGGCCGAATGTACGCGAAGTGCAGCGCGTGTCCGAGCTCGTGCAGGAAGGTCGTGTAGTCCGTCTGGCCGCCGTGCGGGCGCAGCACCAGATACACCTCGTGCGGTACCTGGACCGGCGCGCAGAAAGCCCGCGACCGCTTCCCCTCGCGTTCGCCGATGTCGAACCGGATCCGGCCTGCAGCATCCGGATCGATCCCCATCTCGCGGTGCTGGCGCCGGACCGCGCCCTCCATCCGATCGCCGGGAAAGTACTGGTCGAACTCCCGCGCCCGCATCAGTGCCAGCGCGTCGGCACGCGTGGCCTCGCGCGGCTCGATCCCCAGCCCCCGCCTCACGAACTCCGGATGCACGTCGTCCCACATGGCCTGGGTGTCGCGCAGGAACGCCTCGCATTCCGGGGCCAGCGCGCCGAGGTCGATCCCGCTCAGCGCCTCGAACGTTGCAATGTATCCCGGCGCGAGGTCGAGCGATTCCACGAAGTCCTTCTCCCGCTCCAGCCGCTCCTGCTTGAGCGGCGCAAGCTCACGTTCCACCAGCGCGGCGCGGGCCTCGTCCACCATCAGGCGCTCCCCGCGATCGGTGGCGTTCGCGATCTCGATCGCCGCGCGCTGGTAGGGGATCGTCCGGCCGTCGGACAGTCGCACCACCGCCGACGACTCCCAGGCGATCTCCCGCTCATCCTCGGCCGCCAGCAGCCGCGATGCCTGCGCATCGACCAGCCACTCGAGGAGCAGCCGCGCGCTACGCCGCTCCTCGCCGCCTTCGGAGGCGCCGCGGAACGCGTCGACGGCCATTGCCAGCGCCTCGTCATCGAGCACCGCAGCGTGCCGCTCATAGATCGGCCTCAGCTCCGCCGTCGCCTTGTGCCCCGCGTGAGCGAGATAGTACTCGCGCGAGACCTCCTGCATCAGCGACTCGCCGCCCTCGCGCAGCGCCTCCACTCCGATGGCCGTCACCCCGGCAGCCGCTGGCGAAGGTGGTCCACCAGACGATCGGCGTGGATGCGCTCCTGCATCAGCGTGTCGCGGTCGCGCACCGTCACCGTTCCGTCGGCCGTCGATTCTCCATCGATCGTGATCCCGAACGGCGTTCCGATCTCGTCCTGCCGCCGGTATCGCCGGCCGATCGCCCCCGACTCGTCGTAGAATACCGGAAAGTGCGCGCGCAGGTCGCGCGCGATGCGCTGGGCCATCTCCGGCATGCCGTCCTTCTTGACCAGCGGAAATATCCCCGCCTTCACCGGCGCCAGCGAGGGATCGAGCGCGAGGACCGTGCGTCCCTCGGCCTCGCCGGGAACCGCCTCCTCGCGGTAGGCGTTGACGAGCACCGCCAGCAGCGTCCGGTCGGCGCCGACCGACGTCTCGACCACGTACGGCACGTATCGCCGGTTGGCGGGCTGGTCGAAGTACTCGAGCTTCTTGCTGGAGTACTCCTGGTGCTGGGTGAGGTCGAAGTCGCCGCGATGGTGTACTCCCTCGATCTCCTGGAAGCCGAGTGAGCCGCCGAAGTCGAACTGGATGTCGAACGCCGTCCGCGCGTAATGCGCCAGCTCGTGCGGCTCGTGCTGATGGAACATCAGGCGCGACTCCTCGAGTCCCAGGGCACGGTGCCACGCCATCCGCTCCTCCTTCCAGTACTCGAACCACTGCATGTGGTCGCCCTGCGGATCGACGAAGAACTGCATCTCCATCTGCTCGAACTCGCGCGTCCGGAAGATGAAGTTCCCCGGCGTTATCTCGTTCCGGAACGCCTTGCCGATCTGCGCGATCCCGAACGGGATCTTCTGGCGCGTGGACTGCTGCACGTTGAGGAAGTTGACGTAGATCCCCTGAGCCGTCTCCGGTCGCAGATAGACCACCGCCGCGGTGTCCTCCACCGGACCCATGAACGTCCTGAACATCAGGTTGAACAGCCGCGGCTCCGACAGAGTGCCCTTCATCCCGCAGGCGGGGCACTGTCCCTCCGGCGTTCCGGGGGTCCCCTTGATCTTCTGGTCGTCGGCGCGAAATCGCTTCTTGCAGTTGCGGCAGTCCACCAGCGGATCGGTGAAGCCGGCCACGTGCCCGCTCGCCTCCCAGACGCGCGGGTGCATGAGGATCGCCGCGTCGAGCCCCTCGACATCGTCCCTGGCGCGGACCATTGAATGCCACCAGCGATCCTTGAGGTTCCGCTTGAGCTCGACGCCCAGCGGGCCGTAGTCCCAGACCGATCCGGTGCCGCCGTAAATCTCCGAGGATTGAAAAATGAAGCCGCGCCGCTTCGCCAGCGACACGAGCCTCTCCATCACGTCAGGGTGGGTGCTGGTGGCCATTGGAGTCCGTGCCGTCACGTGGGCGAGGCGATCGCGCCGAGCCCCATCTTGCGCACCAGGTCGGCGGCGATCAGGTCGCCGTGGTGCCGTCCGTTCTCGATGAAAACCTTGTTGGCGTCGTACCCGGAGGCCAGGACGCCGGCGAGGTAGACTCCGGGAACGTTGGTCTCCATCGTCGCCGGTTCGTGCGCCGGCTTGCCGGTCTTCGGGTCGACGCGCACGCCGATCCCGTCCAGCAGCTTCGAGCTCGGCGTCCACCCGGTCATGAGATAGACCCGGTCGGCGGCGATGCACTCCGGCGACGCCGGCGAGTCGAGCCTGATCCAGTCCGGTCCGATCTCCCTCACCCGCGTCCCCCACCTCGCCGCGATCGCGCCATCGGCGATCCGGTTGACCAGATCGGGAAGCACCCACGGCTTCACGTTCGGGTCGGGTCCATCGGCGAAGTGCACCAGCGTCACTCGCGCCCCGCTGCGATACAGCTCGAGCGCCGCTTCGGCGGCGGAGTTCCCGCCGCCGACGACCGCGACACGCTGGCCGAATGCCTCGTGGCCCTCGACGAAGGAGTGCGTCACGTGCGGGAGAGCCTCGCCGGGCACGCCGAGCAGATTGGGCGTGCCCTTGTAGCCGGTCGCCACGATGAGCGCTCGTGCCTCGAACCTGGTGCCGCGTCCGTGCCGGTCCTCGAGGCCAACCACGAATCGATCGTCGACACGCTCGAGCGCCGTCGCCCGCAGGTACTGGCGCAGGTGGAGATCGAAATGGCGCACGACGCCGCGATAATAGGCGAGCGCTTCGCGCCGCGTCGGCTTCTCCGCCGGGACGATGAACGGCAGACCGCCGATCGCCAGCTTCTCGGCCGTCGAGAAGAACGTCATGTACGTGGGGTACGCCGCGATCGTGCTGACGACGCACGACGCGTCGAACAGCACCGAGTGGACCCCGGCGCGACGCAGCGCGATGCCGGCGGCGATCCCGCACGGGCCCGCGCCGACGATGGCGACATCCGCGGCTTCGCGGTCGACCTGCGGCGACAACTCAGACCCCGACGCCCAGCTCGATGATCTGATCGCGCCGCGTACCCACGCTCACGAACACTATCGGCGTCTCCACGAGCTCCTCCAGCCGGTCGAGGTAGCGCCGGGCGTTCGGCGGAAGATCGTCCAGCCGCCGCGCGCCGGCGGTGGACGCGCCCCACCCCTCGTACCACTCGTAGCGCGGCACGATCCGCTCCAGCGCCGCGATGTCGCCGGGGAACTCCGTTCGCAGCTCGCCGTCCGTCTCGTAACCGGTGCAGATGGCGACGCGATCCAGCGTGTCGAGCACGTCCAGTTTCGTCACGGCCAGACCGCTCAGCCCGTTCACCCGCGACGCATACCGGACGACCACCGCATCGAACCATCCGCAGCGGCGTGGCCGTCCCGTCGTCGCGCCGAATTCGTTTCCCAGGTGGCGGACTTCCTCGGCCAGCGGCTCATCCAGCTCGGTCGGGAGCGGCCCGTTCCCGACCCGCGTCGTATACGCCTTGACCACGCCCAGCACCGCATCGATCGCCGTCGGCGCGATCCCCGTACCGACCGCGGCCCCACCCGAGGTCGTATTGCTCGAGGTCACGAACGGATACGTGCCGTGATCGACATCGAGCAGCGAGCCCTGTGCCCCCTCCAGCAGGACCGCCGCGCGGCTCGTTATCGCTCTGTGGATCGCCAGCCCGACATCCTCGGACAGGGCGAGCAGCCGCGGCGCCAGCCGCGCCAGCCCGTCGAGCGTCTCCTCCACGTCGACCCGCTGCCCGCTGCCGTCGTGCGCCAGCCGCGCGTTGGCATGCTCCACCGCCCGCTCGACCAGCTGGCGCAGGCGCTCCGGGTGTCGCAGGTCGAGCACCCGCACGCCACGGCGCGCGACCTTGTCCTCGTACGCCGGACCGATCCCGCGACCCGTCGTGCCGATCTCTCGGCTGGCCGAGCTCTCCACGTCCACCATCTTGTGGTGCGGCAGCACGAGGTGCGCCCGGTCGCTCACGTACAGCCGCCCCTCCACGTCGACACCATCGTGCACCAGCGCGTCGATCTCCGTGAACAGCGTGTCCGGATCGAGCACGACTCCGTTGCCGATCGCGCACCTCACTCCCCGATGCAGGATGCCGCTCGGGATCTGGTGGAGGACGAAGGAGGTATCGCCGATGTGCACCGTGTGCCCGGCGTTGGCGCCGCCCTGGTATCGTACGACCCAGTCGGCGCGCTCGGCGAGCACGTCCACCAGCTTGCCCTTCCCCTCGTCGCCCCACTGGGCGCCGACTACGACGACGGTGCGTCGCTCCGAGTCGAACATGGGCTCCAGTCCGTTCTGCGAATCGTGCGGTCCAGGATTCTCCCCACGCCGGGTCGAACCGCAGAAGACGCAGAGGACGCAGAGGTACGAAGAATGCCGGCGACCGTCGTGCCGACCGATTCCATTGACCGCTACCGCATCCGTCGGATTCGGCGACCGCGGCGAGGCTTTCTCATGGAGTGCGCTCGCGAACGGTGCTTCCTCTGCGTCCTCCGCGCCCTCTGCGGTTCAACCCCAGTACCGCAGCTGAGCGCGATCTGACCGCGAAGGTCCAAGAAAAAGCGCCCCGGGCAACGATCGCGGGGCGTTGACGCAATCTACGGCGCCGGACACTCGTGTCAACGAGCGCCGACGAGCTCACCTCGGCCAAAGGGGTCGCCGCGGCCGATTCGCCGGCGCCGACCCCCACGGTCTCACTCCCCGATGCGCACGCCCGCGAACGGCGATCGATCCTCGGCCGAGGCCGACGGGCTGCGCAGCGGCAGTACCACGGAGAACACCGAACCATCCCCCGGCGTGCTCGTGACCGTCACGGTGCCTCCGAGCCTCTCGACCAGTTTTCGGGTGATGCTCAACCCGAGCCCGGTCCCGCCGTACTCACGGGTACGCGACTGATCGAGCTGACGGAAGTCCTCCCAGATCGCCTCGAGGTCCCGCGGCAGGATCCCGATGCCGGTATCCGACACGTCGATCCGGATCAGATCGTCGATCGGAACCGCCGTCAGAGCCACGTGTCCCTTGTGCGTGAACTTGACGGCATTCGACAGCAGGTTGAGCAGGATCTGCTTCACCTTCACCCGATCGGTGAACATCGGCGCCAGATTCGCCGGGACGTCGCACCGGTACTCGAGCTGCTTCTTGCGGACCAGCGGCTCGATCTGCTGCGTGATCTCGCCGATCAGGTGCTGGAGCGACGTCTCCTCGAGGTGCATCGGCATCTTCCCCGCCTCGATCTTGGCGAGGTCGAGGATGTCGTTTATCAGCGCCAGCAGGTGCTGCGCCGACGCCTGGATTCGCCGCAGTCCCTCCTCCTGCTTGCCGGTCAGATCACCGTATATGCGGTCGAGCATCAGCGCCGTGTAGCCGATCAGAGCGTTGATCGGCGTCCGCAGCTCGTGCGACATGCTCGCCAGGAACTCCGACTTCAGGCGGTTCGCCTTTTCCAGCTCTCGCGACTGCCACTGCAGCCGGGCGTTCTGTTCCGCCAGGTCCGCGGTCGCCGCGCGGATCCGCTCCTCGAGCTGGCCGCTGAACTTCTTGAGCTCCTCGTAGAGCCGCTCGTTCTCGACCTGCTTCGTCAGGTCGTGGAGCACCGACACGATCGCCAGCGGCTCGCCCCGCTGGTTCATGATCTTGCCCGAGACGACCTCCATCGGGATCTCGCGCCCCGACGCCGGATGAGCCAGCCGCATCTGCTCGCGCCGGGCGAGCGCGGGACTGAGCGTGAAGTCGGAGATGAACGTGGTGAACCTGGTGTCGTTCGCCCGTACCGCCTGCGCCCGCGCGCGATGATCCTGCGCGTTCTCCTGGAACAGCTGCTCCGCCTGCTGGTTCATCAGGATGATGTTGGAGCGGTCATCGGTCACCAGGATCGGATCGGCGACGTTCTCGAGGATCAGGTTCAGCCGGTCGCGCTCGCGCGTGGCGTCGATCTCGGCGAGTCGCACCCGCTGCACCTGGCGCTCCAGCTCGTTCGATGCGCGCCGGAGGTCGGTGACGTCGCGTAGCACCGAAACGAACGAGCCGCCCGAAGGCGCCGCCCCGGAAAGCGGGTGGGCGAGGACCTCGAACAGCAGATCGGTGCCCTCGTCAGGATCCACCAGGTTCAACTCGCGCGAGCCGCTGGAGACGCCGCCGGTGATCACCGCCCGCGAGAGATAGGACGTGAACAGCAGGTTGTTGATCTCCACTGCCCGCCGCCGCCCATCCGAGTCCTCCTCGGTGAACGACAGCAGATGCTCGGCGCGCCGGTTCTGCACCACGATGTCGTTCGCCGCATCGGTGATCACGATCGGATCGGGCAGCGAGTTCACGATCGCGGTGAGCAGATCGCGCTGCTGGTCGAGCCGCTCGGCGGAACGCTGGAACTCGTCTGCCGACGAGAGCCGTGACAGCACGGGGCCGGCCAGCATCGAGGTGTGGATCAGCGCGGTGGCCACCGGCTGCGCGAACGTTCCCTCGAAGAGCAGCACGCCGGCGGGCGTGTGCCCCAGCCGCCGGCCGGTCTCCGGGCCGACGATCACCGAATAGCCGCGGGTCGAGAGCTGCTCCTGCGTGCGCGTCTCATCGAGCAGCGGCGGCGCGCCGCGAACGAGCGGGCGCGGGTACGGTACGGCAGTCCATTCCTCGAAAGGAATGCCCGACGCGCTCCCCGACCCCGACACCGGAAGCAGCGAGAGCACCGACAGCACCAGGGGGTGTGCCGCGTCATCCAGAGCGATGTCAGCCTCTGCTCCCGTGTCTCCCTCGTTGTAAGCGGCGACCTGCTCGAGCGCCTGGTGTTCGTCGCTCACCTCGAGGAGTCGCGCCCTGCTCCCCCCGACGCGCTCGGTGACCTGCGCGAGAAAGAGTCCGGCCGCCGCGGGGAAGTCTCGAGCTTCCGCGACTGCCGACAACAACTCCGCCAGCCACTCCCCGTCCAGCGGAGCGGCCGCGGCACGCGTCCGCTCACCCCTTGAGCTGTTCAAGCCGCCGCTTCAACTCGGTATTCTCGCGCTGGACGCGCTCCAGTTCTCCCTCCACGCCGCCACTCAGTTCGCGCGGACGGGAGATCGGAGACGTGATGCCGACGGCCTCCGAGTACTTGAGATACGTATCGATCGACGCCACCACGATCCGGGCCTCGACGGTCACGAGATCGATTCCCACCAGCGACACGCGCACCCACGCGTCGATCACGATGCCCTTGTCGAGAACGCGATCGAGAACGTCGATGAGCGAACTGCCACTCGGGGTACGTTCAACAGCCATGTACGGAGCTCCGTGGCTCGAGGTTCATCGGCCCGGGGGAGGCGCATCTTCCCCCTCGGCGAGCTGGCCCAGCCGGCGCTCGATCCGCTCGAGGCGCCGCTCCAGCTCCGCGGTGGGGATCAGCCCCGCCGCGCTGGTCGACAGACGCGGATCCGTCCGCCACCAGTTCAGGCCGATCTGTTCGGCCTTGTCGATCGAGCAGACGATCAGCCGCACCTGTATCGTCAACAGCTCGACGTTGGCGAGGTTGATCTTGATGTCGCCCGCTATCACGAGCCCCTTGTCGAGGATCCGGTCGAGAATCTCGACCAGCCCGTGACTTCTGGTTGGCGAGACCAGGTCAGGCAAGCGCGCTCCATGCGGCATCCGGGCCGCGGTTCATTGAAGTCGGCCCAGTGGGCCTAGGTCGATCGACAGGTCTTCGTCCGTGAGCCCGAACGTCGTCTTCAACTCGTCCATCCGCTCACTGAGCTTGAGCAACGCGAGTCCCAGCCGCTCGACCTCCTCGTCGGTCAGTGTGCCGCCGTCCATTCGCCGGACGGCCTGATGCTCCAAGACCCTACGCAGCAACTCCACCACCGTCAAGACGAGCCGCGCCAATCCCTGCTCCACTTTTTCCGGATCAGCATCGATGCGCTCGGGAAGTGCACGTGCCAGAGCTTGCAGCGCGACTTCCGCCGGGTGCGGCTCGGTCGTCCGTGCTGGCTCGCCAGCCTCCGACGATTGCCCCTCGCCCGGAAAAGATTCCTGATCGCTCACGGGCCCAGTGTCGCGAAGCTGTACGGGGCCGACGGACCGGCGATGACCAGCCGCGAGCGCTCCGCCGCTGGCAGCGATCCCACCAGAGAGCGATAGCGTACCTCCGACTCGCGCAGTATCAGATGCGAGATCACCAGCCGTCCGGGAGTGGGTTCTGTGCCCGTACGCGTCTCACGGACCGGAAGATCCTGCAGCACCGTAGCAACCTGGACAGCTACGGCGGCGGACTCAGCCTGCCTCGAGCGTTCCACCTCGAGGCGTTGCCGCAGCCCCTCCAGGTAGCGGCGCCCGCTCCCGGCGCCTCGCGCCGATACCGGAACCGAACCCGAAATTCGCCCCGAAACCGGTGCTGGCGGCGAAGTCCCGGCATCCCGGGCCTCGACCGGGAGGGCAAATGCGAGCGTCATCTCCACGCAGCCCTCCACTCGGGCGAGGGCTTCCAGGATCTCGTCTTCGCGACGGGAAATCTCCACGATGCAGGCGCTGTCATCGGCGAATCGCTGCCCCGCCCGGGCGGGGAGAGGCGTCTTGCCCAGCGCCAGCGCCGCCCGCATAACGGCATCGTGTCGGCGCGCGAGGTCCGCCGACCGCTCCCCGGAGCCCGGCGGCACCGTGCCAACCCACGCCGAGACGCGTCCCGCCGCGAGCGCGCGCACGGACTCCCCGGCGAGCCCTCGCAGCCCTTCGGGCGACTCAGCCGGCGCGGCCAGAAGGCAGTACAGGTGGATCGCCACTGGGCTCTCCCTGGTCGAGTCGGCCGCGCCGACGCTGCATGTCGCCTTCTGCGGACGAGAGTACGAGGTCGAGGCTGACCCTCACCAGATCGATGTCGGCGATCCCGATCGTGACGCTGCCCGTGATCACGACGCCCTTGTCGAAGACCTTGTTGAGAAGGTCGGAGAGCACCACGTGTTCGCTCTCGTCGACGTCGTCCAGGGGCGGCAAAGCGTCCCGCCGATCACTCGCCATCGCCCGCCTCGCGCACGAAGTGGTAGACCGGCCACGGTCCGGTGAACTCGAACCGAAAGCCCTCCGGCTCCCGTCGCTCGATGAGAGCCGTGAGCGCCGCCCTGAAGTCGGTCAGAGCCGACTGCGAGACAAGATACGCCGCGTTCAGTACGGCAGCCCCGTCCCCGCCGCCGGCATCGCCGCCCGGTCGCGGCAGCGGATCGGTCACCGCCGCCAGGGCGTCCTCTCGCAGAGTCGCGTGGACTTCGCGTGCCACCTCCGCTCCGACGCGCCTGATCTCCGTCCGCCGTTCGTCCTCCAGCTTGCGGCCGAGCAGGTATCGCTGGCCGGGCGAGGCCGCCGCGGCCGCCTCCTCGAGCTCGGCTATCTTCGGGCTGAGCGAGGGCAGTTTGACCGCCAGCTCCCGATCCAGTCTGAAGACGCGCAGGTGGTACTCGCGACCCGCCTTCGCCCGGGCCATCGCCCGCATCAGCTCAGTGCGCCGATCGCGCAGCATCGCCCGCACACCGTGCGCGCTCCGGAACAGCGATAGTAGTGGCATCGGGGCCACTGGTGCGGCATCGCTCGCCCAGGTCAGCACACGGTCGTGCGCGGTCGCGCGCGGCGCCAGCCACTCGAGGTTCGCGGTCCGCGCATCGAGAGTGTCCGCCGAGTACACGGCGGCGTCGACCAGCGACACGAGCGCCGCCAGAGGACCCTCCGACTCGAGGAGCACCGCGGCGTCGTCCACGCCAGTCGGCGCGCCGGCGAGGTCGAGATTCGGCGCGACGACGCCGTAGACGTAGCAGATCCGCTCAGTCATTCTGTCTCGGGAAGGACCCGCCACGTCGCGCCCCACGCGCGCAGCTGTTCGACGCCCCGCGGCGGAGGGTGCGCGGCTTCGCCCACAAACTGCCGCACCGCCTCCGGACCCGGAAGGGGGCGCGGCGCTCGCGTCACCCGGTTCCAGAACACGCCCATCAGCGGCACCTCCAGCCCGCGCGCCGCTGCCACCAGACGCAGCGTCTCGGCACGCACCAGTGGCTCGTCCAGCGAAACCACCAGCAGCCCGGCGCGCGCGCTGTCGCGCAGCAGGTCGCCGAGGGCACGGGTCTGCCTCGCAAACACGAGCAGATCCTCCGCCGCCTCGCCCAGCGCGCCGAGCTCGCGGTACTTGAGAATCAGACGCATCAGGCGGTGGCTCCAGTCCAGAGCGACGGCCGGCATCTCGAGGAGGCGCAGCAGATGCCCGGTCGGCGCCGGATCCACGACTACCGCCGCGTAGCGTGCCTCGGCCAGCGTCCCGCCCAGCGAAGCGAGCGCATGCAGCTCGTCGACCCCCGGTGGGGCGAGGGCCAGCAGCTCGCGCAGGATCCGCCGGTCGTACGAGAGGTCCAATCCGCCACCCACGAGCCCCTCGAACACCGCATCGATTCTCGTCGTGTAGGCCTGTCGCACACGATCGAACGCCGCCGTCGCATCCATCTGGCGAGCCGTCAGCCCACGAACCCCCTCGACCGGAGTCTCCTCGTCGCCCACCGTCTGGCCGAGCGCGTCGGCAACCGATGGTGCCGGGTCCGTGGACACGACGAGTACCGGAGCGTCGGACCGCGCCGCCAGCAGCGCCAGCGTACAGGCGACCGTGGTCTTTCCCACTCCACCCTTGCCTCCGACGATCGTCAGGCCCCGGACGCCTGGCGATCCGAGCGGTAGCGCGGCGATCGCGCCGCGCGGCCTGCTCGGCCCTTCCGGAGGTCCGTCGCGCGGCACGGGCCCTCCATCGATCACCGCTGCCGCACCCCACCGATCGACCCCGGCCAGGCCCATCGGCTCCTGGTCAAGCCGCGGCACGGTCACCACGCGGAGATGGAGCGTCGACGCCGCCTGCACCAGTTGCGCTACGCTCTCCGCGCCGTCGGGATTCGGCTCGGCAGCGTTGATGACCAGTCCGACGGCCGACAGCCCAAGCGCCGGCAGCGCATCCAGGTAACGCAGCGTCTCGGCCACCACCACCGGCTCCGGGCGCGCCACGAGCAGCAGGCCGGATGCACGCGGGCTGCGAAGGACCGCTGCCAGCCGATCGAGCCGGTCTCGCATCTCGGCGAGGAACTCATCCGCCGCGTCCGTGCGATAACGGTGAGTGAGAGCCGACACCAGGAATCGGTGCTTCTCCTGCATCAGATCGAGGAGCTCGATCAGCGCCCGGAAGGTCTGCGGAAGCGCCAGCAGACGAAGCGTATGCCCGGTAGGCGCGGTGTCCACTATGATCCGCTCCCACCGCCCTGCGGCCTCGATGTCGGCCAGTGTCAGCAGGGCCATCGCTTCGTCCGCGCCGGGGAGCGCGGCATCGATCAATCCAGCGATGTCGGGGACGTCGAGGTAGGTTCCGCGATCCACGATCGCGATCAGGACATCGCGCCACTGCGCCAGGAACGCGGCGCGCGCGCGCGCGGCGTCCAGCTGAAAGGCGTCGAGCCCGGGCCGTTCGCGGACCGGCGCCGGCTCGGCTCCCAGTTCGACGCCGATCGCATCGCCCAGCGAGCGCGCGGGATCGGTGGAGAACAGAAGCGTCGCCGTGCCTCGCGCTGCCGAAGCCGATGCAAGCGCCGCCGCGCAAGTCGTCTTTCCCACACCGCCCTTGCCGCCCACGAGAGTCCACCGCGGCAGCACATCGAGCAGCGGGGCGAGACCGGTCACTCCTCCGGCGCCGACTCCCGCGCCACGCGCACCGGGCCGCCCGTCGTCCCCATGCCCAGACGTTCGCGCCACGCCCGCACGTCGCGCAGCTGCGTCATCAACTCGGCCTCTCGCCGCTCGTACTCGGCGTCATCGATCTCGCCCAGCTCGACGAGCATCTGAAGCTCCATCAGCGCCTGCTTGACCGGCGTGTCGTCCGTCAACTCCTCCTCGACGACCCGCTGGACTTTCCCCAGCGTCCAGCGGATCCCCTTCACCGGCCCGGTCACGGGAAAGAGCAGGAGCGTGCTCAGGAGCCCCATGCCGCCGTCAGCCCGCCTTCTCGAGCTTCAGCTTGATGTTGACGAAGTTGTACGGGGGCCACGGGCCGGTGTACTTGAACGTCAGCAGATCCTCGTATCGCCGGCTGACGTCCTTGACGCGCTCGTCGAACGACCTCTCCCGCGGCCGCTCGACGAGGAACGCGGCATTCATGATCATCCGGTCGCCGATCGGCTTGTTCGACCGGCTGGCCACCGAGGCCTGCTGGAGCGTCTCGTGGATGTCCGCCACGTACCGGTTGCCCATCTCCTCCAGCGCCGCCTCCATGAGCCGTCCGAGCTGCATCCGCGCAAAGTAGGTCGACGAGCTCGCGTTGCGCGTAATCTCGTCCTTCAGGCGCCGGATCTCCTCGTTCTCCTGCTCGATGTTGGCGATCACGCTCTCCCGATCCCAGAGCACCTTCACGCCGAACTCGATCTTGTCCTTCATCTTGTCGAGCACGTCGCTGAACGCCTCGTACGTCGAGCGCAGCAGCTCCGAGACATCGTCCTCCGAACGGAACACCGTGCCGAACGACATCGGGATCACGGTGAACTCACGCATCACCGTCTCGTTCACGAACTCGTGGGCCAGAACGTTCTCGCGCGTCGGGTCGTAGATGACGATCGGCGTGTCGCTGACGACCGCCGCGAGGTCCCGGTGCTGAACCGTGTACACGCGCTGGCTGCCGCCGATTCCGATGTCACCGAAATCGCGGGCGCGGTCGAGTCGCACGATGCAGTAGACGTACTTGCCGCCCTGCGGAGCTTCGCCGCCCCCGCCCGAGGTCTCCCCTGGCGTCACCTGATTCTCGCTCATTCACCGGCCTCCCGGGTTCCTCGCGCCAGACACATCCCTCCACCGCGGCGGGTTTCCCAATATACCGGTTCGACCCTCCTACTGCCACGCGGCCAGCAGGGCCCAGACCGCGATCACGACCCCCACCACCACCTTCATTGCCGATGCCACGACGCGACCGATCAGCGCCCCGATCGCCGCCCGTGTCGAGGCCACGGCGCCCGAGCCCAGCGTGAGCTCACCGATCAGCGCACCGGCGAATGCGCCCAGAAATGCGCCGAGCACGGCGCCAACGAGGTACACCGGCACTCCGACGAGCGCGCCCACGAGCCCACCGATGATCGCCCCCCATTCCGCCCGCCGCGAGCCGCCGTACCGGCGGGCATAGCGACCGGCGAGGAGAAACTCCACGACCTCGGCGGCCAGCGCAAGGAGCGTCGTGCCGATCAGCGTCGGCAGTCCGATCGTCGCTTCCGGTACGATGAGCGAGTAGACCAGGGCTGCACCGATCATCAGCCACGTGCCCGGAAGCCCGAGCGGGATCAGGAACAGACAGCCCAGCAGCACCGCCGCCAGCAGCAGGATGCTCACGCGTCGAGCCTCGAGTGGCGGATCACCCGCGGAGACCCCGCTCGCCGTCGCGCACGGCCACATCGCGCACCATCGAGATCACCACCGCCGCGGTCACGGGGATGCCGTCGCCGCGAAGGTGGTCGAGCGAGTCGTCCCGCGTGTGAATGCGATGCAGAGTTCGCATGCTCCCCCTGCTCAGCGTGACCACTTCCCACCCGCGATCGGCCAGCGCGACCGCATCGACGAGGACGCCCGGCAGAACCCGGTGTGAGCGCGATGGCACCTCCACCGCCGCCGCCGCTTTCGCGAAGCTCTCCAGCAACCGGTGCGGCCGGCTGCCGGAGTACATCGCGGCGAGCTTCCCGGAATCATCCACACCATCACAGTTGATCGCCACCCCCGGCTCGACACCTTGCACCCACGCCCTCGCGCCCGCGAGCCCGAGCTCCTCGGCGCTCGTCAGGAGCACACCGAGCGGGATGCCGGCACTCTCCTCGGCCGACAGCAGGACGGTCGCCACGCCCGATGCGTCATCGAGCGCGCCCGGCGAGCGCGCGCCGACGAAGCTCGCCGCGATCGGCGCCGCGGCGATGACCCCTGCGACCGCCAGCCACGGCCACCAGCGCTCGACGTCCCACCCGAGCACCTGAGCGACAGTGAGCCCCAACGCGGCGATCCATACGACGCTCGTTGCCACGATGCCGCCGGCTCGAACCAGGATGGGAATCGGTTGCGACTTGGAGTCGAGGTGCGCGACCAGCCAGACAGCGGGCGTTCCCCGTGTAGCCGCGAGGTTGGTCCCGTGCCGGCGCATGATCCCCAGCCCCACTACGCCGCGCCGCGCCAGCCACGTGCCGCACGTCGCGAGCACCACCAGCGAGAGTGTGAGTACGGCGCCGGCGGCGGCGCCCCGGCCGCTGCTTCCCAGAGCCGCCGCCCCCAGCAGACCGACGATCGCCAGCGCGCCGGCGGCCGGCGTTGCATAGCGACCCGCGAACTCCGAATACCCGAACGGCTCCTCGCTCACCTGCATGCCCGCACGGGCGAGCACGCCGGCGCAGTATCGTCGCGCCCGGGTCTCGGCGTCGCCTCCAGCCGGCCGGGGAGCCATCGCCAGCGCCTCGAGGTGCCGTCGCGCCCGCTCGTGCGAGGTCACGATTTCAGACCGTGAGCGTCCCTCGCGAGCGCTCCATGAGTGCGGCCACCTCGTCTCGCTGGCTCGGCTCCAGCGGGAGCAGCGGCGAGCGAACCGGTCCGCCCGCGTACCCGGCGACATCCAGCGCGGCCTTCACGCCGGCCACGCCGAGGGCGCCGACGATGCGCGCGGCGAGCGGGATCAGCGGCTCCTGCGCCCGCGCCGCACCCGCCGCATCACCCGCGTCGTGCCGCTCGAGCACCGCCATCGTGAGCGGCGCGGCGAACAGCGCGACGGCCAGAATCCCACCCCGCGAGCCCCGCGCCAGCGCGCCGGCGAACGTTCCGCCATTCCCGGTCAGCACGGTGAACCGCGGTCCCTGCGCCTCGAGATACTGCTCGAGCAGCGCCAGATCTCCGGAGCTGTCCTTGATCCCGATCACGTTCTCGTGTGCGGCAAGGTCCATCACCAGCGCCGGCGTCAGCGCGAAGTGCGCGTACTTCGGGATGTTGTAGAGCATGACCGGGAGCGGGCTCTCGTCGGCGACGCGGCGGAAGTGCGCGCCCAGCGCGGCCTCCGTCATGGCGCTGCCGTAATAGTGCGGCGCGACCACGAGCACCGCGTCGGCGCCGCGTTCAGCCGCCACCCGACAGCGCAGTACGCATTGACGTGTGGACTCCGCTCCCGTGCCGGCGATCAGCCAGCGGTCGTCCGGCACCAGCGGCCGTGCCCAGACGATCAGCGTCGCACGCTCATCCTCGTCGAGCAGCGCCGCCTCCCCGGTCGAGCCGGCGACCAGGATCCCCGCCAGCCCATCCTCCAGATGCGTTCGCACGTTGCCCTCGAACGCGGCTCGGGCCAGTTCTCCACGTCCGTCGAACGGAGTGGTCACCGGCCCGAGCACACCACCGAGATCTCGCATCAAGTCCCCTCGAAGTCGAATCCGCTCAGCGTCGCGCCGTCCAGCGCCGGCGGAGGCGGGGCGCCTCCGCCATCACCCGGCCCCGATGGTGGCCTGGCGCCGCCGTTGCCGCCGCCGAACGTCCGCATCTGGAGCGCGAAGTCGGACGGGCGCGACGCGTTCGCCATCGCCACCTCGAACGAAACTTCGCCGGCGTTGACCAGCTCCGCCAGATGCTGGTCGAACGTCTGCGAGCCGTACTGCTCGCGCCCCTCGGCCATGTGGTCCCGGATCTCCGTCACCCGCTCCCCCTCGAGGATCAGGTCGCGGATAGTCGGAGTCACCATCAGCACCTCCGCCGCCACCACGCGGCCCGTGCTGTCCTTGCGCGGCAGGAGCCGCTGTGACACCACGGCGCACAGCGATTCGGCGAGCCGGGTCCGCACTATACCCTGCTCCTCCGGGGAGAACATCGCCATGATGCGCACGACGGTGGTCAGCGCATCGGGCGTGTGCAGCGTCGAGACCAGCAGGTGGCCTGTCTCGGCCGCCTTCATCGCGGTGTCGATCGTCTCGGCGTCGCGCATCTCGCCGATCAGGATCACGTCCGGATCCTGCCGCAGCGCCGCCCGCAGCCCCATCTTGAAGTCCGGGGTGTCCACCCCGATCTCCCGCTGGGTGACGGACGACTTCAGGTCCCGGTGCAGGAACTCGATCGGGTTCTCCAGCGTGACGATGTGCTTGTTCATCGTCGCGTTGATCTGGTTGACCAGCGCCGCCATCGTGTTCGTCTTGCCCGAGCCCGTCACCCCGGTGACCAGCACCATGCCCCGCTCGCAACGCGCGATGTCCGAGAGCACCGGCGGCAGCCGCAGCTGCTCGAACGTCGGTACCTCGAACGGGATCACCCTCATCACGATCATGAAGCTCGAGCGCTGCCGGAGAATGTTCACCCGGAACCTGCCGATCCCCGGCGCCCCCCAGGAGCAGTCGTAGTCGCACAGCTCGTCGACCCGCCCGCGGTCCTCCTCGTTCGGGATCAGTCGCAGCGCTATCGCCTTGGTCTGATCGGGAGTCAGCGCCTGCCTGGTCAGTGGCACCAGCCGGCCGTCGATCCGCGCGCGAAATACGTCCCCCGCCTTGATGTGCAGGTCGGACGCGCCACGCTCCACGGCGGCCTTGATGATCTTCTCCATCGCCACGTTGCGAGCTCCCGGGCGTCAGTAGCCGGCCTGCTTGTCCACGAGGTTGCGCAGCGGCCCCCCGCGGACGAACCGGCGCCAATTGTCGATGAACAGGTCGAGCTCACGCCGCCAGAAGCCGCCGGGCGAAACCGCGGATACGTGCGGCGTGAGCAGGATCGAGGGTGACCGCCAGAGCCGGCTCGTCGGGGGCAGCGGCTCTTCGCCGAAGACGTCCAGGACCGCCCCGCGCAGCCGGCCATCCTCGACGGCATCGGCCAGCGCCTCCTCGTCCAGCAGGGCGCCCCTCGCCACGTTGACGACGATTGCGCCGGCCGGAAGTCTCGCCAGCCGCTCCCGCCCGATCAGCCGCTCTGTCCCGGACGTCTGCGGCGCGGCCAAAACGAGGATGTCCGCCTCACCGAGTGCCCGTTCCAACTCGGCCGGATCGGGGCCGATCACCCGCTCGAATCCCGAAGGCACGCCCAGCTCCGGGCGGCGGCGAATACCGGTGACCTGCGCACCAAAGCACGCCAGACGCCGGGCGATCTCCACCCCAAGCCCGCCCGCCCCCACGATCAGCACGCGGCACTCCCCCAGCTCCCGAATCACGCCGCCGTTCACGAACGGTGCCTTGTCCCAGCGCCCGGCCCGGTGCTGGTCCACGGCGATGTCGAAGCCGCGAATGAGGTACAACACGCCGCCGGCGACGTGCTCGGCGATCGGTACCGCATGCACACCCGCCGAGTTCGTGAACAGCACGTCGCTGCGAACCAGCTCGGGAAACAGCGCGCTGCCCACGCCCGCGGCCGCCGAGTGTATCCACCTCAGCGACCGCGCGGCCGCGAACAGTGGCCGCCCGATGCCAAAACCGACATACGCCTCCGCGCTGGCGATCGCTTCCATCGCCTCGTCGCTCGGCCGCGCATTGCCGTCGCCGTCCGAGACCGTCGGCGCCGAGACGACCCGTACGTCCCAGCCTTCCGGCGCGGAGTCCCGGATCCGTCGTTCACCTTCCGGCGGCAGTGCCCAGTTGCGCGACGACGACGCGAGATCGACGACCAGCAATCGGGGCATGAGACGAGGCTCCTCGCGGATTTCCGGGAATGGCCAGCCACTTCGAGAGTCCTCGAACGAACCGTCGGGGGCGCAATGAACTCGGTGAGCGAACACCAGTAGACGTCGCATCGACCGGATCGTCGCACCGCATTGCGCAGATGCTGCGGCCATGAGATGCTCGCGTCCGATCAACCCGTGATACGTAGTCTCCGCGGTGTTCGCCCGTCCGCCAGCGGCTAGTCGAACTGTATGCTCAGAACATCCTCTCGCCTCATCAGCTCCGCCGTCACGTCATCGAACCGCTTCGCCGGCCCGGTAGCCGTGAGCTCGTAGGTGCGGTCGTCCGCGTGGTCGAAGGTCTGTCGCGACTGGATCTGGATCCCCGCCGCGGAGAATACCCGGGCCAGGTCGTCGTACGACGTGCCCGGTCGCACGCGAAGCGTCGCCACTACCGTCCGGCGTGCGTTGAGGATCCGTCGCTCGACACGCCCCAACCCCGTCAGGACGAGCGTCACCAGAAATGCCGAACCGAGGGCCTCCAGGTAGTGACCCGCTCCCACCACGAGTCCGAGCGCGGCAACTACCCAGATCGTCGCCGCAGTCGTCAGCCCGACCACCGCGCCGCGCGCCTGCATGATGGTGCCTGCGCCGAGAAAACCAATCCCCGACACGACCTGGGCGGCGATGCGTCCCGGGTCGCCGACGCGCCCGCCACTCTCGGCGATCCCGATCAGTCCGATCGAGATGGACAGGTCCATCAGGATGGCCGATCCGAGACAGATGAGGATGTTGGTTCGGAGTCCGGCGGGTTTTCCCGAGATCTCACGCTCCAGCCCGATCGCCCCACCAACGAGGACGGCGAGCAGGAGCTTCAGGGCCAGGTCGAGGCGGAGCTCGGCGGCCAGGCCTTCGAGGAACGGCAGGTCGGCCGACGGAGCGGCCTGGACCAGCGAAAGCGCCGCAGGCGCGAGGACGAGGAGGCTGATGGCGGGCTCCCGCCCGCGAGGCTCACGGCCTGTCGAGGTCCCGCAGATCGCCGGGAAGCGTACCCGGTGACGCGTCGCCGTAGGCGATGCTCCGGGCCTGCTCCTCGAGCTGCGCGACCATGGCCTCGTCGGGCTCGGTCGGGGTGGCGAACTCGCGGAACACCGTTCCGCCGCACTTCTCACACTTCAACGTGGACGGTGCTACATCATCGAAGAACTTCTCGTTGCCGCAGGACAGACAGATCATCGTCACAACCGCTCGCGGCTTCCGCTCCGGATTCATGGCTCGGCTCATCGGTGGGGGATGCCGCTGTTTCACGCAAGACCCATACGCTCCCTCACTTCGCGCATCGTCTCGCCGGCGACCGACGCTGCACGCACCGCGCCCGCCTCCAGCGCTTCGGCGACCGATCCGGGTCGCTCGCGCAGCGTCGCGGCGCGCGCACGAATCGGTATCAGCTCGCCGTCCATCGAGTCGAGCAGCACCTTCTTGCAATCGATGCAACCCCATCCTGCGGTGCGGCACTGCCCGGCAACGTGCTCTACCGTCGCCGGCGGGCTGAACGCGCGGTGCAGGTGGTAGATGTTGCACACCTCCGGCGTCCCCGGATCGGTGCGCTTGACGCGCTTGGGGTCCGTAACCGCGGGACGCAGCTTCGCCCAGATGGCGTCCGACTCCTCGAGCAGGCCGATGGTGTTGTTCAGCGACTTGGACATCTTGGCCTGACCATCGAGGCCCATTATCCGGCGCATCGGGGTCAGCAGCGGCTGCGGCTCGGGAAAGTAGGGCGCCGCATCGGGTGCGTATTGTGCGTTCCACCGGCGGGAGATGACGCGCGACAGCTCCAGATGCTGGACCTGATCCTCGCCCACCGGCACGCTGTCGGCGCGATAAAGCAGGATGTCCGCGGCCTGGAGCACGGGATAGTTGAGCAGGCCCGCGGTCACGCTTTCCTGGCGCTGAGCCTTCTCCTTGAACTGCGTCTGACGCTCCAACTCCCCCAGCGGTGTCACCGTGTTGAAGATCCACGCCAGCTCGGTATGTTCCGGCACGCGCGACTGCACGAACAAAGTCGCGACCGACGGGTCGATGCCGGCGGCCAGAAGCGACAGCGCCATGTCCCGCCGGCGCTCCCGCAGCGCGGCGGGCGAGTAGGGCACCGTGATCGCGTGGTAGTCGACAATGCAGAAGAACGACTCGTGCTGGTGCTGGAGTTGAACCCAGTTCTTCACCGCGCCGAGATAGTTCCCGATGTGGAGCTCCCCGGACGGCTGAATACCACTGAAAATCCGTGACATTGCGCAATCTTACCGGCACCACGGAGGCGAGGCAAGCGATGCATCTGGTCGCGCGGCGATTGGCGTGACAGCGGCGATCAAGGCTCACCGCGAGCTGCTCGCCACCGCGGTCACGGCCGCCGTTGCCGCCTCGGAGCTCATCCGCGGCCGCGCCGCCGACATCTCGCGACTCGACTGGCGCGTGAAGAGCCAGGCCGACTTCGTGAGCGACGTCGACATCGCCGCCGAGGAAGCGATCCGGGACATCGTCCTCCTCCGCCATCCCGGGGCCGCACTGCTCGGTGAGGAACTTTCGCCCGCTCAGGCGAGCGACGCCGCATTGGCGTTCGTCGTCGATCCGCTCGACGGCACGACCAACTTCCTGCACGGCTACCCCTGGTATGCGGTCTCCATCGCCGCGCTCGCCGATGGCGTTCTTGCCGCCGGCGTGGTCCTCAACGTCCCATCCGGCGAGCTGTTCACCGCCACGGCCGGCGGGGGAGCCCGCCGCAGTGGGACGCCGATCGCCGTCTCCGCCATCGCCGATCCCACCCGCGCGCTCGTCGGTACCGGATTCCCGTTCAAGCACCTCGACCTTCTCGACCGGTACCAGCGGCAATTCGCCGCGGTCATCCGTGGAACCGCCGGGATTCGCCGTGCCGGTGCCGCGGCGCTCGATCTGGCCGACGTCGCCTGCGGCCGCTTCGACGCGTTCTGGGAGCTCCACCTCGCCCCGTGGGACGTCGCCGCCGGAATCCTGCTCGTGCGCGAAGCCGGCGGTCTCGCCACCGACCTCCGCGGCGCCGAGGCCCCGGTAGGGCACGGCGCGGTCGTCGCCGGAAATCCGGCGATGCACGCATGGCTGCTTCGAACCGTCGGCGACCATTCCGATGCCGGGGACGGGGGAACGGCGACCGATCCCACCGCGGCGCCGCGATGACACTCGTGGAATGCGTCCCCAACTTCTCCGAGGGGCGCCGCCCGAACGTCATCGAGGCGATCCGTGATGCGATCGCTCGCGTGGCCGGCGTCACCGTCCTCGATGTGTCCGCCGACGCCTCCCACAACCGATCGGTCATCACCTTCGTCGGGCCGCCGGATGCCGTCGTCGGCGGCGCCTTCGCCGGAATCGCCGCCGCGCGCGAGCACATAGATCTGCGGCGGCACACCGGCGTCCATCCGCGCATCGGCGCAGCCGACGTCGTGCCCTTCGTTCCGCTTCGCGGCGTCACCATGGACGACTGTGTCGCGCTCGCCCGCGCCCTCGGCGAACGCGTCGGCGGCGAGCTCGAGATCCCGGTCTACCTCTACGAGCGGGCCGCCACACGCCCATCACGGATCGATCTTGCCGACATCCGCCGCGGCGGATTCGAGGCGCTGCGCGACGCGATCGCGACTGATCCCGCGCGCGCCCCCGATTTCGGCCCACCGCGAGTCCACCCGAGCTTCGGCGCCGTCGCCATCGGCGCGCGTCCGATCCTCGTCGCCTACAACATCCATCTCGGGCCCGAGTCCAACCTGGAGATCGCCCGCCTGATCGCCCGGACGGTGCGAGAATCCTCCGGCGGACTCCCCGGCGTCAAGGCACTCGCCCTTCCCGTGGCCGGCCAGGCACAACTCTCGATGAACCTGGTCGACCTCGACCATACCTCGATCGCCACGGTCTACGACACGGTGCGGCTCGCGGCGGCGGCGCACGGCATGGAGCTCACCGGGAGCGAGATCGTGGGGCTCGTCCCCGAGCGCGAGATCTTAGCTGTCGGAGCAGCGGCCATCGGGCTCGCCGCCTTCTCGCCCGATCGTTTGCTCGAGCACCGCCTCCGCGAAGCGATGCCGGGAGGATCGACCGTCGCTGGATACCTGAGCGCCCTCGGCGACGCGACGCCCGCACCGGGCGGCGGCAGCGCCGCCGCCCACGCCGGCGCCCTGGCAGCTGCGCTCGCGCGGATGGTCGCCGCCACGACGGCCCGTACGAAGAGCCGCGCCGCCGACGCCCCCCGGATGCGCGAGCTCGCCGCCCGAGCGGCGCGGCTAGCCGATACCTTCCTCGCGCTCGCCCGCCGCGACGAGGCTGCCTACACCGCGGTGGTGACGGCACGGCGAGCGAACCGCGCCGATCCTGCCGACCCCCAGCGACGCGCCGATCTCGAGGCGGCGCTACTGCATGCGGCCGAGATTCCGCTCGACACAGCCCGCCTGTGTGCCGACGCCGCCGAGCTGGCCGCCGAGCTCGCGACTTCCGGCCACCGCACCGCCGCAACCGACGCCGTCGTGGGCGCACTCCTCGCCGAAGCCGCCTGCCGCGCCTCGGTTGTGAACGTGCGCGTCAACGTCAGCGAGCTCGGCACGCGAAACAGCGAGCTGCTTCGCCAGGCAGACGCGCTCGTCGAGCGCGCGAGCGCGGCCAGGAAGCAAGCCGAGAGAGCAACCGGCTGATAGAATCGCCGAGCTTCAGAACGGCCCGCATTTTCCATCGAGATGCAGAGACACACGAGCGCCGACGGAGCAAGGGTATTGCAACCCACGAACCGGCAATGGCCCTCGGTTCAGTTCACGCTGGTCAGAACCCGCGGCCCGTTCGTCGTGATCGCGATCGTGTGCTCGAAGTGGGCCGATCGCCGGCCGTCTGCCGTCACCACCGTCCACCGGTCGGAGAGCGTCCTGGTCGACGGCGTGCCCACGTTGACCATCGGTTCGATCGCGATCGTCAGCCCCGGCATCAGCTTCGTACCGCGACGGGGCTTGCCGAAATTCGGAACCTGCGGCTCCTCGTGGAACTCGACACCGATCCCGTGGCCCACCAGGTCCCGCACCACGCTGAAGCCCGCGCCCTCGACCACCCGCTGAACCGCCGCGCCGATGTCGCCGAGATGATTGCCCGCCAGAGAGGCCGCCACCCCGGCATCGAGCGCCCGCTGCGTCACGTCGAGGAGCCGCTGCGACTCGGCCGACACCTCGCCGACGGCCACCGTGCGCGCCGCGTCGGTGTGGTAGCCCTGGTAGTACACGCCGATGTCGAGCGCGACGATGTCGCCTTCGGCGAGCACCCGCTTGCGCGAAGGGATGCCGTGCACGACCTCCTCGTTGATTGACGCGCAGATGCTTCCCGGAAAGCCGTAGAGCCCCTTGAAGCTCGGCTTCGCGCCGGGGTGGCTCCGGATGAAGGACTCCGCCAGGGCGTCGAGCTCGCCGGTCGACACACCCGTCCGAACCGCCTGCCGGAGGAGCTCGTGAGTCGCGGCGAGGATGCGCCCGCCTTGCGCCATGACCTCGAGCTCGCGCTCCGACTTGAGCTGGATCACTGCCCGAGCGCGTCCAGCACGCGCTTCGTCACCTCGTGCACCGTGCCGACGGCGTTGACGGGAACCACGTTGACGCCGTTCGACCGGTACCATTCGATCACCGGCTCCGTCTGCCGGCGGTAGACGCCCAGCCTGTTGCGCACCGCCTCGGGCTCGTCGTCGCGGCGCCGCACCAGCTTTCCGCCGCACTCATCGCACGCGGTTCCCGGCTCCCGGTCCTTGTACGGCGTCTGGCAAGCCTCGCAGGTCGTCCGCGAGCTGAGACGATGAACCAGCTCATCCTCGTCGGCCTCGAACAGCACCACCGCATCCACCCGCCGCCCGAGCTCGCGCAACACCCGCTCCAGCCCTTCCGCCTGCGGCACGGTGCGCACGACGCCGTCGAGGATCGACCCGGCGCGCGCCTCCTTCGAGGCGAGCGTCTCCTTCATGATGCCGAGGATCACCGAGTCCGGGACGAGATCGCCGCGGTCCATCGCCGCCTTCGCTTCACGTCCGAGGGGCGTGCCTTCCCGCACCGCCGCGCGAAGCACGTCGCCGGTGGCGATCTTCGGTACAGCCAGCCGCCGGGCGAGAAGGTCCCCCTGGGTTCCCTTGCCGGCGCCGGGGGGCCCGAGCAGAACGATGTCCATGCGTCTCGTGCTGTGAGAGCCGTGGGGCGGCGGCGGACCACGCCGCCACCACCCGCCGGCTCAGAATCCGGTCGTCTGCCTGCCGCGGAACTTGACGCGCCCCTTCTTCATGAAGCCATCGTACTTCCGCAGGAGCAGATGCTGGTTCATCTGCGCGATCGTGTCCAGTGCAACGCCCACCACGATCAGCAGCGACGTCCCACCGAACTGGAACGGGACGTTCAACAGGTCGGTCAGCCACATTGGGAACAGCGCGATCGCCGTGAGGAACATCGCCCCAGGCAGGGTGATCCGGTCCATCACGCTCTCGATGTATTCGGCCGTCCTGGCCCCCGGCTTCACGCCAGGGATGAACCCGCCCTGCTTCTTCAGGTTCTCCGACAGGTCGACCGGGTTGAAGATGATCGCCGTGTAGAAGTAGGTGAAGAACATGATCAGGACCGCCGAGACGAGGAAGTACATCGGCGTCCCCGGCTGGAACATGTCGGCGATGTCCCGCGCCCGCGCGCTGTTGCTGAACTGCGCGATCGCCCCCGGTACGACGATCACCGACTGGGCGAAAATGATCGGCATCACGCCGGCGGCGATCAGCCGCAGCGGGATGAAGTTCCGCGCCGCCTCCCGCATCCGCCCCCGCTGCATGGTCCGCTGCGGGATCTGGATCAGGATCCGGCGCGCCGCCATCGTCACCGCCACGGCCGCGGCGACCACGGCGATCAGTATGAGCACCAGCACGAACAGGTTGAACGCGCCGAGGGCACCCGTCGAAAGGAAACCGAACGTCTGGCCGATCGCCGGCCAGAAGCCCTCGAGGATCGAGAACGTGATCAGAAGGCTCGCGCCGTTCCCCAGTCCGCGCTCGGTGATCTGCTCGCCGAGCCACATCACGAACAGCGCGCCGACGGTCAGCACCAGCACCATCGTCGCGGTGAACCCGAAACCGGGCACCGCCACCGCGCCTTCCATTCCCGACATGAACATCGCGAATCCGTACGCCTGCACCGCGGCCAGGAGTACCGTCAGGTAACGCGTCCACTGCGTCACCTTCTTACGGCCCTCCTCATCCTTGTTCATCTTCTCGATCTTCGGCACCACCGCGCCGGCGATCTGCATGAAGATGCTGGCGGAGATGTACGGCATGATCCCGAGCGAGAAGACCGCCGCCCGGGAAAGCGCTCCGCCGACGAACGTGTTGTAGATGCCGAGCAGGCCGCCCTGGTCGCTGAAGAACGCGGTGATGGCCTGGACGTCGATCCCCGGCGCCGTCACGTGCGCACCAATACGGTAGATCAGAAGGCAGAGCAGCGTGAAGCCGATCCGCGCCTTGAGCTCTGGCGTGCGCAGGATGTTCGAGACGGCCTGCGCCGGATTTGCCTGGGCCATGTTACTCCTCGACGCGGCCTCCGGCCGCGACAATCTTATCGCGCGCGCTCTCGCTCACCTTCACGCCGCGCACCGTGACCGCCCTTCTCAATTCGCCGTCACCGAGCAGCTTCGCCGGACCCTTCCGCGGGTCCACCAGCCCCGCCCCCGCCAGGGATTCCTGCGTGATCTCGGTGCCCTCGGCGACCCGGGCGAGCTGGTCCAGCCGCACGATCTGCGACCGCACCTTGAACGGGTTGGTGAACCCGCGCTTCGGAATGCGACGCGTGAGCGGCATCTGACCGCCCTCGAAGTGCGGCTTCCCGCCTCCCGGGCCGTGGTGCCCCGCGCGCGCCTTGATCCCCTTGTGCCCCTTGCCCGAGGTCTTGCCCTTCCCCGAGCCCGGGCCGCGACCGAGACGCTTCCGGTCCCTGTGCGATCCCGGCGCCGGTGTCAGGTTGTGCAGTCCGATCTTGTCGTTGTTCTCCACGGCCTCACTCCTCCACCGGCGTCACCCTTACCAGGTGCCGCACCTGCTTGAGCTGCCCACGCAGCGAGGGCGTGTCGTCCTTGATGACGACTGCCTGATGATGACGGAGACCGATCGCCCGCAACGTGCGGTTCATCGTCTCCGGGTGACCGATTCCGCTCCGAACCTGTTCGACCCGCAGCTTCGCGCCGGTCGCCGGCGGGAGCTTCTCGGTCCGCTTCGGTCCCTTCCCGCGGTGCCAGACGAACGTCCTAGGCATTGGCGGCCTCCCTCGACTTCTCGCGCGACCGGTAGCCGATGCTGGCCGGGTCCACGCCGCGCTCGCGCGCGATCTGCTCGACGGTCGTCAGCTGCTGAAGCCCGTCGATCGCCGCCAGCACCATGTTGTGCGGGTTCGTCGATCCGAGGCTCTTGGTGAGGATGTCGGTGATCCCCGCGCATTCCAGCACGGCGCGCACCGCGCCGCCGGCAATCACGCCCGCACCCGGCGCCGCGGGCTTCATCAGTACCTTGCCGGCCCCGTGCTTCCCGACCACCTCATGGGGGATCGTGCCGCCCGTCATCGGTACCGACTGCATGGCCTTCCGCGCGCCGTCCACCGCCTTCCGGACTGCCTCGGAGACCTCATTCGCCTTGCCGGTCGCGAATCCCACCCTTCCCTGGCCGTCGCCGACGGCGACCAGTGCGTTGAAGGAGAAGCGCCTGCCGCCCTTCACGACCTTGGCGACACGGTTGATGGCGATCACGTTTTCGACGAGCTCGCTGCCCTCACGCCCGCCGTCGCCACCGCGCGGGCCGCCACGGCCATCGCCGCCACGGCCACCATCGCGACCCTCGCCGCCCCGCCCACCTCCTGGTCCGCCACGGCCAGCACCGGGCGTGCCCCGTCCGCGGCCAGCGCCGCCACGGCCGCCACCGCCGCCCCTGCCACGGCCTCCACCTCCGGCGCCGCCACCGCGACCGCCGCGACCCCCACCGCCACCCCCGCCGCCACCGCCGCCCGCGCCGCCACCGTATGAGGCCCCGCCGCTTCCGGCGCTGCCCCCGTGGGAGACCGGACCGCCCTGTGTATTCTGCTGCTCACTCATGTCAGAACTCCAGTCCGCCCTCGCGGGCTCCGTCCGCGACCGCCTTCACGCGGCCATGGTACTTGTACCCGGCACGATCGAACACGACGCGCGTGATCCCCGCCTCCTTGGCGCGGGCCGCGATCCGGCGACCGACCTCGACCGACTTCTCCGTCTTCTTCCCCTCGGCGACCGAGAGGTCCGACACCGTCGCCAGGGTCCGCGCCGCCGCGTCGTCGACGAGCTGCGCGTATATGTGCTTCAGCGAGCGGAACACCACCAGCCGCGGGCGCTCCGGGGTGCCCTCCACCTTCTTCCGGACCCGCAGGTGCCGCCGCGCGCGGCGCTCGCCGCGCGTCCGTGGCTTCGCCATCTTGGCCATTACTTGCCTCCCGCCTTGCCGGCCTTGCGCCGGATCTGCTCGCCCGAGTACTTGATGCCCTTCCCCTTGTACGGCTCGGGCGGCCGCAGGCTGCGCAGCTCCGCAGCGACCTGCCCGACGATCTCCTTGTCCGCGCCGGCGATGACGATCTGCGTCGGCTGCGGCGCCGACAGCTTGATTCCCTTCGGCGCCTTGTACTGTACCGGGTGCGAGAAGCCGAGCGCCAGCTGCAGCCCGTATGGACGCGTCTCCGCCTTGTACCCTACGCCGACGATCTCCAGCTGTTTCTTGAACCCCGCGGTCACCCCTTCGACCATGTTGGCGAGGAGCGAGCGGCTGAGCCCATGCAGCGCTTTGTGCCGCTCCTCATCGGAGGGGCGCTGGACGAGAAGTTGGCCGTTCTCCTGCGCGATCAGCATCTCCGCGTGGAACGTGCGCTCCAGTTCGCCGTTCGGGCCCTTGACCCGGACGCGCGAGCCGTCGATGGTGACCGTGACGCCGTTCGGCACCGGGATCGGCGCCCTTCCGATTCGCGACATGTATCCTCCTACCAGACCACCGCGAGGAGCTCGCCGCCGGTGCGCGCCTGCCGCGCCTGCCGGTCGGTCATCAGCCCCCGCGACGTGCTGAGGATCGCGACGCCGAGCCCGTTGCGCACGCGCGGGATCGACTGCACCCCGACGTACTTCCTGAGCCCGGGCGTCGATACGCGCCTGAGCTGGCGGATCACCGGCTGCCCGCCCTGCGCGTAGCGCAGCACGATTCGCAGTATCGGGCGTCCGTTCTCGCCGTCGAGCGTGCGAAAATCCTGAATGAAGTTGCTCTCCTTCAGGAGGCGCGCGATCTCGATCTTCATCTTCGACGCCGGCATGTCGACGCGTCGGTGCTTCGACCCGCACGCATTGCGGATCCGCGTCAGCATGTCGGCGATGGGATCGGTCATGCTCATGTCTGCACCTTGTCTCCTAACGGGGGCGAATTGAACGAATTGGACGAATTGGACCAATTGGACGAAGGACCGGCCGGACGAATTCGTCCAATTCGTCCAATGCGTCTAATTCGTCTAATTCGTCTAATTGGTCCAATTCGTCCAATTGGTCTCATTCGTCTGATTCTTTTCACCAGCTCGCCTTTCGCACGCCCGGCACCATCCCCTGGAGCGACAGCTCCCGGAAGCAGATGCGGCAGACGCCGAACTTGCGCAGGAACGCGCGCGCCCGGCCGCAGCGCTGGCAGCGGTTGTGCTGGCGAACGCCGAACTTCGGCTTCCGCCGCGACTTCTCGATCATGGCTTTACGG